>DASSPN010000050.1:0-2578 GCA_035699605.1 Nocardioidaceae bacterium | reverse complement strand
CCGGCCGGGCCGATCATGGCCAAGGTGCCGCGCATCATCAAGGTGCCCGCCGGTGAGGCGTACGTGGAGACCGAGAACCCGCTCGGGTGGATGGGCTTCTACGTCGTCAGCAAGGGCGACCTCGGCCCGTTCCGCGTGAAGATCCGCACTGCCTCGTTCAACAACGTCTCCGTGGTGCCGTGGGTGGCCCGCGGCCTCTACGTGCCCGACCTCATCACCGTCCTCGCCAGCCTGTACTTCATCCTCGGAGACATCGACCGCTGATGAGCCCCGTCCTCGCTGAGCTCGCGTACTGGCAGCAGTCCACCCTCAAGGTCCTCCTCGTCCTCGTCGCGGTCCTCCTGCCGGCCGGCGCGTTCGTGCAGCTGTTCCTCTTCAAGATGGTCAGCCACCTCCAGGCTCGCCTCGGGCCGATGGAGGCGGGCCCGCACGGCTCGCTGCAGGCGCTGGCCGAGATCACGAAGTTCATCCAGAAGGAGGACATCGTCCCGGCCAAGGCCGACCGGCTGGTGTTCAAGCTGGCGCCGTTCATCGTCTTCGTGACCGTCCCGCTCGTCTACTTCGCGGTGCCGTTCGGCCCGGACGCGGTGTTCGCCAACCTCGACGCCGGCGTGTTCTACGTCCTCGCCGTCTCGTCGATCTCGGTCATCGGCGTGCTCATCGCCGGCTGGTCGTCGGCCAACAAGTACTCGCTCATGGGCGCCATCCGCGCCGCCGGGCAGCTCATCGCCTACGAGCTGCCGATGGTGCTCGCCGTCGTCGGCGTGGTGATCCAGGCCGGCACCATGAACCTGCAGGGCATCGTGTTCTCCCAGGCCGACGGTGAGATCTTCGGCTTCGGCGCCGTCGGCAACCCGTACTTCCTCACGCAGGCGATCGGGCTGTTCATCTTCCTGATCGCCATGCAGGCCGAGCTCACGCAGACGCCCTTCGACATGCCCGTCGCCGAGTCCGAGCTCGTCACCGGCTACATGACCGAGTACTCAGGGTTGCGCTTCCTGCTGTTCTTCCTGGCCGAGTTCGCCGCCGTCGGCGCGTTCGGTGCGGTGGCATCGACGCTGTGGCTCGGCGGCTGGTACCTCCCCGGCCTGGACCTCGACGCCAACTACATGAACCTGGTCGGCCCGGCGATCCTCTTCGGGAAGATCATGTTCATCGCCTTCCTCGTGTTCTGGGTGCGCTTCACGTACCCGCGCTTCCGCGAGGACCAGCTGCAGATGTTCGCCTGGAAGTACCTGATCCCGCTCTCGCTCATCAACATCGTCGCGACGGCCGTCCTGAAGGTGGTGTTCTAGATGGCGATCCCGGGAGGCGGGCTGGTCAAGGGCCTCGGCATCACGCTGAAGACGATGCTGAAGCCGGCCGTGACCGTGCAGTACCCGCACGTGAAGGAGGCCCCGGCGCCCCGAGCGCGTGGCGTCATCGCGCTGCTCGAGGAGAACTGCACCGTCTGCATGCTGTGCGCTCGGTCGTGCCCCGACTGGTGCATCTACATCGAGGGCCACAAGACGAAGGCACCGCCCCGTCGCGCCGGCGGCAAGCCCCGCACGGTGCAGCTGCTCGACCGCTTCGACATCGACTACGCGCTCTGCATGTACTGCGGCATCTGCGTCGAGGTCTGCCCGTTCGACGCCCTGTTCTGGAGCCCCGAGTTCGAGTACAGCGAGCCCCGCATCGCCGACCTGCTGCACGACAAGGACAAGCTCGGCGAGTGGATGGCGACCGTCCCTGACAACCTCCCCTACGAGACCGGCTCCGAGGCCAAGGTCAAGAAGATCCCCGGTCGATGACTGAATCCCAGCTCCCGCAGAACATCGCGTTCTTCCTGCTCGCCGCGGCGTCGGTGTTGGCCGCCCTGCGCCTGGTCACCACGAAGAACGTCGTGCACGCCGCGCTCTACCTGGTCGTCGTGCTCTCCAGCGTCGGCGCCATCTACGTCCTGCTGTTCGCCGAGTTCGTGGCGGTCACGCAGCTGCTCGTCTACGTCGGCGCCGTCGTCGTCCTGTTCCTGTTCGGCATCATGCTGACGAGAGCGACGCTGGGTCGCGAGGCCGGTCTCGACAACGACCAGCGGGGGATCGCCCTCGTGACGTCGCTGTTCCTCGTCGGCATCCTCACCTACGTCCTCGTCGACTTCTTCGGCGACGACACGTTCACCGAGTCGACGATGAGCAACGCCCAGCTGACCGCCGAGCGCGGCACCAGAGCCGTCGGCGACTCGATCTTCTCCACCTACCTCGTCCCGTTCGAGGCGGTGTCGGTGCTGCTGCTGGCCGCCCTCGTCGGTGCCATCGTCCTGGCGAGAAGGGACTGATCCGATGCTGATCAGCAGTGCTCATGGTCTCGCTCCGCGGGCTGCGCTCGACTCCCGCCTGCTCGCTGGCGCTCCCGACGCCGGGCTGGTGAACCCATGCTGATCAACCAGTTCCTGTTGTTGGGCGCGGCCCTGTTCTGCATCGGCGTGTACGGCGTGCTCGCCCGGCGCAACGGCGTGCTCGTCCTCATGTCGATCGAGCTCATCCTCAACGCGGTGAACATCAACCTGGTTGCCTTCGGCCACATGTGGGGCGGTGAGGCC
>DASSPN010000049.1:0-2013 GCA_035699605.1 Nocardioidaceae bacterium | reverse complement strand
GCTCAAGCACGGCCCCATCGCCCTGGTCGAGGACGGCGTCCCGATCATCGCGGTCGTCCCGTCGCCGCGTGGCCGGGACGTGCTGCACGACAAGGTGGTGTCGAACATCCAGGAGGTCCGGGCGCGTGGGGCGCGCACGATTGTGATCGCGGAGGACGGCGACACGGCGGTCGAGCCGTACGCCGACCTGGTCATCCGGATCCCCCAGGCGCCGACCC
The DNA here is from genome assembly GCA_035699605.1 of Nocardioidaceae bacterium. GTDB lineage: Bacteria > Actinomycetota > Actinomycetes > Propionibacteriales > Nocardioidaceae > SSC3. The sequence goes on along the minus strand of DASSPN010000049.1, from coordinate 1,795 downwards.
TGCTGCAGCCGTTGCTCTCGACGGTGCCCCTGCAGATCTTCGCCTGCGAGATGGCCGACGCCCGCGGCCACGACGTCGACCAGCCGCGCAACCTCGCCAAGTCGGTCACCGTAGAGTGACTTACGCCTTGCGCTAGGTGACTTCTTCGACGCGTTTGAGTGACCTAGTTCCCCTGCGCTGAACCCCCGGTCTAGTGTGACGCAGCCACAGACCTCGGGGACCTAGGAGATGCCTCGCATGACTGAAATCGATCGCCGTAGCTTCCTCAAGACCGGCGCTGCCGCTACTGCTGGAGGACTCGCCCTTGGCGGACCATTCCAAGGTGTGGTGGCCGCGTGGGCTGCCGCCGACGAGGGCCGACGTCCCCGGTCTGGCGCCGGTTACGGCCCGCTCTACCCGGTAGCCGACCTCCGCGACGGCGAAGTCCGGCTTGCCCTGCCCAAGGGCTTCAACTACCGCTCGTTTAACGAGGCAGGCACCCCGCTCAGCGACGGGACCGCGACGCCCGGCAACCACGACGGGATGGCCTGTTTCGACGGGTCCCACGGCAACGTCGTCCTCGTGCGCAATCACGAGATCAACGGACCGATTGGTGCCTTCGGTGACCCGACTGAGGCCTACGACGCCATGGCGCCCGGCGGGACCGTCACCCTGACCGTGACACCGCACGGCGAGGTGCTGCACAGCGAGGTCAGCCTCAACGGAACCCAGATGAACTGCTCAGGTGGGGAGATGCCGTGGGGGTCGTGGGTCACCTGCGAGGAGACGGTCAACGGCCCCGACGTCGGCAACGACTTCACCGGACAGAACAACAGCCTCCTGGAGCAGAAGCACGGCTACATCTTCGAGGTGCCCGTCGGCGGGACCGCCAGTCGTCAGCCGATCACCGCTGCCGGTCGCTTCGCACACGAGGCCGCCGCATATGACCCGTACTCCAAGGCCATCTACCTGACCGAGGACAACTTCGCCTTCCCTTCGGGCTTCTACAAGTTCACGCCGACGACCGATCCCGCGGTGGCGGGCCAGATCGTGAACAGTGGCACCCTGGAGATGCTTGCCGTTGTCGGGGAGTTCAACGCGAACCTGTCGGCAGGACAGCCCGCGGGCGCCACGTATTCGGTGACATGGGTGCCGATCGCGAACCCTGACCCGAGCTTCGCGCCGGGCACGACGAATGACCAGGCGATCCAGGCCGTGAGCGGCCAAGGGCTCGCGCTGGGAGCGGCCAAGTTCGCTCGCCTTGAGGGGGCGGTCTACGACGCCGGTCTGGTCTACTTCGTCTCGACACAGGGCGGAGCAGCCGTGAACGGCTCTGTCTCCGGCTACGGCGACGGCCGCGGGCAGCTGTGGGCGTACAACCCGCGGAACGAGACGTTGACCCTTATCTACGAGTCGCCCAGCAAGAACGTCCTTGACCTGCCGGACAACATCACCGCGAGCCCGAGTGGGACTCTTGTGCTCTGCGAGGACGGAAGCGATGGCAACTTCGTCCGCGGGGTGACTCGTGACGGAAACATCTTCGACTTCGCTCAGAACCTCATGCTGGACGCCAGAGGGAACGTGGGCGGGGACGAGTTCGCCGGCTCGACGTTCACCGGGAACGGCCACACCCTCTTCGTCAACCAGCAGACGGTGAGGGGGATCTCGTTCGCGATCTGGGGCCTGGACCTCGCCAACCAGCGCTTGCACATGCTCTACGAGTCCCCGAGCACGCAGATCCTCGACTTCCCGGACAACGTCACCACCAGCCCGCGCGGCACCCTGGTCGTCTGCGAGGACGGTGGCGACCGCAACT
>DASSPN010000048.1:0-3134 GCA_035699605.1 Nocardioidaceae bacterium | reverse complement strand
GGCTTCGAGGCCCCGGTCAACCTGGTCTACAGCCAGCGCAACCGCTCCGCCTGCATCCGGATCCCGATCACCGGGTCGAACCCGAAGGCGAAGCGCATCGAGTTCCGGTGCCCCGACCCGTCGTCGAACCCGTACCTCGCGTTCTCGGCGATGCTGCTCGCCGGCATCGACGGCATCAAGAACAAGATCGAGCCGCCGCAGCCGGTCGACAAGGACCTCTACGAGCTCCCGCCGGACGAGCACGCCGACATCGAGCAGGTGCCCGCGTCGCTCGGGGCGGTCATGGACTCGCTCGAGGCCGACCACGACTTCCTCCTCGAGGGCGGCGTGTTCACTCCTGACCTCATCGAGACCTGGATCGACTACAAGCGCAAGAGCGAGATCGCCCCGATCGCGCTCCGGCCGCACCCGCACGAGTTCGAGCTCTACTTCGACATCTAGCAGGCGGGGCCATCCGGCCCGCTGAGATGTCGCCCGAACGGCGGCTGACCTGCACTTTTGCCTTTCGAGGTTGTGCAGCGTCAGCCGCCGTTTCGCGTTGGCGTGTGTACCCAGTGTGTACCCAGTCTCGATGGCCGCGGACTGTGAGCGTTCGTCGACGTCCGCCGGGAATCAGCCATGCGAGGCGCTCCGGGTCGGCCTCGACGGCCGGCGGACAGACAGGTCGGCGAACGTCGGGCCGTCGAGGCTGATCCGGGTCCAGGGGTCCAGGGGGCGGGAGCCCCTTGGTACTGCTCCCCTGAGCATGGGGAGGCCCGAGGACGGCGCGCCAGCGCCGCCCGCAGGGCCGTGGCGCCGCGCAGCGGCGCCCTTGACCCTTTAGAGGTCAATCCAGCAACCGAGAGAGTCGGGCTCGGCGGAGTCGCGACTCTGGAGCCGCCGGTTGTCATCGGCCAGTACTGACCAATGAGGGTCGACTCGCTCAGCCGCCACCGGCGTGCTGGGCGAACCAGCCATCCGGGGGAAGCACCGGCGGGGTGGGCTCCTGTTCATGATCCTCGGGCTGCCAGGGCCACAGCTCTCGGGCACGCAGGGCCGCTTCCTGGATGGGCGCCCCTGCCACCTCCGTGATCGTCTCCGGCAGGTTTCGCGCCGGCCATGCACAGACGATCCGGAAGCCTTGTGGTGGCGGCAGCGGGGACAGGAACCACGACGCCGACGCGCTTCTCGCGCTTCCACCCCCGCCGCCGGGCCAGAGTTGCGGCTGGTCTTCGGCGAGCGGCGACCTCATCGTGTGGCGGCTCCATGCGTTGGAGCAGCGGCGGCCATCGGCGAACTCGACCCCGAGCAGAAGACTGTTGCCCCCCGAGTCATGACCATGCAGATCGCCCACCAATCGGCCCTCGTTCTCGCCGCGTTCGCGACCGGGTCGCAGCCGGATCTCGACCGTGAACTCGATGCCGTGCTGGAACACGGTGAGGCCCGAAACGAACACCACTATGTCAGCGTTCGAAGCCAAGACAGCCTCGAAGGCGACGCATCCAGGCACCTCGTTGTCAGGCACTTGGCGGCGTCGCCAGGGGTCTTCACTCTCCTGCATGGAGCCAGCCTGCCGTGAAGTCCGCTGTTCTGACAGGCTTCTCCAGGAACATCCTGTCGGTGGTGTGCGCTCCGCTCAGTCACGGGCGCCCAGAGTGAGTGAAAGTTACGCGGGTCGCTGCAGTTCGTGCTCGACCGCGCGTCGAATCCACGACGACACCGTCCGGTCGTCCTCGGCGGCCCTGCGCCGGATCTCCTCGAGGAGCTCGGGCGGGAACCGGACCGGGATCGGGGCCGTGAGTCGAGCGCTGCGTCTGCGGGGCCGACCCTGCGGCTCCTGGTTCTCCGGCCAGGAGTAGAACTCGTACTCCTCGTCGGGCGTCATCGTGTCGTCTGTCATCGGTCCCTCCGGTATTGGTCAGCGAGGCCCGGAGCGGCCTCGTAGCATCCGATCGGTCGGCAGCGGCGGGGGTCGCCATCGCGTGCCGGTGCCAGTGGAACGACCAGCACCCTGCCGGCGACCTCGGCGCACATCAGCCAATGCGCTGGCGGCTTTGCCGGGTAGAAGAGCGGGTCGTTGGTCCAGACGTCGTAGACGTCGTGCAGCCCCAGATGCGGGTGCTTGAACAGGTGGGCGGCCTGCGCATCGATCTCGAACGGGTCCTCGTCGAGGACGTCCAAGTCGAAGCGATCCGCCACCCGGTCATTGTATACCAAACGAATACGAGTGCGGCTCGGTTGCGGTTACCGCGATCTCGCCCATCGCGGCATTTTGGGTGCGGTGACAGTCCCGGCGTAGGTGCTCTCTGCGACGATGCCTCGCGTGACCGAACAAGCAGGCTACGACGCCATGGCGTCCGTCTATGACACTGCGTTCCCGACCGGCTATGCATCCATCGTGGAACGGCACGCTGTTGCGCTCTTCGTCGATGAGGTAGCCGCATGTGGGCGGCCAGGCACAGTCGTGGACGTGGGATGCGGAGCAGGGCACATCGCTCACGACCTCGCAGCCCGCGGTCTTGATGTCGTCGGACTCGACCCATCAGCGGCGATGCTTGCGCTCGCCAAGAAACGCTACCCAGATATCCCGTGGCGGCTGGACGACGCGCACCTGGAGAACCTTCCCGCGGGTCACCCCCAGCTCTCCGCGATCCTTGCGCGGTTCAGTCTCATCCACGCGGACCCAGCGACGGTCCCAACCATCTTCGCCGCCTGGGCTACGCGGCTCCGTCGAGGTGCTCACGTGCTCGTGGCCTTTCAATGCAGCAATGACCCTGAAGACCCGGTCATCGAGTTCGATCATCGTGTTGCCCGTGCATGGCGATGGCACCCAGACGCCATGGGAGCTGCCTTGGAGGGTGCGGGTTTCACCGAGAGGTGGCGTTTGGTGACCCAACCCGATGACTCACAGCGCTTCGTCGAGTGCCACCTTCTCTGCCGTCTTGCGGCGTAGACATCGGCTCCTGCGTGCGTCCGCTGAGCGGCATGGTCGTCCGCGCGTAGCCGCCCTCAACGCGGCTACTAAGAGACTTCACGCAGGATCGGTGTCTGGCCAGACTCGGTCCAGGTGTCCGGCGGGACGCTCTCAACTGCGGCTGCCCACCCGGCTTCTGGGTGTGGCTCTCATCTGGACTGCGACCCGTCGGGCACCGTGA
>DASSPN010000047.1:0-14912 GCA_035699605.1 Nocardioidaceae bacterium | reverse complement strand
CGGTTGGCCCGTTTGGTCTCGCGGGCCGGCTTCATCGCGGCGATCTCGCGGCGCAGCTTCGCCATCCGGGTGCGGATGCGCCGCCGGTCCAGCTCGATCTTGGTCTCACCGGGGCCGCGCGACCCGATCCCGGCGCCGCCGGCGACGCGACCGCCCGCCTGGCGGGACATGGACTCGCCCCAGCCGCGCAGGCGCGGGAGCAGGTACTCCAGCTGGGCGAGCTCGACCTGCGCCTTGCCCTCCCGGGACTTCGCGTGCTGGGCGAAGATGTCGAGGATCAGCGCGGTGCGGTCGACGACCTTGACCTTGATCTTGTCCTCGAGGTTGCGCAGCTGGCTGGGGGCGAGCTCGCCGTCGCAGATCACGGTGTCGGCGCCGGTGTGCTGCACGATCTCCCGCAGCGCGTCGACCTTGCCCCGACCGATGAAGGTCGCGGGGTCCGGCTTCTGCCGGCGCTGGTAGAGCGCCTCGAGGATCTCCGAGCCTGCGGTCTCTGCGAGCGCGGCGAGCTCGGCCATCGAGTTCTCGGCGTCCTCGACGGAACCTTCGGTCCAGACGCCGACCAGCACGACACGCTCGAGGCGCAGCTGGCGGTACTCGACCTCGGAGATGTCCTCGAGCTCGGTGGACAGGCCAGCGACCCGGCGGAGCGCGTAACGCTCCTCCAGGTCCCACTGGCCCACCGTCTCGTCGCCGGTGGTCGTCGTTTCTTCGGGGTCGGCCTCGTCGAGGTAACCGGAAACGAACTCGTCGTCGTCGACGAAGTCGTCTTCGAAGTTCTCGTCGGGGTCGAATGCTCTGTGGGTGCTCGTCATATCTCTCTCAGGGTCGCATCAAAGCTCAACGCCCCGCGACCCATATTCCTTCCGCCACGAGCACTGCCGGCCCGTTGAGAAGGATGTGCCCACCCTCGCGGGTCACATTCAGCCTGCCGCCCGGCACATCCACCCGATAGCCCTCCGGGCGAATCGGCATCCCGTCGGCGAGCTCGGTGGCGACCATCGCCGCACACGCGCCGGTGCCGCAGGAGCGCGTCTCGCCCGACCCCCGCTCGTGCACGCGCATCGCGATGTGGCCCTCGCCCCGACGTACGACGAACTCGACGTTCACGCCCTCGGGGTAGACCGCCGCATCGTGCTCGGGGGCCTCGGTCAGCGGGCCGGGCTCGTCGAGGGAGTCGACGAACGCGACCGCGTGCGGGTTGCCCATGCTGACGTGCGTTGCCGCCCAGGTGTGCCCGTTGGCGCTGACCTTGGTCTCGCCGAGCACCTCGGGGATGCCCATGTTCACGGTGATGGAGCCGTCGGCCTCGGGGGTGATGTTCTTGACGCCGGCCCGGGTCGCGATCGGGATGAGGTGCCGGTTGCCCATGCCCTCGTGCTCCATGAGGTACCGGGCGAAGACACGGATGCCGTTGCCGCACATCTCGCTGACGGACCCGTCCGAGTTGCGGTAGTCCATGAACCAGATGCCGTCGCGGTGGACGGCGCGCAGCACGCCGTCGGCGCCGAGGCCGGCGCGGCGGTCGCAGAGGGCACGGACGAGCTCGGGGTCGAGGTCGCCGTGCAGCACCCCTTCAGGGTCGGGCAGCACGATGAAGTCGTTCTCCGTGCCGTGACCCTTGAGGAACGGGAAGCGGCGGGACATACCCCCATCCTACGGGCGTGTCGGCCTCAGAGCGCCTGCCCAGCGTGCGAACTTGGACGCATGAGCACTGCGGACACCTTGATGCTCACCGGCGTCGTGGCTTACTGCCCCGACTGCGCCGAGGAGCGGATCCTCGTCGAGGTCACCGACCCCGAGTTCTGCTGTACGACGTGCGACGCGGCCGTCCTCCTGCTGACGGTGTGCCCTACCAACGAGCTGCGCGGCGCCCCTCATGACGAGGGACGCCGCGCGAGCTGATTCAGCTGGTGGTGCGGGTCAGACGTAGATCAGGGTCGACGCCACCGCGAGCTCCACGATCGCACCGGTCTTCAGCGCGCCACGGTCCTTGAGCAGCTTGACCTCGACGCCGATGATGGCCGATCCGACGGCGCTCTTCAGCCGCTTGTTGATCGTGACCTCGGCGATGGGGTCCGAGCCCAGGCCGAGCAGGCCTCCGCTGTGAACGGTGATCTTGGTGTTCGGCGACACGTCGATCGGGATCTCGGTGCCCAGGATCTTCAGGTTCACGAACGTCATCGCCATCGTCTTCTTGACCTTGTCCGACGGAGCGACGCGCTCCGCGATGGACGTGACCTTGATGGCGTCGGCCGTGACCAGCCCGTTGAGGATGTTGACACCCTGCGTCTGGTTCGTGGTCTTGGAGTACGACCGCTTCTTGCTGGTCGACGCGAACGCCGTCGTCGTGACGGTGCCCGTGCTGAGGACGCCCTCGACGTCGGTCGAGGCCGTCGTGTTGCGCTGGACCTCACCGTTGGTGCCGACCATCGGCGTGATGATGACGGCGGTCGGGCTCACGTCGAGCTGCGCGAGGTCGGCGACGTTCGCCCGCACGTTGGTGCCGTAGCCGAGGCCACCCACGACGGGAACGTCGTTCGGCGTGCCCGGAGCGACCGACGAGATGGTCGGGTTCAGCAGGATCTCAGCGCCGACCGCGAGCCGACCGCGGTTGTCGAGCAGCTTGATCCACGCACCGAAGCCCTGCGTGACCACGCCGCCGCCGTACGGGCGGGTCTGCTGGCCGTTGAGGACCACCATGGCGACACCGGGGATCGAGATCGTGGTGTTCTTCTTGACGTTGACCGGGATGGTCTCGCCCAGGATCTTCAGGTTCACGAACTCGGTCTGCGCGTTCGAGCGGTTGCCGTCCGGCGTGTAGACGGCGGTGGTCTTGGTCTCGACCGCCTTGGCCGTGATCAGGCCGTTGAGGACGTTCACGTCGGCGGTCTTGCCGCCCGTGACGATCTTCTTGCCGCCGCCCGCGACGTTGAACGAGCGCGCGAAGGTCTCGATGGCGCCCAGGGAGAGCACGCCCCGGACCTTTGCGGCGGAGATCTGGTTGCGGTCCGACTTCGGAGCGGTGAAGCCGCTCACCGACGAGCTACCGGTCAGGTCCGACGAGATCGTGGTGCCGAGGGCGCGGATCTGGGAGCCGCCGGCGACGCCGTAGTAGAAGACGGGACGGTCAGCCGACTGTGCAGTGGGGCTGACGAAGAGGAGGGAGGCCACGATCCCGAGAACGGAAAAGAAGGCCAGGTGACTGCGTCTCAGCAATGTAAAAGTCCTTTTCGAGCTGGTGCGAGCAGCCCTCCCCACGAGTCAACGTAAAGGAGAGACGCTTCACATCGCAAACGAACAGCACCTGGTCTCAGGGCGTGTCTCGCAATATGCCCAGAACCTTTACCAACATGTCCGGATCGTCCCAGGAAACCCAATGAATACGGGGGTCCTTGCGAAACCAGCTGTCCTGCCGACGAGCGAACCTCCGCGTCCCCTGGATCGTCGATTCCTTCGCCTGCTGCTCGGTGAGGTCCCCCGCCAGGAAGGCGAGGACCTGCTGGTAGCCCAGGGCGGCGGACGCCGTACGCCCCTCCCGCAAGCCGTGCCGCTCCAGGCCGCGCACCTCGTCGACGAAACCCTGCTCCCACATCCGCTCGACCCGCAGGGCGATCCGCTCGTCGAGGACCTCGCGCGGGATGTCGACGCCGACCTGGTGGGCGCCGTCGAGGGCGTAGGTCAGGGTCGGCAGGGTCGCGCTGAACGAGCCGGTGAGCTCGACGACCTCGAGGGCGCGGACGATCCGTCGGCCGTTGGTCGGCAGGATGCGTGACGCGGCCAAGGGGTCCTTCGAGGCCAGCTCGTCGTGCAGTGGCTGCGGACCCTCGTCGGCGAGACGCTGCTCCAGGCGGGCCCGCACGGCGGGGTCGGTGCCCGGGAACTCGAAACGGTCGAGAACCGCACGGGTGTAGAGGGCGGAGCCGCCGACCAGGACCGGCGCCCTTCCCCGTGACCGACAGTCCTCGATGACGCCTCGGGCCTGGTGCTGGAACTCGGCCACCGAGGCCGTCTCGCGCACGTTCATCGTGTCGAGCAGGTGGTGCGGGATGCCCCGACGCTCGGCCACCGGGAGCTTCGCAGTGCCGATGTCCATGCCGACGTACACCTGCATCGAGTCGGTGTTCACGATCTCGCCGCCGAGCGCCTCGGCGAGGTCGAGAGACAGTGCGGTCTTGCCCGCTGCGGTCGGACCGACGACGGCGACGACCGGCGGTGCTGCCGGCTCGGAGGACATGGCCGCAGTCTCCCAGACCCGCGTTTGCCCGGGCGGGGTGCGGGCACGGGCTAGGTATGAGCCAGTTCCAGTCCACACCCCCGGCCCCACCGTTGCCCAACGAGCCGCCAGGACCTGGCGGCACTCCCCCGACGCCGGACCCACCCGTCCCTCAGCCCGACGTCCGCCCGAGCAGCACCCCGGATGGCCCTCAGGTCGTCCCGGCCCCTTCGACGCCTTCCGGCGAGCCGGGCCCCGACCCTCAGCCCGACGCCCAGATCAGCGCTTCTGACCCGAACGCGGCTGGGGCCGCCGGTCTCGGCGGCGCCATGGGCGTCAGCAGCGAGCGCGTCCCCCAGGACCGCGACTCCATCGAGGGGACGGGGTCCCGCGGGACGGCCACCTCCCGGGCGAACGGGACGTGGGCCACCCTCGGCGGTGGCGGGGGGAACGACACCGAGCCAGAAGGCGACGACAGGCCGCACCCCCAGGAGCCGGCGGAGGGGCCGGAGATGGACGACCGGCAGCAGCAGGCCACGCAGGAGTGGCGTGAGAACGAGCCTGCTGTGAACGTCGAGCCCGAGCCGCGCGATGGCTGACACCGCGACGGCCGAGATGCTGCAGGCCTACCCGCGCGACCTCGGTCAGGTCGACGTGGCCGTGCTGACCCGGTGCATCGAGGTGTGCGTGACCTGCGCCCAGGTCTGCACGGCATGCGCGGACGCGTGCCTGAGCGAGAGCTCGGTGGCCGACCTCGTGAAGTGCATCCGCACCGACCTCGACTGTGCCGACGTCTGCGAGACGACCGCGCGGGTGCTGTCCCGGCACACGGAGTACGACGCGCAGCTCACCCGTGCGCTGCTCGAGGCCTGCATCGTCGCCTGCCGGTCCTGCGGAGACGAGTGCGCGTCGCACGGGGGCATGCACGACCACTGCCGCGTGTGCGCCGAGCAGTGCCGGACGTGCGAGGACGCCTGTCGCGCCCTGCTCGACGCACTCGGCTGATCAACTGGTGCTCGAGTCGTCCTGACCCTCGTTCGGGGGCAGCCTGTCGCCCCACCCGGGGCCACCGAGACCACGTCCGAAGTCTCCGCCCGGCCCGCCGGGCAGCTCGCCCCGCTCGAACACCACCCGGCTGAACTGGTCGCCTCGATCGTCGTGGCCGACTGCGTAGCCGATCCCGAAGCCGCCGAACCCCACGGCCAGCGCCGTGACCACGGCCGCGGCGATGACGACCGGTCGTCCCTGCAAGGCCGCGCCCAGGTGCTGGCGGCGGCTCATGACAGGCGGGTACGTCGGGGCCGCGCCCGCGTCCTCCGCGGGGTGCTCGGCATCCTGCGGCTTCTGCTCGGTCATCAGGGTTCCCTCTCGTTGGTCGTCGCGACGAGCCTGCGCGCCGGCGCTGAGGGAGCGCGGTGGGCGACCTGTGGCCCACCTGTGAGCGTCAGCAGACGCCGCAGCCGCTGTCGCCCGCCGGCGCGACGGCTGGGACACCGACGCTGGGAAGGCCCAGCAGGACGCCCGCGGTCGGCGCGGGGGCCTCGGTGCGCGCCTGCCACGCGTCGCCGGAGCGGGTACGGCGTACCGCGAGGACCTGGTCCGCGACGAGGTGGTGCGGGGCCGCGTGCGAGACGACCACGTCGACCATGTCGCCGGGGCGGACGGCCTCCGACGGAGCGTCGAAGTGCACGAGCCGGTTGTCACGCGCGCGACCCGAGAGCCGGTGGGTCGCGGCGTCCTTGCGGCCCTCTCCCTCGGCGACCATCAGCTCGAGGGTCGTGCCGACGAGCTTCTTGTTCTCGTCCCACGTGATGTCGTTGACGAGCTCGACGAGCCGCTCGTAGCGGTCCTGGACCACCTCGCGGGGGACCTGCTCGTCGAGGACGGCGGCTGGCGTGCCGGGCCGCTTGGAGTACTGGAACGTGAAGGCACCGGCGAACCGAGCCTGCTCCACGACGTACATCGTCTGGAGGTGGTCCTCCTCGGTCTCCCCCGGGAACCCGACGATGATGTCGGTGGTGATGGCGGCCTCCGGGATGGCGTCACGAACGCGCTCGATGATGCCGAGGTACTTGCTCTGACGGTACGACCGGCGCATCGCCTTCAGCATCCGGTCCGAGCCGGACTGCAGCGGCATGTGCAGCTGCGGCATCACGTTCGGCGTCTCGGCCATCGCCGCGATGACGTCGTCGGTGAAGTCGGCCGGGTGCGGGCTGGTGAAGCGCACGCGCTCGAGGCCGTCGATGTCACCGCACGCGCGGAGCAGCTTGCCGAAGGCGAGCCGGTCACCGAACTCGACGCCGTACGAGTTGACGTTCTGGCCGAGCAGCGTGACCTCGCTGACGCCTTCGTCGACGAGCGCGCGGATCTCCGCGAGCACGTCACCCGGGCGGCGGTCCTTCTCCTTGCCGCGCAGCGACGGGACGATGCAGAAGGTGCAGGTGTTGTTGCAGCCCACGGAGATCGAGACCCACGCGGCGTACGCGGACTCGCGCTTGGTCGGCAGCGTCGACGGGAAGACCTCGAGCGACTCGAGGATCTCGACCTGCGCCTCCTCCTGGACGCGGGCGCGCTCGAGGAGGGCAGGCAGCGAGCCGATGTTGTGGGTGCCGAAGACGACGTCGACCCACGGCGCCTTGCGCGTGATCTCCCCGCGGTCCTTCTGGGCCAGGCAGCCGCCGACGGCGATCTGCATGCCCGGCTTCTTCGCCTTCACCGGCGCGAGGTGGCCGAGGTTGCCGTACAGGCGGTTGTCGGCGTTCTCGCGGACCGCGCACGTGTTGAAGACGACGACGTCGGCCTGCTCCCCATCGGGTGCCTTGAGGTAGCCCGCTCCCTCGAGGAGGCCGGAGAGGCGCTCGGAGTCGTGGACGTTCATCTGGCACCCGTAGGTGCGGACTTCGTACGTGCGCGGTGCTGCAGTCATGACCGCACAAGGTTACCTGCCGAGGGAGTACGCCCTGACCTCTCCGGCGTACCCCTTCAGCTCGAGGTCTGCCACGTGGGTGCTCGGGAACCGTTCGTACGTCGCCGCGTACGTCGCTTGGTCGAGCAGGACCTGACCGGCCTCCGCCTTGGCGCAGAGCCTCGCCGCCAGGTTCATCACGCCGCCGACGGGCTTGTAGTCGAAGCGCCCGTCGAACCCGACCACCCCGAGCGTCGCGTAGCCGTAGGCGACTCCCACACCGAAGTGCAGGTCATAGCCGCGGTGCTGCCAGTCGGCCACGACGCCGGCCATGACGACGGTGACCTCGCGGGCCATCTCCACGGCTGCGGCCGCAGCGTCGTCGCGCGGGACCGGGTCGCCGAAGTAGGCCATGATCCCGTCGCCGGCGTAGTCGCCGACCGTTGCGTCGTACCGCTGGAGCAGTCCACCGACCGCCCGGTAGTACTGGTCGAGGACGTCGACCACCTCTTCCGGCTCGGCGTGGTTGGTGAAGGCTGTGAAGCCACGCAGGTCGCAGAAGAACACAGCGATGCGTGCGCGGTGGGGCTTGGCCAGCTCGGTCGACTCACCGGTCAGCACGTGGTCGGCCACCTGCTTCGAGAGGAAGCGACGAAGGACCAGCTTCGCGCCGCGCTCCGATGCCGCGAGGGCGTCAGCGCGGGCGCCGATGAGCCCCATGACCACGCCGGTGCCGATGACGTTGGCGGCCAGGAAGAGCCAGGTCTCGACCGGCGACTCCCACCCGTCCTGAACCGCCAGCACCCAGGCGAAGCAACCCAGGACAAGCGCTGCATCCGCGACAGCCCACGGGAGCCGCAGCATGTAGAAGGCGAAGAGCGGCCCCTGGATGTAGGCGACCACGGCGAAGGCAAGGGACGGACCGGCCGATGCGACGCCCCAGGTCACCGCGACGGCGGTGTAGGTCAGCAGAGCCAGGGTGTACGTCGGAGCGGCGCGACGGACCACCCGGACAGGCAACGCGAGCACGAACAGCACCATGGAGACACCGGTCAGTGTCGCCAGGACGTGGAAGGCGACCCAGTCGGATCCGTCGGCCGCGACCGAGCGAGTGCCGGTCGCCAGCAGGAGGCCGGACAGTCCCGACAGGCTGAAGAGCAGAGAGCCGGCGAGGACGAGGTTGACTAGGGAACGGGTCGCGAACGGCCGCATCACCTTTGCCAGCGGCATGTCCCAGGGCTCGGCGTCAGCCGCCTCGACCTCAGGGCCGGACACGTCCCAGAAGCGCACGTGGCGAGTCAACCGCAGGGACTGGCCCGGCCGCCACCGGGCGCACCGGTCTAGGCCCGAAGAGCGCGCACCAGCTCGAGCAGCTCGACCGCGATCTGCTCCATGGGCTCGACCGACCGGTGGGCCAGCCCGATGACGACCGCACCCTCGATCGCCGAGAGGGCCAGGGTGGCGACGGAGGGGATCCGGTCCGCCGGGACCCCGGAGTTCCGCAGGACCTGCTCGATCATGCCGATCCACGACGTGAACGCCTCGCCGGCCTTTGCACGGGCAGCAGCGATGTCGCTGCCGCCCAGGGCGGCCGCGGCCACCGCACAGCCGGCCTCGAAGTCCGACTCGGCGACCTTGATACGCCAGTACTCCACGACCAGCGGGAGGGCCTGCTCCGCATCGAGCTCGACGATGAGGGAGAAGGCGTCGGTGTACTCCTGCACCGCTAGCGCCGTGGCCTCCTCGATCAGCTGCGCCCTGCCGCCCGGGAAGTAGTGGTAGAGCGAGCCGCGGGACGCGCCTGCGTCGGCGATCGCGTCCAGCATCGAGGTCGCGCCGACGCCCTGCCTGCGCATCCGCTCCATCGCGCTCTCGACCACGCGTGCCCGGGTGGCCGCGCCCGCGCGGCTCACTTGCCGCGCACCGGGAGGCGGACGGCGTCGATGCCGTGCCTGAGCATGTAGCGGCCGACGTTCTTGGCCGGGTGCGCCTTCGGGTTCGGCTCCTTGCCGTCGCCCATGCGCCACATCTGGACGGTGTAGTAGGTCAGCTCGGTGAGGCTGTCGACGAGCCGGATCCCGCTGCGTCGTACCGCGACCTCGGTCTTCTCGGCCTGGCCGCCGACGAGGGCACCGGGAGCGTCGGGGTCGAGCGTCAGCGGGCGACCGAGGCCGACCAGGTCGATGGCGCCGGACTCGACGGCCTCGTTCATCGCGGCTGCCGTGCGGAACCCACCCGTGAGCATCAGCGGAAGGCCGGGCAGCTCGGCCCGCGCGCGCAGCGCGTAGTCGAGGAAGTACGCCTCGCGCTTGCGGGTGCTCTCCTTGAGGGTCGGGTCGACACCGAGCATCGCGGCCGACGAGTAGGTGCCACCCGAGATCTCCAGGAGGTCGATGCCCTCTTCGGCCAGGGCGTGCACGACCTCGAGGGACTCGTCCTCGCTGAAGCCGCCCTTCTGGAAGTCCGCGGAGTTGAGCTTGATGGCCAGCACCTTGTCGCCGATCTCGGCGCGCATCGCGCGGGCGACCTCGAGGACGAAGCGGCGGCGCTTCTCGGGCGTCCCTCCCCACGCGTCCGTGCGCTGGTTCGCGAGGGGCGAGAGGAACTGGCTGACCAGGTAGCCGTGCGCCCCGTGGATCTGGACGCCGTCGAAGCCGGCCTGCGTGACGATCCGGGCCGTGGTTGCGAAGCGCGTGATCAGGTCGTCGATCTCGCTTGAGGTCAGGGCCCGGGGCGCGGCGAAGGAGCCGGCCATCCCGGGCACGGCAACTGCGGAGGGCGCGACAGGGTGGCGGCTCAGCGTGCGCGGGGTCTGACGGCCGGGGTGGTTGATCTGCACGAGCCCGACCGACCCGCGCGACTTCACGATCGACGCCCACTCGACGAGGTCGTCGAAGTGCCGCTCGTCCTCGACGACGACGTTGCCCGGCTCACCGATGGCCCGGCGGTCGACCATCACGTTGCCGGTGATGGTCAAACCCTGGCCGCTCTCGGCCCAGCGGCTGTAGAGGCGCTTGATCTGCGTGCCGGGCGAGAAGTCGGGACCCGAGAGGCACTCGCTCAGAGCGGCCTTCGCGATGCGGTTGGGAACGACGGTGCCGTTGGGCAGGGCGAACGGCGTCGAGATGGCCGTGTCGTGGCCGGTGGAAGTCATGCGATCCAGAGTTATGCATACCTGCATAGTTCGTCAACGTGGCGCAGCACACATCGGGCGGACGGGCTCCTGCCCCGTTCTGGTGATGTCGACCGGGGGCGCACGTCCCTAGCCTGGGGCCGTGCCTGAGCTCACTCGTCGCGCCGCCATCACGGCGGGTATGTCCGGTGCTGCGATCGCGTGGTTGCCGATCGGACGCGTGCCCGCCCTGGCGGGCGAGGTACCACCGGGGTTTCCGGAGTCGACGCCGCTGTACAGGTCGGTCTTCGCCAACTGGTCGGGCGAGACGCGCGTCGAGGACCTGTGGACCTGCGCGCCCCGCACGGCCGCCGAGGTGGTCGACCTGTCGAACTGGGCGGCAGGTGCGGGCTGGCGGTTGCGGCCCCGAGGCCAGATGCACACCTGGTCGCCCTTGGTCGTCGGCCCCGACGACGACCCCTCCACGCTCGTGCTCATGGACCTGAGCGCGCTCGACTCGGTCGAGCTCGTCTCGCCCGGCCCCACGCACGGGCGGGTCCGCGCGGGGACGGGCATCAGCATGGACAGGCTGCAGACCGCGATGCTCGACTGGGGTCTTGGCCTGCCGAGCGTGCCCACCATCGGCACCATCACCCTCGGCGGCGTCCTCGCGGTGGGCGCCCACGGCGCCACCGTCCACCCGGGTGCCGGTCGGACCGCGCTTCCCGGCCAGTCTTTCGGCTCGGTCGCGAACCTGGTCACCGAGCTCACCGCGGTGGTGTGGAACCCCAAGAGCCGGACCTACCAGCTGCGCACCTTCGACCGGCACGACCCAGAGCTGGCCGCGCTGCTGGTGAACCTGGGGCGGACGGTGGTCACCAGTGTCGTGCTGCGCGCTCCCGCGGCTCAGCGGCTCCGGTGCGTGAGCCACACCGGGATCCCGGGGACCGAGCTGTTCGCCCCGCCGGCGAAGGCCGGAACCCGGTCGTTCTCGGCACTCCTCGCGTCCCACGGAACCGTCGACGCGCTCTGGTTCGTGTTCACCAAGAAGCCGTGGGTGAAGACGTGGACCCCGAGCCCGACCCGGCCCCTGCTGTCCCGTCAGACCGGCTCGCCGTACAACTACCCGTTCACCGACCGGATCCCACCGGCCGTCTCCGCGCTGGCCGCGGACATGCTCGCCGGCAACGCAGCCGCGACGCCGCTGTTCGGTGAGCTGATGTACGACGTCGTGGTGGCCGGTCTGACCGCCACCCTGTCGACGGACCTCTGGGGCTGGTCCAAGGACGTCAACGTGTGGAACTACCCGACGAGCATGCCGTCGTCCGACCTCGGCTTCACGGTGCTGTGCGCACGGGACGAGGTCCAGGACGTGGTGGCCCGGTTCGCCGCTCTCCACCAGGGCATGCTGGCGTCGTACCGCACCCGCGGGCTGTTCCCCCACAACCTGGCTCTGCACGTCCGAGCGACCGCCCTCGACCGGCCTCTCGACGTGGACGGGGCGGTCGAGCCCGCGCTCTCGGCTGCCTGCCCCGACGGCGCGCACCCCGAGTGGGACACCGCCGTCTGGATCAACCTGCTCTACTTCGCCGGCCCGGCCGGCCAGGAGGAGTTCTTCACCGAGATCCAGGACCGGGTCTTCGCCGAGTTCGACGGCGGAGGCACGCGCGTGCGGGTCGAGTGGGCCAAGAACTGGGCGATCGGCCCGGGTGGCAGCTGGACTCACCGGGCGGTCATCGAGCGGGTCGTCCCCGCGAGCCTGCCGCGGTGGAACTCGGCGGTGACCACGCTGGACTCGCTCGACCCCTACCGGGTCTTCTCCAACGCGTTCCTCGACCGGCTGCTGGTCCCGCGCTGACCAGTCAGGCGATCGCCTGGACGTCGGACGCCAGGTTGGTCGCCGAGACGAGGAACAGCGCGAAGAGCGCCGCTCGGGCGACCCAGGCTGCCGGGACCGCGACGGGGCTGAGCTTGGGCAGCAGGGCGCGCCCGACGGCGACCGCCGCCACGAGCGGAAAGAGCGGGATCGCCGGCAGCACGCCGAGGACGAGGAACCATCTCGGCCCGCGTTCCGCCAGCCCGCCAGGCGCGAGGAACCACTCCGAGAGCAGCGCAACGGTCAGCGTGTAGCCCCAGGCGATCACCGCGAACAGCCCGATCGTGAGCACCGGCGGCTGAAGCACCGTGAAGTCGACGCCGTCCGGGTGGACCAGCATGGACAGCCCCACCACAGCAGGAGCGAGTGTGATCGAGAGCAGCTGGAACCAGCCCGGACCGACACGCAGGCCGCGCAGGGCGACGTACAGGATGCCGCCGAGGGTGCCGATGCCGATGCCCGCCACCATCAGGTTCAGCGAGTTCTCGAGCGTGAACTGGCCGATCGTGAAGCCGTCGTCGCTGGTCAGGCCGGTGGCGTGCTCGTTCTTCGCGGCGATGATCGCCATCGCGATCCGCGACCCCACACCGATCCAGAGAATGCCGGCCAAAGCGCCCGCTCCACTGCACACTGCGAAACGTCGCAACACCGGTTCCATTGCACCTCCGAACGACCTCAGGGTGAGGGCGCACTCGCGCCCTCACCCTGGTGACCAGCTGGCTGGCTGCTTTGGTTGTCAGCCCTTGCGTGGTTACTTCGGCTGCATCCGGATGCCGCCGTCGACGCGGATCGTCTCGGCGTTGAGGTAGCTGTTCGTGGCGGCCTCCACCACCATCGACGCCAGCTCGGCGGGGTCGCCCAGGCGCTTCGGGAAGAGCACGCCCTTCTCGAGGTTCGCCTTGAACGCCTCGCTCGCCTCGCCTTCGCCGTAGATCGGGGTGTCGATCAGGCCGGGAGCGACGGTGTTGACGCGAATGCCGACCGCCGACAGGTCGCGAGCGATCGGCAAGGTCATGCCGACGACGCCGCCCTTTGATGCGGAGTACGACGCCTGGCCGATCTGGCCGTCGAAGGCGGCGACCGACGCGAGGTTCACGATCGCGCCACGCTCCCCCGACGCATCGAGCGGCTCGGTGCGCGCCATGGCGGTCGCAGCGATGCGGATCGCGTCGAACGAGCCGATCAGGTTGATCGCCACGACCTTCTTGAACGCGTCCAGGTCGGCGGCCGACTCGTAGGTGCCGTCCTTGCCGACGGTGCGCTGGGCCCAGCCGATGCCGGCCGAGTTCACCAGCACACGGACCGGGCCGAGCGACTCGGCCTTGTCGACCGCGGCGATGATGTCCGCCGTGTTCGTGACGTCGACCTTGACGAACGCCCCGCCGATCTCCTCGGCGAGAGCGGCACCCTTCTCCTCGTTCAGGTCGGCGATGACGACCTTCGCACCCTTCGCGGCCAGCCCGCGAGCGCACGCGGCCCCGATGCCCGACGCGCCTCCCGTGACGACTGCACTAGCTCCAGTGATGTCCATGGGCGGAGCGTAGTCGGGAACGCGTTCTAGTCCTCAGTCGGGGTTGCGCTCGGCGGCCTTCCGCAAGATGTCGGTCTCGGCCTTGATCCGCTTGGTCGTGCTCGGGTCCATCAGCGGCTCGGTGCCGGGCTGCTGGAGGTCGGACTCCGCCGTGCTCGGGTTGTAGGCGACGCCGGCGCCCGTCGTACCCACTGGCGTGATCACGTCCACGTCCTCGGGGTCCTGGCGCTCCTCGGCAGGGGGTGCCTCGAAGAACTCGTCCTCGTCGCGCGGTGCCGGGATCCAGGGCTCGGGCTGCTCGGCGTCCTCCCTCTCCTGCGTCTCCTCGTGACCACCCCGGATCCGATGCACGACGGCTCGGACCGTTCCGGTCAGCAGGCCTGCTCCGAACAGCGCGACGTCCACCGCACCCGTTGCGGCACGGCTCAGCAGTTTGGTCATGACACCTCCCCTTTCGTCTTCACCAGGTCCCTGTGCCCGCCATACCGACACGAAAACGTGACCTGCGACCCAGTGCCGCAGCGGTAGGCAAACCTGCGAGTGCCCCGCTAGGTTCGATTCATGACGGCGTCTGCAGAAGCAGCGCGAAGCGGAGGACCGGGCGAGCCGCTCGTCGTGCTCGACCATGTCGACAAGTGGTTCGGCGACCTCCACGTGCTGCAGGACATCAACCTGACGGTCAACCGCGGCGAGGTCGTGGTGGTGATCGGGCCCTCCGGGTCCGGCAAGTCCACCTTGTGCCGCGCCATCAACCGGCTGGAGACCATCGACAAAGGCACGATCTCCCTCGACGGTCGTTCGCTGCCCGAGGAGGGCAAGCAGCTCGCCGAGCTGCGGGCGGAGGTCGGCATGGTCTTCCAGGCCTTCAACCTCTTCGCGCACAAGACGATCCTCGAGAACGTCACGCTCGGCCCGATCAAGGTGCGCCGCCAGAAGAAGGAGGCAGCCGAGAAGCGTGCTCGCGAGCTTCTCGACCGGGTCGGCGTCGGCCACCAGGCTGCCAAGTACCCCGCCCAGCTCTCCGGAGGTCAGCAGCAGCGGGTCGCCATCGCACGGGCTCTCGCCATGGAGCCCAAGGTGATGCTCTTCGACGAGCCCACCTCGGCGCTGGACCCGGAGATGATCAAGGAGGTCCTCGACGTCATGGTCGAGCTCGCCAAGGGCGGCATGACGATGATCGTGGTGACGCACGAGATGGGCTTCGCACGTACGGCGGCGAACCGGGTGATCTTCATGGCCGACGGCGCGATCGTCGAGGAGAACACGCCGGAA
>DASSPN010000046.1:0-8464 GCA_035699605.1 Nocardioidaceae bacterium | reverse complement strand
TGGGCGGTGTGCAGAGTCCGGAGTTCCTCGTCGATGGGCCACACGCGGTAGTAGGCGTTCGGCTCAAGATGCTGCGGGTGCCTGGGGTCGGCTGCGTCGTACTGGTTCCCGCCGTGCTCGTAGTGGAACGGCTGACCCCAGTAGCGGGCGACGCCGGCCGCTACCCGCAGCATGGTCTTCGGGGCGAGGCGGTCCCCGATCGGTGTTCCCGGAATTGACCAGTCGACAATGTCGTATGCCGGGAGGTAGCCGGGCTCGACGATGGTGCCGCACGCCCCGTGGATGTAGACGTACTGGTCGCGGTACTTCCCGACGGTGCGACCGTTCTTCCATGCCTGCTGTGACTCGACCATCGCGTCGCAGCGCGAGCAGTACGCCTGCGGACGGAGGATGCGCTCGAAGTCAGGTGCGGCCTCGTTCTCGGGCCAGGCTGCGACGTAGAGGCGGTCCCGCGACTGTGGTGCGGGAGCGCCGAACGCCTGGGCGTGCATCGAGTTGACGCTGATGACGCGAAACTTGTAGCCGAGCTTGCGGAGGCTCCGCTTCCAGACCTGCCACGCGTAGGCGTACTTCTTGCTGGTGGCAATGTCGGTGACGTTCTCGACGAACACGAGGCGGTAGCGATGGTGCTCGATGAAGCGGAGAACGTCGAACATGAGGAGCCGGGAGCGTTGCGCTACGGCGGCGTCTGGATCTTCGATCAGGTCATCGTCGAGCAGGGTCGCTTCCAGGCTGACGCTGGCATACCGTGCCGCCCCAGCCTTGGACCACTTAGTGCATTCGGGGGATGCCCACAGGAAGTCTGTCTTAGGGAAGAACCGCGGGTCCTCTTCGTGCAGGTCGACGATGGCGTGGTCGGTGGTCGGGTGGTTTGCGTTGTGGATGGCGCAGGCGACGGCCGAGTGGTTGGCCGCGATGGTGACGTGTACGCCGGGGATCTGGATCACTCCGGTCGTCGAACCGCCCGCACCGGCGAAGAGGTCTGTTCCGGTCAGGCTCACAGCGGGTCCTCCCACCAGGTGTGGTCGCAGCGGACGCAGAGCCGGTGGCCGGACTCGTCCTCGATGTAGTGCTCGTGGCGGCACTCGATGGGCTCGTTCGGGTCGTATCCGCCTTCACAGCAGTCGTGGGAGGGCGCACCGGGCAGGCATGGGCACTCGTCGAGGTAGCGCCACTCGATTCGGGTCACGTCGTCGTCGGTGGCCATCCCTTGGGCGTCGACGAAGAACTGGCGCATGAACTCCTGGGCGGTCAGGTCGGGGAATCCCTCGGCGGGGCCCTCGCGGTTCCAGTCGGCGACGCACAGGTAGAGGGGTTCGCGGCGTACGTCGACGACCTGGACCTCGGCGAGGCGGACGAGCTGCTCACCGGGCTTGCGGCCCATGACCTTGCGGCAGAGCGTGAGGTGGTCGCCCGGCTTGATGAGCCTTCGGCCGTTGCGGTCTTCCCACCAGCCTTTGCGGCGGGTGACGGTCTTGCGTCGTTCGATGACGGCTTGTTCGGTGAACGCGACGGACATGAGGCGGGCCATCAGCCGTGGCCGCCTTCCTGGTGCTTGTCGTCGACGTACGACCCGTTGCCGGCGATGCGGACCTTGGGGTGTGCCCGGAGGACGTCGATCAGGTCATCGGTGTGCTCGGCGCGGATCAGCTCGTCACGGGTGGCGAGTGCGCCGTGTGGGTCGTGTAGTGCAGACCTGATGCGGGCGGGGAGGTCGCAGATGATCTGGCTTGGGCATTCCTCGCAGGCACGCAGGACATGCTCTATGGCTGCTTCGATCTCTTGGCGGGCGGTGTGCTCGCCGTCGGTGAACGCTTCGAGGGCCGCGAAGAGTCTTTCAGTGCCGCGGATCTGTGCTTGGCCGTTGGTGAGGCGGTCGATGTGTTCCGTCATTGGGGGTCCTCGATGTGTTGGACGACGCGTACGGCGACGCCGAGGTGTAGAGGGCAGGCGCGGCGTTGGGACCTGCGCATCGGGTCTAGGTCGCGAGGGCGCGGCTTGTCGTGGAGCACTGCGCAGATGAGTTCGGCCAGGTCGTCGATGTTGACCACGGGTCACACCCCTGCCACGAACGCGGTGAGGAAGTGGACGCCGTGCCGGTCGAGGTTGCCCCGCGCGCGGTCGTAGTGCTCGGTTGTCCGCGGGTCTGCATGCCGCGCGAGGATCTGCGCGTCACGCAGCGGCACCCCGGAGTCCAAGGCGTTAGTGATCGCCGCGTGCCGAAGAGAATGCGGGCTGATGTGGTGCTTGATGCCCGCCGCCTTCGAGATCCGGGCGACCATCCGGTACACGTCCCGCCTGTCGACGGGTTTGCCCGACAGGGGCCGCAGGATCAACGGGCCTTCTGTGCGCTCACCTCGGCACAGCTCCAGCGCCCGCAGCACAGGGATCGTGAGCGGCTGCGTGGCTGCCTTGTTGCCCTTGCCGACTAGGTGCAGCACCCGGTGACCGCGCAGCGTGTCGCGGTAATCCTCAATGCGCACTGCGGCTGCTTCCGAGGCGCGAAGGGCGTTGATGCCGAGCAGGTAGGCGAGCGCACCGTGGTGGGCGCTGATGGTGGGCGCGACCTGTAGGAACTTGATCAGCTCGAGGCGGTCGAGGCCGTTGGTGCGGGACTCGTCGCGGTTGAAGGTCGGGAGTCTGGCGTGCACGGCGGGGTCGCCCGGGATCATGCCGTCGATGTGGGCGAACCGGAAGTAGCCGCGGACGCCGTGCATCATTGTGTTGACGGTCGAGGCCATGAGGCCTTTCTCGACGAGCCCGCGGATGAAGAGCTCGACGTGGGCGCGCTGGACTCCGATGAGGGGGTCGATCCCGTTGGCCTCGCACCACTCGAACCAGCAGCGCAGTTGGTAGGAGTACGAGGTGTACGTGGACCCGGTGTAGCGAGCCAGGAAGGAGACGGCGGCGAGTTGTGCCGGCGACATGGCGTCGGGCCGGAAGGCGAGGAGTTCGGCGGTCATGGCGCGTCACCACCAGCGGGAGGAAGGGGCGTGGTGCTGGCCCACAGTCCATCGCTGAGTTCAGCCTCGGTCGGCGGGTCAGGATCAGGAGCCGGACGATGGCAGTTGGTGCACTGGCCCCAGTCGTCGTCCTTGCAGCAGCGGCCCGGATGGCACACCGCCGCCTCGTTGCCACATCCACAGAACAGGTGCGGCATCTCGGGGTGCAGGTGGTACTGACTCGCCGTGCCCTCGCACATCAGGCGCACGGAATCGTCGGCGTCCATGTCCTTCACGGCCGACTCGGCGTAGCCAGGGCAGAGGGCGCTCACGAGTCTGCTCCGGGCGTTGTGGGGCATGTGTGGGCGTCGCGTTCGCGCTGGCGCTCACGACGGGCCTTCTCGTCCGTCGCCTGCTCTCCGTCCTTCCATCCCAGCGCGTAAATCTCGGCGGCAAGGGCGTGCAGGGACCAGATGCCAGACGCGTCCAGCGGGTTCCGGTTGGAGTACTGCTGAGCGTCGGTCAGTTCGCTGTGGACATAGGACTCGACCGCCGCGACGACACTCGACGGCTCAATGCGTGGGCGCTCACTCATCGTCGGCTCCGGGCGGAGTGACGCTGGTCAGGTCTAGATTGCAGACGGGGCAGACCGCTAGGTGCTCGCGGTCGCGCATCTCGTCGTGCAAGTCGTCGTGGGTGAGGTGAATGCTCGTGTCGCCTAGCGCGGCCACCCTCGGGGCATCCTCGTCGCACCACGGGCAGACCCCACCTTTGTGGGCAAGGCCGCAGTATTCACATGCGTCTATCTCGGTGGATCGGTCAGTCATGGAGAGCCGCCTTCTCCTCGAAGGTGCAGGCGTACTCCACGCCGTCCGCCATGGTCACGACGACCTCTTGGGTCGAGTGGTCGTGGATCATCCCGGTAGCCCCGTCGCTGAACCAGAGCTCTCGCAATCGGGCTGCGGACACCCTGACGCGACCAGCGTCACTCTCGGCGGTCATGGGGTCAGTCATCGCCCCTCCTCCCATCGACGTTGCGCCAGTTCAGCGAGCTCGAGATCGCGGGCGTCGCGCCAATGCAGCATCGACTCGTCGCGTTCCGTGGACGTCCCGGTGAACCGCTGGGGCGGGGTGGGCTCGTCGAAGTCGTCTACGTCTCTCATGACGTCCTCACGACGGCCCGGGCCTTGCGGCGGGCCGCGCCAAGGCGGCCGCCCATAGTTGAGTTGCATCCGCCGCACGCCGGGCGTTCGTTCGCTTCGGTGTACGCACCGCCCTCACATCCGGGCACGATCCGGTCGGCCGTGACGGTGTCCGCGGTGAGCAGCTCGCCGCAGCGATAGCAGCGGCACGCGGGCTCGATGGTGTGCCGGCCCTCGACGGTCGCCCCGGGCTTAGCCGCACCGATCACGCGGCCGTCCAGGACGACCGCGTCGAAGTCGGCACGGAACTCCTGGACCAGGCGCTCGTGGCGCTTCCGGCGGGTCGTCGGCCCGCCGGCGTCGTGCTTGTTCGAGGTCGAGCGACTCATGGTTCCTCACTCAGTCGGAACGCCCGATCGCGGAGCCACTGCGCCCAACGCCGAGCACCGCTAACTCGCCGAGTCCCGCCGTTCCAGGTGTCGTAGGTGATCGACTCCATCTCGTCGGCCGCGACCAAGAGGGCTCTCCCACCGGCCGCGTCGTACCCCTGCCACCAGGCATAGGCCGCAGGAGACGACTTCTCGTCGAACGTCTGGCACACGTGCTCGAGGAGCGTGCCGCCGATGACACGGGTCGTCATGCCACACCTGAGGCACGGCTTCACGAAGGTGTCGGTCACGTCAGTCATGACCCACCCCCGCTTGCCGGGTCGTTCGCTGCCACGTCGGAGTTGTCGGGCACGCCGGTGATCTCCTCGGCCGTGACCTTCGTCGACTTGGCCTCGCCCTCCGCGAGGTCGGGGAACTCCTCCGCCTTGGTGGTCTCGCCAGCCTTGAGCGAGGCGTAGAGCACGGCGAGAGTCGCGAGGTCCTCCTCGGTCCACTTGTCCTGCGTCACGCCGAGGCGCTTCTCCAGCATCGGGACCGTCACCGAGGCGCGGCCGAAGTTAGCGATCGCGTGCCCGATGCGGACCTCAAGCGGTTCTCCGTCGCCCTTCACCAGGCGGGCCTCGCACAGCCGCTCGGCCTCCTTCACGAAGCCGACAGGGAGGACGTGGCGGATGGTCTCGCGGACCGCGCGGGAGCCGACCGAGTTGTTGTTGTTGACGATGTCGGTCAGGTCGTCGAGGGCCTTGCGGGTCTTGTTCTCTCCCTTCCCCTTCATCACGGCGTGGGGCACGATGAACGACCGGACCGAGCGGGAGTTCGTCTCGACGTCCCACGCCCAAGCCTGAACCTCGGACTCACCGCGCTCGTCGTCGCGGGACAGCTCAACGACGCCGTGCTGGATGTTGCCCCAGCAGCGCGCAAGCTCGCGGAGCAGGTGCACCGACGAGTCGTGGCCGCGGTTCGGCACCGAGTAGAACGCGCGCTGCGCCAGGTCGAGGCTGTCGCATGCCTCGCGCATGAGCCGGTGCGCCTCGGCGAGGTCGCGTGGGAAGTCCTTCGCGACCCTGACCTGGGCCGCCACCTCGGCGACGGCCCGGGCCTGCTCGATGGCCGTCTGCTGCGACACTGCAGCGTTCCGGCGGATCGCGCTGGGGAGTTCAATGTCGGTCGCGGTCACGCCGACACCCCGCGGTACACGGGCGCCTCGACGTTCTCCTCGATCTTCGCGACGACGCCGAGGAAGGCGTCCCGCAGCAGGTCGCTGGGACGCTCGAGCCGGTAGCCGATGCGGAGCACACCGTTGTCGAGGCGGTACCGGAACCGCGCGACGATGCGGTACGGGTCGGCCCCCTCGAACGGGGTGAGCGCCAACTGGAACTCCTTCGGGATCTCCAACTGGCCACGCTTGCCGGCCTTGGCGTCGATGGTCTCCTTGTACTCGAACTGCCGCTCACCGGAAGACAGCAACTTGGACGACTCGTAGGTCACGCCCGTGGTGGCCTGGAAGTGCTGAGCGAGCTCGAGCATCTCCGCCGCGGACGGGCTGATGATGTCGATCGCGCGCTCTTCAATGTGCTCGGCGAAGTCGGACTGGCTGAGAAGCTGCCCGTCGAACTTGGCCCAGGCCTTCCATGCGTCGGTGTACGCCACGTCGTACGTCACGCGGTGGTCGGCCCAGCCGGCGTAGTCCTCGATGCCGTCGCCGGTGGTGCCTAGGTGCGCGTTGATGACGCCCACGACGCGGGCCTTGGTGACGTCGGCCCACACCTCGGTCGTGTGTTGGCCGAGACCGTGCTTCTCCAGGTAGCCGACGAATGAGTCGGCGTCGTGCACGGCGTACGTGCCGGACTTGCGGCGCGGGCGCTCGGCGAACTCGTCTAGCTCGACGTCTGTGTCGATCAGGCGGACTGTCGCGCCGGCCGGGGCGGTGACCACGTGGAAGCGGTTCGGTCCAAGCGGCTTGGGCTCGGCGGCTGCGAGGGCAGCGTCGACGATGGTCTGGGCGTCGCCGTTGGAGACGCCGGGGGTGAGGTCGGTGGTGGTCATGCGTTCTGCTCCTTGATTTCTCCGGTCGTGAGGTCGACGTTGGCCGGGGGCACCTCGCGGAGGCCCTCGAACGTGAGCTGGTTGGGGTCGGTGCGCGAGAGGTTGCCGTTCTCGTCGGGGTAGAACAGGGAAGCCTTGCGGTCGTGCTCGGGGAGGTTGAGCTTGATCTCGTCGGACACGACGAGCACGTCGTGGTCGCCCTTCATCCGCTCGACCTTCACGACGAGCACGAGCGTGCCCTTCTTGCCGGTGTCGCGGACACGCTGGATGAGGGTGTGAAGGCCCTCGCCGAGCTCGTCGTGAGTCATCCCCCTGGACTGCTCGCGGAGCCAGTCAGCGAAAGGCCGGATGAACACCTCGTCGTCGGGGCTGTGCTTGCTCTTGCTCAACTGACGTACCTTTCGTCGTGCTGGTTGATGAACCAGCGGGGGAGGGATGCGGATGCGACGCCGGCGGTGTACGACGGCCACGTGTCGGTGCTCTGGCACTCGGTGTAGAGATCGATGGCCCGTCGCATGGACTCGCGCCCTATGCGGCGCGACTCGTCGTCGAGCTCGATGACGGACACCGCGTACGGCGGGTCCTTCTCCGGGACCACGAAGACGAAGGCCGGGTCGTCCGCGAGGCCGAGGGCCTGGACCCCCGCGAGGTACCAGGGGTCCTGCATGTAGTAGGCGTAATCAGCCGCACGGCGTCCGAAGGCGTCCGGGTCTGCCGTGATGCTGGTCTTGTAGTCCACGACGATCGGGCGCCCCGTCGTGCGGAGCCAGTCGATCCGGCAGCGAAGGAAGCACCCGGTCAACTCGTCCTGCCAGAACAGCGACACCTCAGCCTTGCCGTTGCCAGGGACGAAGAGCTTGCCCGCGATTGGGTGCTCGCGCAGTTTCGCTGCCATGGCTAGCACCTGGGCGTGCTCGTCTGGCAGGAGGAGGATCCCGCCGGCCTTCCGAACCTCGGCCTGCTGCGACTTCCAAGCACTAGTCGACTTGGGCGACTTCACCTTCTCGGCGTCGTACTCGTGCACCGTGATGGCTGGGCCTTCGCCGAGCACGTACTTGTGTGCAGCGGAGCCGAAGTCGAAGACGTCCTTGTACACCGGGTGGTCGCGCTCCCAGCGGAAGTGTTCGGGCGACTTGGTGAGCAGCGTCTTCGCGCCGGAGTGGGAGAGCG
Source organism: Nocardioidaceae bacterium (assembly GCA_035699605.1). GTDB lineage: Bacteria > Actinomycetota > Actinomycetes > Propionibacteriales > Nocardioidaceae > SSC3. The sequence goes on along the minus strand of DASSPN010000046.1, from coordinate 775 downwards.
ACCGCCCGAGGCGCTCGGGGACAACGTCGCGGTGGTACTCCAGCTCGTCCAGGTCGTCGAGCACGCACGGCTTCTCGACCGTGACCGGAGGGCGAGGCTGCTCGACGTCACTCGAGCCGGGTTCCACGCCGGCCGCAGGGACCTCGCCCTCCGGGATCTCGTCCGAGGCGCCGGGGGAGATGTCCGGCGCCGCGGAGCTCTGGTTGCACGGACACGGCTTGCCCGTCTCGGGGTCGACGAAGGTGCACGAGCATGGCCGCCAACCCTTCGGCTCGATGAGCTGCTCGTAGCCGCCTTCGCAGCGTTCGTGGGACGCCATCGGCAGGTTGACGCCGCAGAAGCCTGACTTCCAGGGCTTCCCCTTGGCACGGCGTTTGGCCGCGTACATCGCATCGCCTGCCATCACGACGCCTCGGCCTTCGTGACGATGACCTCGAGAACGTTGGCGACGTACTGGCGCGAGTCGCCCTCGCGGAGCGCTCTGGCGGCCCACTTGCAGGCTGCGTCGACGGCTTTGTCGAAGGCCCTCATCACACACTCTCCGTGATCGCGCCCTGGATGATGACGCCCGGGAAGTGCGCCTGCTGCCCCACGCGCACGATCGCGCGGTGACGGATCTCTGCGAAGCGTTCGTTCTCGCCTTCACGCTGCGTGCGGTCCGAGCCGAGGAACGCGCGCCCGATGTCGGTGCGACGTCGCCGCTTGCGTCCACGCTCAGCCATAAGTGACCTCCTCGCAGCAGGGCGAAGACGCCCAGAGGGTGAAGTCGCTGCTA
>DASSPN010000045.1:0-14047 GCA_035699605.1 Nocardioidaceae bacterium | reverse complement strand
GGATGGACGCGCCGGGATTCGAGCAGGGTCCATTTTGTGTCCAGTTTGAGCCGCTGCGAGTCCGCACCTAACGGGTACCCTGTGACTCGAAGCATCGAGGCTTTCCTCGTGAAACCGAGGAACCCGGTGGGAATCGTGCCGACTCAGTTGTTGTCGCAGGTGCCCCGATCTCGTCCAGAGGTCGCAGGTTCAAATCCTGCCCCCGCTACAGAATGGAGCGGCCCTCACAGTGACTGTGAGGGCCGCTTCCGTTTGCGCAACCCATCTCCGTGGACAAGTGCACGTGCGGAGGTGATCGATGCCACGCGGGTTCTCGTAGGCCGACGGGCAGAACCCTCGTTAGAACGCTCACGTACAGACACTCAGCGACGGGCGAGTCCTGCCCGTCGACTTGCGCCAAGACATGGGTGTCAGATGCCAGGGGCAGTGGTGGCCAAGCCAGCAGCGCAGGCTCACCACGGACCTCGGGCAAAGCGGGCCCCGATGATCCAGCCGAACCCGAACGCGGAGAGCAGACCGTTCCCGGAGGAGTATCCGTCGGACGACGGTCCGGCCCCGCCGATCCAGACCCAGCCGAGTACCGGATGCGACCCTGCACGGAGGGTCAGGATTCCTCGGCCGCCAGCACCTTCCCCAGTGCCCGTGTGAGCGTGACGATCTCGCGGTCGCTCAGATGCCTCGCGTAGTGCTCCTCGATCGCTGCCAGGTACGTCGGCGCGGTGGCACGCAGCCGGTCGCGTCCCTTCGACGTGATCGTCGCGAAGGACGAGCGCTTGTCATCGGGATTGGGCTGGCGTTCGACCAGGCCGGCACGCTCGAGCTCGGTGACGACGCGGCTGACCTGCTCCCTGCTCAGCACTGCCTGGTTGCCCAGCTCGATCATCCGCAGTCGCCGATCAGGTGCCGCATTGAGGACCAGCAGCACGTCGTACCAGGAGATCGGCATGCCGACCTCCTTCAGCGCGCGCGCCAGCTTGGGGACCACGGCCGCGTGCACGCGCAGCAACGCCGCCCACGCCGCGACCCGATCGAGGGATGTTGCAGCCATGGACCCAGGGTGCCACAAGTGTGTGCATGCGCACGCACCTTGACAGGCGGCGTCGGTCCGTGTTTTATGTGCGTGTACACACATCTATCTGAGAGGCACGAACCATGACCGAACTCATCACCCGAACCGAACTGGCCGGTCTCATCGAGTCCGGCGAGGTCACGGTGATCGACGCCCTCCCGTCGGCCTACTACGAGCGCATGCACCTGCCCGGCGCGATCAACCTGGTCACCGCGGATGTGGTCGCAAGGGCTCCTGAGCTGCTTCCCGACAGGTCGGCGCGGGTCGTCACGTACTGCTCGGGTGCGACGTGCCCCAACAGCCAGATGGTCGCCGCCCGCCTTCAGGCGCTCGGCTACACGAACGTGCGCAAGTACCGCGACGGGATCCAGGACTGGTTCGAGGCGGGCCTGCCCACCGAGACCAGCGTCCACGTCTGAGCCCCCCACACCGCAGAACAAGACAAGGAGAAACAATGATGAGTACCACCACGACCCCCACCCGCGTCATCGATGGCGTCCTGCTGCCGGCGCCGGGCTCCTGGGAGATCGACCCGGGCCATGCCGACGTCGCGTTCACCGGCCGCCACTTCATGGTCACCAAGGTTCGCGGCCGCTTCACCGAGATCTCGGGCACTGTCACCGTGGCCGAGGACATGCGGGAGTCCCGCGTTGACGTTGTGATCGGCATGGCCAGCGTCGAGTCCGGCAACGCAGCCCGCGACGAGCACTTGCGTTCTGCCGAGCTGTTCGACGTCGAGCAGTTCCCGCTGGCGACCTTTCGGAGCGTCCGCGTCGATTGGGAGGGCACCCGCGGCATCGTCCACGGGGACCTGACGATCCATGGCGTCACGCGCAGGGTGCCGCTCCAGGTCGCCTTCGAGGGCCACGCCCGCGACCCCTGGGGAGGCGAGCGAGCCGTCTTCTCGGCCGAGACCAAGGTCAACCGCGACGACTTCGGCATCACCTGGAACATGGCCCTCGAAGCCGGCGGCGTCCTGGTCAGCAAGGACATCACGATCACCATCGACATCGAGACCGTGCTGGGAGCATGACCATGCGCGCCGCTGTCGTCAGCAACGACCCGCAGTCCGCGCCCCTGCACCAGGCCGACGTCCCCACCCCGGAGCCGCGGCCGGGATGGGTACGCATCCGGCTCCACCGAGCCGCCCTCAACCGCCTCGACGCCATGATGATCGGCCAGAGAGTCGACCTCGAGCGGCCGACCATCTTCGGGTCGGACGGCGCTGGCGTCGTCGATGCTGTCGGCGGCGGCGTGGTCGACGTCGAGGTCGGCGCCGAAGTGGTGCTCTCCCCCTCCCTGTGGTGGGGACCGGATCCACAGGCACCCGGACCGGACTACGAGATCCTCGGCTCCCCGACCGACGGCACGCACGCCGAGCACGTCGTCGTACCCGCCGAGAACGTGCACCCCAAGCCGTCCCGCCTCTCGATGTCGGAGGCCGCAGCTCTCCCCATGGCCGGATTGACCGCCTGGCGTGGACTTGTCACGCGAGGCCGGCTCACCGGCAGTGAAACTGTCGTGATCGGCGCGGCGTCCTCCGGTGTGGGCACGATGGCGGTCCAGATCGCGAAGGGGCTCGGCGCACACGTCGTGGCCATCACCTCAGCGGCAGACAAGGCCGACAGCGTCCGGCACTTGGGCGCCGACCACGTCCTCCTCCGCACCGAAGGCGGGTTTGCCGACCGGCTGGCGGCGGCGACGGGAGGGCGCGCCGACCTCGCGCTGGACCCGACGGGCGCACTCTGGCAGCCGCTGCTCCAGGCACTCCGTCCGGGCGGGCGCCTCGTCGCCGTGGGCCGGATGGCCGCTGAGGTCGCCGAGCCCCGAGTGCAGACCGTCTACTGGAAGCAAATCGACATCCTCGGTTCCTCGATGGGCTCGCCCTCGGACTTCGCCGCTCTCCTGGCTCACCTCGAGGCGTCCGACTGGGCACCGGCCATCGACTCGACCTACCCCCTCCACGCGATCATCGACGCCTACGCGCGCCTCGACCACCCGGACAGAACCGGCAAAGTCCTGCTCGACGTCACGGCGACCGGGACGAGACGGTGATGCGCGATCAGCTCCAGAACCTATCCAGGGGATGTGGTTCTCCCAGTCCGTCGGGTTGCGCCGGTCACGGCAGCGGCGAGCACCTCTCGTGGTCTGGATAGCTCAGTCTTACCTGGACCGATCGAACGGAGTGAAGGATCTCGATGTCTGGTCGTTCTTCGCTTTGCCGGTCGAAGACACCCGGTTCCCTAAGGATCAGCGAAAGAAGCACGTGGACTTCGGCCTCTCAGGCCTCGGCCGACAACGGTACGACCCGAAGTTGGCGAAATCGTCTCGACAGAAGGCGCTGATGGCGCGGTGGTCGAACGAACACGTGGGCCGCCGGGTTGACCTGATGATGCGGGGACTTCCCTGCGACCCTGAGGACGACCCAGCCGACGCGATACGAACCTGGCCGAGTCCGGCGTGAGAAAACCAGGAAGTTCGCCTTGGCATCTTCGGCAGAAGGCCGTCATTCTGATTGACCCCTCCGAGCGACGTGGTGAGGTGGTCAGGGACCCACGGTGAGCAGGCCCCGGACGCGGCGAAGTGACGCGGGTGATGCGGGCCGCAGCTGGACTTGATTGCCCTCCATCAACCCTCCGGAATCTGTCGGCCTGAGCCGGTACGGATCGGCTACGATCGGGATCGTTCGAGACAGCGGATACCGCGTCAACACAAGCGATTCGGCTGTTTCCCGCAACGTTAGGTAGCTCTGGAATCGCCCTGTGCGACTCCAGAGGTCGCAGGTTCAAGTCCTGCTCCCGCTACAATGTAAAACCGCAGGTCAGAGCCGGGTTCGTGGTTACCGCGGGCCCGGTTCTCGCGTTCAGTGTCAGCACGGAGTCCGCCGACATTGCCTCGCGATGGGCGCGCAGCGTGGTTCATGACGAGGTTGCGGCGACGCCTGGCGATGGTCATGCGGAACGTGAAATCGGGCGACCTCTTGGCCGATGACCCAGTTCCCGCGTCACGTGAGCGCTGTAGGGCTCGACCCGAGAACGCGCAGGTAACGCCCCGGGCGAGGCGCGTTACTCGGGCCGTGCCCCCAGCGCCCCGAGCACCGTCGTCACGAGCGCAGACTCGATCGCCTCTGTCGGCAGTCGGTTGGCCCGCAGCTCGCCGCTGGCGGTGTGGACGATGGCCAGCAGCATCGCGAGGTGCCATGCGGCCGGCACATCTGACCGGAACGCGCCGGTGCGTTGGCCGCGTTCGATCAGCGGCTGGAGGAACGCGAACACGGGGCGGTGGAGCCGGTGGAGCTCCGCTGGGGGTTGGTGGGCGTTGATCTCGACGAGAGCGTGGAACCGGCCGAGCTGCCCCCAGGCCGTCGCGAGCAGCCGCTGTAGTGCTTCGGTCGGGTCGTCGCGGTCGGGCTCGGCGGCCGCCATCGCCCGAGTTACCTCGGCGATGGCGCGTTCGGTGACGGCCTCGATCAGCGATTCCCGGGTCGGGAAGTGGGCGTAGATGGTGGCGCGAACCAGCCCCGAGCGGCGAGCGATCTCAGCCATGCTGGCGTCGGGATCGCCCGCCAGTGCGTCGAGTGCGGCCTTCAGGATCCGCGCCACGCTCCGCTCGGCATCGGCACGTCGGGGCCGAGCGCTGCGAGGGGCGGATTTGCGGGAGGTGTCACGTGGCGTCATTGCTAGTGAATTCCCATCGGTGCCGGCGCGAGCCGCAATTGTGGCAGGAAGGTACGCGCTGAGGGCAGAACGACCAGCGCAATCAGACTGCCCAGCCCGGCAAGGACACCCGCAGCGAGGAAGGCGTCCGCGATCCCGCTGGCGCCGATGGGATTCGCCCCAGTCCCCGTTGCTGCGGTCGCGATCGAGACGAGTACGGCGACACCGAAGGAGCCGCCGACCTCGTGCCCGGTCGTGTTGAGACCCGAGAGCATCCCGCTCTCTTCGTCGCGTGCACCGGTGAGGACAGAGAAGGCGACCCCCACCAGGACAACCCCGAGACCGAGACCGCCGAGCACCATGCCGGGCAGGAGGCTGACCGAGTAGCTGCCGTTGCGATCTAGTCCGGCGAGCAGCAGCATCCCGACGGCCACGGCGGCGAGCCCGCCCGCCATCGGGACACGAACACCCAGGCGGTTCACCAGCTGGCTCCCCACGTGCGCACCCGCCCCCGCCGCGATGGCGACCGGGAGGAACGCCAGCCCGGTCTCCAGCGGCCCGGTGCCGAGCACGTTCTGCAGGTAGAGCGAGGAGAGCAGGAACATCCCGAAGAGGACAGCCGATGCGATCAGCATCAGGAGAAAACCGCCACCCACCGCGCGGTCGGTGAGCCGCTGGACGCGAAGCAGCGGCAGGTTTGTCCGTCGTTCCAGGACCGCGAACCCCGCCAGCCCGGCGGCTCCGGCCAGGCCGAAGCCCAGCGTCTGTGCTGACGCCCAACCGGCGCTGCCCGCCTGCGAGGTGGCATACAAGATGGCCGCGAGGCTCAAGGTCGCGAGCGCCGCGCCGCGCAGATCGAGACCGCGCCACTTCGGCCGCGCAGAATCGGCGGGTGCGACCTTGAGCGCTGCCAAGGCGAGCGCCACGCCGATAGGCAGGTTGATGTAGAAGATCGCCCGCCAGTCAGCCACCTCGGTCAGGACCCCGCCCAGGAGGACGCCGATCGCGGCGCCGGCCCCGCCGACCGCCCCCCAGGCGCCGAGCGCCTTGGCGCGCTCCTTGCCCTGGAATGCGGTGGTGATGATCGACAGGGCGGCGGGCGAGAGCATCGCCGCACCCAGGCCCTGACCGGCACGCGCAGCGAAGAGCATGGGCGCGCTCAGCGACAGAGCAGATGCGAACGAGGCCACCGTGAAGACGGTCAGACCGGCCAGGAAGAGGCGTCGGCGGCCGAGCAGGTCGGCGGCACGCCCGCCAAGCAGGAGCAGGCTACCGAAGATCAGCGAGTAGCTCGTGATCACCCAGCCGATGTCGCCGCCGCCGATGCCGAGGTCCTCGGCCATGTCGGGAAGGGCGACGTTCACCGCCGAGATGTCGAGGATCACCATCAACTGCGCCACCAGCAGCACGCCGAGCAGCCCTCGACGCGAAGGGGTACCGCTGACGGCCGATGGGTGACCAGAAGGCCGGGGATCAGGTAAGCGCATGTCGGTTCTCCATCTATCTCGGACATCTCTGTCTGAGATAGTAAGTCAGACATGCGTGTCTGATGTCAAGGGGGGCCGGTGGCCGACCGCTTGACTGCCTCGCAACTTCGCGAGCCGCGCGCTGTCGAAGTGGTCAACGAGGCGGTGTTCGTATTCGGCAGGCGCTCGTTGATCCGTTGGGTCTCGTTCGCGGTAGAGGGGACCCTCGACGGTCCGCAACCGACACGGTCAGTCGCTCGGCGATGTAGTTGTTCGACAGTCCCCGGACGGCGAGCGAGACGATCTCGCGCTCGCGACGAGCGCAGATGTGCGCGGTCCCCCCCGCTACAAAGTAAAACCGCAGGTCAGAGGCTGCTTCCGGAGTTGTCCGGAAGCGGCCTCTGCGGTTTCTCGGGCTCAATGGCAGCAGGTGCTGCGACGACCAGCCGGTGCCAGCGAACCCCCCGGTGATCGGGTTACTCGGGGGTTCGGGGCCGAACCAGACCCAAATCGTATGCGGTGACAATTGCCTCGGCTCGGGTCTGCAGTCCGAGTTTCGTCAGCACTCGCGCCACGTGGGTCTTGACCGTGGCGTCGCCGAGGAACAGCTCGTCGGCGATGGCGCGGTTCGACATGCCCTTAGCCAGCAGTCCCAGCACCTCGAGTTCCCGGGGGGTCAGTCGATCGAGTTCGACAGGTGGCACGTGCGCCGGGGGTGCCGCCGCGGCCAGCAGAGCCTGGGAGACCACCGGATCCAGCACGGTCGCTCCGTGGGCAGCGCCGCGCACCGCGGCGAGGATGCGCTCCTCGGGTGCGTCCTTGAGCAGGTAGCCGGACGCGCCGGCGGACAGCGCGTCCTGCACCTCGCGGTCGGCATGGAAGGTGGTGATGACAAGGACTGCGGGCGGTGGCTCCACGGACCGCATGATCTGGCGCGTAGCCTCGGTGCCGTCGATCCGCGGCATCCGGAGGTCCATCAGCACCACGTCGGGCACCTCGCGGCGAACGACCTCGACCGCCTCGACACCGTCAGTTGCTTCAGCGACGACGCGGATGTCGGGCTCGACGTCGAGGATCATTCGCAGCCCACTGCGGATCAGCCGCTCGTCGTCAGCCAGCACGAGCCGGATCATGCGGGCTGCCCCTCGAACGGCAATACGGCATGGACGGCGTAGCGGCCACGCTCGTCGATTCCCACGGCGAGCGAACCGCCGGTCAGGCGCACGCGCTCGCGCAGCCCGATCAGACCTCGTCCGGTGCCGCCGCTCTCACCGTCGGCGTCAGCTCCGAGCGCCGAGTCGACGTGCACGTCGATTCCATCGGGCAGGTAGCTCACAACCACCCGGGCAGGTGACCCGTCACCATGGCGCAGAGCGTTTGTGAGCGCCTCTTGCACGACCCGGTACGCCGAGACGTCAATGCTCGCGACGCGATGGGCCGGCTCACCGGTTACCTCGAGACTCACGGGTAGTCCGGCTGCCCGCACCCGTTCGACCAGGGCGCTCAGCTCGGCAGGACCCGACCGGACGGCGTCGGGCCTCTCGCCCTCGTCCGGGTTGTCGAGCAGGGCGAGCATGCGGCGGAGTTCGTCGATCGCCTCGCTACCCATTTCCTCGATCGCATCGAGCGCCGCGCGCACCTCCTGCAGATCTGTGTCGATCCAGCGTCGCGCGCCGCGGGCCTGGACCACGATCACCGTAACTGCGTGGGCGACCACGTCGTGCAGCTCTCGGGCGATGCGCCGGCGCTCGGCAAGGGTGGCCTCCCGCTCGGCTGCGTCGCGGAGGCGATCGGTCTCGGCGGCGGCTAGTTCGGCCATCGTGACACGTCGGTCACGCGCGCGCATGGCTCTCCCCAGCGCCCACGCGACCACGGCCCAGAGACTGTTCACGACGACCGATCCGGCGTCGTAGTCCATCAGCGAACTTCGCGCTGCGCCGGCGGCAACGACGATGCCAAGACCGATCAGTGCAGGTTGCAGCGCCGCATACTCCGCTACCGCGTAGACCCCGACCAGAAGGGCGACCGCCTGTACCAGGCTCTCCGGGAGCGAGCCGTCGATGACGGGGTAGAGGGCGAACAGAGCGCCGACACCGAACGCGGTTGCCAGCGGCGCCTGACGTCGCCACCCCAGGACGGCGCACAACGCAAGCGAGGTGGTCAGCGCAATCGCGGCACCCCGCGCACTGTCATCGATGCGGACCGCCTCCACGAGTCCCAACAGTGCGAGACAACCGGGCATGACCCAGTCCGCAAACCGCGGCAGTCGCAAGGAAGTCACGCCCCCCACGGTAAGGCTGGCGCGCCACACCTCACATCCACAATCCGGCGGACAACCCAGGGTCCTATCAGCCGTCGTGATGACCGCAAGTGGCCCGTGCTCCGGACGACGGGGCCTGTGCGGATCCCTAGCGTCTTGGACGTCACCACAACTGGGAGGTACTCATGACCAGCACCACCTGGCGCCACCGCGCCGCACTCGCCTGCCTCGTCGCCGGCTCCGTCCTGCTGACCCTCGACGACCTGATCAAGCCTGAGGTCGGCGACGGCGCCAGCAGCGTGGCGCAGGCTGTCGCCGGATCCCCCACAGCCTGGCTCTTCGGCTGGACACTCACCATGCTCGGTGCCACCGTTCTGGTGCCCGGAATCGCTGCCCTGGGCGGCCGCGTCGATCGTCGTGGTGCTGGGCTCAGCACGGCGGGCGTGATCCTGATGGGCGCCGGGCTCGTCGGCACCGCGGCACTTGCGGCCAGCAACCTCGTGCTCGAGCCGCTCGTCGGCAACGATCCCAGTGCCGCGGTACCCACGATCGAGCGAATGAACGAGAGCGCCGCGCTGCTTACAGTCTTCCTGCTCTACCTGCCTGGCCGGTTCTTCGGACTGCCCCTCCTCATCGGCGGCCTTCTGCGAGCCGGACTCGCCCCGGCGTGGGCACTCGTGGCGGCGATCGGCTCCGTGCTCGTCGGATTTGTGGGCTCGAGCCTTGTCCCGGAAGCCGATGCGGTCTCCTCCGTCCTCATGCTGCTCGCCTTCGGCGGCGTGCTCACCCACCGGCCAGCCCACATCCCGGCCCCCGCCTGATGAGGCATACCGCCCGCCGGCGTCAGCGCAAACGCACTCAACTGCCTGCGACGTAAGGCGGTTTCACCACGGCAAGGGTTGCGCGTCGCGGAAGAATCCGCCCGTCGGTCCGCCGTGGGGGAGTGTGGCGGCCCAGACGACACCGCGGGCGCTGTCGCCGACCGGTCGGGCACCCATGGCCTCGGCGCCGGGATAGGTGGCGGTCAGGCCGGGGCAAACCGCGTTGACAAGAAGGGGGGTGTCGCGCAGCTGGGCAGCGAGGGTGCTCGTCAGTGCATTGAGAGCGGCCTTGCTGATCCCATACGAGGCGGCCTTGCCGCCGCGCGCGGCCAAACCGAACTGGGCTTCGTCGTGGGAACCGGCTCCGCTCGAGACATTGACGATGCGCGGCGCCGGGCCGGCGAGCAGGAGGGGGAGCAGTGCCTGCGTCAGCTGCCAGGCACCAAACAGGTTGGTCTCCATGACACGTCGCGCTTCGTCCAGAGAGGCACCACTGACGGTCTCGGTCCAGTCGACGTAGGCCGCTGCGTTGTTGACCAACACGTCGAGCCGGCCGAGTTCGTTCTCGAGCTGGCGAGCGAAGGCATTCACGCTGTCGCCGTCGGTTAGGTCGAGGCCGACGTCGAGCGCCAGGGCATCGAGCTCCTTCGCCGTGGCTGCGGCATCGGCGGCTCGCCTTGAGCTGATGACGGTGGTGATGCCGACCTCGACCAGCTGCCGAGCGACCTCACGACCCAGACCGGAGGCGCCACCGGTCACCAGAGCTACGCGGGTTTCGGTCTCGTGGACTCGACTCAACGGATCTCCTCGCGAAAAAACGTACAGATCAGTACGGTATTCGGGTGAGGACCGACGCGCCAGAATGCAAGGCCGGAGACACCGTGCCGGTGCAGACCACCAGCTCGACCAGGGCGCGCCCGACAAGAGCAGAGGCGCGAGAACTACGGCGCGCCGCGATCCTCGACGCGGCGGCCCGATTGTTCTACGAGCGAGGAGTCCACGAGGTCGGCATGGACGAGCTGGTCGCGGCCACGGGACTGAGCAAGCCGGCCGTCTACCGGGTCTTCCCCTCGAAGGACGCGCTCATCGGAGGCTACTTACGCCGGCTCGGTGACTCGATCCTCGCCCTGGTCGACGAGGACCGGGACCGACTTACGGCGAGCGAAGCGTTGCACGAGGTCCTAGACGCCGTGGAGGCCGACCTCCGGCGACCAACGTTCCGTGGCTGCCCGTTCAACAACGCCAGCGTCGAGTTCCCCGATCCTTCGCACCCGGCACGCGAAGCGGCACGTAGCTACCGCGCCGGCCTGCGCCAGCGCCTGCAGACCATGGCGCGTGCGATCGTCGAGGACGAGTGCACATCAGCCAACCTCGCGGGCCAACTCGCCGTGCTCATCGACGGCGCCTACGTCAGCGCCGTCCACCTCGGTCCAGATGGCCCAGCGCGCGACGGGCTGCTGCTGGGACACCGGCTCATCGAGCAGGCAAATCCAGAAGTTCCGGCGCGTGGATCGTCTCAGGACGGAAGGGAACCGACAGCTACATCGCCTATCCCGACTCGGTTCGCGAGGCGCTGCGCGTCGGCTGGATCGACAGCCAACCCCGCTCGGTCGACGAGCTCAGAACGTCCCGACTGCTGACACCTCGGAAGCCCGGAAGTGGCTGGTCACGCGTCAACAAGCAGCGCATTGCCCAGCTCGAGGAGGCCGAAGTCATGCACGCGGCCGGAAGTAGATCGGTCGCCGCTGCCCAAGCAGACGGCAGCTGGAACGTCCTCGACGAAGTCGAGTCACTCACCGAGCCCCCCGGACCTCACCCATGCACCCGACGGTGACGCCGCGGCACGAGCACACTGGGACGCGTTCCCGCGATCCACCAGACGGGCCATCCTCGAGTGGATCAGCCAAGCCAGGACAGCGCCGACGCGGGAACCACGTATCAGCCAGACCGTCGCAGAGGCCTCCATCGGCCGCCGCGCAAACCAATGGCGACAACCCAACTGACCGGTGACCAGCGCATCGCCGCGACCGAATCGACGCCAGGGCGTGCATTGTCGCCGGCGGGATGCACCGTCGAGGCGAGCACTCCGGTCGAGGCGACGCGATGCTAGGAGGGCCCAGCGAGGCTGCGGAACCTCAGCCGACGGAGCGTGCCTCCCAGGTGAACACCTCCTCGGTCCGGGGGTCCACGGTCACCTGTAGCCAGTGGCGCGCGGTGTCTCCGAAGGTCTCCAGCCGAGTCAGGTTCGGCACACCGGCGTACCCGCGCTCCACCTCATAGACGTGCTCGTCGCCGTGGATCAGCAGTACAGGCAGGCCCAGCGCTTGGGCCTGCTCAACGATCCGGGCCCGCTCGGCGACGTACCCGGGGCTCTCGACAGGCTCGGCCTGCATCATCAGCACGACTCCGGCTGCATCCACCGCGTGGGCCTGCTCGAAGGCGGCGTCGATCCAGGCCAGGTTGGCGTCTCGTCTGGCCTCGAACTCAGCGAGTCGCTCGGCTTCACGGTCACCGCCCGGCAGCTGACTCCAGGGTGCGAGGTCGTTCTCGCTACCCACGACATGGACGGTGCTGAAGACGACGTCGCTGCGCATGAAGCGCACGTTCTCCACGTACGCGGAGTGTTCGGGTTGATCGACCGACTGGGCCGTCATCGTCATGGTGCGGCGCCCAAGGGACTGCCCAGGATCGGAGAAGAAGATGCTACGGACGACGCTCAGCCTCTCGGTCGGCAGGTAGCCGCCGGCGGCGGTGCGGTGACAGTCCGTCCACTCGTTGTCCCCGGGCGTCAGCACGAAGGGGTCCGCGAAGGTGTCGAAGAGGGCGGCCAGGTCGGCGAACCGGGCGTCGTCGCAGGTGGTCGAACCGCTCTTGATATCGCCCGCGTGCAGCACCATGCGCACCTCCGGGTCGTCGTTCACCTCTCCCACGAGGGCTGGGAACTCCGATCGCTGTGCGTCGCCGTACGGCGTGTCCCCGATCAGGGCGAAGGTGGTTGGCCCGTTGCCGGTCGGGCCACCCGGGGCCGCGGCGGCTCCGGCACCTGCCGCCGCGGGAACGATGAGCACAGCGGCTGCTAACAAGCATGAGGTAGGGCGCACGGGATCCTCCAAGGCACGTCGACAGATTGGGAACCCCTGAGGCTCTGTGGGTCCGGTGAACACACGGTCCTGGACTGAGCCACGCCGCGGTGAACAGCCGCCGACGACGGCCTGACCGAGTGCCTCGGTGACCAGCGTGCGTCCGGCCGGTGTCGGCTCGGCCAAGACGCGTCCAACCCTCGGCGCGACATCTTGTCGCGGTCCTCGGCGGCCAGAAAGGCTGACCAGGCTGGCGAAGCCCAGCCTTCTCTCGTTGGTACTCGACCCCGAAGGACTGCCTGATGAACCACCCCTCCTCGTCGCCTGCGGGGCTCGGCCGCCGCTCGTTCCTCCGCGGCACCGGCGTCGCCGCGCTCGGCGTCGCAGCCAGCGGCGTCCCGTTCCAGGCACTCACGGCCAGGACTGCTGCGGCGCAGCCCGTGAAGTCCGACTTCGGCGCCGGCTACGGGCCGCTGGCCCCAGTGAAGGACCAAGCCACTGGCCTCGAGCTGCTGATGCTGCCGCGCGGGTTCGAGTACATCTCCTACGGGTGGACCAACGACGCTATGACCGACGGCGTGCCCACGCCCAGCGCACACGACGGCATGGGTGCGTTCCGGTACGGCGACCGCGTCCACATCGTCCGCAACCACGAGCGTGGCGCCGGCCCGGCCTTCACCGACCCCGCGTACAACCCGGCGGCCGGCGGCGGGACCAGCACGCTGGTGTTCGACCCGGACGGCGGCCAGTTCCTGGAGTCGTACGGCAGCCTCGGCGGCACTATCCGCAACTGCGCCGGCGGGCCGACACCCTGGGGGACCTGGCTGACCTGCGAGGAGACATTCGGCACGACCGCCGGCATGCGCCACGGCTACGTGTTCGAGGTCGCAAGTGAAGGCAAGGGCTCCCCCGAGCCGTACACGTCCATGGGGCGGTTCAACCACGAGGCCGCGGCGGTCGACCCGGTGACAGGCATCGTCTACGAGACCGAGGACCGCGGAGATGCCTGCCTGTATCGGTTCGTGCCCGACGTCCCTGGTGAACTCTCCCGGGGTGGCCGGCTGGAAGCGATGAAGATCGGCGCCACCTCGGTCGACACCCGCCGCGACGGAGCCACCTCCTACGGCAAGATCAGCTGGGTGCCGGTCGACGACCCGGACCCTGAGATGGACACACTCCGCTACGAAGCGCAGGGCAACGGCGCAGCGATCTTCGGCCGCCTCGAGGGCGCCTGGTACGGCAACGATCGGATCTACGTCCTCACCACCAACGGAGGCCCCGCCGGTGAGGGGCAAGTCTTCGAACTGGACCCGCAGACCGACGAGTTCCGAGTGCTGTTCGCCTCGCCCGGCGCCGACGTGCTCAACGCACCGGACAACATGTGTGTCAGCCCACGCGGCGGAATCGTGCTGTGCGAGGACGGCAGCGGGATGGAGTTCGTCCACGGACTCACCACCGACGGCGAGATCTTCCGGTTCGCCGCGAACAACGCCGACCTCCGCGGCGGCACCGCAGGCAAGAACGTCGCGCCGGGCGACTACCGCGGTTCGGAGTGGGCCGGTGCCGTTTTCGAGCCCACCAACGGCAGCTGGCTGTTCGTGAACCTGCAAAGCCCCGGCATCACACTGGCCATCACCGGTCCCTGGCGCACAGGCGCCCTGTAACCGCCGGCGGCGGCATCGCGCTAACGCCGTG
>DASSPN010000044.1:0-3418 GCA_035699605.1 Nocardioidaceae bacterium | reverse complement strand
GCCCCGGGTGGGGGACGCGGTCGTCACCCTGCGGGTCGGTCCGTCCGCGCAGGGGGGCGTCGACACCGTGCGCGTCGCGGGACGTGACCCGTCCGGGCTGCTGCAGCGGATCGCGACCCGCGCCTGCGCGGTGCAGGACGTCGCGCGGCAGGTCGAGCTGGCCTTTGCCGACCGGTGGCGGCTGGAGCGGACCGCCGACGGCACCCTCGCGCACGGCCGGCTCCGCGCCCGGCTCGTCGCCGGTCCTGCGCGCGACATCACCCAGGTCGCCGGGGCGATCATGTACGGCCTGCGCGCCGACGAGGGCGGCGGCGACGTGCCCGATCCGCTCGCGGCACTCACACCGGAGCAGCCGGAGGCGAGTGTTCCGGTCGTCGTGTGGGCGGCCCGTTGCGACGCCCACACCAAGGGCGAGATCAAGAAGCCCTATGAGTTCCTCGTGTGGGTGCGGGGTCCCGACGGGGAGGAGCTCGCCGTCACCCCGGGCGTGGGGGAACCGACCAGGCTCGCCCTGCGCCACGTCTGCGCCTTCTGAGCGCAACGTCCGGTCCCGCCGGGCAAGGGACCTTCGACCCTGTCCGGATCGCGATCGTCCTCCGATGGTGAAGCAAGGCGTCGTTGCATCCATGCGCCTGACAGAGGTGGTCGCATGAGCACGGCCGAGGAAACGGACGCCTTCGGGCTCGAGGCGCTGATCCCTGACGCCTGCTACCGCGACCTGCTCGACACCATGACCGAAGGTGTCGTCGAGTCGAGCGAGTCGGGGCAGATCGTCCTCGCCAATGTCGCCGCCGCGCGCATGCTCGGGTACGCCTCCGTCGAGCAGCTTCTCGACGAGGTCCCCGACGTCCACGCGCTGTACCGGCACCCGGACCATCGGGGGACGATTCTGCGAGGTCTCTTGGCCGACCCGCAGAAGGTCGAGGAGATCGAGTTACGGCGCCGGGACGGGTCGAGCGTCTGGGTGCAGGCCCGGTCGGTGGCTCGGGTCGAGCGCGGCGGGCAGGTCTTCCTGACGGGCATCCTTACCGATGTCACTGCGGCGCGTGAGTCGACACGGTTGCTGCGGGAGGCCGACGACCTCGTCCAGCTCGCCTTTCACCACAACCCGATGCCGCTCGTGATGCTGGCCGTCGAGGAGCCTGGCCAGGGCCGCATCGTCGAGGCGAACCCGGCCGCAGAGCGGATGCTCGGTTACGGTGCCGGCGAGCTCATTAACCGCAACCCCGACGACTTCGTCCATCCGGACGACCTGCCGCTCGAGCTGGAGAGCCTTGGGCGGGCCCTGTCCGGTCGGAGTGTGATCGAGCAGTTCGAGACCAGTCGTCGGCACCGCGACGGTCACCTCGTGCCGGTGATGGTCACGGCGAGCACCTTCCGGGGCAGCGACGGCCGGGCCTACGGCGTCGCGGCGATGGAGGACATCACCGAGCGAAAGGCCGCCCTCGCGGCGCTTCGCGCGTCGGAGGCCACCTTCCGGACGATCGCGCAGGCGGCCGACGAGGGGATCTGGGCAGTCACCACCGACGGCAGGACGATCTTCGCCAACGCCAAGCTCGCGCGCATCCTCGGCCGCCCGCTGGACGAGGTCCGGGCGGGCACGGTGTTCGACGTCCTCGATGCCAAGGACCACCGGCAGATGGCCGAGCGGCTGCACCGCAGGGCCGAGATCGGCCCGGAGACCTATGAGCTCACCTACCAGCGTCCGGACGGCGAGCGGCGGACGCTGCGTCTCAGCGCCAGCCCCCTGCCGGACCAGGGGAGCGGTACGGCATCGCTGGCCATGGTCACCGACGTCACCGAGTCACGACGGGTGGAGCAGGAGCTGCGCCGGCGTGCCTTGTTCGACACCCTCACCGGCGCTGCCAACCGGGCATTGCTGCAGGACCGGTTGGAACAGGCGCTCGCGCACGCCCGCCGTCGACAGAGCCAGGTCGCGGTGCTCTTCGCCGACATCGACCGGTTCAAGCTGGTCAACGACAGCCTCGGACACCACGTCGGCGACCAGCTCCTGCAACAGGTCGCCCAGCGCATCCGTACGGTGCTGCGGCCGGGGGACACTCTCGCGCGCTTCGGCGGGGACGAGTTCGTCGTGGTCGCGGAGAACCTCGACCGGGACGGGGCGGCCGCGCTCGCCGAGGCGATGTCGAACGTCTTCGGGACCCCTCTCACCGTCGCCGGCCACTCGGCGTACATGAGTCTGAGCGTCGGCATCGCCCTGGTCCGCGACGAGCCTGCCGCCGACGCTCTGCGGTTCGCCGACGCCGCCGTGAACGACGCCAAGCGCCGCGGCCGGGGTCGGATGGCGTTCTTCGACCCGACCTTCGCCGAGCGTGCCCGCAACGACTTGCTGCTGAGCGCCGACCTGAGGGAAGCCTTGGTCGCCGAGCAGCTGAGGCTGCACTACCAGCCCGTGGTCGACCTGGCGACCGGAGCCATCATCGGCGTGGAGGCACTCGCCCGCTGGACCCATCCGACCCTCGGGGTCATCAGTCCGGACGAGTTCGTGGGGCTTGCCGAGAGCGGTGGCATGGCGGGGATGCTGGACAGTTGGGCAGTGCGGCAGGCTTGCCGGGACACCAAGCGGCTGCGGCAACTTCTCGGGCCCGACGCGCAGGTCGCGGTGAACGTGTCGGCGACGCACTTCGCCGACACCGACATGGCCCAGGACGTGATCGACGCCGTCCAGGCTTGTCCCGGGGGGTGTCAGCTCGTTCTCGAGATCACCGAGACGGCAGTGATGGCCGACCCCGAGCGCGCGCGGGCGACGCTCGAAAAGCTTCGGGTGATCGGAGTCCACGCGGCGATCGACGACTTCGGGACCGGTTACAGCTCGCTCGGCTACCTCACGAAGCTCCCGCTGAGCACCCTGAAGCTCGACCGCACCTTCGTCGAGCACATCACGGACGACGCCAGTGCCCTGACCATCGCGAGCACGGTCGTGCACCTCGCCACGAGCCTGCACCTGTCGACGATCGCCGAAGGCGTCGAGACAGCGGAACAGGCGCTTCTCCTGCGCGGACTCGGCTGCGACGCGGGACAGGGGTACCTCTGGTCACCGGCCTTGAGCCTCGGCGACCTCGAGGAGTTCGTCGTCTCCCGTGCGTCCAGCCTCGTGCCCTGAGCAGCGACCTCAGTCCCGCAGCCGGTCAGCTTCCCGTGGGGGGTGCGGCCGATGCATCTGGAGCAGGACGCAGCCCTCCGGACCGACCTCGCGGACCTCGTGTTCGGTGCGGGGCGGAACGTGGACGTACGAGCCTGCCGTCAGCTCGCGGCCGGCGAACGTGCAACTCCCCGACACCACCCACACGTGGTGGTGGGCTGCCAGGTGGGGTCGGCCAGGGCTGCCGGAGCCGGGGGAGAAGCGGATCAGCGCGACGACGAAGTCACCGAACCGCCACAGCGTCTTTTCCTCGAC
>DASSPN010000043.1:0-2573 GCA_035699605.1 Nocardioidaceae bacterium | reverse complement strand
GCGAGGTGCACGACCGTGCTCGCGATGGTCAGGGCGCTGGCGTCGTCCGTGATGTGCTCGACGAAGGTGCGGTCGAGCTTCAGGGTGCTCAGCGGGAGCTTCGTGAGGTAGCCGAGCGAGCTGTAGCCGGTGCCGAAGTCGTCGATGGCCGCGTGGACTCCGATCGCCCGGAGTGACTCCAGCGTCGCCCGCGCGCGCTCGGGGTCGGCCATCACTGCCGTCTCGGTGATCTCGAGAACGAGCTGACAACCGTCTGGACAGGCTTTGACAGCGTCGATCACGTCCTGGGCCATGTCGGTGTCGGCGAAGTGCGTGGCAGACACGTTCACGGCGACGTGCGCATCGGGTCCGAGAACTCGCCGCAGCCGCTTGGCGTCCCGACAGATCTGCCGCACGGCCCAGGTGTCCAGCATCCCCGCCATGCCCCCGCTCTCGGCAAGCCCGACGAACTCGTCCGGGCTGATGACCCCGAGGGTCTGGTGGGTCCAGCGGGCGAGTGCCTCGACGCCGATGATGGCTCCGGTCGCCAGGTCGACCACGGGCTGGTAGTGCAACCTCAGCTGCTCGGCGACCAGGGCTTCCCTCAGGTCGGCACTCAGCAGCAGGTCGTTGCGGGCACGTTCGGCGAAGGTCGGGTCGAAGAACGCCATCCGACCGCGGCCGCGGCGCTTGGCATCGTTCACGGCGGAGTCGGCGAACCTCAGAGCGTCGGCGGCAGGCTCGTCGCGGACCAGGGCGATACCGACGCTCAGACTCATGTACGCCGAGTGGCCGGCGACGGTGAGAGGCGTCCCGAAGACGTCCGACATCGCCTCGGCGAGCGCGGCCGCCCCGTCCCGGTCGAGGTTCTCCGCGACCACGACGAACTCGTCCCCGCCGAAGCGCGCGAGGGTGTCTCCCGGCCGCAGCACCGTACGGATGCGCTGGGCGACCTGCTGCAGGAGCTGGTCCCCGACGTGGTGTCCGAGGCTGTCGTTGACCAGCTTGAACCGGTCGATGTCGGCGAAGAGGACCGCGACCTGGCTCTGTCGACGGCGGGCATGCGCGAGGGCCTGTTCCAACCGGTCCTGCAACAGGGCCCGGTTGGCAGCCCCGGTGAGGGTGTCGAACAATGCACGTCGGCGCAGCTCCTGCTCCACCCGTCGTGACTCGGTGACGTCGGTGACCATGGCCAGCGATGCCGTCCCGCTCCCCTGGTCCGGCAGGGGGCCGGCGCTGAGACGCAGCGTCCGCCGCTCGCCGTCCGGACGCTGGTAGGTGAGCTCATAGGTCTCGGGGCCGATCTCGGCCCTGCGCTGCAGTCGCTCGGCCATCTGCCGGTGGTCCTTGGCATCGAGGACGTCGAACACCGTGCCCCCCCGGACCTCGTCCAGGGGGCGGCCGAGGATGCGCGCGAGCTTGGCGTTGGCGAAGATCGTCCTGCCGTCGGTGGTGACTGCCCAGATCCCCTCGTCCGCCGCCTGCGCGATCGTCCGGAACGTGGCCTCCGACGCGCGAAGCGCCGCGAGCGCGGCCTTTCGCTCGGTGATGTCCTCCATCGCGGCGACGCCGTACGTCTGCCCGTCGCTGCTCCGGAAGGTGCTCGCGGTGATCATCACCGGCACGAAGTGACCGTCGCGGTGACGACGAACGGTCTCGAACTGCTCGGTCACGCTCCGACCGTCCAGAGCCCGCGCGAGACTCTCCATCTCGCGCGGCAGTTCGTCCGGATCGACGAAGTCGTCGGGGTTGCGATTCTTGAGCTCCCCGGCTCCGTAGCCGAGCAGCCGCTCAGCCGCCGGGTTCGCCTCGACGATGCGGCCCTGGCCGGGCTCCGCGACGGCCAGCATCACGAGCGGCATCGGGTTGTGATGGAAGGCGAGCTGGACCAGGTCGTCGGCCTCACGGAGCAACCGCCTGGACTCGCGGTCCGCGGTGACATCGGTGAGGACACCGGTCAGGTACAGCTGCCCGCCCCGCTCGACCCGAGCCACCGACCGGGCTTGGACCCATACGCTCGCCCCGTCCCGGCGCCGCAGCTCGATCTCCTCGACCTGTTGCGGGTCGGCCACGAGAGTCCGCACTACCGTGCTCCTACGGTCCGGGTGCCGGTACAACGCGTGGACGTCGGAGACCTCGTCCAGGAGCTGCTGGACGGAGGCGTAACCGAGCATGCGCGCGGCGGCGACGTTGGCGAGCACGATCTCTCCCGACTCGCTCGACTCGACGACGCCTTCGGTCATGGTGTCGAGAAGGTCGCGGTAGCAGGCGTCAGGGATCGGTGTCTCGAGCCCCAGTGCGTGAGGCACGTCGGCCCTGCTCATGCGACCACCTCTGTCAGGCGCATGGATGCAGCGACGCCTGCCTTCACCATGAGAGGACGAGCGCGAGCGGGACAGGGTCGAAGGTCACTCGCCGGGCGGGACCAGACGTTTCGCTCAGAAGGCGCAGACGTGGCGCAGGGCGAGCCTGGTCGGCTCCCCCACCTCCGGGGTGACGGCGAGCTCCTCCCCGTCGGGACCCCGCACCCACACGAGGAACTCGTAGGGCTTCTTGATCTCGCCCTTGGTGTGGGCGTCGCAACGGGCCGCCCA
>DASSPN010000042.1:0-3525 GCA_035699605.1 Nocardioidaceae bacterium | reverse complement strand
CCGACAGGCGGAGCACGGGCTACGGCGCTCAGCGCGAGCTCACCAGCTCAGCCGATTACGCCGTGCCCCAGCAGTGGGCGCACGCGATTCACGATGTGCCCGGCGACGGCGTCGACGGTCGCCGCTTCGAGGGCATCTACTACCACTCGCGCTACGACCTCGACGACGGTGAGTACGCGCTCGCGATCTTCCACTGGGAGGGTTCGCATTCATGGCCGGTTGCCGGATGGGTGTCAGGGACTGATGACGCCGTCGTGCGCGGCCTCAGCCGGCGAGGCGTCGCTGTCGCTGAGCCTCCACGTACGGATGACCTGGTGCTCATCGAATAGCCACTCTGACCGGCCGCGCCCTGACAGCTAAGGTCGACGTCGAAAGCACGCGGCCCGGTGCACTTCGTGTCCGCCGAAATGTTCTCAAGACTGCCTCGGGAGACTCGTTGATCGACTTTCAGAACGCTTCGTACATCAAGCTCGGCCAGGTGCCGGTCGAGGAGGTCGCGCCCCAGATCCGGCCACTCCTCGTGGACAACGAGGAGCTGTTCGCCGCGTACAAGGGCATGCGGGACTACATCGCCTTCACTTCGAAGCGGATCATCGCCGTCAACGTGCAAGGAATCACCGGCAAGAAGAAGGACTTCACCTCCTTGCCGTTCGCGAAGATCCAGGCTTTCTCCATCGAGACCGCCGGCACCTTCGACCTCGATGCCGAGCTCGAGTTGTGGTTCTCGGGTCTCGGGAAGGTGCGTTTCGAGTTCAAGGGCAAGACTGATGTCGCCTACTTGAACAAGCTCATCGCTCACTACGTGCTCTAGCAATCTGGCGGCGAGAAACCGCAAATCGTTAGGGCGCGGTCGTCATGCGGCCTTGCGACGCCGAGCCGGGGTGAGAGCGGTGCCAATAGTGCGGATCTGCTCCGCATCGAGTCGCTGTGGTCGCGAACGCAGCCACTGAACGAGCGCATCTCCGCGGCAGAAGTACATGTTGCGACCTTCTACCGTCGGCGGATCAAGTTTGGCCCATACGGCAACCACCCCCGTGACCCAGACGGACTTCCCGACTCTCCGGCGCAGTCGCTCGTTCAGCTGAGCGGCCTGTCCACGTACCTGCCGTGCCGGCTCAGTGCTGCTGTACTCGGGTCGGGAGTCCAGAGAGGCGCCCGGCCGGTACAGCCGCAGTTCGTCTCCCGAGCACGTCACCGTGCCGTCGAGGTTCTTGGAGTCGATCACGAACACCCCAGGAGGGCCCACCGCGACGTGATCGATGTTGTAGCCCCTGCTCCTCAGGTCCCTGATGATGATCCAGCCCTCTGGCTCGAGCATGGAGAGCTGCTCGTCGGTCCGCTGTTCCCCCATTGACCCGTCGAACCATTGCTCAACCCATCCGGGTGGCGTCTCCCGCAGGGCCATGAAGATGGCGATCAGGCCACCGCTGATGAGGCCGGACGTGAAGTCAAGGCTCGGCCAAATGGCGGCGAGCACCCGGGTGACAATGATGATGGCAACGAAGACGGATCCGATGAGGAAGAACTGTTTGCGCGTGCGCTTGCGCCACTCACGCTTCAGTCGCTCGTACTCCTGGCGCGCAGAGCTGCCAGCGCGCTTCTTCTGCTGCCGCCTGTCCATCCACGTCTAAATCCCCCGCATGCCAGACATTTCGGCAGCGGCGCCGCACCAGTTGAGCCGACATGCGGCTGCTGTGGTCACCGGGCACCTCTAGACCTGCCCTTGCCGGACCCGACGCCGAGCGCCGTCGTACCCGAGCAAGCGCCGCGGCCGGTGCAGAAGGTCTGCCCGCGAGCAGTTCTCTTCCACGTTGATGCAACCGAACTGACCGTCTGGTGAGTCACTCTTGCGAGTGGCAGGAGAGGTGGCCGGTGAGCGACGTCGAGATCCAGGCGCTGTACGCCGCGTCGTACCGGCGGCTGCTCGCGCAGCTCATCGGCGTGACCGGCAGCGTGGCCGAGGCGGAGGACGCGGTGCAGGAGGCGTTCGTCCGCGGGCTCGACCGGCCGGCGCGGTTGCTCGGCGCCGACAACCCGGAGGCCTGGCTGCGTACTGTCGCGGTGAACCTCGCCCGGAGCAGGTGGCGGCGGGCGCAGCGGCTGCTCGGGCTCGCGCCGCGGCTGGTGGAGCGGCCACGGGAGGATGACCCCGACGACAGCGTTCTGCTGGTCCAGGCTCTGCGTCACCTACCTGCGGGGCAGCGCGAGGCGATCGCGTTGCACCACCTTGCCGACCTGACCGTGGAGCAGGTGGCCGACGTCCTCGGAGTGCCGACTGGCACGGTCAAGGCACGGCTGACTCGCGGCCGCACCGCCCTCGCCGCCCTGCTCGCCGAGGAGGCTCCCCATGTCTGAGCTCACCCCCCTGCGCGAGGCCGTGGACACGCTCGCTGGCCGGACGCGCCCGCCCGACTTCGGCGAACTTCGACGTCGCGCCCTGCGTCGTCGCCGTCAGCGGGTCGTGTGGGTGGCCGCGGTGGCCGCGGCCGTCCTGACCGGATCGGCTCTGGCCGCGACAGTCCCTAGCGGCGGCGATCGCTCAGCCCCGCCCGTGTCGCCCGACATCCCGATACCAGAACGGGCGAACGGGTGGGTGGCCGTGGACGCGTACCAAGGCGGCGGCGAGGTCTACCTGAGCCGGCCCGGGGTCGAGGCGCGCCGGCTCGGGGTGGGAGGGTCGACGTCGAGCAGTGATGCCTGCCCGGCGTGGTCTCCCGACGGCACGCGACTGCTGCTCGGCCGCCTGACCGGGCCGGCAAACGACGAGTCGACCCGTGCTGAACTGGTCGTCGCACAAGTCCGCGAGGACGGCAGCACCGGGAAGACCTCGGTGATCGCACTCGAGAAGTTCGACGTACGTGGTGCGAGCCGTGCAGGCTTCGACGCCCACCCCTGCGGGATCTGGGCGCCCGACGGCCGGTGGGTGGCGTTCGCGGCCGCCGGTGACGTGTGGGTCATGGACACCGGCAGCGACGACGTACGTCGTCTGTCGGGCCTGCGCCCGAGCGACCTCGAGTGGCGTCCCGGCACCGACCAGCTCACGATCGCGGGCGACGTGGGGGTGAGCCGGGGCGATCCCACACTGTCCTCGCCGGTCCAGGTCTACACGGTGTCGACCGGTGAGCTCCGCCGGCTCGGCGCGGTAGAGGCCGCGCTCATCACGTGGTCACCGGACGGCACGGCCCTGGCGTTCACGGATGGCGAGCGAACCACCGCCCCGCGGGTCCTCAGGATCGTGGACGGAGACGGCGCCAACGAACGGACGCTCGTCGCCGACATGGGGTCAGCGGTCCACGGCATCGGCCCCGTCTGGTCCCCGACCGGGAAGCGCATCGCCTATCAACGCTGCGTCGGCGGACCGGACGCCGAGTGCAGCGGTGAAGCGCACGAGGTCGTCCTCGTCGATGTCGACGACGGCGCCGAGGCGGTCATCGAGCAACCACGAGCGGACGGGCATGTCTGGTTCCCCTTCACCGTCAGCTGGTCCCCGGACGGCACCTCGCTGCTGTACGCCGCATGGCACAC
>DASSPN010000041.1:0-22057 GCA_035699605.1 Nocardioidaceae bacterium | reverse complement strand
AGAGTTGCGCGAGCTGATTCCGTTCCAACTCGTCGTTTCTGAACGCCGAGACGACGAATCCGAACGAACCTGCCGGTCTCGGGCCATCCCCTTGGTTCGCGTCGTGGAAGAACAGGCAGAAGTGCGTCAATAGGCGACTCGGGACGCTGAAAACCAGACTCATGCCTGTTCGTCGACGTGCCCGCTCATGCCCCAAGTCGGGCACCGTGGGTGACACTCGGGCTCAGCCGACATGAGCGGCCGCGCCGTGTGACTGCTGAGCCCGGCCGGACTCCAGGTAAATCAACAGTCATCCGCCTTTAGAGTGGCGAGATGTCTGCCGCCATCGCGTTCTTCCTCTTGTACGCCGCGTCGGTCTTCGCGCTGTTCTGGCTGATCCGCCTGGCCGTGCGGTACGGCGTTGACGATGCGTTGAGGAAGAACCGGAGCTGGCTCGATCGCGGAGAGCGTTCGCCAGGTGCCTGATCCACTGGAGCTCATCGCGCTCGTGCTCGCCACCCCCTTCGCGCTCTACTTCGCTCTGCGGCGGCGGAAGGAGGCCCGGGAGATAGAAGCCGCGACGCGGGGCCCTGCGGATGTCCGTCCGGGCGACGTCGTCGTCGTGATCACCACCGAGGCCGAGCGGATCGGCGTTGTGGAGTCGTGGGAGGTCTCCCGCTACCGACGGCAGGCGAGGATTCGGTACACCACTGAAGAGGGCGAGCAGGTCAGCGACCTGTTCGACGTGTCTGACTTTCGCCTGTCTTGACGAGGACGAGGACCACGATCCCGAGGATGCCGAGGACCGCGCCCAAGGCTCCCACCGCGAACCCCGGCAAGGCCTTCAGGAACGTTCGGCCGAAGTCCGGAGCCACCAGCACCCGTGTGCTGACCGGCGCCTCGACGCTCACCGTGTAGACACCGGATGTCGGCACGTCGAAGGTCACCACGCCGAGGTAGATCGCGCCGTTCCGGTCGATGGTCTGCGACGAGCTGGGTACGGAGACCGCCAGCGCTTCTCCGGCGGCTGACGAGACGGTCACGTCGCCGGAGGTGATCGTCGGTGGGCGTCGCCTCGTCGAGGACAGCGGGCCGGCCTGACGGGATCTGCCCACCTCCTCGAACACCAGGTACTCGCCGGCATCGAGCTCGAGCTGCTCCACGCACGGCGTACTGCAGGGACTCTGGAGGAAGGAGTCCTGGAGCGCAGGGGCCACCGAGCTCGCCACCATGAAGACGCCCGAGCCTCCGAGCGCGAAGCCGAGTCCGATGAGCAGCCAACCGACGCGACGGGTGACGAACGAACGCGACCCCCAAGGCATACGCGAATCCTCGCACCGTGGGCCGACGACAACTAACGTCACTCCATGAGCACGCTCCGCGAGCCCGTCCCCTTCGAGATCTACGAGCCGGGGGCCTACCTGCACGGCACGAAGTCGGACCTGCAGGTGGGTGACCTTCTCACCGCTGGTCGTGAGTCCAACTTCGAAGCCGGCCGCGTCATGAACTACGTGTACTTCACGGCCACCCTCGACGCCGCTACCTGGGGAGCCGAGCTCGCGGCGGGTGAGGGCCGAGGACGCATCTATGTCGTCGAGCCGACCGGCGAATTCGAGGACGACCCGAACGTCACCGACAAGAAGCTCCCAGGGAACCCGACGCAGTCGTTCCGGAGCCGCGAGCCACTGCGCGTCGTGGGCGAGATCGAGTGGGTCGGCCACGCGCCCGAGAAGCTGCAGGCCATGCGGGACGGATTGGAGGCGATGAAGCAGCGTGGCGAGGCGGTGATCCTGGACTGACGGCGCGGCCGGAGACTGCAAGACTCTCGCCGTGGGGGATCTGACCGCGGGGGAGTACGCCGACAAGCGGGTCGCCAAGGTCCGGGACGATCCGGAGGCGAGGCTGCGCCTTCTGCAGCGCCTCTACCTGGTGCCCACCGAGGTCGACCGTGGCTACCTTCCCTACAGAAGGGCAGCCTCCGCCTTCATGGGGTGGCAGCTGCGCCGGGGGCTGCTGAACCCCGAGACCGACGACGCTCCCGGAAGTCCGTGGTGGCGGCTGGTGAACGAGGCCCTGCTGCGCGACACCTGCGAGGCCTCGGCGCTCGCGTTCGGCGTGCCTGGCGAGCCGCGCACTGCAGGCGCCGCTGCGGCCCTCGAGTTCATCCGGGAGCCGTCGGCCCGCTCGTGGTACCGCGCGCACAACCTGACGGTCGCCACGGCGTACCTCGAGAACGAGGAGCTAGCCGGGCAGGAAGGGCAGATCGAGCGCTTCTTCATCAACCTGGTGCTGGTGAGAGTCCTGTTCGCGCACGCCATGGTCGCGAACCCACGCCTCGCGCTGGGGCGCTTCGCGCCGGTGAGCCGACCCCTCGGTGATCCACGGCTCGGGATGACGGCAACCTTCCTGTCGCTCTCGCGTGTGCTGCCCGACTGGTACCCGCTCACCGGCAACCTCGAGAGGTACGTCGCCGCCGAGCACAGCATCGGCCACCTGCTGGACGTGGGCGTGATCTTGCCCCGCGGGCGAGACCTCTACAGGTGGTCCGCCGAAGAGCTCGGACTCCCAGAGCTCAACCGCCTGCTGGACGACCGCGGCCCCTGCTATGCCTGGGGTCCCGAGGAACCGGATGTCTGGGATCCGGCACCCTCCCGCCTGGCCAGACTGGCTCGTCGACTGGCTCCCTCTGGTAGGCAGGGGTCATGAGCGATGAGCCGGGCCAGGCCGAGTTCTGGGAGCAGAAGTGGGAGCAGGCGCTGAGCCAGCACGGTGATGCCGTGAGACGCATGCCGCCGAACGCCCACCTCCTCGCCGAGGTGGGCGACCTCGCGCCAGGTCGGGCACTCGACGCCGGGAGCGGGCACGGTGCCGAGACGATCTGGCTTGCCGGCAAGGGGTGGCAGGTACAAGCGGTCGACTTCTCGGTCACCGCTCTCGAGCACGCGCGTACGACGGCCGCATCGCTCGGGTCCGACATCGCCGACCGCATCGAGTGGGTGGAGGGGGACCTGTCCACCTGGATGCCGGAGCAGGAGGCCTTCGACCTCGTCAGCTGCCTGTACGTCCATGTGGCCGGCGATGTGGCCGAGATGGTCAGCCGCCTTGGCCAGGGTGTCGCTCCCGGGGGCACCCTGCTCATGGTCGGTCATCAGCCCATCGACCCCGCGACGGGTGACCGGACGGCGGCGTGGGGTCAGGTCCAGCTCAGCGTCGCCGACGCGCGGGAGGCGCTCGACGAGAACGAGTGGGAGATCGTGGTCGCGGAGGAGCGCGGTCGCGCCGGTGGCGGGGGCGTGGACGCCGTGATCAGAGCGGTACGCCGGGATTCGTAAGAAAACCGTTCACCGGATGCAGGTGCGCCCGACGCAGTGCTGCGCAAGACTCGCTCCAACCCACCAACGACACCGAGGGAGAGGCCATGGCCGGCTTCATTCAGATCATCGTGTTCGAGTCCTCGAAGATCGACGAGATCCGCGCTCTCGCCGAGGACTACCGCGCAGCCAACCCCGGCAACGTGAATCGTGCGAGCTTCACCGCCGACCGCGACAACCCGAACACCTACTGCAACATCGTCGAGTTCGAGTCCTACGAGGCGGCGATGGAGAACTCCAACCGCCCGGAGACCAGTGAGTTTGCCGGCAAGCTGGCCGCCCTGTGTGACGGCCCGCCGAAGTTCTACAACCTCGACGTGATGGAGACCTACAACTAGGGACCAGCCGACACCAGGGCTCAGTCCCTCTCGACCGTCCGACGAGTCCCGTCGTCGTCGTACTCCACGTTCTGGAAGTCGACCGGCCGTGCGGCGTTCGCGAGGGCGGTGACCATCGCCGTACCCAGCGGGCCCTCGCGGTCGAAGACCTCCACGGTGCCGACGGCGATGCCGTCGCGCTCGACGCGGTCGGTCGCGGACAGCCCGATCTCACGGCTGACCGGCGGCCGCGCGAGCGCGAGGGTGATGTCGGTGTTGATGTAGAGCACGCCCGCCGTGCCCCAGTTCACGGTCATGCTCGTCGCGTCGGCGATGCTGGCGACGGCCTGGAACGGCGTACCCTCCTCGCCTTCGACCACGCGCATCCCGGTCTGCCACGTCGTCTTGCGGCCGCCGTTCTGGTGCTCGAAGAACGACTGCGACCACGGGGCGTCGCTGGCGAAGTACGGCACCCGCGGCTCGTCGCTCGGCGGCGCGAGGTCGGCGGGTGGCGGTGACGGATGGTCCGAGGGTGTCCAGACGTCGCCGGGTGCCGACTGCGACGGCTTGAGGAAGGTGCAGCTGGCGCGGGCAACCCGCTCGCCGTCCTGCATCAGTGCCGCGTCGACGAGGCAGATGCGCTTGCCCTCGCGCACCACCTCGGTCACGACCGTGCACGGCGCCATCGCGGCGGGCCGGAACAGGTCGACGGTGTACCGGGCAGGGACGAGGTCGGACCGGCCGATCTCGCCGAGCTTCGCCTCGAGCCCGCGGGCCAAGGCGCCGCTGACGGCAACGCCGTGCATTTGGTTGCGGCTCCACATGCTGCGCGCGAACTCGGTGGGCACGAGGAGGTCCCCGTCGCGGGTGAACATCGTCAGCGACATGGAGAAAGCGTCGCAGGTCGCCCGCGGCTGAAGGTCAGGCGGGTCAGCCGGCGACGCGGCGGTAGGCGAAGTAGCCCAGCCCGATGGACCCGGCCGCCATCGGGATGCTCGTCACCAGGCCCAGCGCCCCGTCGCCCGGGACGAAGAACGTGAGCAGGGTGAACAGCAGCGCGACCGGAACCCACCTCGGCACGACGTGTCCGCGGAACAACCCCACGCACTGCAGCACGGTCCCGAGTACGACGAGCAGCGCGCCCGCGATGAGGAACGCGAAGAGGTGACCCTGGTCCTTGTTGGCCGCCTCGATCACGGCGGTGCCGACCGCCTCGTCGACCGAGGGGTCGGTTGCGTAGTAGTACGCCGAGGCCCAGCCAGCGACCCCGACGCCCTGCATCGCGATGCCGAGCCACATCAAGCAGGCTCCGACCGTGGCCCAGACGCTGCCACGTTCCCGCACCAACGTGAGCGTTGCGATGGCCTGCAGCGGCACGTTGATGACGCCGAGAGTCGCCAGCACTCCGAGCAGCCCCCACCAGAGGTCGCGGTCGGCCGCGATGTCGGCGTACGAGTAGGTCTCGCCTCCACCCGACGCCTCGGGCCAGAAGACGCCGCCGACAGCTGCAGCGATCGCGGTGAAGCCCAGGACGATGGCGAGGATGCGGAACCGGCTGACGGTCGCGCGGTCGGCGCCGGCGTCGGGGGTGGTGGTCCGCGTGGCGGTGGACGTCTCCATGGCTGCTCCTGATAATGTAAGGACTCCTGACGAATATGGAAGGAATCCTTACGAATGTCAAGGCCTGCCGGGGAGCGTCTCGACGCCACGCCGCTCATCGCCCTCGTGCATCGTGCGGACCGTGCGCTGCAGGCCGACATGGTGCAACAGGCTCGGGAGGCGGGCTACGACACGGCCAAGCTCGCTCACAACGCGGTCTTCGGCCACCTCCCCCTGGCCGGCGCTCGCAGCGTCGACCTCGCCGCCCGTGCCGGCATGACGCGTCAGTCGATGGGAGAGGTCGTGCGCGAGCTCGTCGACCTCGGGGTGCTCGAGATGCAGCCCGACCCCGAGGATCGGCGGGCGAAGCTGGTCACCTTCAGCGAGGCGGGCAAGGAGCAGGTGCGGGCCGGAATGGCGCACATCAGCGAGTTTCAACGGCGTCTGGTCGCCGAGCTGGGCGAGGACGGCTACAACAGTCTCTGCGACGGGCTGCGGAAGGTTGTCGAGCTGCTGGAAGGCCCCGAGTCCTAACGGATCCGGTCGCCCTCGATCCACACCGCCGCAACGTCGGCCGGCGTCCCCAACGTGAACGCCTTCGCCAGCGCGTCCCGCGAGTCGCGCGCGTTGCGCAGCCCCACGTCCAGCGTCGAGCCGGCGGCCGGTCGCACCCACTGCGCGTCGAAGCGCTGCCCCACCCCGAGGTGCCCGACCTCCGGCAGTCCCAGCGCGAGGGCGCCCGCGGTCGTCGCCAGCCACAGCAGGTGGTCCGGCGTCAGCTCGTAGCCCTGCTCACCGAGGAGCTGCTGGACGAGGTACGCCTGCAGGCCCTCCTTCAACAACGAGAACCCCGTGCCCGCCCCGACGTCCGAGCCCAAGGACACGCGCACGCCGTACGCAACGTGCTTCGCGAGCGGGAACATCCCACTGCCCAGAGCCGCGTTGCTCGTCGGGCAGTGCGAGACGGTGGCCCCCCGCGCGGCCAACAGCCGCAGCTCGTGGTCGGTCGGGTGCACGTTGTGCGCGAGCACGCTGGTCGCGCGGATGAGGTCGTGCTTGTCGTAGGTCTCGAGGTAGTGGCTGAGGTCGAAGAGCTTGGCGACCATCGCGATCTCCCGTACGTTCTCGTTGACGTGCGAGGTGAACCAGGACCCCTCGACCTCGTCGAGCAGGGTCGTGCAGGACTCGAGCAGAGCGTCGCTGCACGACAGCGAGAAGCGCGGGATCACGGCGTACCGGTTGCGGCCCGAGCCGTGCCACCTTCGTGCCAGCGCCAGCCCGTCGGCGTAGGCCTGCTGCGGGGTCGTGAGCAACCCGTCGCTGATCAGCCGGTCGCTGACCACCAGGCCGCTCGTCACCCGCAGGCCGACGCGCGCGGCAGCCTGGAAGAGCTCGTCGACCGCGGGCGCGAAGTGCGCGCCGAACACGAGCGCGGTCGTTGTGCCCGCCGCGAGCAGCCCGCTCACGAACTCGTCCGCGACGGCCGCGGCATAGGACGGGTCGGCGAGCCTGGCCTCCTCAGGGAGCGCGCGCTGCTCCAGCCAGTCGAGCAGCGGCATCCCGAGACCGCCGATGATGCGCACCTGCGGGAAGTGCACGTGGGTGTCGACGAAACCCGGCAGCAGCAGTCCGCCGTCGAGCTGCTCGACGGGCTCGCCCGGGTGCGTCGCTGACAGGTCGGAGTACGAGCCGCGCGCGACCACGACGCCTTCCTGAACGAGCAACGCGCTGTCCTCGCGCAGCACGCCGCCGCGGAACGGGTCGTCGGGTACGTCGAGCACCGTCCCTCGGAACAGCGTCACCGTGGCACTCCCTCGCGGGCGAACGCGCGCAGCAGGTCGGCGGCGACGCTGACCGCGATCGTCGCGGGACCCTTGCCCGCGATGTCCGAGAGCCCGATCGGCGTCGTGATGCGGGCGAGGTCCGACGGTGAGTGACCGAGATCGGTGAGCCGGCGCCGGAAGTGGGACCACTTCGCCGAGGAGCCGATCAGCCCGATGGACGCGAGCTGCGGTGACCGCAGGGCTGCGTCGCACAGGGCCAGGTCCTCGCCGTGGTCGTGCGTCATCACCAGGACGTGCGAGCCCTGCGGCAACCCGGCGAGCACCAGCTCCGGAAGCACCGGTACGTCGTGCACGTGCACCCTGGCCACGGTGTCGCCGAGCACCGCGATCTGGGCGAGCTGCTCCTGCCTCGAGTCGGTCAGGTGCAGGTCCAGGTCGTGCCGCGCCAGGATGCGGGCGAGCTCGAGGCCGACGTGTCCGATGCCGAAGATCGCGACGGAGGGTACGACGGGAAGCGGCTCGAGCAGCAGGGTCACCTCGCCGCCGCAGCACTGCACACCGTGCTCGTAGGGCGCCTTGTCCGAGAGGGAGACGGTGAGAAGCTCGGGGGTGCCTCCGAGCGCTCGTGCCTTCTCGATCGCCACGGCCTCGAGGTTGCCGCCGCCGACAGACCCCCACACGGCGTCGGCCGACACCACCATCTTCGCGCCGGCATCCCGGGGAGCATGGCCCCGGACGGACGCGACGGTGACCAGCACGCCCGGCGTGCGGGAGGACCGTAGCTGCGAGACCGCCGACACCCAGTCCATCTAGACGCCCACCCGGTCCCGGACCCGCTCGATCGCCCAGAAGACCGCCTCCGGCGTCGCCGGTGACGCCAGCTGCACCTCGACACCGCCCGGCCCGAACGCGGCCACCGCCTGCCGCAGCGCCTCGCGCACCGAGAACGCCAGCATCAGCGGCGGCTCACCGACGGCCTTCGAGCCGTAGACGACGCCGTCCTCCGTGGCCTCCTCGAGCAGGGTCACCCGGAAGTCGTCCGGCATCTCGCCGAGGCTGGGCAGCTTGTAGGTGCTCGCGCTCTGGGTGAGGAGCCGACCGCGGCTCGGCCCGTCGGACTCGTCCCAGCGCAGGTCCTCCAGCGTCAGCCAACCGACGCCCTGCACGAAGCCACCCTCGATCTGGCCGAGGTCGACCAGCGGCGACAGGCTGTCGCCCACGTCGTGCACGATGTCGACGCGCTTCACGTCGTACGCACCGGTGAAGCCGTCCACCTCGACCTCCGCCGCTGCAACGCCGTACGCGAAGTACTTGAACGGCGACCCGGTCATCGTCGGCAGGTCCCACGTCAGGCCCTCGGTCTTGTAGAAGCCGGCGGCCCACAGCTGGATGCGCGCGAAGTACGCCGCCTGCACGCGCTCCTCCCACGTGCCCTCGAGGTGCGCGATGCGAGCCAGGATCTGGTCGCACGCGTTCTTCACCGCGGCGCCGTTCAGGTCGGCGCCGGAGGAGGCCGCCGTCGCGGACGTGTTCGGCACCTTGTCGGTGCGGGTTGGCGCGAGACGCACCTGGGTCAGCGGTACGCCGAGCGTCGTCGCCGCGACCTGCAGCATCTTGGTGTGTAGGCCCTGGCCCATCTCGGTGCCGCCGTGGTTGATCAGCACCGAGCCGTCCTTGTACACGTGGACGAGTGCTCCGGCCTGGTTGAACGCCGTGAAGTTGAAGGAGATGCCGAACTTCACCGGGGTGATCGCCAGCCCGCGCTTGGTGTGCGCGTGGCAGGCGTTGAAGGCGGCGATGTCCGACGTCCGCGCCTCGAAGTCGCTCTGCACGACCACCTGCTGCCACGCCCGGTGCAGCCGCTCCGGATGACGGACCGTCTGGCCGTACGGTGTGGTCTGACCCGCGTCGTAGAGGTTTCGCCGCCGGAGCTCCTCCGCCTCGACGCCGAGCAGCGGAGCGCAGCGCCCGAGGATGTCCTCGATCACGAGCATCCCCTGCGGACCGCCGAACCCGCGGAAGGCGGTCTGCGAGGTCTTGTTGGTCTTCGCGACCCGGCCCTCGACGCGGATGTGCGGGATCCAGTACGCGTTCTCCACGTGGCACAGCGCCCGGGACAGCACCGGTTCCGACAGGTCGAGGCTCCAACCGCCGTCGGAGGTCAGGGCGCCCTCGAGTGCCAGCAGCCTGCCGTCGGCGTCGAAACCCACGCGCCACGACGCGTGAAAGCCGTGCCGCTTGCCGGTCATGGTCAGGTCCTGCGTGCGGTTCAGCCGCAGTCGCACGGGTCGCCCGGTCAGCGTCGACCCGAGCGCCGCGACCGCGGCAAGCCCGTGCGGCTGCATCTCCTTGCCGCCGAAGCCCCCTCCCATGCGAAGGCACTGCACCGTGACGTCGTGCGACCTCAGGCCGAGAACGTGCGCGACGATCTCCTGCGTCTCCGTGGGGTGCTGCGTGCTGCTCTGCACGAACACCTGCCCGCTCTCGTCGACGTGCGCCAGCGCGCAGTGCGTCTCGAGGTAGAAGTGCTCCTGACCCGCCATCTCGGTCTCGCCGCTGAACACGTGCGGCGCACCCGCGAGGCCGGTGGCCACGTCGCCGCGCTGCACGCAGAGCGGCATGCCCTGGTACGACTCCGCGGCGATCGCCTCACGGATCGTGACGATCGACGGGAGCGGCTCGTAGCCGACCTCGACCGCGAGCGCACCCAGCCGTGCGGCCTCGAGCGACTCACCGAGGACCCAGCAGACCGCATGCCCGTGGTACATCACCTCGTCGGGGAACAGCGGCTCGTCGTGCTTCACGCCCGCGTCGTTCACCCCGGGTACGTCGGCGCCGGTCAGCACCCGCACGACACCCGGGACGTCGTACGCCGGAGTCGGGTCGAGACTCGTGATCCGCGCGTGCGCGTGCGGTGCCTGCACCGGCCAGGCGTGCAGCACGTTCGCAGTGCGCTGGACGAGGTCGTCGGTGTAGAGAGCCTGCCCGGTGACGTGGAGGGCGGCGCTCTCGTGCGGGATCGCCTGCCCCACCGATGGTCCAGTGTCGATCACGACGCCTCCGCCAGCAGCTTCAGCAGCGACCGTTCCAGCGTCGCCGAGCGGTACGCCGCACTCGCCCGGTGGTCGTCCATCGGGGTGCCTTCGGCGCCGAGTGCGGCCGCGGCCTCCGCCACCGTCTCGCCGTCCCACGGCCGACCCGTCAGCGCGGCCTCTGCCGAGAGCGCCCGGATCGGCGTGGCGGCGACACCTCCGAGCCCGATCCGCGCCCGCCGCACGACGCCGTCGTGCACGTCGAGCGCGAAGGCCACCGCCACGCTCGAGATGTCGTCGAGCCTGCGTTTGGCGATCTTGTGGAACGCAGTGACGCCGGCGAGGGGCAGCGGGACGCGCACGGACCGGATCAGCTCGCCCGGCTGCAGTGCCGTCTCCCGGTAGCCGGTGAAGAAGTCGTCCAGCGGCACCACGCGCTCGCCCTGCACCCCGGCGATGACCACGGATGCGTCGAGTGCGAGCAGCGCGGGTGGGGTGTCGCCGATCGGGGACGCGGTGCCTAGGTTGCCGCCGAGCGTGGCGCTGTTGCGGATCAGCCGGGACGCGAACAGGGGGAACACCTGATCGAGAAGGGGCACGCGCCCGGCGAGCCGCCGCTCGATCTCGGTCAGGCTCAGTGCGGCACCGATCTCGATCGCGTCGTCCCCCACCTCGAGGGTGCGCAGCTCGGGCAGCTGGTCGATGGTCACGGTGAGTGCGGCCCGTGCCCCGCGCAGATTCACCTCGACACCCCAGTCGGTGCAGCCGGCGACGACCTGCGCCTCCGGCCGGTCGGCCAGCAGCTCGATCGCGTGTGCGAGGGACTCAGGCCGGATGAACCCTGGCGTGCGGAGCGGCCCGACGACGGGCGGCTGCGAGGAGAGCCGCTCGGCGAGCGGGTCACGGGGTGCCGGTGCACCCAGCGCCCGCCCCGCCTCGAGGATCGGGCGGTAGCCCGTGCACCGGCACAGGTTGCCCCCGATCGCGTGCTCGTCGAAGTCGTCGCCGCTCGAGGACCGACCGGGCCGGTAGTACTCCGCCGCCATGCTGCAGACGAAGCCCGGCGTGCAGTAGCCGCACTGCGAGCCGCCCCGCACCGCCAGCTCGTGCTGGACGGGGTGCAGCGTCTCGGGCGTGCCGAGGCCCTCGGCCGTGACCACTTCCTGCCCGATGAGCGAGTACGCCGACAGCAGGCACGCGTTGAGAGGAGTCCACTCCGTCGGTGTGTCGAGGCCCGGCCGGGCGAGCAGCACCGAGCACGCGCCGCACTCGCCCTCGGCACATCCTTCCTTCGCGCCGGTCAGGCCCTGGTCACGCAGCCAGTCCAGCGCTGAGGTGTGCGGCGGCACGTCCCCCAAGGGGAGCGGCCGGCCGTTGACGGAGACCGTCGGCGACTCCATGCCCCCATCTTGCCCCGCGAACGACGAAAGGCCCCCACCTTTCGGTGGGAGCCCCTCACAACGTCGGGCTGACAGGATTTGAACCTGCGGCCTCTTCGTCCCGAACGAAGCGCGCTACCAAGCTGCGCCACAGCCCGTTGCAAAACGCCGTGAGTCTACCGGGCGACGGGCCACCCTAAGAAATCGGGTCCAGGGTCAGGAGGGTGGCCTCCGGGCGGCAGCAGAACCGCACCTGGCTGTACGGCGAGGTTCCCAGGCCGGCCGAGACGTGCATCCAGTTCGACCCCGGGTCGCCCGGCCGCGAGTCCGCTGGGTGACGGTGCAACCCCTTGGCCCGCGCCGGCTCCAGGTCGCAGTTCGTGACGATCGCGCCCTTGACCGGCAGGCACACCTGCCCGCCGTGGGTGTGGCCGGCGATGGTGAGGTCGTAGCCGTCCGCTGCGTACTGGTCGAGCACCCGGAGGTACGGCGCGTGCGTGACACCGATCCGCAGGTCGGCCGCTGCTTGCGCGGGGCCCGCGACCGCCGCGAGGTCGTCGTACTTCAGGTGCGGGTCGTCGACGCCGGCGAAGGCGATCTCGAGCTCCCCGACTTTCAGGGTCTCCTTGCGGTTGGTCAGGTCGACCCAGCCGCGAGCCAGGAAGCCGTCCCGCAGCTCGGGCCAGGGCAGCTTCGGGGACCGGATGTTGCGGATGCCCGTGTCCGGCCCGAGGTAGGCGAACGGGTTCCGGAGAGTCGGGGCGAAGTAGTCGTTCGAGCCGAAGACGAACACGCCCGGTACGTCGAGCAGCTCGCCGTACGCCGACAGCACGTGCGGGACTGCCTTCATCGACGCGAGGTTGTCACCGGTGCTGACGACGAGGTCGGGGTCGAGCACGGCGAGCCGGCGCAACCAGTCGTGCTTGCGCTGCTGCTTCGGGGTGAGGTGCAGGTCCGTGACGTGCAGGACGCGCAGCGGGCGCGAGCCGGGTGGCAGCACCGGCACCGAGGCCTGTCGAAGCACGAACCAGCGGGACTCGGCGTATGCGTAGGCCAGGCCCGCAGCGCCGGCCGCGGCAGTGGCGGCAGCAAGGCGGGCGGGCAAGTTCATGGGACAAGCCTGACAGACTGGGGTGCATGAGTGAATTGAAGGACCGGCTCCGCTCCGACCTGACCGCGGCCATCAAGGCCCGCGACGAGCTGCGGTCCTCGACCCTCCGCATGGTGCTCACCGCCATCACCAACGCCGAGGTCGCCGGCAAGGAGGCCAAGGAGCTCAGCGACGAGGACGTCATCACGGTCCTGTCGAGCGAGGCGAAGAAGCGCCGGGAAGCCGCAGAGGCCTTCGACAACGCCGGCCGCACGGACAGCGCCGCCAAGGAGCGTGCCGAGGCGGGCGTGCTCGCCGACTACCTTCCCGCCCAGCTCTCCGCCGACGAGATCGCTGCGCTGGTCACCGAGGCGATCGCCGAGCTCGGGGTCGCCGGGGAAGGCATGCGGGCGATGGGCCGCGTCATGGGTGACCTGCAGCCGAAGGTGAAGGGGAAGGCCGACGGTGGTGCCGTGTCGGCCGAGGTGAAGAGGCAGCTGGGCTGAAGGCTTACGGCTTCCGGCCGTTGCCCCTGCCCGGCTTCCCGTCGTCATCGCCGCCGCCGCCTCCGCCGCCGCCGCCTCCGCCGCCGCCTCCGCCGCCACCTCCAGTGCCGGGCTCGCGCACCGGGGTTCCGTCGGAGATGTAGATCGTGATCGGGCTGCCGGTCGGGATCTGTGACCCCGAGCGCACGCTCAGGTAGGCGACGGTCCCGCGCGGGAACGACGAGTTCACGAGCGGCCCGATCTCGGGCAGGAAGCCTGCCTTGCGCAGGATGCGTGCGGCCGCCGTCGGACTGAGCCCGTACACCGAGGGAACCGTCACGACGCGTCCCGCGATCGTGGTCGCACTGGGCTCGGTGAAGTCGGTGTCGGGGAGGTACTGCGCGATCGCCTTCATCGCGTCGCCCCAGATCGGGCCCGCGTTGGTCGAGCCGAACGCCCGGCTGATGTAGGACCCGCCGACCGTCTGGCCGTTCAGGCTGATCTCGTGGCCGAGGCTGTTGGCACCGGCGATCATCGCCGCTGCCGCCAGGTCCGGGGTGTAGCCGTCGAACCACACGGCCTTGTTGTCCTGGATGGTGCCGGTCTTGCCGGCGGCCGGCTGGCCCGGGTTGAGCGCAGCTCCGAAACCGCCCGGCTCGACGACGCCGCGGAGGATGTCGTTGATGGCGTCGGCGACGTCGCTGCGCAGGACCTGCTTGCACTTGTCCGGGTAGTCGGCGACGACCTTGCCGCGGCTGTCGAGGATCTGGGTGACGGGGCGCGGCTCGCAGTAGACGCCGCGGGCGGCGAACGTCGCGTAGACGTTGGCCATGGACAGGGGGTTGGTGTAGGTGACGCCGAGCGTGAACGGGCCGACCCGGTCACGGTCCGGGATCGGGACGCCCATGTCCTCGGCCAGCTTCACCGGCTCGCAGAGTCCGGTGCGCTGCTCGAGCTGGGCGAAGAAGGTGTTCACCGACTTCTGGGTGCCGGTGTACATGTTGTAGGTGCCGGCACCGGTCGAGTTGTTGACGTTCCAGTCCTCGACGATGTTGCCCCTGCCCGGGCAGTCCTTCAGCGCGAAGGCCGGGACGGTGTACTGCTGCGGCGAGCTGATGCTCGTCGACAGCGGCATCCCCTGGGTGATGGCCGACGCCAGCACGAACACCTTGAACGTCGAGCCTGCCTGGAAGCCGCCGCTGTCGCCGTACTCCGTCGGGACGACGTAGTTAAGGAACGTCTCGCCCTTCGCCTTGTCGCGGCCCATCGGACGAGACTGCGCGAGCGCCCGGACCTCGCCCGTGCCCGGGACGACCATGGCGAGACCACCGATGGCGTTGTCCTTCGGGAACACGTGGGCCCGCACGGCGTTGTTCGCCGCGATCTGGAAGCGCGGGTCGAGCGTGGTGTGGATCGTGAGGCCACCGGAGTTGAGCAGGTGCTCGCGCTGGCGGACGGTGCGGCCCAGCGACTTGTCGGCGAGGAGGTAGTTCTGGAGGTAGTCGCAGAACCACGACGCCTGCGAGTCCATCGCCTCGACGCAGCCGTTCTTCGCCTTGGTGATCTTCAGGCCGATCTTGCGCTTCTTGGCCTTCTCCGCCTGCTCGAGGGTGATCACGTTGAGCTCGGCCATCCGGTTGAGGACGACGTCGCGACGAACACGCGCCTCGGCTGCGTTGTTCGTGGGGTCGTAGCGGGTCGGGTTCTTCACCAGGCCGGCGAGCAGCGCCGACTCGGGGAGGTTGAGCTTGCTGGCGGGCTTGGAGAAGTAGTGCCGGGCAGCCGCCTCGATGCCCCAGGCGCCGTCACCGAAGTACGCGATGTTGAGGTAGCGCTCGAGGATCCACTGCTTGGAGTACTTCTGCTCGAACGCCACGGCGTAGCGGAGCTCGTTCCACTTGCGCTCGTAGCTGTCCTCGGTGGCTGCCTTGCGCTGCTCCTCGGTGCCCTGGAGCTGCAGCGTCATCTTCACCATCTGCTGGGTGATCGACGAACCGCCCTGGACGACGCCGCTGTTGGCCTGGTTGGTGATGAAGGCGCGGATCGTGCCCTTCACGTCGAGGGCGCCGTGCGAGTAGAACCGGGCGTCCTCGATCGCGAGGATCGACTTGCGCATGATCTCGGAGACCTGGTCCAGCCGGACGTTCACGCGGTTCTGGTCGTACCACGTCGCGATGACGGTGCCGTCGTTCGCCAGGACGCGGGTGCGCTGCGCCAGCGGAGCTGCGGTGAGATCGGCCGGCAGCTTGTCCATGCTGGCGGCGAGGTTGCGTGCTCCCACGCCCGCCACGCCGGCGAAGGGGATCGCCAGACCGGCGACCAGCAGCCCCATGACCGCGGCCACGCCGAGCATCACCACGAGGTGGTTGATGACGCGCGAGGACGTCAGGTCATCGGGGTGGCGCGGCATGTCTCCAACAGTACGGGAGCGCGGGGGACGCTCCGGTCATGCCCACGCCTACCGCACACCCGATCGAATTACACGGATGTAGTCCGTTCGGCGCGTCGACCTTGGTCACCTCGCGTCTAGTCACAAATGACTAGTCGCTGTCCGTTCGGCGTGTCCCAGATCACCACACGAGTCACACAGGGGTGCAGTTGACGACTTGGAGGAGGCTCAAAGCGGACGTTCGGCCCTGTCGGGTAGTCATCTTGGACTATCAGCATTTGGGCCCGTTGTGCCTGTTTCAACTACCTGTTGACCTTTACCTTTTTGGAGTGGGACTTCGGTCCTGACCAGCCGGCCTTTTGGGAGAGAGAGCCGGGCTCCGTCTCGGAGGGATACGCCGAACATGTGGAACGACGACTGGGCCACCAAGGCCTCATGCAACCAGAGCCGACCGGACGAGCTGTTCGTCCGCGGCGCCGCCCAGAACCGCGCCAAGCAGCTGTGCACCGGCTGCCCGGTCAGGACCGAGTGCCTTGCTGAGGCCCTCGACAACCAGATCGAGTGGGGCGTCTGGGGCGGGATGACCGAGCGCGAGCGGCGGGCACTGCTCCGCAAGCGTCCGAACGTCACCTCGTGGCGTCGGCTTCTCGAGACTGCTCGCGAGGAGCAGGCCGTCGAGTTCAGCCGCTTCGTCAGCGCCTGACCCAACCATTCAAGCCGCATCGGGTTGCGGACCCACGTGCGCTGGGGCGCCCGTGCTGGGTCCGTGACTCGATGTGTACGCGCCGGCTGACCCCCGTCAGGCGGTGAGGAGCTGGCCGACGGCGCGCAGGCCGTCCAGGTCGTGCACGTCCGTCGACAGCGCCGGTACGACGACCGTCGGCACCTGCGGGTGTGCCGCGGCGAACCGCTGGCGCAGGTGACCCTCGCGGGCCGCCAGGCGCAGCCGGTCGGCGTGCAGCCGCAGCAGGTCGGCCGTGGGGCCGGTCGCGTTCCCCTCGTCGAGGCGAGCGGCGGCGACGACGGCCTCCTCGATGGTCAGCCCGTCAGCCGGCCTGCTCGCTCGGTTCACCACGAGCCCGGCCAGCGGCATCTTCTCGGCCTCGAGGCGCTCGACGAAGTACGCCGCCTCGCGGAGCGCGTCCGGCTCGGGGGCTGCGACGACGAGGAACGCCGTCTCCTTGGTCTGCAGCAGCTCGAACGTCTGTTGCGCGCGGGCCCGGAACCCGCCGAACAGAGTGTCGAACGCGGCGACGAACATCTGCAGGTCCTTGAGCACCTGCGCACCCACGATCTTGGCCATCGTGTTGGTGACCGCGCTGAATCCGGCGGTCATCAGCTTTGCCGGGCCCTTGGCCGGCGCCAGCAGGAGCTTGATGAACCGACCGTCGAGGAAGCCCGAGAGCCGCTCTGGGGCATCGAGGAAGTCCAGCGCCGAGCGGGCCGGCGGGGTGTCGACGATGATCAGGTCCCAGCGCCCGGTCTTGCGGGCGTCGTTGCGCAGCTGCCCCAGCTTCTCCATCGCCATGTACTCCTGCGTGCCGGCGAACGACGACGACAGGGCGACGTAGAAGGGGTTGTTGAGGATCTGCGCGGCCTTCTCGGGGCTGGCCTGGCTCTCGACCACCTCGTCGAAGGTGCGCTTCATGTCGAGCATCATCGCGTCGAGCGAGCCGGTCTCGCTGGTCACTCCCGGGACGGGTCGCGGGATGTTGTCGAGCTTCTCGATGCCCATCGACTGTGCGAGCCGGCGGGCCGGGTCGATGGTCAGCACGACGACCTTGCGCCCACGCTCCGCGGCCCGCAGGGCGAGCGCCGCCGACGTCGTGGTCTTGCCGACGCCGCCGGCGCCGCAGCACACGATCACCTGCGTGCCCGGGTCGTCGATCAGCGCGTCGACCTCGAGGTGCGGAGTGTCGCCGGGACGGGAGGCGAGGGGGCCGAAGCGGGCAGTGGGAGTGCGCGTCATGTCAGAACCCCTGGTCGCGGAGGTCGAGGGCGAGCTCGTAGAGGCCGCCGAGGTCCATGCCGTCGGCGAGGCGGGTCAACTCGCACACCTGGTTGTCGATCGTCGCGATGCGGGCGCGCTGCTCGTCCTCGAGCGCCCGGCGCTCGGCGTGGTCGTGCGCCTCGGCCAGCAGCCCGTCGAGCAGCTCGTCGGTGACGGTGACGCCCGCCTTCTTCAGGTCCGCGGCAATCTCCTTGCGGGGCAGCTCACCCTTGAGCGCCTGCGCGCGAGCGGTGTCGTCGAGGGTCTTGGGGCGGACCAGGTTCACGATGACCGACCCGACGGGGAGGCCGGCGCCCTTGAGCTCGGAGATGCCGTCGATGGTCTCCTGCACCGGCATGTCCTCGAGGACCGTGACGAGGTGTACGGCGGTGCGCGGAGAGCGCAGCAGCTTCATCACGTTGTCGGCCTGGCCCTTCACCGGACCCACCTTGGCCAGCTCGCCGAACTCGTTGTTGACGTTGAGGAACTGGGAGATGCGGCCGGTCGGCGGCGCGTCGAGCACCACCGCGTCGTACACGCGGGCGTCCTTGTTCCGGCGGTTGCGCTCGACCGCCTCGTAGACCTTGCCGGTCAGGATCACGTCGCGGAGACCCGGCGCGATGGTGGTCGCGAAGTCGATGACGCCGAAGCGGTCGAGTGCCTTGCCGGCGCGACCGCCGAGCCGGTAGAAGAGCGCGAGGTACTCCAGCATCGCGGACTCGGCGTCGATCGCGAGGGCGTAGACGTCGCCGCCGTTGTCCGGTCCTTGCGCGATGCGCCGCTCTTCGTACGGCAACGGCGGTACGTCGAAGAGCTGCGCGATGCCCTGGCGGTTCTCCACCTCGCAGAGCAGCACGTGCTTGCCGCGCGACGCGAGCGCCAGTGCCATGGCGGCGGCCACGGTCGTCTTGCCCGTTCCACCCTTGCCCGTCACCACGTGGAGGCGGACCTTGTCCCAGTCGGTCACGTTGCGGAGCCTACTGCGAACAGCGAAGGTGGTGCCGGTGACGGCTGTCACCCGGACGATGTATGTTAACGGTCATTAACCTGGCGTCCTCGAGGGAGTAGAGATGGACAAGGTGGTTGCGTCGGCGGCGGAGGCGGTTGCCGACATCCGCTCCGGCTCATCGCTGGCGGTGGGGGGTTTCGGGCTGTGCGGGATCCCGTCGGTCCTGATCCAGGCGCTGCTCGATGCCGGCGTGACCGACCTGGAGGCGGTGTCGAACAACTGCGGCGTCGACGAGTGGGGGCTGGGGGTGCTGCTGTTCAACAAGCGGATCCGGCGGATGATCTCGTCGTACGTGGGGGAGAACAAAGAGTTCGCGCGGCAGTACCTCTCCGGGGAGCTCGAGGTGGAGCTGACCCCTCAGGGCACCCTGGCCGAGCGGCTGCGGGCCGGCGGGTCGGGCATCCCGGCGTTCTTCACCGCGACCGGCGTCGGCACGCAGGTGGCCGAGGGCGGGCTGCCGTGGAAGTACGACGCGAACGGCAACGTGGAGATCGCCTCGCCGCCCAAGGAGGTGCGGACGTTCGAGACCGCTGAGGGACCGAAGGAGTTCGTGCTGGAGCAGGCGATCGTGTGCGACTTCGGGTTGGTCCGGGCCTGGAAGGGCGACCGGCACGGCAACCTGGTGTTCAACAAGTCGGCCCGCAACTTCAACCCGCTGGCGGCCATGTCCGGTCGGGTCACCATCGCCGAGGTCGAGGAGCTGGTCGAGCCGGGTGAGCTCGATCCGGACTCGATCCACACCCCGGGGGTGTTCGTGCAGCGTGTCGTGGCGCTGACTCCGGAGCAGGCTGCTGACAAGCGCGTGGAGAAGCGGACGGTCCGCTCGGCCGGGGAGGGAGCCTGACATGGCCTGGACTCGTGAGGAGATGGCGGCGCGGGCGGCCTCGGAGCTGACTGACGGCTCGTATGTCAACCTCGGCATCGGGCTGCCGACCCTGGTGCCCAACTACGTGGCCGACGACGTGGAGCTGGTGCTGCAGTCCGAGAACGGCATCCTCGGCGTGGGTGCGTACCCGACCGAGGACGCGGTAGACCCCGACTTGATCAACGCCGGCAAGGAGACCGTGAC
Source organism: Nocardioidaceae bacterium (assembly GCA_035699605.1). Classification (GTDB taxonomy): domain Bacteria; phylum Actinomycetota; class Actinomycetes; order Propionibacteriales; family Nocardioidaceae; genus SSC3. The sequence continues at coordinate 2,564 of DASSPN010000041.1, read as the reverse complement.
GCTGCGCAAGGGCGCGTCGTTCTTTGACTCGGCCATGAGCTTCGGGATGATCCGCGGCGGCAAGATCGACGCCGCGATCCTGGGTGCGATGCAGGTCAGCGTGAAGGGCGACATCGCGAACTGGATGATCCCCGGGAAGATGGTCAAGGGCATGGGCGGCGCGATGGACCTGGTCCACGGCGCCAAGCGCGTGATCGTGCTGATGGAGCACACCAGCAAGGACGGCGAGTACAAGATCGTCAACGAGTGCTCGCTGCCCTACACCGGCAAGGGCGTCGTCCAGCGGATCATCACCGACCTCGCCGTCATCGACGTGACACCCGAGGGACTGAAGCTCGTCGAGCTCGCCCCCGGCGTCACCGAGGACGAGGTCCGAGAGAAGACCGAACCGCCGTTGAGCTAGGAGATGACGTCGCTGACGTGCATCTGCGGGAGGCTCGCGGCGGCGCACCGGACCTCGAGGGTTCCGAGCGCTGCCACGGGACCGTCGACGAAGTCGTCCAGCGAGAGGTACAACCGCGTGTCGTCCTCCGGGATCGCGTCGAGGACGCTGATCGGGTTCCCGGTGACCGGGTGGGACGCGTTGGTCGTCCCGCCGCCTTCGTGGCTGGTCGATGTGGAGACGACGAACTGACCCTGGACCGTCGCCTCCTCGTCCGAGCGGCCGGCGACGTACCTGATCCTGTTGCAGCGGTCCAGGTTGAAGTACCACGCACCGGCGCCGGAGCTCCAGATCGAGTCGGGGTAGGACGTCGTCCCCAGGACCACGGTCCCCGACAGCCATGAACCAGACGTCGCCGCGAAGAAGGACTGCCGGGTCAGGCGCAGCCAGGTGTACGCCGTCACGGTCAGGGCGGGACTGAGCAGCTTGCCTGACTTCACGCGGATCTTGTTGTCGCCGGCAGCCGACAGCGTGATGCGTGTCGCATAGGTGCGCGTCGCTGTCGTGGCGACCGTCTTCACGGTCACCCATGTCAGCGTCCCCGGCTTGCGCACCTGAATCCTGACCGGGTCGCCCGGGTCGGCGTTGGTGGCCTTGCCGCTGACCCTGACCGGCTTGCCGACCTCGACCTTTGTCGTGCTCACCTTGATGGTGAGCGCCGGTGCCGCTTCGGCGGGGAGGACGGCGGGGGAGCCGAGAGAGACTCCCAGGGTTGCCAGGACGACGAGTACCTTGCGCATCGGAGACTCCTCACGAGGTCGGTGACGTCAGTCAGTCTGGAGTGCCTGCAGCACGTAGCGCCAGGTCTGCGAGGTCGGTTCGATGAACCCGAAGTGCTCCGCTCCCTCGATCACCCGCAGGTCCACGTGCGGGTTGTCGGCCGCCCAGCCGAGGGTGTTCTCGACGGGGACCTGCGCGTCCTCGCTGCCGTGCAGCACCACGACAGGGACGCCCGGGTCATGCCGGAGGCGGACGGCAGGGTCGGCGGCGTCGAAGGGCTCACCCACCAGGTCGCGGACGGCGCCTCCGTCGAGGTTGCGCCGGTACGCGTCCCGCAGGTCGCCGACCGGCGCGAGGGCGACGACCCGGTCCAGGGGGAGTCCCTCGCTGGCCAGCCAGAGCGCGAGGTGGCCGCCGGCAGAGTGACCCAGGAGCGTGGTCGTCGTGACCGGGATGCCCAGGTCGCCCAGGAGGACGGGCAGGTCGCCCACCGCGTGCCCGACGTCGTCGAACGTCCAGGGCCAGCCGCCACCCGCGCCGGTGCGCCGGTACTCCGGCGTCGCCACGACGTACCCCTCTCGGCGCAGCGCGTCCGCCTGTGGGCGCGTGTGGCGGCGGTCCCACTCGGAGCGCCAGAAGCCGCCGTGCAGGATCACGACCAGCGGACCGCTCCCCGACTCGGGCAGGTGGAGGTCGATGGTCCCGTCGGGGTGGTCGGCGTACCTCACCACGATGTCCGGCCTCACGCTCCGAAGACTAGAGTCCCTTGCCATGACCAAGTGGGAATACGTCACCGTGCCCGTGCTCGTCCACGCGACGAAGCAGATCCTCGACAACTGGGGCGAGGACGGGTGGGAGCTCGTCCAGGTCGTGCCGGGCATGAACCCGGAGAACCTCGTCGCCTACCTCAAGCGGCCCAAGGCATGAGCGTCTCGTCCCGGCTCGAGGAGCTCGGCCTGACCATCCCCGAGGTCGTGCCGCCGGTGGCGTCCTACGTCCCGGCGAACCGGACCGGCAACCTGGTCTACACGGCCGGCCAGCTGCCGATGCGCGACGGCGCCCTCATCGCCACCGGCAAGGTCGGTGGTGAGGTGACGGCCGAGGAGGCCACCGAGTGCGCCCGCCAGTGCGCCATCAACGCGCTCGCGGCGGTGCAGTCGCTCGTGCCGCTCGACCAGGTCGTGAAGGTCGTCAAGGCGGTCGTCTTCGTCGCCTCGACCCCCGACTTCACCGGCCAGCCGGGCGTGGCCAACGGTGCGTCGAACCTGTTCGGCGACGTGTTCGGCGACGCGGGCAAGCACGCTCGCTCCGCCGTCGGCGTCCCCGTCCTTCCCCTCGACGCCCCGGTCGAGGTCGAGCTGATCGTCGAGGTCGCCTGATGGACCCCCGCCGCCGGCTGCCC
>DASSPN010000040.1:0-19358 GCA_035699605.1 Nocardioidaceae bacterium | reverse complement strand
GTCGCGCAGCTCGGCGTACGACGCGAAGGGGCCCACGCGCACCCAGGTGATCTCCCCGTCCACGAGCAGGAAGCTCGACGGGAGGTACTGGGCGGGGACCACAGCGCCGATGGCTGCCTGGAAGTCGCCGTACTCGTCACGCACGTTCGGGTAGGTCACGTCGCGCCTGGCGAGAAACCTCTCGGCGTTCTCCAGGACGTTGTCTCGGGTGATCCCGATGACCTTCACGCTCTCGTCGTCATAGAGCCGTTGGAGCCAGGGCATCTCGTGCCTGCACGGGCCGCACGTCGACGCCCAGAGGTTCACCAGGTAGCTGCCGCTGGTCGGGAGACCGTCGGCCGCCCCCTCGATGCCGGACAGCTTCTCGCTGACCCGAGGCAGGCTCCTGTCCTCGACGTCGTTCCAGCCGCGGAGGATCTCCTTGCCCTGGTTCGTGTCCGTGTCGACTCCGCCGGTGGAGTCCCCGTAGCGCCACACGAACAGCCCGATCAGGAGGGCTGCGAGCACGCCGACGGCGGCGTACCTGGTGCGGTGGGACATGCCTTCAGGGTACGTGCGCTCAGCCGTGCGCCTCCCAGGCGTCCGCCAGCAGCTCGGCCACGATCTGCTCGTCGGCATCAGCCAGCGTCACATGCACCGCGGTGAGCTTCTTGCCCCACCAACGCTCGGCGCAGAAGCCTGGGCTCTCGGCGACTGCATCGCGGACTCGCTCCTCCACCAGCAGCACGTTCAGGGTGCCCTCGTCAGGGAGGGTGGCGAAGATCGTGCGCCGCCGGAACGACGGGAACCCGTGGTGCGGCGCCTCCACGGCTCCCTCCAGCCCCAGCGCCAGGCGTCGTACGTCGTCGGGGGTCACGAAAACAGCCTCCCGCGAAATGCAACCTTCCGACACCCGGTCGCGTCTTGGTGGCGAAGTTCGGTTGCGAGACAAGGAAGGATGGTGAGGCAGGTGACGGTCGCAGTCGACGTGGGATGGGGCGTGGCGGTGAAGACGCAGGACAAGGACGCAGAGTTCGCGGCGTACATGGCCGCACGGCAGCCCAGTCTGCTGCGCACGGCGTACCTGCTCACGGGGGACCAGCACACCGCCGAGGATCTCGTCCAGACCGCTCTCGCCAAGCTCTACCTGTCCTGGGACAAGGTGCAGCGCCGGGAGCTGATCGACGGATACGTACGGCGGATCCTCGTGAACGAGAACAACTCGCTGTGGCGTCGCTCCTGGAAGCGACGCGAGGTCACCACCGAGTACCTCCCCGACACCCCTGCACCCAGCCAGGAGGCCGACGACGGCCAGGGCGACGCGCTCTGGGAGTTCGTCCAGACCCTCCCCAAGAAGCAGCGTGCCGCCATCGTGCTGCGGTACTACGAAGAGCTGAGCGAGGCCGAGACCGCACAGGTCCTCGGAGTCTCGGTCGGCACCGTCAAGTCTCAGACCAGCCGGGCGCTGGCAACCATGCGGGCGAAGGTGGCAGACCACCCCGCCCTGTCGCGCGACACCGAGGAGGAGCGATGAGCGACAACGAGCGGCTCTCCCGAGAACTGCGCAACCGGGCCGACAACCTGGGCGGCCACCCCATTTCTCTCGATGACGTGAAGCGGAGTGCGACCAAGATGAAGAGGCAGCGGACGGCGGCTGCGGGTGCGGTCGCTGCAGTGGCGCTGGCGGTCGCCATCCCCGTCGGGTTTTCCGTGGCCGGCAATGGTGGCGGTGGCACCACGCCGATCGCCGTGGAACCGACGATCACCGAGACGACGACGGTGACGCCGACCAAGAACCCTGACGGCAAGTACACCCTGACGCTGGACGCGCCCGAGGGCGACGCCCCGCGGATCAGCTGGCTGGACAAGAACACCTTGCACACGGCGAGCGGTGACACGTTCGAGCTGCCCAAGGCGTACGGCGATGTCGCGTCCTACCGCGGCGGCTTCATGGGTTCCGATGGCGCGACCGGCAAGATCGACGTCATCCGTGACGGTCAGGTCGAGTCCAGCTTCAACGGCGGCGGCTTCGCTGTCAGCGAGGACGGCACCCTGGTGGCGTGGTTCGACCGGGACGCCAGTGCCATCAAGGTCGGGATCGCGTCCGGCGCGGGTGAGGGCGAGACGTCGTACGACGTGCCGGTCGGGCTCAACGCCACACCGGTTGCCTTCCGGGGCAGCGACGTCATCTACCAGACCGACGACCAGAACAACGGCGACCGCAAGGTCTGGTACACCGACGGCGACGTCACCCACGAGATCGAGGGCGCGCTGGCCGTCGACGGCTACTCGTCGAGGGACGACGTCGCGATGGTCATGACGTCGCTCGACGACTTCGGCTCGTGCTGGGGCACCTTCGCCTTCCCCGGTGGCGAGTTCGCAGGGAAGCTCACCCAGAAGACCTGCGACTTCTCTCTCGGCCAGGTGAGCAGCGACGGGCAGTACGTCATCGGCTGGGATGCCTACCGTGACGGCTGGGGCAACGGCGACATCGCGATCCTCGACGCGTCGACGTTCAAGCCTGTGGCTCACTTCGAGCCGGCTGAGGACTACGGGGTCCAGCACGCGGCGTGGGACGCAGACACCGACAGCTTGATGGTCGCGGTCTACCTCGACGGAACCTGGCAGCTTCTCCGACTGGGCGTCGACGGAAGCGTCGAGTCCGCGTCAGAGGGGATCCAGGCCGACTCCGAGGCCTATCCGCTCAAGTTCGCGAGCGCTCGCTGAGCGAGTGAGTGCACCAAGGGCGCCCATCATGGCTGGGCGCCCTTGGCCTGTGGACAGCCGTTTGCGACGACTGAGCAGGCTCGGCAGCATCGCCCCCGAATCCATCAACCACAAGGGGGAACCACTGATGCGCGCCATCTCCATCGCTGCGTCCATCGCACTGACGAGCTCGCTCGTGCTCGCAGCGACCGCCTCGCCCGCTGCCGCCGCGGACAAGATCGTCGACGTCTACCCGTCGTCGGACGCCGCCACACCGGCCTGGGCCGCACGAGCTGCCTTCTACGACGACCAGGACCTGCTGTGTGCCCTGCTGGGCAAGAACGAGGCCCACGACAGGGTGGTGGTCAGGATCCGGCCCACCGACGGCGACGGGCCGCGGCTCCGCGTGGTGGACGACGCGCCGCTTCCTGAGGGCAGCGGAGTCTGCCGGGACGCCACTGAGATCCCGGAAGGGGAGGACTACCGCATGCGGGTCAGTTCGTCGACCTCGACGGGGACATCTACATCGCGGTGTCGAGCTTCAGCACCTGATCGGTCACGCCACCACGGTGGTGATCGGCAGCGACGAGTCGGCCGGGACGTCCAGGGCACTGGGCTCCCGGCCTCTCGCCACCAGCTCCGACCCCAGCGCGGCCACCATCGCGCCGTTGTCCGTGCAGAGCCCCGGTCGTGGCACGCGCACCCGGATGCCGAGCTTCGAGGCCCGCTCCTCGGCGAGGGACCGCAGCCGCGAGTTCGCGGCCACGCCGCCACCGATCAGCAGGTCCTCGATCCCCTCGGCTGCTGCGGCGTCGAGCGCCTTGCGGACGAGGACGTCGCAGACAGCTTCCTGGAAGCTCGCTGCCACATCAGCGACCGGCACTGGCTCGCCCGACGCCTCGCGCGCCTCGACCCAGCGCGCGACGGCCGTCTTGAGACCGGAGAACGAGAAGTCGAACCGGTGCCGCTCGAGGTCGCGGCGCGAGGTCAGCCCACGCGGGAAGTCGATCGCCACTGACGAGCCGGAACGCGCTTCGCGGTCGATGTGCGGTCCGCCGGGGAACGGCAGCCCGAGCAGCCGCGCCACCTTGTCGAAGGCCTCCCCCGCGGCGTCGTCGATCGTCGCCCCCATCGGGTCCACGCCCAACGTCACGTCCGTGACCCGCAGCAACGACGAGTGCCCACCGGAGACGAGCATCGCGATGCAGGGCTCGGGCAGCGGGCCGTGTTCGAGCTGGTCGACGGCGACATGGGCAGCGAGGTGGTTGACGCCGTACAACGGCTTGTCGAGGCCGATCGCCAGAGCCTTCGCCGCGGCGACGCCGACCAGCAGAGCTCCGACGAGTCCGGGCCCACTCGTGACCGCGATCGCGTCGACGTCGCGCAGTGCGATGCCAGCGGTGTCACAGGCGCGCTCGATGGTCGGGATCATCGCCTCGAGGTGGGCACGCGACGCGACCTCGGGGACCACACCGCCGAAGCGCGCGTGCTCGTCCACACTGCTCGCGATCGCGTCGGCAAGGAGAGTGTGACCACGCACGATCCCGACGCCGGTCTCGTCGCACGAGGTCTCGATGCCCAGGACTAGCGGTTCCACGAGCAGCCCTCCTTCAGCGGGAGTCGCATGACGACGGCGTCGGTCCCGTCCTTGTAGTAGCGGCGGCGGCGGTCGATCTCGACGAAGCCCGCAGCTGCGTAGAACGCCAGCGCGGAGGTGTTCGCGGCCGAGACCTCGAGCAGCATCCGGTCTCCGACCGACTCGCGCACCACCGTGTCCAGAAGCGAGCGCGCGACCCCGTGCCGGCGGTGGGCCGGGGCAACCGCGATGCGCTGCAGGTCCACCACGTCGTCCACGGTCATCGTGACGGCGTACCCGATGTCGTCAGTGACCCACGCCTGACGGTGATCACCCGTGAGCTCCTGCTCGACCAGCGCGGCCGACCAGGCGTCGACCCCGAAGATCTCCTGCTCGAGGGCCGCGACGAGCGGAACGTCGGCGGCGGTTGCCGTCCTGATCACGAGACCTTCTTCGGCGGGCCGGGCGTCACGGCGTCCGGACGGCGCAGGTAGATCGGCTCCGCGTCGACGATCTCGACACGCTCGGCCGCCACCGCGCGCGCGAGGTGCGCAGCAAGCGGGTACGACGGAGCAGCGGACTCGTCGAAGTGGTCCGGGTACAGGCTGGGCCCGAGGCCCACCACCGGTCCGTCGGAGGGCACGTCGCCGGGCCGGTCCACGAACGGCCCCTCCATCCGGGCACCGCTCTCGTAGCGCGCCCAGAACAGCTCCTTGCGCCGCGCATCGGACGTCACGACGAAGCTCCCACCGAGTCCGGAGGCCACCGCCATCGCGTCGAGCGAGCAGACGCCGTACACGGGGATGTCGAGCGCGAAGCCCATCGTGCGTGCGGTCACGATGCCGACCCGCAGACCGGTGTAGGGGCCGGGTCCGACACCGGCCACGATCGCGGTGAGGTCCTGGCGGACCATCCCTGCCTCGGCCAGGCACTCGGTGATCGAGGGTGCGAGCAGCTCACCGTGCTGCATCGGCCCGACCTGGTCGCGTGCCGCAAGCACCCGGTCGGTGTCGGCGTCGTACACGGCAACGGAGATGTACGCCGTGGAGGTGTCGAGAGCAAGCAGCACGGAACGTGACCTTACGCGAGGGCAGCAAGACCGGAGCCGACCCAGCGGGCGCCGACGGGGTTGAGCTCGAGGGTGCGGGACTCGCCCGCGTCGGCCCCGGTCTCACGCAGGATGCGGACCTCCAGCCGGTCCTCGGTCAGCGCCTCGGCCAGCCCGGTGCCCCACTCGACGACCGTGACGGCGTCGTCGAGGGACGCGTCGAGGTCGAGGTCGTCGAGCTCGGCGGTGTCCCCGAGACGGTAGGCGTCTACATGGACCAGCGCGGGGCCGCCGGAGAGTGGAGGGTGCACCCGCGCGATGACGAACGTCGGCGAGGTGATGTCTCCCCGCACGCCGAGGCCCTCCCCGAGACCCTGCGTGAACGTCGTCTTCCCTGCGCCGAGGTCGCCACTGAGGATCAGCAGGTCGCCACCTCGGAGCAGCTTCGCAATGCGCAGACCGAGGTCGCGGGTGTCCTCCGCAGTCACGGCCGGCACCGAGAACGGCAGCTCCTTGCCCATGGTCACCGAGGTGCCGTGGTGCTCCAGCTCGCCGTACCCCAGGTGCTCCCAGAACCGCACGGTCGCAGGCAGCTCGGTCCGAGCAGCGAGCCGCACGCCGGACCAGCCACGCTCGGCCGCGAGCCGCTCGGCGAAGTGCGCCAGAGCCTTGGCGACCCCGGCGCCCTGGGCGTCCGGATGTACGGCGACCCGGCGCAGGCCCAGCTGACGACCCAGCCGGTCATCGTGCGGCTCGAGGATCAGCGAGCCGACCGGCCGACCGTCGAGGCGGGCGAGCACACCACCGTGGTCGGCGAGAGCGGACGCCACGGACTCCGCCGTCTCGTCCAGCGCGGTGGACGGCGGGTCCAGTGCGGGACGAGCGCCGAACGCCGCGTGGATCAGCGCGACGACGTCAGCGGCGCTGTCCGGACCGATCGCCTCGAGCGTCAGGGTCATGCGTCCGCCCCGACGTACCGACGGGTGAAGCGGCCACCGATTCGCGTGACGATCTCGTAGCTGATCGTGCCGGCGGCGTCGGCCCAGTCCTGCGCCGTCGGCTCGCCGTGGAGGCCGGGTCCGAACAGGACGACCTCGTCACCGGGAACAGCGACGGCGTCGTCGATGTCCACCACGAACTGGTCCATGCACACGCGCCCGGAGATCCGGCGCTGCTCTCCGGCGACCAGCACCGGGGCCTTGCTCGACGCGTGACGAGGGACGCCGTCGCCGTATCCGACCGGGACGACGGCGACGGTCGTCTCCTTCGAGGTGATGTAGGTGTGGCCGTACGAGACTCCGGCCCCGGCTCCGACCCGCTTCACCACCGCGAGCCTGGCGCGCGCGGTCATCGCGGGAAGCAGCCCGAGCTCGGCGGCGCTGGTCAGGTGCGGCACCGGCGAGAGCCCGTACGTCGCAATGCCGCAGCGGACGAGGTCGAAGCGCGCCGACGCACGGGTCAGGGCACCAGCGGAGTTCGCCAGGTGGCGCACCTGCGGCTCGAGTCCGGCATCCTCCGCGATCCCCAGCGCGCCGCGGAAGTTCTGCTCCTGCAGGTCGTTGGCGGGATGCTCCGGCTCGTCGCTGCACGCGAAGTGGGACCAGATCCCGGTGACCTGCACCAGACCGGCTTTCTGGGCCTTTGCCGCGGCCTCGACGACTGCGGGCCACTCGTCGAGGGACGAGCCGCCCCGCGACAGTCCGGTGTCGACCTTGAGCTGGAGCCTCGCCGGCTGCGTCTCCGTGGCGGCGGCGGCGATCTCGTCGACCTCGGAGACCGTGTACGCCGTCACGTCGATGCCGGCACCGATCGCGGACGCGTAGTCCTCCCCGGGTACTGCCAACCAGCACAGGATCGGTCCGGTGTCCCCGGCCTCACGCAAGGCGAGCGCCTCCTCGAGCACGGCGACGCCGAGCCAGGCCGCTCCTCCCGCTCTGGCGGCGCGGGCTACCGGCACCATGCCGTGCCCGTAGCCGTCGGCCTTGACGACCGCCATGACCGGACCGCACTCGTTGCTCAGGTGGGTGACGTTCGCACTGATCGCGTCGAGGTCGACGACGATCTCTGCGCGGCTGGTCATGACCCCCATCTTTTCAGAAGCGCTCAGGCGGCATCGCGCGAGACCATGGACCCATGATCCAGGTGCGCAGGTACGTCGTGCCCGACAGCGAGCTGTCGTGGCGCTTCTCGCGCGCCTCGGGTCCGGGCGGGCAGAGCGTGAACACCACCGACAGCCGGGTCGAGCTCGTCTTCGACCTGGCATCGTCCGAGGCGTTCCCGCCGAGCGTGCGGGACCGGGCCGTGCGCAAGCTGGGCGATCGCGTCGTCGTCGCCGCGAGCGAGCACCGGTCGCAGCTGCGCAACCGGCGTGCGGCGGAAGAGCGCCTCTCCGCGCTGCTGACCGAAGCGACGGCACCTCCTCCGAAGCCTCGACGCGCCACGAAGCCCACGAAGGCCTCGAAGGAACGCCGGCTCAGCGAGAAGAAGCAGCGCTCCGAGACCAAGCGACTACGCAAGTCCTTCGAGTAGCTGGGCGATCACGTCCGGGATCTTCGCGGCCACCTCGTGCGCGACGATCGGCCCTTCACGCACCAGCGTCGCCGCAGCTCCGTGCACCCACGACCCCACCGACGCCGCGTCGTACGGCGTGAGGCCGGCGGCCAGCATCGCGCCGATGAGCCCGGCCAGCACGTCTCCGGCACCGGCCGTCGCCAGCCAGGCCGGGCCGACCGTGGTCACCCGGACCTGTCCGTCCGGCGAGGCGACCAGGGTGTGCCGTCCCTTGAGCAGGACGACGGCATCGAAGCGCTCAGCCGCCTGACGCGCGAACGCGAGCTGCTCGGCCTCGACCTCCTCGCGCGTCACGCCGAGCATCGCGGCGAGCTCGCCGGCATGGGGCGTCAGGACTGCCGGGACGCCCAGGGGGCCCGTGACCTCGGGCAAGGCCGACGCGTCGACCACCACGGGGACACCGGCATCGAGGAGCGGTGCGAGCGATCCGCCCCCAGGCCCGACGACCCATGCCTGCACCTGGCCGTCGCCGACCACCTCAGGGTGTGCGGCCCGCACCACGTCCGACGCGTCGCCGACGTACCGCACCATCCCGACCAGTCCGGTGCGGGCGCCCGCGACGCAGAGGACTGCGGCACCCGGGTACTCCTCGGAGCCGGCGCGCACTCCCACCACCCCCCGGCGGTACTTGTGGTCGTGCGCGTGGGGCGTCGGCAGCAGGGCGGCGACGTCGACGGCTTGGAGAGCTTCGACCGGAGCCGGCGGCAGGCTGAGACCGATGTCGACCAGGTGCACCGCTCCGCACGCCTCGGCGGCAGGGTCCACCAGGAGACCGACCTTGTGCGTGCCGAACGTGACCGTCACGTCGGCTCGGACGTGCGGGCCGTCGATGCGCCCGTCGTCGACGGAGATGCCCGAGGGGAGGTCGACGGCCACCACCGGAACTCCCTGCAGGGACTCGACGACCGACGCAGCTTCCGGTCGCAGTCCGCCCGAACCGCCGATGCCGACGATCCCGTCCACGACGAGCTCGGGACCGCGCGGCGCGTCGACGACCCGCCCCCCGGCCTCCCGGAAGGCCTCGAGCCCCGCAGCGTGGGTGCGGGACGACAGCAGGATCGCGTCGACCACCCCGCCCCGGCGGGCCAGCTGCGCGCCGGCGTACAGCGTGTCGCCGCCGTTGTCCCCCGAGCCGACCAACAGCAGGATCCGGCGCCCGTAGACCGACCCGAGGTAGTCGGCGATCGCGTAGGCCAGGCCGCTCGCGGCACGCTGCATGAGCGCGCCCTCGGGGAGAGCGGCGAGGAGAACGGCCTCGGCGGCCCGGACCTGCTCGACGGTGTGCGCGCTCCTCATGGCTCCAGGCTGTCAGATGGGGACCCGGAGTGTCGCTGTGAACCCCTCGTCCACGGAGCCCGTCGTCTTCGCCAGCTGAAGCGAGTACCCGTCGCTGAAGACCATGTCGGTGTCGAGGCTGAGCCGGGCGAGGTTGTCGCTGCTCGACGGGTAGCCATCGCTCGCATAGACCTGCTCGCACACGTCCTGGGGGAACGCCAGCTGAGAGGTCCGCTGCCGGTTCGTGGCCGCCGTCGCGTCGGCAAGGCTCGGGTAGACCTCGAAGTGGATGTGCGGCCAGCGCCCGGCGTAGCAGCCGGGAAAGACTGTGGTGAAGGTGACCTTGCCGTCCGCATCGGCCTCCTGCACGCCACGGAGGTAGTTCTCGCCCTCGACGCCTTCGGAGTACATCGAGTAGCGCCCCTCTGCGTCGGCGTGCCAGGCGTAGACAGCCGCCCCACGGGCCGGCGTGCCCGCTTCCTCTGCACTGCTGACGTCGACGACAGACATCGTCAGGGTCAGGGGAACACCCGCGGCGACACCGCTCGCTCCACCGAAGCTCGAGCGGATGTCGGAGCGGACGATCCCCGACTCGGTCAGGATGTTGGGACCGTTGCTGCCGTCCGCGGGGTAGGGCCCGTTGGTCTCCTCGGGGATCTCCCCGTCACCGACCGCCGTGCTCGACCCGCCACCCGGTCCGCCTCCACCCGAAGCGGTCGGCGGGCTCGTCTCGTTCGTCGTGACAGAGTCGCCGCAGGCCGCCAGTGTGGCAGCCAGCCCGAGGCCTCCGAAGACGCTCAGGGCGCGTCGCCGGTTCAGCAGGGTGGGCAGGTCGTGAGAGAGGCCGCGGTCGTGGTCCTCGATCTCGTGGTGGTCCATGCCTCGAAGGTAGGCACGTTCGCTTGGCGTCACGCGGGTGTCTGCTGTGGCTCCGCTGTGAGGCGCCTGAGCAAGACACCCGCCACCGCCGCCAGCGGGAACATCAGAATCCCGTAGACGGCAGCGGGAACCGCGAGCTGGTCGTTGTCCAGCACGCTCACGGCGACGGCGATCGCCAGGGTGCTGTTGTGGATGCCCACCTCGAAGCAGGCGGCGATCGCCTGCTTGGGGACCACGCCGGCAGCGCGCGGGACGACGTACCCGAGGGTGAGGCTGCAGACGCAGAACAGCACGGACAGGAGCCCCACGTCGGCGAGGTAGTCGCCGAGGTTCTCGCGCTCGGCCAGAAGCGCGCCCGCGATGACGGCGACGAGCACCACGGCGGACGCGATCCGCACGGGGCGGTCGGCGCGGGCCGCGAAGGCCGGGGACGAGCGACGCACGAGCATGCCGATCGCCACAGGGATGAGCACGATCGCGAAGACCTGGGCAGTCTTGGCGAACTGCAACCCGACGTCGTCGGCACCCGCCGGCTCGAACTGGGCGATCGCGAAGTTCACCACCACCGGGAGGGTCACCACGGCGACCACCGAGTTCACCGCGGTCAGTGTGATGTTGAGGGCGACGTCGCCATGGAACAGGTGGCTGAACAGGTTCGCCGTCGTACCTCCGGGCGACGCCGCGAGCAGCATCATCCCGACGGCCAGGATCGGGTCGAGGTCGAAGGCGAGCACCAGTCCGAAGCAGACCAGCGGCAGCAGCAGGATCTGGACCCCGAGCGCCACGGCGACAGCCCTCGGCTCGCGGCCGATGCGGCGGAAGTCGTCAACGGTCAGGGCCAGGCCCAAGCCGAACATGATGATCGCCAGAGCGATCGGTAGACCGACAGTGGTCAGCGCGGAGTCCATCACTTCTCCAGGACGACGAAGGCGGACGCGATCCCGGCGTCGTGCGAGAGCGACACGTGGACGGACCTGACGCCGAGCAGGTCAGCACGCGCCTGGACCGAGCCCCGGATGACGAAGGAGGGGTCTCCGGCGTCGTTGCTCACGATCTCGGCGTCGTGCCACCCCATCCCGTGCGGGGCCCCCAGCGCTTTCGCGATCGCCTCCTTGGCGGCGAACCGCGCAGCAAGCGACGCCATCCCCTTGCTGCGCTCGGACTCGGTGAAGAGCCGGTCGCGCAGCCCGGGGGTCCGCTCCAGGGTCTCCGCGAACCGGTCGATGTCGACGACGTCGACGCCGATCCCGACGATCGTCACCTACTCGACCGTCACGGACTTGGCGAGATTGCGCGGCTGGTCGACGTCGTGGCCGAGCGCGTTCGCCAGCTCGCACGCGAACAGCTGCAGGGGTACGACGGAGACGAGTGGCTGCAGCAGCACCGGCACCCGCGGGACCCGGATCAGTACGTCGGCGTACGGCGTGACGACGTCGTCGCCCTCCTCGGCCACCACGATCGTCTTGGCCCCCCGAGCGCGAACCTCCTGGATGCCGCTGATGACCTTGTCGTGCAACTGGTCGCGGCCCAGGGGCGGCACGACGCACACGACCGGGAGACCTTCCTCGATCACGGCGATCGGACCGTGCTTCAGCTCGCCGGCTGCGAACCCCTCGGCGTGCAGGTAGGCCAGCTCCTTCAGCTTGAGGGCGCCTTCGAGGGCGACCGGGTAGCCGGCGTGCCGGCCGAGGAAGATGACCGACCGCGTCGAGCTCAGCTCCCTCGCGAGGTCGTAGACCTGCTGTGCGTTGTCGAGGACCTGCTGGATCTTCGCTGGAGTGTGCTCCAGCTCGCGCACGATGCTGGCGATCTCGTCGCCGTAGCGCGTCCCACGCACCTGCGCGAGGTAGAGGCCGAGCAGGTAGCAGGCGACAAGCTGGGTCAGGAAGCCTTTCGTCGACGCGACACCGATCTCGGGGCCGGCGTGCGTGTAGATCACGGCATCGGACTCCCGCGGGATCGTCGAGCCGTTGCTGTTGCAGATCGCGAGCACCTTGGAGCGCTGCTCGCGTGCGTAGCGGATCGCCATGAGGGTGTCGGCGGTCTCGCCCGACTGGCTGATGGCGACCACCAACGTGTCGCGGGTCAGGATCGGGTCGCGGTAACGGAACTCCGACGCGAGCTCGACCTCGCACGGGATCCGGGTCCAGTGCTCGATGGCGTACTTCGCGACCATGCCGGCATAGAACGACGTGCCACAGGCGATCACGATGATCTTGTCGATGTCGCGCAGCTCCTCGACGGAGATCCGCAACTCGTCGAGCTGCAGCCGGCCGTTCTCGTCGTGCCGTCCGAGCATCGAGTCCGCGACGGCGCGCGGCTGCTCGAAGATCTCCTTGCGCATGAACCAGTCGTAGCCGTCCTTCTCCGCGGCGGAGAGATCCCAGTCCACGTGGTACGGCGTGCCCTCGGCCGGGTTGCCGTCGAAGTCGATGACGGAGACGCCTTCGCGCGTGATCGTGACCACCTGGTCCTGGCCGAGCTCGAGGGCGTCGCGGGTGTGCTCGATGAAGGCGGCGACGTCGGACGCGAGGAAGTTCTCGCCCTCCCCCAGGCCGACCACGAGCGGGGAGTTCCGCCGGGCCGCCACGACGCGCGACTCGTCCTGCGCGTCGACGGCCACGAGGGTGAAGGCACCCTCGAGTCGGTTGCACAGGCGCTGCATGGCCGTCGTCAGGTCGGCACCCTGCTCCACCTCGCGCTCGAGCAGGTGCGCGGCCACCTCGGTGTCGGTGTCCGACAACAGGTCGTGGCCGTCGCGCTCGAGCTCGTGCCGCAGCTGGGCGAAGTTCTCGATGATCCCGTTGTGCACGACGGCGACGCGGCTCTGCTGACCGAGGTGCGGGTGGGCGTTGCGGTCGTTCGGCGGGCCGTGGGTCGCCCAGCGCGTGTGCCCGATGCCGATGGTCGACTCCGGCAGCGGCTTCTCCGCGAGCGCCTTGTCCAGGTTGGCGAGCTTCCCGGCGCGCTTGTCCGACGCGATCGCGCCGTCGCGGACCAGGGCGACGCCGGCGGAGTCGTAGCCGCGGTACTCCAGCCGCCGGAGGCCGCGGATCACGATGTCCTCGGCCTGCTGCGAGCCTACGTATCCCACGATTCCGCACATGGGCCCAGCGTACCGACCGGCCTACCGACCGGGCTCCGGTCGCCCGGGGGCCGACAGGGTGCGGAACAATACGGACCATGTCATCGCAGGCTGCGGGTGCAGAGCGCGACACCGGACGCGACACCGGGCGTGACACCGGGCGTGACAGCAGCCCCTACGTCGAGCTGGACCGCGCCGCGTGGGCGGAGCTGGCCACGTCGACCGAGCAGCCGCTGACGCCTCAGGAAATCCGCGAGGTGCGCGGCCTCTCCGACCGGCTCGACCTCGACGAGGTCAACGAGGTCTATCTCCCCCTCTCGCGGCTGCTGTCCCTGTACGTCGAGAGTGCGGGTGCCCTCCACCGCGCGCAGGAGTCCTTCCTCGACCGCCCGCAGCCACCCCGCACGCCGTTCGTCATCGGCGTGGCCGGGTCGGTGGCCGTGGGCAAGTCCACGACGGCAAGGGTGCTGCAGCAGATGCTCGCGCACTGGCCGGCGCACCCCTCCGTGTCGCTGGTGACCACCGACGGCTTCCTCTACCCCAACGCCGAGCTGGAGCGCCGCGGCATCCTGCACCGCAAAGGCTTCCCGGAGTCCTACGACCGACGTGCACTGCTGCGCTTCGTGATGGACATCAAGTCGGGCAAGGAAGAGGTCGCTGCGCCGACGTACTCCCACCTGGTGTACGACGTCGTGCCCGGCGACCAGGTCGTGATCAAGCAGCCCGACATCGTCATCGTCGAGGGGCTCAACGTGCTCCAGCCGGCCAGGGCCCGCGAGGACGGCAAGACCGGGCTCGCCGTGAGCGACTTCTTCGACTTCTCGGTGTACGTCGATGCCGCGAAGGAGGACATCCGGCAGTGGTACTCGGACCGGTTCCTCCGGCTGCGTGAGACCGCGTTCCGCGACCCTGACTCCTACTTCGCGAAGTACGCCGCCCTGACCGACGAGGAGGCCCTCGTCGAGTCGCACCGAATCTGGGACTCCATCAACGGACCCAACCTCGAGCACAACATCCTGCCGACGCGCGGCCGAGCCACCCTCGTGCTGCGCAAGGCGGCAGACCACTCGATCCGCTGGGTGCGGCTGCGCAAGCTGTGACTGCCAGCGGCTCGCAGCAGTGCGAGCACGGCGAGGCCGGGTCTTCCTCCGCTGTTCCTCATGGCACGGGAGCCCGAGCGTCTAGGCTCGCGGTCATGAGCGAGATGAGCATGAACAAGGCCATCCACGGCGCCGTCCGCCGAGACCTGCACCGCTTCATCACCGCGCTCGGGTCCTTCCCACCCGGAGACCTCGGCCGGGCGAAGCAGCTGGGCGCGGCCTGGGACAACTTCGACGACCAGCTCACCCACCACCACGAGGGCGAGCACGAGATCGCGTGGCCGGCGCTGCGATCGATCGGCGTCACTGCCGACCTGGTGCGCGCCATGGACGCGGAGCACGACGCCATGGCTGCAGCGCTCGACGAGACACGGGCCGCGATGTCCGACCTCCGGCGGACGGCGGGTCTGACCGAGGCCCAGGCCGCGCTGGCGGCGTTCCAGAAGCTCCAGACCGTCACCACCGAGCATCTGGACCACGAGGAGGCGGAGCTCGAGCCGGTCTACCTGCAGAACCGCGAGACCGACGCGATCAAGGAGATGGGGAAGAAGTTCGCCAAGGTCAGTCCCGCCCGCGGCGGCCGCTTCTTCGAGTGGGTGCTCGACGGCGCCACTCCCGAGGAGAGGGCGGCGGTCACCGGCACGATCCCGGGCCCGGTGCTGGCGATCCTCACGGGCATCTTCGGGTTCGGCTACCGGCGCAACGTCGCACCGGCCTGGAAGAGCTAAAGGCCCAGCTGCTGCTTGACGACGGCCGCCAGCCGGTCAGCCACCTGCTGTGCCTGGTCGCTCGAGGTCGCTTCGACCATCACCCGCACGAGCGGTTCGGTGCCGGACGGTCGCAGCAGCACTCGACCACTGTCGCCGAGCTCAGCCTCGGCCTCCGCGACGGCTGCGGCCAGCACTGCGTCGTCGTCGGCTCGCTCCTTGGCGACACCCTTCACGTTCACCAGCACCTGCGGCATTCGCGTCATCACGGCCGCGAGCTCGGCCAGGCTGCTGCCGGTAGCAGCCATCCGCTCCAGCACGTGCAGGGCGGTGAGGATGCCGTCACCCGTCGTGGCGTGCTCGCTCAGGATCACGTGCCCAGACTGCTCGCCCCCGAGGCTGTACCCGCCGGCCTTCATCGCCTCGAGCACGTAGCGGTCGCCGACCTTGGTCTGACGCACGCCGATCCCCTCGCGCTTCATCGCCTGGACGAAGCCGAGGTTGCTCATCACGGTGGCGACGACCGTGTCGGCCTTGAGGCGGCCGGCGTCGCGAAGCCCCAGGGCGAGCACCGCGAGGATCTGGTCACCGTCCACGACCTGTCCGGTCGCGTCGACCGCCAGGCAGCGGTCCGCGTCGCCGTCGAAGGCGAAGCCCACGTCGGCGCCGTCCTTGACGACAGCCGCACGCAGCGACTCGAGGTGCGTGGAGCCGCAGCCGTCGTTGATGTTGAGGCCGTCGGGCTGGGCGTGGATGGCCGTGACGTCGGCGCCCGCGTCCTGCAGGGCGAGCGGACCTGCCTCGAAGGCCGCGCCCTCGGCACAGTCCACGACGACGCGCAGGCCGGTGAGCGGCTTGGTGGTCGTCCGCACGAGATGGGCCGTGTAGTCGCTGACTGCCGCGTCGTACGTCGTGACGCGGCCGATCGCCGCGCCGGTCGGGCGCTGCCACGGCTCCTGGAGCCGCTCCTCGATGGCGTGCTCGATCGCGTCGTCGAGCTTCTGACCGCCACGGGCGAGGAACTTGATGCCGTTGTCCGGCATCGGGTTGTGGCTCGCCGAAATCATCACGCCGAGGTCGGCCTGCAGGGTCCCGGTCAGGAACGCGACCGCCGGGGTGGGCAGGATGCCCAGCCGGAGCACGTCGACCCCGGCCGAGGCGAGGCCGGCGACCACGGCGGCCTCGAGGAACTCACCGGAGATCCGGGGGTCCCGCCCGACAACGGCGAGAGGCCGGTGCCCTTCGAAGGCACCGGCCTCGCCGAGCACGTGCGCAGCAGCGACGGACAGGTCGAGCGCGAGCTCGGCCGTGAGGTCGACGTTCGCCAGACCTCGGACGCCGTCGGTCCCGAAGACGCGAGCCACTGCGCTCGTGCGATCAGCGCTTGCTGTACTGCGGGGCCTTGCGGGCCTTCTTGAGACCAGCCTTCTTGCGCTCGATGACGCGGGCGTCACGGGTGAGCAGGCCGGCCTTCTTGAGCGACGGGCGGTTCGCCTCGGCGTCGACGGCGTTGAGCGCACGGGCCACGCCGAGACGCAGCGCGCCGGCCTGACCGGTGATGCCGCCGCCGTTGATGCGGGCGATCACGTCGAAGCGGCCCACCAGGTCGGTGTTCACGAAGGGCTCGTTCACGACCTGCTGGTGCAGCTTGTTCGGGAAGTAGCTGTCGAGCGTGCGGCCGTTGACGGTCCAGACGCCGGTGCCGGGCACGATGCGCACGCGGGCGACAGCCTGCTTGCGGCGACCGGTGGCGGCAGCGGGGGCGATGGTCGCAGGGCGAGCCGGGGCGTCCGCGGACGGAGCGCTCTCGGAGCTGTACGCGATGCCCTGCTCGTCGACCTCGTACGCCTCTTCGACGTCGGCGTCCAGGTCCACGTTCTCGGTGGTGATGTCAGTCACTGGTGATCCTTGATATTTCTCGTGGACTACTGGGAGATCTGCTTGATCTCGAACGGGGTGGCCTTCTGTGCCTGGTGCGGGTGCTCCGGACCGGCGTAGACCTTGAGCTTCTTCAGCATCTGGCGACCGAGGCGGTTCTTGGGGAGCATGCCCCAGACGGCCTTCTCGATGGCCTTGCGGGCGTCCTTCTCGAGGAGCTCGCCGAACGGCGTCGCCGTGAGACCACCCGGGTAGCCGGAGTGGCGGTAGGCCATCTTCGTGACCTTCTTGTTCCCCGACAGGGCGACCTTGTCGGCGTTGATGATGATGACGAAGTCACCACCGTCGACGTGCGGGGCGAAGGTGGGCTTGTGCTTGCCGCGGATGAGGTTCGCGGTCTGGACTGCGAGGCGGCCGAGAACCACGTCGGTGGCGTCGATGACGTGCCACTCGCGCTGGATGTCGCCTGGCTTCGGGCTGTACGTACGCACGGTAGGTGCGCCCTTTCTCGTTCGTTGTCCGGCCACGGGGGATCCCGTGATCGGTGGTGGAGCTGCGGCTTCTGACGAACACTGCCCGGGCACCCGGTCGAGGACCTGGTCCGCGGGTCTGCTCCCTCAGGCGGGCACGCCTGAAGAGCGGCAGGAGTCGCGACCGACAAGACTACCGCCGGTCCCGGACTGTGGTCAAAACGGCCCTGGTTTCCCAGGGGGTGACGGACGGACTAGGTTGGCCCGGTAGCCACACGCTCATTCCCGAGGAGCCGACGTGACCGAGAGTACGGCGACTACCCAGTCGACCAGCACGGATGCCGACACCAACGGCACCCCCTCCGACTCCCTGACGATTCGCGACAACCGCACCGGCCAGTCCTACGACGTGCCGATCATCGACGGGACCATCAAGGCGGCCGAGCTCGGCCGTATCAAGGTGAACGAGGAGGACCCCGGGCTCGCTGCCTACGACCCAGGTTTCACCAACACCGCGTCGTGTCGCAGCGCCGTGACGTTCATCGACGGTGACAAGGGCATCCTGGAGTACCGCGGCTACCCGATCGAGCAGCTGGCAGAGAAGTCGACCTACCTCGAGGTGGCCTACCTGCTGATCCACGGCGAGCTGCCCACCAAGGAGCAGTACGACTCCTGGGTGCACGAGATCACCTACCACACGTTCGTGCACGAGAACGTCCGCAACTTCATGGAGGGCTTCCGGTACGACGCCCACCCGATGGGGATGCTGCTGGCCTCCGTCGGCGCGCTGTCGACGTTCTACCCCGAGTCGAGCCGGATCTCGGACCCCGACAACCGGCACATCCAGATCGTTCGACTGATCGCCAAGATGCCGACGCTGGGTGCCTGGTCCTTCCGCCACGCGCAGGGCAAGCCGTACGTCTACCCCGACAACGAGCTCGGCTACGCCGCGAACTTCCTCTCGATGCTGTTCAAGATGAGCGAGCAGAAGTTCGTCGCCGACGAGCGCCTGATCCGCGCCCTCGAGGTGCTCTTCATCCTGCACGCCGACCACGAGCAGAACTGCTCGACCAACGCGGTCCGCTCCGTCGGCTCCTCGCAGGTCGACCCGTACTCCGCGACGGCTGCCGGCATCGCGGCCCTCTACGGTCCGCTGCACGGTGGCGCCAACGAGGCGGTGCTGCGGATGCTGCGCCGCATCGGCACGGTCGACAACATCCCCGGCTTCATCGAGGGCGTGAAGACCGGCAAGGAGCGCCTGATGGGCTTCGGCCACCGGGTGTACAAGAACTACGACCCGCGCGCCAAGATCATCAAGAAGGCCTGCGACGACGTCTTCGAGGTCACCGGGGTCAACCCGCTGCTGCAGATCGCCCAGGAGCTGGAGAAGATCGCGCTCGAGGACGAGTACTTCGTCAAGCGCAAGCTCTACCCCAACGTGGACTTCTACTCCGGCCTCATCTACGAGGCGCTGCAGTTCCCGCCGGAGATGTTCACCGTCCTCTTCGCGATCGGCCGCACCCCCGGCTGGCTGGCCCAGTGGCTGGAGCTGGTCCAGGACCCGGAGCAGAAGATCGCGCGCCCCAAGCAGATCTACACCGGCGCCCGCGAGCTGACCTTCACCCCCCGCGAGGAGCGCTGGGCCCAGGGCTGAGGCCCCCCTGCGCGGGGTCAGCGTCGGGGCGCGAACACCAGGCTGGTCGGGGCGGCCGACATCGCCAGCCCGGCCGCGGCCACCGTTGCCGTGACCGAGCTGACCACCGGCGCGCCGACGAGCCACTCGACGAGGCCGGAGACCGCGAGCACGACCGCGATCCCGCCGAGGAACCAGGAGGGCCGGCCCGACGTCCGCAGGCGTCGGCGCCGGTCCTCGTCGTTCATGGCCACGGCGGCCAGCAGCACCTGGGCCACGAGGGCGGCGGACATCAGCCCGTAGGGCCACACGTGCTGGCCCTGGCCGCTGACGTAGGCGAGCACCGCCGCGCCGGCCACCAGGGCCACCGCGACCGCCTGCCGGTTGGCGTACTCCCGCAGCAGCACCCGTGACGGGACCGCGCCGGACGGCGCAGCGCGGCGGCGGGGCA
>DASSPN010000039.1:0-96627 GCA_035699605.1 Nocardioidaceae bacterium | reverse complement strand
GGGGGCCGACCCGACGGACTTCACCGAGGAGGAGTTCGACTCCGCCATCGAGGCGCTCCAGGGGTTCGTGGACGCCGGCCAGATCCGCCGCTTCGCCGGCAACGACTACGTGGACGACATGAAGTCCGGGAACACCGTCGCGTGCGAGGCCTGGAGCGGTGACGTGATCAACCTGCTCGGCGGGGGCAAGTTCAAGTTCGTCCAGCCCGACGAGGGCTTCATGGTGTGGACCGACAACATGCTGGTGCCCAACAAGTCGGCGCACAAGACCAACGCCGAGACGCTCATGAATTTCTACTACGACCCGGTCAACGCCGCGAAGCTCGCGGCCTGGAACTACTACCTGTGCCCGGTCGCCGGAGCCCAGGAGCAGATCGGTCAGTTCGACAAGTCGGCGGTGAACAGCCCGTACATCTTCCTCGACGACGCCACCGCCGCGAACGGCAAGCTCTTCATGGCGCTCAACGAGGCCGACACGAACAAGTACCAGAAGAAGTACAACGACGTGATGGCCGGGTAAGGGGCGATGGCCGACACGACTTCCGGCGATCTCCGCCTCGAACGGATCACGAAGCGGTTCGCCGACTTCGTCGCGGTCGACGACCTGGACCTCACAGTCCCGCAGGGCTCCTTCTTCGCCCTTCTCGGGCCTTCCGGATGTGGCAAGACCACCACGCTCCGGATGGTCGCCGGCCTCGAGGACCCGACCTCGGGGACGGTGTCCATCGGGGACCAGGACATCACCGGTCTCCGGCCCTACCAGCGGCCGGTCAACACGGTGTTCCAGTCGTACGCGCTGTTCCCGCACCTGACGATCAAGGAGAACGTCGCCTTCGGGCTCAAGCGGCGCGGGGTCAAGGACTGGCAGCAGCGGACCGACGAGATGCTCGCGCTGGTCGAGCTCGGCCAGTACGACGCCCGCAAGCCCGTGCAGCTCTCCGGCGGCCAGCAGCAGCGGGTGGCGCTCGCGCGTGCCCTGGTCAACCACCCCGGCGTACTGCTCCTCGACGAGCCGCTCGGTGCCCTGGACCTCAAGCTCCGCCGGCAGATGCAGATCGAGCTGAAGCGGATCCAGACCGAGGTGGGCATCACCTTCGTGCACGTGACGCACGACCAGGAGGAAGCCATGACCATGGCCGACACCATCGCGGTCATGAACCAGGGCGTCATCGAGCAGATGGGCGCCCCGGCCGACCTCTACGAGAACCCGGTCACCACGTTCGTGGCCAACTTCCTCGGCCAGTCGAACCTCCTGCTGTCGGAGACGGTGGAGTCCGGGGCCGACGTCGTCGTCTCCTGCCACGGCCAGAAGCTGGGAGTGGAGCAGTCCCGTGCCCACGCCACGGAGTCCCGTGGCTGGCTCGGGGTGCGGCCCGAGAAGATCGTCGCCGACCCGGCGGGAACTGTCGTGCAGAACGGTCACAACGTCCTGACCGGTGGCGTCGTGACGGATGTCAGCTTCATCGGGGTCAGCACCCAGTACCTCGTCCAGATGCCCTGGGAGCAGGAGATCATGGTGTTCGAGCAGAACACCGGCCAGCGCACGTCGCTGCGGACGGGGGACAAGGTGGACCTGTCCTGGCGCCGCGAGCACTCGTTCCTCCTGGACGCCTCCCAGGACGCCGAGGCCGGTCTGACCCACCCGGAGGACAAGGAGTGAGCGTGCGCCGCGGGAAGGGCTGGCTGCTGCTCGTTCCGGGCATGCTCTGGCTCGCGGTGTTCTTCCTGTTCCCGGCCTTCCAGCTGTTCTTCACCTCGCTGTACGACCCGAGCGGTTCCTTCGTCACCGGCTACTCCATGACGTGGCACTTCGGGAACTACGCCGACGCGATCGGCGACAACAGCAGGCTGTTCTTCCGCTCGTTCGCCTATGCCGGCATCACGACGCTGATCTGCTTGATGCTCGCTTATCCGCTGGCCTACGCGATCGCGTTCAAGGCGGGGCGTTGGAAGAACATCATGCTGATCGCGGTGATCGCGCCGTTCTTCACCAGCTTCCTGCTCCGCACGTTGTCCTGGGGGTCGATCCTCTCCGACAACGGTCCCGTCACCAGCTTTTTCCGAAGCGTCGCGATCCTGCCCGACGACGGCCGCCTGCTCGGCACCAGCGTGTCGGTGATCGCCGGACTGACCTACAACTTCCTGCCGTTCATGACGCTGCCGCTGTACGCGTCCTTGGACAAGGTCGACCCGCGACTGGTCGAGGCGGCCGGCGACCTCTACGCCAATCCCTTCACCGGGTTCCGGAAGGTGACCCTGCCGCTGTCGATGCCGGGCGTCGTGTCCGGCACGCTGCTCACCTTCATCCCGGCCTGCGGCGACTACATCAACGCCGAGCTCCTCGGCACGCCGAAGCAGTACATGATCGGCAACCGGATCCAGGCCGCGTTCCTGACCGAGCAGAACTACCCGCTCGCCGCCAGCTTGTCGATCAGCCTCATGCTGATCGTCGTGGTGATGGTCGTGGTCTACGTACGGCGTGCCGGCACCGAGGAGCTGGTGTGATGGTGACCCCGACGACGATCGCGCGCGAGGTGACCGAGCCGCCGCTCGTACGACGAAGCCTTCGCCGGTGGATCGGCGACCACCTGATCCTCTTCATCGGGATCGTCGTGCTCGTCTACACGTTCGTGCCGATCGCCTACATCTTCCTGCTGTCCTTCAACCAGCCCTCGGGCCGCTCGGCCACTGCCGAGTTCGAGTCGTTCACCTGGAGCAACTGGGGCTCGCTCTGCGAGCCGGAGGGGCTGTGCGACTCGCTGAAGCTCAGCTTCGCGGTGAGCTTCACGGCGACCGCCATGGCGACCGTGCTGGGCACCCTGATGGCCTTCGCGCTGGTCCGCCACCACTTCCGGGGTCGGGGCATCTCGAACCTCGTCATCTTCCTGCCGATGGCCACCCCCGAGGTCGTGATGGGCTCGTCCCTGCTCGCGATGTTCGTCGCCATGGGGTTCAGCTCCGCCCTGGGCTTCACCACGATCGTGATCGCCCACACGATGTTCTGCCTGTCGTTCGTGGTGGTCACCGTGAAGGCCAGGCTGGTGGGCATGGACTCCCGCCTGGAGCAGGCGGCGATGGACCTGTACGCCAACGAGTGGCAGACCTTCCGACTCGTGACGCTGCCCCTGGCGATGCCGGGCATCGTGGCCGCGGCGCTGCTGTCGTTCTCGCTGTCCTTCGACGACTTCATCGTCACGAACTTCACGTCCGGCCAGTCGGTGACGTTCCCGATCTACATCTACGGCGCGAAGCTCAAGGAGTTCCCACCGCAGCTGTTCGCGATCGGCTCGATCATGTTCGCCGTGTCGTTCCTGATCGTCATCATCGGTCAGGTGCTGCAGTCGCGGCGGACCCGCGGCCTCGGCTGACGTTTCAGCCCGTCCGGACACGCGACGGCGGCGGCCCCCCCGGACCGCCGCCGTCCTCCACCGGGCCCCCCGGCCCTACAGGTGTTCCAATCCCTCCACGAGAACACTGCGCAGGATCTGCTCCATCTCGTCGAAGTGCTCCTGCTCGCAGATCAGCGGCGGTGACAGCTGCACCACCGGGTCGCCTCTGTCGTCCGCCCGGCAGTAGAGGCCGGCGTCGTACAGCGCCTTGGACAGGAAGCCGCGGAGCAGGTGCTCGGACTCCTCGTCGTTGAACGTCTCCTTGGTCGCCTTGTCCTTGACCAGCTCGATCCCGTAGAAGAAGCCGTCGCCGCGAACGTCGCCCACGATGGGCAGGTCCTTGAGCTTCTCCAACGTCGCCCGGAAGGCGTCCTGGTTCTCGAGGACGCGCTTGTTGATGCCCTCGTCCTCGAAGATCTCGAGGTTCCGCAGGGCGACCGCGGTCGAGACCGGGTGGCCACCGAAGGTGTAGCCGTGGGCGAACATGTTCGTGCCCTTGGTGAAGGGCTCGGCCAGCTTGTCGCTGGCGATCATGGCGCCGAGCGGGGCGTAGCCGGAGGTGATGCCCTTCGCGCAGGTGATCATGTCCGGCTCGTAGCCGTAGCGCTCGGCGCCGAAGTAGTGGCCCAGCCGCCCGAACGCGCAGATGACCTCGTCGGAGACGAGCAGGACGTCGTACTCGTCGCAGATCTCGCGCACCCGCTGGAAGTAGCCGGGCGGCGGCGGGAAGCAACCGCCGGCGTTCTGGACCGGCTCGAGGAAGACCGCCGCGACGGTGTCGGGGCCCTCGTTCTCGATCGCCACCGCGATCTGGTCGGCTGCCCAGCGACCGAAGGCCTCGATGTCGTTGTCGTGGATCGGCGCCCGGTAGAAGTTGGTGTTGGGGACGCGGAAGGTCGACGGCACCAGGGGCTCGAACATCTGCTTGAGACCGGGCAGGCCCGTGATCGAGAGGGCACCCTGGGTGGTGCCGTGGTAGGCGATCGAGCGGCTGATCACCTTGTGCTTGAGCGGCTTGCCGACGAGCTTGAAGTAGTTCTTGGCCAGCTTCCACGCGGTCTCGACGGCCTCGCCGCCCCCGCTGGTGAAGAAGACACGGTTGAGGTCGCCCGGGGCGAGGCTGGCCACCCGCTCGGCGAGCTCGATGGCCGTCGGGTGCGCGTAGGACCAGAGCGGGAAGTAGGCGAGCTCGGAGGCCTGCTTCGCGGCCGCCTCGGCAAGCTCGGTGCGGCCGTGGCCCAGCTGGTTGACGAAGAGGCCGGCGAGGGCGTCGAGGTAGCGCTTGCCCTTCGCGTCGTAGATGTAGGCGCCCTCGCCCCGCACGATGATCGGCACGTCACTGGCGTCGTACGCCGACTGTCGGGTGAAGTGCATCCACAGGTTGTCGTGCGCCGGCCCCTGGAGGCCGTCGTGGAGGTCGCTGTCGAATGGCGCTGGGGCCATGGGTATCACTCCTGATCGGGTTCCCAGTATCTTCGCTGGCGCCGTGACCGAAAGCAAGTGATTCCGTCGCTGTTTCGCTGATTCGTCACTGATTCAGTAGTCGAAGTGCTTTCCTGTTGTCCAAGTCGGCGGTTAGGCTCCCAGGCCATGACAGTCACCTTCCAGAACGTCATCAACGGCGAGGCGGTGGACGCGGCCTCGGGAGCCACCTACGACGTGGTCAACCCGGCGACCGGCGAGGTCTACGCCACGGCACCGGCGAGCGGGGCGGAGGACGTCGACCGGGCGTACGCCGCGGCGGCCGCAGCCTTCGACTCCTGGGGCAGTACGACGCCCAAGGAGCGGGCCACCGCGCTGCTGGCGATCGCGGACGCGATCGACGCTCGGGCTGCGGAGATCACCGCGACGGAGGTGACCGACACGGGGAAGCCCACGGGGCTCACCGCGGAGGAGGAGCTACCGCCCAGCGCCGACCACTTCCGGTTCTTCGCCGGAGCCGCTCGTGTCCTGGAGGGCAAGAGCGCGGGGGAGTACCTCGCCGACCACACGTCCTGGATCCGTCGTGAGCCGATCGGCGTGATCGGCCAGGTGACGCCCTGGAACTACCCGCTGATGATGATGGTCTGGAAGATCGCCCCGGCGCTGGCGGCCGGCAACACGGTCGTGCTGAAGCCGAGCGACACCACGCCGGCCTCGTCCACGCTGCTGGCGCAGATCTGCCAGGAGTTCCTGCCGCCCGGCGTGCTCAACGTCGTGACCGGGGACCGGGACACAGGCCGGGCGATCGTCGCGCACAAGACCCCGCAGATGGTGTCCATCACCGGATCCGTCCGGGCCGGGATGGAGGTCGCCGCCTCCGCGGCGGCCGACCTCAAGAAGGTGCACCTCGAGCTCGGCGGCAAGGCGCCGGTCGTGGTCTTCGACGACGCGGACGTAGAAGCCGCGGCGGAGGCGATCGCCACCGCCGGGTACTTCAATGCCGGCCAGGACTGCACCGCGGCGACCCGCGTGCTGGCCGGCCCGCGGATCCACAGCGACTTCGTCGCCGCGCTCACCGAGCAGGCGAGGAACACCCGGACCGGGATGCCCGACGACCCGGACATCCTCTACGGCCCGCTCAACAACGCCGACCAGCTTGCTCGCGTGAGCGGAATGGTGGACCGCCTTCCCGACCACGCGCAGCTGCACACCGGCGGCCGTCGCCAGGGGGAGCAGGGCTACTTCTACGAACCCACGGTCCTCTCGGGCCTGCGGCAGACGGACGAGCAGATCCAGACCGAGATCTTCGGTCCCGTCATCACCGTCCAGCAGTTCAGCGACGAGGGCGAGGCGCTCGCCTGGGCGAACGGTGTCGAGTACGGCCTGTCGGCGAGCGTCTGGACCAAGGACCACGGGCGCGCCATGCGGATGAGCCGGAAGCTCGACTTCGGGGTCGTGTGGATCAACACCCACATCCCGTTCGTGTCGGAGATGCCGCACGGCGGCTTCAAGCACAGCGGCTACGGGAAGGACCTCTCGATGTACGGCCTCGAGGACTACACCCGGATCAAGCACGTCATGTCCTACATCGGGGAGTGAAGGAAGAGATGCGGATCCTCCTGGTGGGCGCCGGCGGTGTCGGCGGTGCGTTCGCGGCCATCGCAGCCCGGCGTGACTTCTTCGAGGCTGTCGTCTGCGCCGACTACGACCTCGCCCGGGCCGGGCGTGCGGCGGCCGCCGACCCTCGATACTCGGCGGCGCAGGTGGATGCGAGTGACGCGAACTCGGTGGCCGGGCTGGTCAAGGAGCACGGCATCACCCACGTGATGAACGCGGTCGACCCCATCTTCAACATGTCGATCTTCGAGGGCGCGCTGTCGGCCGGGGCCGACTACCTCGACATGGCGATGTCCCTCTCGAAGCCACATCCCGAGAAGCCGTTCGAGCTCCCGGGCGTGAAGCTCGGCGACGAGCAGTTCGCCCAGGCCCAGCGGTGGGAGGAGGCGGGCCGTCTCGCTCTGGTCGGCATCGGCGTCGAGCCTGGTCTGTCCGACGTGTTCGCGCGCTATGCGGCCGACCACCTCTTCTCCGAGATCGACGAGCTCGGCACCCGGGACGGTGCGAACCTGGTCGTCACCGACGAGGACGGGAACGAGATCTTCGCCCCGTCGTTCTCGATGTGGACCACGATCGAGGAGTGCCTCAACCCGCCGGTCATCTGGCAGGAAGGCGCCTGGCACACGACAGAGCCCTTCAGCGAGCCGGAGGTGTTCGACTTCCCGGAGGGCATCGGCCCGGTGGAGTGCGTGAACGTCGAGCACGAGGAGGTCCTGCTGATGCCGCGCTGGGTCGACTGCAGGCGGGCGACCTTCAAGTACGGCCTCGGCGACGAGTTCATCAACATCCTCAAGGTGCTCAACACCCTGGGGCTCGACCGCACCGAGAAGGTCCGGGTCAAGGGGGTGGAGGTGAGCCCGCGAGACGTGGTCGCCGCAGTCCTCCCGGACCCGGCCACCGTCGGTCCCCGGATGAAGGGCAAGACCTGCGCGGGCCTGTGGGTCACCGGCACGGGCAAGGACGGCGAGCCGCGGTCGACGTACCTCTACCACGTCGTCGACAACGAGTGGTCGATGCGGGAGTACGGCCACCAGTGCGTGGTGTGGCAGACCGCGATCAACCCGGTGGTCGCACTGGAGCTGCTGGCGACCGGGGTCTGGCAGGGCGCCGGCGTGCTCGGGCCGGAGGCGTTCGACGCCGTACCCTTCCTGGACCTCCTGAGGGAGTACGGCTCGCCCTGGGGGCAGAAGGAGCTGCCGGTCTAGAGCCCCTGCTGCTCCTTCTCGAGCTCTTGGAGGTCCTGCCAGGGGTTGACCCACCAGCCGAAGTTGATCCCCGGCTTGTCGAGGTCACGCCGGTCGCGGCAGATCCAGTGCGGGCGGTCCCACTGCGGCGGCTGCGGGACGATCCACTCGACCCGGTAGCTGCGGTAGTCGCTGCCGTTCAGCACGTTGCAGCGGTCCTCGGCGGCCTGGTGCAGTCCAGGGACGACCACGGGTGCCACGAGGTAGATGATCGTCATCAGGGCCGCGAGGACCAGATAGAAGAGGAACCGGACGGTTCTCGGCCTAATGCCGCGCTCTCCGGTTGCTGACACACCCATGTGCGGGTCCCCTTCACAGTCTCAGGCTCCCGGCAAGAATAGGGGCGCGGTGCCGCCAGGCGTCGCATTTCGCCGCAGTTCGCCGCCCTGGGACAATGCGCCCGTGACTCCTCGCGACATCGTGATCCTGGGCTCCACCGGATCGATCGGCACCCAGGCGCTGGACGTCGTACGCCGTAACCCCGACCGCTTCCGGGTGGTGGGGCTGACAGCCGGTGGGTCGAACCCCGACCTGTTCGAGGGCCAGGTCGCCGAGTTCGCGCCGGGCTACGCCGGGCTGGGGGAGGAGGCCTCGATCGAAGCGGCCGGTCGGCCTTGTGACGTGGTCCTCAACGGCATCACCGGCGCGGTGGGCCTGCGGCCGACGATCGCCGCCCTGGACGCCGGGAACACCCTCGCGCTGGCCAACAAGGAGTCGCTGATCATCGGCGGCCCGGTTGTCACCGCCCGGGCGAAACCGGGGCAGATCGTGCCGGTCGACTCCGAGCACAGCGCGATCGCGCAGTGCCTCCGGGGCGGGTCCGCCGAGGAGGTTCGCCGGCTCGTGCTGACCGCCAGCGGTGGCCCCTTCCGGGGGCGCAGCGCCGCCGACCTCGTTGACGTCACGCCCGAGCAGGCGCTCAACCACCCGACCTGGGACATGGGACCGGTCGTGACGATCAACTCCGCGACCCTGGTGAACAAGGGCCTGGAGGTGATCGAGGCCCACCTGCTCTTCGGGATCCCGTTCGACCGGATCGAGGTCGTGGTCCACCCGACGTCGGTGGTGCACTCGATGGTCGAGTTCGACGACGGCTCGACCCTGGTCCAGGCCAGCCCACCCACGATGCTCATCCCGATCGCCCTCGGGCTCGCCTGGCCGGACCGGGTTCCCGACACCGCCCCGCCGGTGGACTGGTCCGTGGCCCACACCTGGGAGTTCTTCCCCCTCGACGACTCCGCTTTCCCCGCCGTGGGACTGGCTCGCGAGGCCGGGACCCGGGGCGGCACGGCCCCGGCGGTCTACAACGCGGCCAACGAGGTCTGCGTCGAGGCCTTCCTCGCCGGTGAGCTCGCGTTCACCAAGATCGTCCCGACGATCGAGCGCGTCCTCGCCCGGCACGACGTACCCTCGAAGCAGGATCTGGCCGTCGAGGACGTCCTCGAGGCGGACGCCTGGGCGCGTGCCCGGGCCACTGAGCTGGTGAAGGGGACCGTGTGACCACGTTCTTGCTCTACGCCCTGGGCGTAGTGCTCTTCGTCGTCGGCCTCGCCGTGTCGGTGGGCCTGCACGAGCTCGGGCACATGATTCCGGCGAAGCGGTTCGGCGTGAAGGTCACGCAGTACTTCGTCGGGTTCGGCAGGACCCTCTGGTCGACCAAGCGCGGTGAGACCGAGTACGGCGTGAAGGCGCTGCCGCTCGGCGGCTACGTCAAGCTCGTCGGAATGCTGCCGCCGGACAAGAACGGCGACCCGACCCTGCTCCGGGAGACCAACACCGGCCTGTTCACCCAGCTGATCTCCGACGCGCGCAGTGCCGAGCTGCAGCACATCGAGCCCGGAGACGAGAACCGTCTGTTCTACCGCCTGCCGTGGTGGAAGAAGGTCATCGTGATGGCCGGCGGGCCCTCGGTGAACATCGCGATCGCGTTCTTCATCTTCTGGGGCGTCTTCGCGACGTACGGCAAGGAGTACGTCGAGTACGAGCCGGTCGTGGACAACATCTCGGCGTGCATCGTGCCGGCAGCGGATACCGGACGGGTCTGCACGCCCGACGACCCGGTCGCGCCGGCATATGCCGCGGGGATCCGGAACGGTGACCTGATCAAGTCCTTCAACGGCACGGCGATCACGAGCTGGGACCAGCTCAGTCAGCTGATTCGCGGCAACGGGCAGGGCGAAGCCGTCGTCGGCATCGTGCGCGACGGAGAGCAACTGACCATCACGACGGAGACGGTGGTGGCTCGTCGACCCGTATCGGTCGATGACGACAGCCTCGTCCGCGTCGGCTTCCTCGGAGTGGCCCCCACCCGCCACGTCCTCACCGAGACGGGTGGCCCGCTCTTCACGCTCCGCGAGATGGGCGGCATGACCAAGGACACCGCGGTCGCGCTGGCCCACATGCCCGCCAAGGTGTGGGACGCCGCGCAGGCAATCGTGGGGATCGAGGAGCGCGACCCCAACGGCCCGATCAGCATCGTGGGTGGTGGCCGCATCGCGGGCGAGACCGTCGCCCACGACGAGTTCACGGTCCAGGAGAAGATCGTCTTCTTCCTGCTCCTGCTCGCCGGCTTCAACTTCTTCGTCGGCATGTTCAACTTCATCCCGGTGCTGCCGCTGGACGGCGGGCACATCGCGGGCGCGCTCTACGAGGCCGGCCGCCGCGGGGTGGCGAAGGTGCGACGACGCCCGGACCCCGGTTTCGTCGACGTCGCGAAGCTGCTGCCGGTGGCGTACGCGGGTGCGGCTGTCCTCCTGACGATGAGCCTGGTGCTGATCGTCGCGGACCTCGTCGTACCGCTGCACCTGCCGTCGTAGTCCCCCGAGAGACGGTCGAGGGAGCACAATCGGGGCATGTCCTCCGGGGTGCGCCTCACCGAGCTGCTCGCGGCGCTCTCGTTCGGGGCCGATCTCGGGCTGGGGCACCCGACCGAGCACGTCCTGCGCCAGACCTACATCGCGCTGCACCTCGCCGAGCAGCTCGGGATGGACGACGAGCAGCGCGAGGTCGTCTACTACGGGTCGATGCTGGCGTGGCTCGGGTGCCACATCGACGCCTACGAGCAGGCGAAGTGGTTCGGCGACGACCAGGCCTTCAAGCGTGACGCCGCGTACGTCGACGACGGCGATCTCCTGGCCAGCGCGGCCTTCCTGCTGCGCCACATCGGCGACGGGCGCCCGCTCTCGGAGCGGCTGAAGACCGGCATCGGGTTCATCGGTGCCGGGTGGAAGGACCTGGACCAGATCTACGGCAACCACTGGCAGGCAGCCTCTGCCTTCAGTGAGGACCTCGGGCTGTCCGACGCGGTCCGGCGCAGCGTGGCGCAGACCTTCGAGCGCTGGGACGGCAAGGGCGAGCCGGACCACCTGAGGGCGGAGGAGCTCCAGCTCTCCGCGCGGCTGGTCCACCTCGCGGACGTCGCCGCAGTGTTCCAGCACACGGGCGGCACCTCGGCTGCACTCGAGGTGACGGCCACTCGCGCCGGTGGACAGCTCGACCCTGCGCTCGCCCGGCTCTTCGCTGCCGAGGCAGAGGCGATGTTCGGCGCGCTCGAGAACGTCACCACCTGGGACGCGGTCATGACGAAGGCGCCGACGCTCGACCGCGACCTGACCGACGACGAGCTCGACCACGCCCTCGCTGCCGCGGCCGACTTCGTGGACCTCAAGTCGCCGTACGCGCTGGGTCACTCACGCGGCGTCGCGGAGCTCGCCGGAGCAGCAGCCGCGGAGTGCGGGGTCGACGAGCGGGTGGTGCGCCAAGCGGGGTGGGTGCACGACTTCGGTCGCATGGGTGTGCCCAACTCGGTCTGGGACAAGCGAGCACCGCTGAACGCGGGGGAGGAGGAGCGCGTCCGGCTGCACCCGTACTACACCGACCGCATCCTCGCCTCCGTCCCCGCACTGGCCTCCCTGGCCAAGGTCGCCGGCCAGCACCACGAGCGGCTCGACGGCTCCGGCTACCCGCGCGGGCTGACCGCCGAGTCCCTCACGACCGAAGGGCGCCTGCTGGCGGCGGCGGACTGCTACCAGGCGTGGAGCGAGCCACGCCCGCACCGCGAGGCCCTCACCAGCGACGAGGCCGAGGCACGTCTGCGTGCCGGGGTGAAGGCAGGCACGCTGGACGGAGGCGCCGTGGACGCCGTCCTACGCGCAGCCGGACACCGGGTCCGACGACAGCGCGAGTGGCCTGCGGGGCTGACCGCCCGCGAGGTCGAGGTGCTGCGGCTGCTGGCCCGTGGCCTCTCGCACGCCGAGGTCGCGGAGCAGCTGGTGATCTCGCGCAAGACCGCCCGCAACCACGCCGAGCACATCTACGCCAAGATCGGCGTGTCCAACCGGGCCATGGCCAGTCTGTTCGCCAGTCGCCACGGCCTGATGGCGTGACCGGTCAGCTCCTGGCCGTCTCGGCCAACAGCGCCGCGAGCTCCTTCGGCTTCGACCACATGGGCCAGTGGCTCGTCGGCTCGTCCACCCAGGTAACGTCACGCAGCTCGGTGAGCCCGCCGACCCAGGCGTACCCCTCCTGCACGGCTTCCTTGATCGCCGAGGACGGGAACGACGTGCACAGGACCGTGGTCGGGACGTCGAGCCGCCTCTCGTCGGTCAGCGGCACCGTCTCGCGGATGGCACCGCCGGGCTGCGGGACGGCCCGCTCGCGCCACTCGGCGAGCTTCTCCTCGCTGATGCCGTCGAGGTTCTCGTCGAGGTCGGCCCACTCCGGCAACGGCATCTCCACGCCGTCGAAGCCCGGGTCCAGCGCTCCCGTCGCCGGCCCGGAGTCGACGTACACCATCGCCTTGATCCGTTCCGGGAGCCGGTCGCTGGCGGCGTAGCCCGGGGCTCCCGCGCCGCTGTGCACGGCGAGCACGACGGGCCCCTCCGCTGCCTCCACGGCTGCGCAGATCGCCGCGACGTGGTCCTCGAGAGTCACGCCGGACCGGTCCGTCTCCACGGACTCCAGGCCTGGCAGGGTCACGGCCGTCACGTCGTGGCCGTCGGCCCGCAGCAGCGCCGCGACCTCGTCCCACGCCCATGCGCCGAGCCAGAAACCGGGGACCAGGATGATCGGTGAAGTCGTCATGGTCCGACCCTAGAGCCGACCTCGGACAGTTCTGGGCTGCTTCCGACCCGAACATGGGGCGCTTGCCCCATGACCCGTGTCTCCGAGATTCCTACCGTCGGAGCATGACCACCACCGAAGCGACCACCACCCACGACACAGCCGACATCGACCTCGCCGCCGTCGAGGAGTTCGCCGGGACACTCGTCCAGACGATGGCCGGAGCCCTGACCACGGCGCTCATCGACATCGGCCGCCGCACGCGGCTCTTCGAGCTGGCTACCCAGGGGCCGGCCACCTCTCAGGAGCTCGCCGACCGCGGTGGGCTCCACGAGCGGTACGTGCGCGAGTGGCTGGCGGCGATGGCAACGGCCGGCATCGTCGAGTACGACGCGCACCACGAGCGCTTCTGGCTGCCCCTCGAGCACGCTGCCCTGCTGACCGGCGACAGCAACGACAACCTGACGTCTCTCGCGTACCTGGTCCAGCACGTCGTCAAGCAGGCCGAAGCCGTCGCCCGCTGCTTCACGGAGGGCGGCGGGGTGCCGTACTCGGCGTACCAGCCCGAGATCCACGACGTGATGGACGTGCTGTGGCAGCCGATGTACCGCGACCTCGCCGTCCAGCACCACCTGCCCCTCGCACCGGGGCTCGTCGACGCGCTGGAGTCCGGCATCCGGGTCGCCGACCTGGCCTGTGGAGCCGGCAACCTGTCGGGCATGCTGGCCCGGCGGTACCCGCGGTCGACGTTCGTCGGCTTCGACCTGGACGACGCAGCGATCGCCGTGGCTCGTCAGCGCCACCGAGACGCGGACAACGTCCGGTACGAGGTGGCGGACGTGGCAACCCTCCGAGAGGACGAGCCGTTCGACGCCGTACTCGTGTTCAACGCGGTCCATGACCAGGCGCGGCCGCTCGAGTTCCTGACGTCGGCTTGCGACCTGCTCCGGCCCGGGGGCACCTTCCTGATGAACGAGCCACGGATCTCGAGCGTCCTCGCCGACAACATCCAGACCCCCGAGACGTCGATCATCTACGGCATCAGCCTGCTGCACTGCATGACCGTGTCGCTGGCCGAGGGCGGTGCAGGTCTCGGCACCGGCTGGGGCGAGCAGGTCGCCGTCCAGCTGCTGACCGACGCGGGATTCGGACCTGTCGACGTCCACGACGCCGAGGGGGACCCGACCAACGCGATCTTCGTGACACATCGCCCCGGGTGAGAGCGGCCCGCGAGTGGGTACTCGAGCGGTATGGGACTCCTGAAGAAGGCTGCGCTGGTCGCGATCGGCAAGAAGGTCTATGACGAGGCCAGGAAGCCGCAGAACCAGGCGAAGATCCGTGCCGCGGTCGAGCGCGCCAAGGCGAACAGACGGCGTTGACACCCGGCGAAGCCCTGAGGCGGCTCGAGGCCGAGCGAACGGCAACTCTCGAACGGTTGGCGAGCCTGAGCGGGGACTATGACTCCGTCGTAGCTGCCTCGCTCGACACGAACGCCGACGACGAGCACGACCCCGAGGGCGCGACCATTGCTTTCGAGAGGTCCCAGCTCGGGGCGCTGGCGACGCAGGCCCGTCTCCAGGTCGTGGAGATCGAGGCTGCCATCGCGAGAGTGGCCGCCGGGACCTACGGGACCTGCGAGGTCTGTGGCGGACCCGTCGGTGAAGGACGACTCGAGGCGCGGCCCGTGGCGCGCGCCTGCATCGAGTGCGCACAAGGAGCCGGGCGGCGCACGAGTTCGCGTCCCGCCTAAGATCGAGGTCATGACGTCGATCTCCCTGGGCATGCCCGAAGCGCCGCCTCCGGTGCTCGCGCCCCGGCGCAAGAGCCGCAAGATCAAGGTCGGCAAGGTCGAGGTCGGCGGCGACGCTCCCATCTCCGTGCAGTCCATGACCACGACGCTCACGGCGGACGTCAACACCACGCTCCAGCAGATCGCCGAGCTGACCGCGGCGGGCTGCGACATCGTGCGCGTCGCCTGCCCGAGCCAGGACGACGCTGACGCGCTCGCCGAGATCGCTCAGCACTCGCAGATCCCGGTGATCGCCGACATCCACTTCCAGCCGAAGTACGTCTTTGCCGCTATCGAGGCGGGCTGCGCTGCGGTCCGGGTGAACCCTGGCAACATCCGCAAGTTCGACGACCAGGTCAAGGAGATCGCGCAGGCGGCCAAGGACCACGGGACGTCGATCCGGATCGGCGTCAACGCCGGCTCCCTGGACCCGCGGCTGCTGCAGAAGTACGGCAAGGCGACGCCCGAGGCTCTCGTCGAGTCGGCCGTGTGGGAGGCCGGGCTGTTCGAGGAGCACGGCTTCCACGACTTCAAGATCTCGGTGAAGCACAACGACCCGGTCGTCATGGTGCGCGCCTACGAGCTGCTCGCCGAGGCAGGGGACTGGCCGCTGCACCTCGGCGTCACCGAGGCAGGCCCGGCGTTCCAGGGCACGATCAAGTCGAGCGTCGCGTTCGGGGCACTGCTCAGCAAGGGCATCGGCGACACCATCCGCGTCTCCCTGTCCGCGCCCCCGGTCGAGGAGGTCAAGGTCGGGATCCAGATCCTCCAGTCTCTCAACCTGCGTCCCCGCAAGCTCGAGATCGTGAGCTGCCCGTCGTGCGGGCGGGCCCAGGTCGACGTCTACAAGCTCGCGGAGGAGGTGACCGCCGGTCTGGAGGGCATGGAGGTCCCGCTGCGCGTCGCGGTCATGGGCTGCGTGGTGAACGGCCCCGGCGAGGCCCGCGAGGCCGACCTGGGTGTCGCGTCGGGCAACGGCAAGGGCCAGATCTTCGTGAAGGGCGAGGTCATCAAGACCGTGCCTGAGTCGCAGATCGTCGAGACCCTGATCGAGGAAGCGATGCGCATCGCGGAGACCATGGAGCCCGTCGAGGGCGGATCGCCGAGCGTCAGCGTCAGCTGACAGCCGGCAGCGGGGCGGGAGCGTCGCTCCCGGGGCTTGGACCGAGCGAAGCGAGGGAAAGTCCCGCATCACGCGCGGAGACCCGCTCGGCCAATCAAGAGAAGTGGCGGTCGCGGAACCTGTGGAGGGCGTCGCGTGACCGCTGGGCCGCAGCCTCCAGGATCGGCTTCATCGACGGCGCCACCGAGGTGACCTTGACGCGGGGGCGGTCCGAGCGCGGCGGCGCGTCGCCCTCCCACCAGACCGGCTCGAGCATCGCGTTCACGAACGGCATGACCGGCTCGATCGATGCGCGTCCCCACTCGATGGACTGGTCGAGGGCGCCCGGCGGGGGAGCGAGGGTCACCGGCGAGAGAGTCGGGCTCATCCGCAGGAGGTGGTCGGCGTACGGCGCGTTCCGGACCATCCCGATCTGCACCGCGCGCGTGATCGGGGTGAGCCACAGGTGCTTCGGGTCCCACTGGGGGTGGAAGCAGTCAAGCGCTAGGTACATGGCGTTCCGACTGCCGAGCCTTCCGCGCTGTACGCCGATCCAGGCCTGCTCGACGGGGACGTTGCTGGCGGCACCGCCGTCGACCAACGCGGCGACCTGCTTCTCCGCCATCAGCTGGTCCAGCAGGGGGACCATTGCCGGGTCCTTCGTCTCGTGGTGCAGCACGCCGGGGATGGCCGCGGAGAACGAGGCTGCGTCGACCACGTGGAGCTGCCGGGTCAGATCGTCTCCGCCGAGCACGATCGGCTTGACGACACGGGAGTCGACGAACGACGCGGCCTGCCACAGCCGGCTCACCATCGTCGGTCCCAGACCGATGGGTACGACGGGGAGGGAGCGCAGCCGCGCCAAGGCGATCTCCTGACGCCGGAACCGTGCAGGGAGCCGGCTGAAGAGCTGCTGGTGGACACCGGCCACGACCACCTCGAAGGGGATGGCCATGTCCGCCATGGTCATGAGGGTGTCGTCGGGACGCAGGAACAGGGGAGCCGCGAACTCGTCGAACCGCAGCGACATCACGCTGGTCAGTCCGTGCCGCCGACGTACCGGCTCGGGACCGAGGAGCGCTCGGTAGGTCAGCGACTTCCCGAACTCGACGTAGTCATCGAGCGGGACGGGTAGCTCACGCGCGAACAAGCTGCCCAGCACCGCACCGATGGAGGAGCCGATCACGTAGCTCGGGACGACGTCGTGCTCGAGCATGCGCTGGAGAGCGCCGATGTAGACGAAGCCGGCGCCACCACCGCCACCGAGCACCAGGGCGAGGGACTTGTAGCCGACC
The DNA here is from genome assembly GCA_035699605.1 of Nocardioidaceae bacterium. GTDB lineage: Bacteria > Actinomycetota > Actinomycetes > Propionibacteriales > Nocardioidaceae > SSC3. The sequence goes on along the minus strand of DASSPN010000039.1, from coordinate 79,708 downwards.
TCGGCGTCGAGCTCGGCGGGCGAGAACTCGTCCTTGTGCCGGCCGACCAGCAGCGTGCGCTGCTCAGACGCCTGGTCCTCGAGCTCGTAGAGCACCTCGCGCGCCCGGGCCAGCCGCTTCACGTTCGACGGCTCCCGGCGCAGCGGCCCCGTGAGCGTGTCCACGACCAGCTCGCGCCAGGGTGCTACGTCGTCGGAGACGTCCACGTCGCCGCGGCCACGGGAGCCGTCCGGCCCGGCGGCGCCCGGCTCGAACACGGTGAGCCGGGCGAAGCCGATCAGGTAGCGCAGCCGCCGCAGCTCGAGCGGGGTGATCACGTGCGGTGCGTCCAGGTAGGCACGCACCAGTGCGCGCTCCATCTGCTGGAGGGTGAACACCGGGTCCTGGACGGCGTCGGTCGGTGACGGGACGGGAACGGTCGGGTCCTCGACCTCGGGCAGGACGAGAGGTGCCGGCGACCGGCTGGGCAGGGGGAGCCGCATGGGGCACAGCCTTCCGCATGAACTCGGGTCCTGTCAGTGTTCGCGAGCGTTAGGCTGCGCATGTGCTCCGGACACAGCGCGGCCTCCGGGTGCTGGGGCCGGACGACCTGACGTCGCTCAGCGAGCTCGTGTCCCGCAATCCCGTCGTGAACGTGTTCGCCGACTACCGTGCGCGGACCACGCTGCTCGACCCTCGTCGCCTCGGCGGTGAGATGTGGGGATACGTCGAGGACGGGGAGCTCGTGTCCGCCTGCCACGTCGCCGCCAACTTCGTGCCCGTGGAAGCGACGCCGGACGCGCTGGACGCCTTCGCGGCGCGGGCGCTGGTGCAGGGTCGTCGCTGTGCCACGATCGTCGGGCCCGTCGGCGACGTCGCCGCCCTGTGGGAGCGGCTCGAGGGCTCCTGGTCTCCGGCTCGGGACTTCCGGTGGCACCAGCCCCACATGGAGCTGCGGACGACACCTCTGGTGGCGCCGGACCCGCTGGTGCGGCGGACGAACCAGCGAGACCTGGCGGTCGTCTACCCGGCCTGCGTGGCGATGCACACCGAGGAGCTCGGCGTCTCCCCCGAGGCCGGCGGAGCGGGTGACCTCTACCGCGCCCGCGTGCTGCAGCTGATCGAGCGCGGCTGGTCGTTCGCGCGCATCGAGGACGGTCGGGTGCTCTTCAAGGCCGAGGTCGCGTCCGCCACGCCGTACGCCTGCCAGATCCAAGGGGTGTACGTCGACCCCGCGTTCCGCGGGCAGGGGATCGCGACGGCTGGGATGGCGGCAGTGGCCGAGATCGCGCGTCGCGAGATCGCGCCGGTGGTGTCGCTCTACGTCAACGAGCACAACATGGCCGCACGGCGGGCCTACGAGAAGGCGGGCTTCGTGACCACCGCCGAGTTCGGCACGATCCTCTTCTGACTACGCTGATCGGCATGGCTCTTCCCCTCCGCAAGGACGCGAAGCTGACGGCCGGCGCTCTCGCGGCCTCCGGTGTCGTCCACCTGGTCAAGCCCGAGGTCTACCTGCCCCTGATGCCGGACTGGGTGCCTGCCCACAGGGACGTGATCGTCTGGTCCGGCGTGGCCGAGATCGCCTGTGCCGCCGGCATGCTGTTCCCGCCCACGCGCAAGGCGGCTGCGCTGGCGAGCACGGCGCTGCTCGCGGGGGTCTACGTCGGCAACGTCAAGATGGCGGTCGACGCGTCGCACACGCAGAACACGCCGTTCAAAGCCGCGGCGTATGCGCGGCTGCCGCTGCAGTTCCCGATGATCTGGGCTGCTTGGCGGACTGCTCGCTCTGCCGGATGAGCCGGCTGACGGTCGTCGCTCGAGAAGCCGCTTCCCGCTTCCAGCCCGCGAGGGGTCGTGGGTGGTACCGGAACCTGCGCGGCGTGAGTCGGACCGCAGTGCGTACGACGTGCCGCAGCACCTGGAACTCGAGTCGCCGGACGACGCCGTAGCGCAGGCCGAGCCGCTCGCGTGCGGTCGGTGGCATCAGTCCCGCCGTGAACACGAGCGCCGCGTGGGCGCCGGGGATGCGGATGAGCCGCCACAGCGGCGTGGGAATCCACTCGAAGCCCGGCGGCTGCGGTGGCCGGGCGAAGATGTCGAGCAGCCACTGCGACGCTGTCGTCGCTTCGAGCACCTCGTCGACGTACCGCTCCCAGTAGGCGTCGAACTCGTCGAGGGTCTCCGGCACGTTCCGCATCGTCATGCCGTAGAGGGCGTACCACTGGCGCGACTCGGCGTAGAGCTGCTCCTGCTCGGCGCGCGTGAAAGGACCGCACAGCTCCGAGAAGCCGTAGACCAGGCCGTGCACGAAGGTCGCGTGGGCCCAGTGGTAGACCTCCGGGTTGAGCCCGCTGTAGCGCTGGCCGTCGGGGAGGACGCCCTTGATCCGCTCGTGGTAGGACCGCACTTGTGTCGCCGTGCGCGCAGCGTGGGGGCCGTCGTACACCACACCGTAGATCGGTCCCATCGAGCGGATCAGCCGGTCGAACGGGTCGGAGCGAACGGTGGAGTGGTCCTCGACCGCGTGCCCGAGCACGGGGTGCATGAGCTGGAGCAGCTGGAGCACACTGCCGCCCGCGAACCCCGCGAGCTGCCCGAAGTACTGCCAGGTGAGGGACTCGGGTCCGAGCGGCACCGCGTCGTGGGCGGGCTCGGAACCGGTGGATGCGTCAGCGGTCATGAGACACCCATCCGCGGCATGCCGTTCCACAGCAGGCGGGACGCGGAGTCGACCGCCTGCTCCAGCGGGACGTGGCGGTTGCGGGCCCACCACTGAGCCACGCCGTCGACCCCTGTGATGAGAAGCTCCACGATCACGGCGACGTCAGGGGAGTCGAGGCTCAGACCGGCCCGCTCGAGATCAGGACCCAGCATGCTGGACACCGCGCCCACGCGCGCGTCCCAGTAGCCACGGATGACCGCGTCGAGCTCCTCGTCGCCGACCGGAATCGGGTCGACGAGGAGCTTGCGGGCGGCGGGATGGTCGGCCGCGAAGCGCAGGTAGGCCGCGACCGTGGCGCGGAGCCTGTCCCGTGCGCTGCCGGAGCCGGTGATCCCCGCCGCGACACTGCGGAGCATGGCTGCGTTCTGCGTCCCCAGCACGTGCAGGTAGAGGATCCGCTTGGACGTGAAGTGGTCGTACATCACGGTCCGCGTGACGCCCGCGGCGGCAGCGATCTCGCCCAGGGTCGCCGCGTCGTACCCGCGCGTCGCGAACACCTCGACGGCAGCATCCTCGATGACCTGCCGGCGCTCGGCGCCCCGGAGCCTACGCCGGGCAGGTACGTCGTCGACGGTCGTGGTCACCATGCGCCCAGAAAACCGACATGAGTGTCTGTTGTCAAGCGCAACCCCTTGACGGTGACTCGAGAAAGACGGCAAACTCGCCGTCACGTTTAACCGACACACGCGTCGGTTAGGGATCGAGGAGGAGCATGAGCGCCAGCAACCTGCCCCGTCGTACCTTCGTCGGGGCCTCGCTCACCACTGCGACAGGTGCCGGCCTGGCGATGTCCGGCGTCGGTCGCGCCGCCGCCGGCCTCATCCCGAGCACCGGAAGACGCGTGGCGGTCATCGGCGCCGGGCCCGGCGGGCTAACGGCGGCGCACGAGCTGGCGGAGCGGGGCTTCTCGGTCACGGTCTACGAGCGCAAGGCGCTCGGCGGCAAGGCCCGGAGCATCCCGGTGTCCGGCACAGCAGCCGGGGGTCGTGCCGACCTGCCCGGAGAGCACGGCTTCCGCTTCTTCCCGGGCTTCTACCAGAACGTCACCGAGACGATGAGCCGCATCCCGTTCGGCGACCAGCCCAACGGCGTCCGCGACAACCTGGTGGCCGCCGAGGTGACGAGCATGGCGTGGAAGGGACGGGAGTTCAGCATCCCGGTCGGGCCGTCGGGCGTGACGGAGATGACGCCCGAGGCGTTCGGTCGCTTCTTCACGGCGGCGGTAGGGACGAGCGTCGAGGTCCCGCCCCAGGACCTCGCGCTCTTCACGAGCAAGGCCGCGACGTTCTTCGCGAGCGGACCCAAGCGGCGGATGCAGCAGTGGGAGAACACCAGCTGGTCCGACTTCATGCGCATGGACACCCTGTCGCCGGCCGGCCGGGCGCTGCTCGTGGACTTCCCGACGTCGGCACTCGTGGCCGCGAAGGCGGACGTCGCGAACACGCGCACGATCGGCCTGATGATGGAGGCGCTCTTCCTCAGTGCCGCGCGCCAGGGCGGGTACACCGATCCCGACCAGCTCCTCAACGCCCCCACGAACGAGTCCTGGATCGACCCCTGGGTGCTGCACCTGCGCGGGCTCGGCGTGCAGTTCAACGTCGGCTGGACGGTCACCGGTCTGTCCTGCCCGCAGGGGCGGATCAAGGCTGCCTCCGCCCTCGACCCCACGGGCGCACCCCGAACCATCGAGGCCGACTGGTTCGTCCTGGCGGTGCCTGTCGAGCGGGCGATCCCCTTGCTGAACGCCAAGATCCTGGCGATCGACCCGCGCCTCCAGCGGCTGCGGAACCTGACGACGGACTGGATGAACGGCGTCATGATCTACACGAAGGAAGCCACACCCATCGTCAAGGGGCATGTGGCCTACATCGGCGAGCCGTGGGCGCTGACGTCCATCAACCAGGCCTCGTTCTGGGGGCGCGACTTCGCCTCGACGTACGGCGACGGCAGCGTTCGCGACTGTCTGTCCGTCGACGTGTCCAACTGGGACGCGCCGGGCATCCTCTACGGCAAGCCGGCCAAGGAGTGCACGCGCCAGGAGATCGTCGACGAGGTGATCGCCCAGATCCGACACGCGCTGCCGGATGGCGACGCGAGGCTGCCGGACTCCAACATCCACTCGTGGTTCGTCGACCCGGCGATCACGGGCGAGGGCACGCCGAGTGTCGCGAACGACGAGCCGCTGCTGGTCAACACCGTCTCCTCCTGGTGGGACCGACCGGCCGCCACGACGAAGGTCCCGAACCTGTTCCTCGCCGCGGACTACGTCAGGTCAAGCGTCAATCTGGCCACGATGGAGGGTGCCAACGAGGCCGGCAAGGCTGCGGCCAACGGCGTCCTCGACGCATCCGGGTCGCTGGCCTCCCGGGCCGTGATCAGGAAGCTCCACGAGCCACTCCCCTCGAAGGTGCTCTGGGCCGAGGACGACCTGGCATTCGACCTGGGCCTGCCCAACGCCTTCGACGTGGTGGCACCCGACCGGCCTGCGGGCACGGGGCTGCTGCCGCTGTGAACGCCCTGGCCACGTTGCCTCCGGCGTCGCTGCTGCAGCGGTACGCCGGGGACTGGCGCTCGATGCTGCCGGGCATCAGCGCGGGCATCTTGCAGCTCACCCACCCGGCCATCGGCGCAGGCGTCCATGACCACTCCCGGTTCGCCGAGGAGAACGACGCCCGGCTCATCCGGTCGATCCCGCAGATCTGGGGGACCGTGCTCGGAGCCCCTGAGGGGGTTCCCCGCCGGGGGAGGGACATCAGGGACGCGCACCGGGCGATCAGCGGCACGGATCACACAGGTGTCGGCTACCACGCCCTCGATCCGGAGACCTTCTGGTGGGCCCATGCGACGTTCACCTGGGAGATCTTCCGGTCCATCGAGCTCTTCCACCCCCGGCGGCTGAGCGACATCCAGGTCGAGCGTCTCTATCAGGACACGGTGGACTGGTACGCGCTCTACGGACTCACCCCTCGGCCGGCTCCGGCCGACTACGGCGCCTTCCTCGAGAAGTTCGACCGCGTCTGTACCGAGGTGCTGGTGCTGACGCCCACCGCGCGTGCGCTCGGGGTCGGGAGGCCGGTGCGACCCCGGAGTCGAGGAGGCCTCCGACGACTGGCGCGGAGTGAGTCCGCGCGGGTGCGGGGTCGGCTCGGTGTGGGCTGCCTGCCGGAGACGGTCCGCCAGCAGCTCGACCTGCCCTGGTCGCCAGCCGACCAGCGGTGGTTCGACGGCTTTGACTGTGCTGTCCGTCAGGGCTTCCGGCTCGTGCCGCAGGGAGTCAACCGCGCTTCCTTGACCCAGACCCTGCGCGTGGTCGGAGCCCGAACTCGTGACGAGCGCATCCGCATCGTCAAAGGAGCGCGCGATGTCCGTCACGCACACTGAGCCCACGCGTCCCCCCAGGCCGCAGCCGCTCGGACCGGACTCCCTGACCTGGCGGTACCTCGGGGACTGGCGCTACATGCTGACCGCGACGCGCTGGGGAGCCCTGCAGTCGCTCGATCCCGCCTTCGGAGCGGGCGCGGTTCAGCACTCGGTGATCTTCAAGGACCCGGTGGACCGGCTGATGCGCTCGATGCCGCCCATCATCGGCGTCGTGTACGACGGGCACGAGGCGACAGCCACCGCCCGCTGGGTGCGCGACCAGCACCCGGAGATCAAGGGGATCGACCAGAACGGCAAGGCGTACCACGCTCTCAACCCCGAGACCTTCTTCTGGGCGCATGCCACCTTCGTCGACTGCCTGGTGACGATGGTCGACACGTTCGACCATCGGATGAGCGACGAGGAGAAGGAGCAGCTCTACGCCGAGAGCAAGCGGTGGTGGGCGATGTACGGGATGACCGATCGCGTGGTCCCGCCCGACTGGGCGGCGTTTCGCGTCTACTTCGACGACTACTGCGCGAACGTCCTCCAGGTCACCGAAGGTTTCACCCGCGCACTCGACATCGCGGGCGACACGAAGGGGATCGCTCAGACGTCCTTCCCGCCTCTTCTCTTCAAGCTGGTGGGTCCCCACGTCGTCCGCCTCTCGAACCTCCTCATGGTCGGGCTGTTGCCGACAGTGGTGCGCGAGGAGCTCGGCTACGAGTGGTCCGCCGGCGATGCTCGGCGTCTGCGGGCACTCGCGTGGCTCGTGCGGACGACCTGGCCACTCGTGCCGCGGAGGCTGCGGTACATGACCCGAGCGCGGCAGGCGTTCGACAGGACGGGTGAGTGGCCGCGGGCCCGGCGTAGGTAGCCTTGCCGCCATGATCCTGCGCATGTCGTCCCTGTTCGTCCGGACCCTTCGGGAGGACCCCGCGGACGCCGAGGTGCCGAGCCACAAGCTGCTCGTGCGCGCGGGCTACATCCGCCGAGCGGCCCCTGGCGTCTACTCCTGGCTGCCGCTCGGCCTGCGCGTGCTCCGCAACATCGAGACGATCGTGCGCGAGGAGATGGACGCCATCGGCGCCCAGGAGCTGCAGTTCCCCGCGCTCCTGCCCCGCGAGCCCTACGAGGCGACCGGGCGGTGGAAGGAGTACGGCGACGGCGTCTTCCGCCTCAAGGACCGCAAGGAGGCCGACTACCTCCTCGGGCCGACGCACGAGGAGATGTTCACCCTCGTCGTGAAGGACCTGTACTCGTCGTACAAGGACCTGCCCGTCTGGCTCTACCAGATCCAGACGAAGTACCGCGACGAGGCGCGTCCTCGTGCCGGCCTGCTCCGCGGTCGCGAGTTCGTGATGAAGGACAGCTACTCGTTCGACACCACCGACGAGGGCCTCGACGCGTCGTACCAGGCCCACCGTGAGGCCTACGTCAGGATCTTCGACCGGCTCGGTTTCGACTACGTGATCGTGAAGGCCACCGCCGGCGCGATGGGCGGCTCGAAGTCCGAGGAGTTCCTCGCGAACGCGGAGGTCGGCGAGGACACCTACGTCCGCTGCGACCGCTGCGACTACGCCGCGAACGTCGAGGCGGTCGAGGTCGCCGTCCCTGCCGACCAGCCGTACGACGACGTACCCGCCGCGCACGCGGAGGTGACCCCGAACACGCCGACGATCGAGACGCTGGTGGACCACCTCAACGAGGCGTTCCCGCGCGACGACCGGCCCTGGACCGCGGGGGACACCCTCAAGAACGTCATGGTGGTGCTGGTGCACCCCGACGGGACGCGCGAGCCCCTGGCGATCGGCGTCCCCGGCGACCGGGAGGTCGACCAGAAGCGTCTCGAGGGTCAGCTCGAGCCCATCCAGGTCGAGCCCATGGACGAGGTCGAGTTCAAGAAGCACCCGGCGCTGGTCAAGGGCTACATCGGTCCTGCCGCGCTCGGCGCTGAGAGCGAGTCGAAGATCCGCTACCTGGTGGACCCGCGCGTGGTCACCGGTACGCGCTGGGTCACGGGCGCGAACGTCGACGGCTCCCACGTCGTCGACCTGGTCGCCGGCCGCGACTTCACGCCGGACGGCACGATCGAGGCTGCCGAGGTCCGTGACGGCGACCCCTGTCCTCGCTGCGGCGCCGAGGATGGCGGCGCGCTGCAGTCGGCGCGGGGGATCGAGATGGGACACATCTTCCAGCTCGGCCGCAAGTACGCCGAGGCGCTCGACCTCAAGGTTCTCGACGAGAACGGCAAGCTCGTCGTGGTGACGATGGGTTCGTACGGGGTCGGTGTGTCCCGTGCCGTGGCGGCGATAGCGGAGAACACCCACGACGAGCTCGGTCTCTGCTGGCCGCGCGCCGTCGCGCCTGCCGACGTGCACGTCGTCGCCGCCGGCAAGGACGACGCGATGTTCGCGGAGGCTTCGCGCATCGCAGACGAGCTCTCCGCGCGCGGGCTGACCGTCATCTACGACGACCGGGCAGGCAAGGTCAGCCCGGGCGTGAAGTTCAAGGATGCCGAGCTGTTGGGCGTCCCGACGATCGTCATCGTCGGCAAGGGCCTCGAGCAGGGGACGGTCGAGATCAAGGACCGGGCGACCCATGAGCGCCAGGAGGTCGCGACGGCGGATGTCGTCACGCGCGTCCTGGAGGTCGTCGGGTCTTGATCGAGGCGGTCATCTTCGACTGGGGCGGCACGCTGACGCCTTGGCACGCCGTCGACTTCGCGGCTGAGGCGCAGGCGTTGGCCCTCGCTGCGCTCGGCGGTGACCACACCGCCGCGGAGCTGCTCGAGCGCGCCAACCAGGAGGTGTGGGGCTGGTCGCGCGACCACCAGCGCAGCGCCCGGGTCTCCGACATCTTCGAGGCTGCCGGGCTGCGTCACGACGAGGGGATGCTGACGGCGTACCGCGACTTCTGGGAGCCGCACACGTGGACCGACCCCGAGGTCCCCGACCTGCTGCGGCGCCTCAAGTCCGAAGGCCTCAAGATCGGGATCCTCTCCAACACGGTCTGGCCGCGAACCTGGCACGAGGAGATCTTCCGGCGTGACGGAGTGCTCGACCTGATCGACGGAGCGGTGTACTCCAGCGAGATCGACCACACGAAGCCGGCGCCCGAGGCGTTCGAGGCGGCCATGCAAGCCGTCGGCGTCGCCCAGCCCTCGAGCTGCGCCTTCGTCGGCGACCGGCTGTTCGACGACATCTGGGGGGCGTCGACCTTCGGGATGCGGACCATCCACGTCCCGCACTCCGACATCCCGAGCGCCCAGGCCGGCCACACCGAGGGCGAGCCGGATGCTGTCGTCCACCGGCTCTCCGAGGTGTACGACGTGGTCCACGGGTGGCGCTCGTCGTGACCGCTCCGGTCGATCACGACAGCTCGGGAAGCCCCGGGAAGGTCGCGGGCTCCCCGTCGAACGTCAGCGAGCGAACGGCGGCATCGACCAGGGCATCGATGGCCCACTGACGCTGCGCCCGGACAGTGGCGCCGACCGCCTGGGCGTACACCTCGGCACACCTCTCCTCGATCCCCCTCGCCTCGCGGACGATCTGCGGGGTCGTGTCAGAAGGCCCGGCGAGCTCGTAGCTCACGTCGGCCGCCACGGGGTCGCCGCCGAGCTGCTGCACCATCGTGCGGAGCTGGTCGCGGCGGGCACGGTGCATGGCGTAGGCGGAGGAGATCGCCGCCGCCGTGGCAGGTGCCGCCGACACCGACACCCGACCGCCGAGCACGCCGTACACGTGAAGGGCCGCGTGCTCGCCCGCGAGCGCCGCCTGCAGAGCCTCGACGGGGGTCACGCGAGCGTCCTGAGCGCGGCGGACTGCTGCGCCGTGGCGGCGGCCATGCCGGCGAGCACCCGAGCAAAGGGTCCGCTCTGGGCGGAGAAGGCCGCCCGGCGGAGCGTCTGGCCGAGGCGGTCCTCGGCCCGGGCGAGCGTCAGGTACGCCGCGCGGTCGTCGCCGGTGAAGGGCGCCGGGGTCGCGGTCGAGGTGACCGGGGCGGCGGACGCCGCCTCCCGCAGCAGCTGCAGGTGCGCCTCGTGGACGGCCCGGTTCGCCGCGAGGGCCTCGAGCCGACGTGGCCGACCGGCGACGAGAGAGTCGAGCAGCTCGAGCAGCTCGGCCTCAGCCATCAGGACCTGGGCCGCGAGTGCTGTGTCGGGGTCGGGCGTCGCGACCGGGTCGACGGTCGCGTCAGTCGTGCAGGCACCGAGTGCTCCCGTCGCCAGGGCAGCTGTCAGCACAAGACGACGGGTGGGCACCTGAGAAAATCTACCCTCCGGCGCCTTGTCCCTCGTCGGTCACTGCTCGACGGTGAACCCGATCAGTCCGTAGGCCCTCTGGGCCTTTTCACCCTCCACCCTCAGGGAGACGGTGAAGACCGCGTCGTCCGCGGCCGGAGTGGTGTTGCGCAGCCTGCCGTCGTCGAAGAGCGACCGGGTCTCGGGGACGTCGAAGGTGACCCGGGCCGTCGTACCCAGCTTCGACTGGATCAGCTTGACCCGGTCGATGGTGATCTCGAACGGGTAGACCGACCACCCGTCTCGTTCGCGCTGGGCGAGCTCCTCGGTGAGCTCGGCGCAGCCCTGACAGGGCTTCTTGCCGACGCTCAGCCCCGTCAGCGGGGTCGCATCGTTCGTCGTGAGGGAGAAGGCCCAGGACTCCACGACGTACCGCGCGAACGCCTCCTGGCCCTGTGGGCTCGCCGCGAAGTCGGGCAGCTGGGGTGGCTGGATGACGGGAGTCGTGGCGGTTTCGGACGGGACCGGTGTCGGGGTCGACGTGACCGTCCGGGTGGGCTCCGGCTGGGCCGCGGGGTCGCCGTCGCTGCACGACGCGAGCGCGAGCCCGCACGCGAGGGAGAGTCCGAGGCCCTGCACCAGCCGAAGAGACCCACGAGTGAGCATGCCCGAGGCTACCAACGCGCGGTGTCGTGATCGGGGAGTTCAGGTGCGCTAGCGTGGCCCCTGACAACAGCAGAGCAAGGAGGCCGTCCCCGTGGCAGACGAAGAGACTCGGGACCGTCTAGCCGGTGTCCTGACCGCCCCACTGCTCGCCCTCGGCCTCGACCTCGAGGCCGTCGAGGTCACACCCGCAGGCAAGCGTCGCCTCCTGCGCGTCGCCGTCGACAAGGACGGTGGCGTGAGCCTCGACGAGATCGCCGCGGCCACCAAGGAGGTCTCGCAGCTCCTCGACGAGACCGACGTCATGGGCGACAAGCCCTACCTGCTCGAGGTGAGCTCGCCCGGCATAGACCGCCCGCTCACCCTGCCGCGGCACTGGCGTCGCAACGCGTCGCGCCTGGTGAAGCTGACGACTGCTGCCAACGAGACGCTCACCGGCCGCATCACCGAGGCGGGCGACGACAGCGTCGTCCTCGACGTCAATGGCAAGACCCGTTCCATCGCCTACGCCGACGTCACCAAGGCGCGCGTGCAGGTGGAGTTCAACCGGAAGGACGCGGAGGCCTGATGGATATCGACCTGTCGCTGCTACGCACGCTCGAGCGGGAGAAGGAGATCTCCTTCGACATCCTCGTCGACGCGATCGAGCAGGCCCTGCTCGTGGCGTACCACAAGACCCCTGACGCCAACCCCAAGGCGCGGGTCGTGCTCGACCGCAAGTCGGGGCACGTGACCGTGCTCGCGTCCGAGGTCGACGACGAGGGCGAGCTGGTCGCCGAGTACGACGACACGCCCGAGGGGTTCGGTCGCATCGCTGCGACCACGGCGAAGCAGATCATCCTGCAGCGGTTGCGGGACGCCGAGGACGACGTGAAGTTCGGAGAGTTCTCCGGCCGTGAGGGCGACATCGTCTCGGGAGTCATCCAGCAGGGCCGCGACCCTCAGGACGTCCTGGTCGACCTCGGCAAGCTCGAGGCGCTGCTGCCGGCGCCCGAGCGGGTCCCGGGGGAGCGCTACGAGCACGGCACCCGGATCAAGGGCCTGGTCGTCTCGGTGCGCCGGGGCATGCGTGGCCCTCAGGTCATGCTGTCGCGCAGCCACCCGAACCTGGTGAAGAAGCTCTTCGCCCTGGAGGTGCCCGAGATCGCCGACGGCACCGTCGAGATCTGCGCGATCGCGCGGGAGGCCGGTCACCGCACCAAGATCGCGGTGAAGTCCAACGTCGCAGGCGTGAACGCCAAGGGTTCGTGCATCGGCCCCATGGGCCAGCGGGTGCGCAACGTCATGAACGAGCTGCACGGCGAGAAGATCGACATCGTGGACTGGTCCGACGACCCGGCCCAGCTGGTCGCCAACGCCCTGTCGCCCGCGCGGGTGAGCAGCGTCGAGGTCGTCGACCTCGAGGCGCGGTCAGCCCGCGTGATCGTGCCGGACTACCAGCTCTCGCTGGCGATCGGGAAGGAAGGACAGAACGCCCGCCTCGCAGCCCGGCTCACGGGGTGGCGGATCGACATCCGCTCCGACGAGGCGCCGCCTGTGGCACCGCAGGACTGACCGGCAGCGCGGCGGGAGGCACGCGGCCCTCGGCGATCCTCGGTCGCTCGCCGGTCGCTCCCCGGTCGCCCCGCCCGGAGACGCGCTCGGTTAGTCCTGTGCGCCAGACGTGTATAGACTTGCCAAGGCTCCCGCTCCATCAACCTCACGTAGGTGCGCTGTCCCATGTCCTCTGCCCAGCAGGGTCCGGTGCGCACGTGCGTCGGGTGTCGCGAGCGGGCACCGAAGCACGAGTTGTTGCGCGTCGTCGCAGGCTCCGGGGCTCTCGTCCCGGACCCGGCGGGGCGGGCACCAGGTCGCGGGGCGCACGTGCACCCCACGCCCGAGTGCCTGGCCCTCGCTCTGCGGAGGAGAGCTTTCGGTCGAGCCCTGCGGGCCGACCAGGGGCTGGATCCCGCGGGCCTGACGACGTACGTCCAACAGTTGACCAGTGAGACCGACAGAAGATGGAGCAGCAGCTCATGAGCACTCGATGAGTACTTCCCGATGAGCATGCACAGCAACTAGCGGTCCGAGCGCAACACCCCTTGAGGGGCTCGGGCCAGGAGGAGAAGCGTGGCTAAGACCCGAGTCCACGAGCTCGCGAAAGAGCTCGGAGTCGAGAGCAAGGTCGTTCTCGAGAAGCTCAAGGAGATGGGTGAGTTCGTCAAGTCGGCGTCGTCGACGATCGAGCTCCCCGTAGAGAAGAAGTTCAAGGAGAAGTTCGGCGAGGAACTCGCCAGCTCCGCCCCGGCGAAGAAGGCTCCGGCCAAGAAGGCTGCGCCCCCCGCCCCCGAGGCTCCGGCTGCCGCCGCGCCCGAGGCCCCGGCCGAGGCTGCCCCGGCGCCCGCCGCCGAGGTTCCGGCCGCCGCTCCCGGTCCCCGACCGGGACCGCGCAAGGTGGCCGAGCCCGAGCCGGAGCCTGCACCCGAGCCGGTGGAGCCGGCCGCTGCGGCCCCGGCCGCGGCTGCCGCCACGGAGCCCGAGGCCCCGGCTCGCCCCACCCCCGGTGGCCCGCGTCCCGGTGCTCCGCGTCCCGGCAACAACCCGTTCGCCCCCAGCCAGGGCATGGGCCGTCGTCCGGCCGCTCCGGGTGCGCCCGGTGCGGACCGTCCGCCGCGTCCGCCGGCCGGTCGTGACGGTGGGGCCCCTGGCCGCACCGGCGGTCTGCCGAGCGCCCGTCCCGGCATGCCGCGTCCGAACCCGGCGATGATGCCCAAGTCCCCGGCCGCCTTCGGTGGCGGCCCCGGTGGCCGTGGTGGACCGGGTGGTCCCGGCGGTCGTCCCGGTGGTCCTGGCGCTCGTCCCGGTGCCCCCGGTCGCGCGGGTGCGCCCGGCGGCCGTGGTCCCGGCGGTGGCGGTGGCGCCCCCGGTGGTGGCGGCGGTCGCTTCGGTGGCGGTGGCGCCCCTGCTGGTGCCGGTGCCGGTGCCGGTGCTCCTGGTCGTCCGGGTGGCGGCGGTCGTCCCGGCGGCCCCGGTGGCCGTGGAACCACGCAGGGCGCGTTCGGTCGTCCCGGTGGTCCGAGCCGTCGTGGTCGGAAGTCGAAGCGTCAGCGTCGCCAAGAGTTCGACAACATGCAGGCCCCCACGATCGGTGGCGTGCGCGTCCGCAAGGGCGACGGCGAGACCGTCCGTCTCGCGCGGGGTGCGTCCCTGACCGACTTCGCCGAGAAGATCAACGTCGACCCGGCGTCGCTGGTGCAGATGCTCTTCAGCCTGGGTGAGATGGTCACGGCGACCGAGTCGGTGAACGACGAGGTGCTGGAGCTTCTCGGTGAGGAGCTCAACTACAACGTCCAGGTCGTCTCGCCCGAGGACGAGGACCGCGAGCTGCTCGAGTCCTTCGACCTCGAGTTCGGCGCCGACGAGGGCGACGAGGCGGACCTGGTCATCCGTCCGCCGGTCGTGACCGTCATGGGTCACGTCGACCACGGAAAGACCAAGCTCCTCGACGCCATCCGCAACGCGAACGTCGTCGCGGACGAGGCCGGTGGCATCACCCAGCACATCGGTGCCTACCAGGTCGCCACCTCGGTCGACGGCAACGAGCGTCGGATCACCTTCATCGACACCCCGGGTCACGAGGCGTTCACCGCCATGCGTGCCCGTGGTGCGCAGGCGACCGACATCGCGGTGCTGGTCGTGGCCGCCGACGACGGTGTCATGCCGCAGACGGTGGAGGCGCTCAACCACGCCAAGGCCGCCGGCGTCCCGATCGTGGTCGCGGTCAACAAGATCGACAAGCCCGACTCCGACCCGGCGCAGGTGCGAGGCCAGCTGGCGGAGTACGGCCTGGTGCCCGAGGAGTACGGCGGCGACGCGATGTTCGTCGACGTCTCGGCCAAGTCGAACCTCAACATCGAGGGTCTGCTCGAGGCCATCGTCCTGACCGCCGACGCGTCGCTCGACCTCCGGGCCAACCCGACGCAGGACGCGCAAGGTCTGGTCGTCGAGGCGCACCTCGACCGCGGTCGCGGTCCGGTCGCCACGATCCTCGTCCAGCGCGGCACGCTGCGCGTCGGTGACGCGATCGTCGCCGGCCCGGCGTACGGCCGCGTCCGGGCCATGCTTGACGAGCACGGGGTCAACATCGAGGAAGCCGACCCGTCGCGTCCCGCGATGGTCCTCGGTCTCTCGGCGGTGCCGGGTGCGGGCCAGAACATCCTGGTCGTCGAGGACGACCGGGTCGCTCGCCAGATCGCCGAGAAGCGTGAGGCCCGTGAGCGTGCGGCCATGCAGGCCCAGCGCCGCGTGCGTCGTACCCTCGAGGACTTCATGGCCTCCATGGAGAAGGGCGAGAGCCAGGAGCTCAACCTCATCCTCAAGGGCGACGTGTCCGGCTCGGTCGAGGCCCTCGAGGACTCGCTGGCCAAGATCGACGTCGGCGACGAGGTCAGCCTCCGCGTCATCGACCGCGGTGTCGGTGCGATCACCGAGACCAACGTCATGCTGGCGGCGGCCTCCGACGCGATCATCATCGGCTTCAACGTCCGCCCGCAGGGCAAGGCGACTGAGCTGGCGGACAAGGAAGGCGTGGAGATCCGCTACTACTCGGTGATCTACCAGGCCATCGAGGAGATCGAGGCTGCGCTCAAGGGCATGCTCAAGCCCGAGTACGAAGAGGCGACCCTCGGCCAGGCCGAGATCCGCGCGATCTTCCGCTCGAGCAAGATCGGCAACATCGCCGGCTGCATGGTCACGTCCGGTGTCATCCGACGCAACGCGAAGGTCCGACTCCTGCGCGACGGTGCCGTGGTCGCGGACAACCTCGACCTGGCCTCGCTCAAGCGCGAGAAGGACGACGCAGCCGAGGTCCGCGAGGGCTTCGAGTGCGGTCTGGTGCTGAGGAACTACCAGGACATCAAGGAAGGCGACGTCGTCGAAGCCTTCGAGATGAGAGAGATCCCTCGGGCGTAGCCCGAGGCGCGTTGAGCCGTGGATTCTGGGCACCCGCAGGGCGTCCCATCCGAGAATCCGCGGCTCAACGCCCCACAGACTGACTCGACTTTC
This sequence comes from Nocardioidaceae bacterium, assembly GCA_035699605.1. Classification (GTDB taxonomy): domain Bacteria; phylum Actinomycetota; class Actinomycetes; order Propionibacteriales; family Nocardioidaceae; genus SSC3. The sequence continues at coordinate 63,695 of DASSPN010000039.1, read as the reverse complement.
GCAAGGACTGAACGACAATGAGTTCCGCACGTGTCCGCAAGATCGCGGACCGTATCCAGGTGATCGTCGCCGAGATGCTCGAGCGCCGGATCAAGGACCCGCGCCTCGGGTTCGTCACCGTGACCGACGTCCGCGTCAGCGGCGACACGCAGCACGCGACCGTGTTCTACACCGTCATGGGCGACGAGACGCAGCTGACCTCGTCAGCCGTGGCGCTCGAGTCCGCGAAGGGGGTGCTCCGCTCCGAGGTCGGCAAGCAGCTCGGCATGCGGCACGTTCCGACCCTCGAGTTCATCCACGACGCCCTCCCGGAGACCGCTCGACACATCGACGAGCTGCTCGCGGCCGCCCGCGAGTCGGACGCTGCGGTTGCCGCGGCAGCAGCGGGGGCGCAGTACGCCGGCGATGCCGATCCCTACAAGAAGCCTGCCGAGGAGCTGGACGAGGACGACGACGCGTGACCGTCTCGGGTCTCGTGGTGGTCGACAAGCCGGCCGGAGTCACGTCGCACGACGTCGTCGCCCGGGTACGTCGCATCGCGGGCACCCGCAAGGTCGGCCACGCCGGCACCCTCGATCCCATGGCGACCGGAGTCCTGGTCCTGGGGATCAACAAGGCCACTCGGCTGCTCGGCCACCTCATGCTGGTCGAGAAGACGTACGACGCGACGGTGCGGCTCGGAGCCTCGACCACCACCGACGACGCGGAGGGCGAGGTCACTGCAACGGCCTCCGCCGCGGGGGTCACCGAGGACGCCCTCCGTGTCGCCCTCGAGGCGTTCCGTGGGGAGATCCAGCAGGTGCCGTCCACGGTCTCGGCGATCAAGGTGAACGGCAAGCGCGCCTACAAGCTCGCCCGGGAGGGCGAGGAGGTCGTGCTGCAGCCGCGCCCGGTGACCATCCACGACCTCACGGTGTCAGGCGTACGACGTGAGGGGGACTTCCTCGACGTGGACCTGCACGTTGCCTGCTCCAGCGGCACCTACATCCGCGCGATCGCGCGCGACCTGGGAGCGGCCCTCGGCGTCGGTGGCCATCTCACCGCGCTGCGCCGGACAGAGGTGGGTCCCTTTGCGCTCGAGGACGCGCCGCTGTCGTTGGACGAGATGCAGGACACCGGCGAGCTGAACCTGGTCACGCTCGCGGACGTGGGGGAGCGGCTCTTCCGGAACCTCCGTGTCGACGAGAAGATCGCGGCCGACATCTCCTTCGGGCGGGCGCTCGACCTCGCCCTGCCCGTCAGCGGGGAGCCGGTCGCGATGCTGGGACCCGACGGCGATCTGCTCGCGCTGTACGAACAGCGGGGGACGCAGGCAGTTCCGGTGGCGGTGCTCGTCTGAGGGACGTCCCCGGAAGGCGACGGCGGCGCTGTGGGAGGCTTCCCCTACCACGGCAGACAGTCTGAACAGGAGCAGGACGATGGTGCGGATCTGGCGCTCGCTCGACGAGGTGCCGGCGGACCTCGGTCGGACGGTCGTGACCATCGGCAACTTCGACGGGGTGCACCGGGGCCACCAGCACGTCATCTCGCGCGCTCACGAGGTCGCGCAGGCGCTGGGCCTGGACCACGTCGTGGCGGTGACCTTCGACCCCCACCCGATCGCCGTCCTGCGTCCGGAGCACGCACCACCGACCCTGACCTCGATGAGTGTCAGGGTGGAGCTCCTCGAGCAGGCCGGTGCGGACGACGTGCTCGTCGTCCCGTTCGACAGGGAGCTGGCGGGCTGGTCACCTGAGCGTTTCGTGCAGGACATCATCGTCGGGTCGCTGCACGCCAAGGCCGTGGTGGTCGGCGCCAACTTCCGCTTCGGCCACAAGGCCGCCGGCGACGTGGCCCTGCTGCGCGAGCTGGGTGCGGACCTCGACTTCAGCGTCGAGGGGATCCCGCTGGACGGCGGTCCGCAGGTGTGGTCGTCGACGTACGTCCGCAACTGCCTGCTCGCCGGTGACGTCGAGGGCGCGGAGGAGGCGCTCGGTCACCAGTTCAGCGTGCGTGGCACCGTCGTCAAGGGTGACGCCCGCGGTCGTGAGCTCGGGTTCCCGACGGCCAACGTGCCCGTGCAGGGACTGTGCGTGCCGGCCGACGGCGTGTACGCCGGGTGGCTGTCCCACGACGGGCAGCGGTTCCCCGCCGCGATCTCGGTCGGTACGAACCCCACCTTCGACGGCGAGCGCGAGAGGCGCGTCGAGGCCTACGTGCTGGACCGCGCCGACCTCGAGCTGTACGGCGTGGAGGTCGAGGTGGCGTTCGCGCACCGCATCCGCGGCATGCGCCGCTTCGACTCGGTGGATGAGCTGATCGAGACCATGCGCGAGGACGTGGCCACCTCGCGCCGGCTGCTGGGCGTCTGACGCGCCCGTGCCCAAGGTCGTGGCCGCGCTGGCGGTAGCCGTCGCACTCGGAGCCGTGGCCATCGCCTTGCTGGTGCGTCCGTGGGCTGACTCGCGAGCAGGGGAGGACGCCACCGGCGGGTCCTGCGTGTCGCACACCGACAAGAGGCCGGTCCGTGCGGGAACGCCGGTCGTCGGGGTCGCCACGGTCAACGTGGAGCGGACCCGCCGGGCGCGCCCGATCGTGCAGGACATGCGCCGGATCGCACGGACACGGTCGGTTGACGTCGTCGGGTGGCAGGAGGCGGACGTCGCGGGTTTCCAGGAGAACTACCGTGACCTCGAGCGACTGGGCTGGCGCACGAAGGTCTTCACCGACGGGGACGGGGCGCTGCAGGTGCCGATCTCGTGGCGGCCGGCGGTGTTCACCCTGCTCGGCACCGACGCGGTGCAGGTCACCGAGGGCGCCGGGCCCGACGAGACGACCCACCCGTTCCGGCCCAAGTGGGTGACCTCCGTACGCCTGCGGCACCTCGACTCCGGACGGGTGCTCACCGTGATGAACACCCACGCGCCGAACCACGTCGAGACCGGCGACGACTGGCAGGACAACGTCAACGCCGTGTACGCCCGCCTGCACTACGCGCGGCTCGCCGAGCTGATGACCGCGCGGCCGCGAGCCGACGTCGTCGCGATGGGCGACCTGCAGTGGGACCACAGGGACGACCGGGACGCGCGGCCCGACGACGGCATCACAGAGACGTTCGAGGGGCGGGTGCTGTCGTCGTTCGAGGACCTCGGTCTCGAGGGTCTCTGCCCGACGCGCTACAGCCGCTGGATCGACTACATCCTCGTACCCACGGCCGCAGTCGAAGCGGGGCGGATGGAGTTCGTGACGCACCGGACGCTCGCCGGCTACGGGTCGGACCACCGCCCGATGGTGGCCCGGATCGCGCTCACGGACTGACGCAACCAACGTCCTTCCCCACGCGTACTGCCAGTGGCAGACTGCCCGCCACGGGTGTCTCGGACGACGGGGGAACACCATGTACGCAGTACGCGACACGTGCGCGGCGGTGCTGGTCGCAGTCACGCTGCTCACCGGCCACGTCGCGCCGGCCGCGGCGGAGAGTTGGGCGACGGACGACCCAGCCGGAGACGGCGCGCCGGAGCAGTGGGGGGATGTCGTCCAGGTCCGGGCCAACCACTCGCTGCGACGGGTCTGGGTGCGGGTGACCTACGCGCACACGCAGGGCGACCTGCTCAACGTCTACCTCGACACCCGTGCTCGGAACGAGGGGCCTGAGTTCAACGTCCAGGTCAACGGCGACTGGCCGGACCAGAGCGCTGTCTACCGGATCGACGACTTCGGGCGGCCCTACGCCCCCGGGCGTGGGGCCGTGGAGCGGGAGTGCACCGGCCTGCGGTCGTGGCTGCTGGACGACGAACCGACGATCCTGGTCCGGGTGCCGCGGCGGTGCCTACGCGTGGGCGCGAACGACCCGGCGCGGGTGCGCGTCTCGGTGCTCTCGGCGAACACGCTGGCGGTCGTGGACTGGGCCCCTGGTCGCCGCGAGTACTCGCCCTGGCTGCGTCACCCGGCCTGAGTCGCACTCAGCGCCCTGCTGATCGGCCACGCGCCCTCGGACGTGTTGGCGATGACCGTCCACGTCCTGCCCGTGGTCGGGTCGTGGTGGGTCCGGAAGGACGCGCCCGCGTCGTACCCGACGAGCCCGACGCCCGGCCCCTCCGGGTCCAGCCAGAGGCCGAGGCCGTACCGTGCGCCCTGCTCGGGTACGTCGGAGACCGGGGCCACCATGCGGTTCACCACCTCGACAGGCACGATGTGGCCGCCGAACAGCGCGCGCCAGAACGACTCCACGTCCGCGAGGCAGGTGTAGAGGCCGCCGTCCCCGTTGCCGCGCACCGGAAGGTGGAAGACGTTGGTGCGCCCGTCCTTGAGGTAGCCGAGCGCGGTCTCGGAGGGGAGGTCGTCGGAGCGGAAGAACCCCGACCGGCTCATCCCGGCGAGGTCGAGCACGCGGTCTTGGACCAGGTCGTGGTAGCTGCGACCCGAGGCCCGCTCGGCGACGAGCGCGAGCACCATGAAGCCGCCGTTGCAGTAGGAGAAGCGGGCGCCCGGCTCGAACTTCTGCGGATAGCCGTCGAGCTCGGGCAGGAACGCCTCGGTGTGGTCGAGCTCGTGGACCGGACGGTGCATGGCGTACTCGTCGATGTCGCCGTCCTCCTCCTCGTCGAGGTAGTCCCCGATCCCGGACGTGTGCGCGAGCAGGTGCTCGACGGTCACCCGGTCGTCGACGAGAGGAAGGTCGGTGCCGAGCAGGGACCGAACGGGCAGGTCCAGCGCCAGTGCCCCGTCACCGATGAGGCTCATGACGACCAGCGCCGTCATGCCCTTGTTGCCGCTCGCGACGGCGAACCGGGTCTCGATCGTGTTCGCGATCCCGTGGCGCCGGTCGGCCAACCCGAACGCGAACAGGTCGTCGCCGTCCTGCACGACGCCGGAGAAGCCGGTCTCCCGGGCGATCGCCTCGACGTCAGGCACTGACCGTCACCGGCACGCCCGAGAGCGCAGCGTTGCCGGTGAGGTCGAGCCGCTCCGGGTCGGTCAGGTCGTTGATCGAGACCCCGGGAACCGTGGTGGCGTGACCCAGCCGGGTGCCGGGCTGGGCGTGGCCGTAGCCGTGCGGCAGCGACACGACGCCGCGCATCATGTCCTCGGTCGCCTGCACCTCGACGCTGACCTTGCCGACGCGTGACGCGACCGTGACGACGGTGCCGTCGTCGATCCCGCGGTCGGCCATGTCCAGCGGGTGCATGAGCAGGTGGTGCCGGGGCCGGCCCTTGGTGAGGCGGGGGGTGTTGTGCATCCAGCTGTTGCAGTCCTGCTTGTGCCGGCGACCGATGAGCACCAGCTCGCCGTCCGCCGGCAGCTCGGCCCCCGCCAGCCGGCCCAGGTCGTCGAGGAGCATGCGCTGGGCGAGGTCGATCCGCTTGCCCTTCGTCTGCAGCCGGGCCGGCAGTGTCGGCCGCAGCGCGCCGAGGTCGACGCCCGCGGGCTGCTTCTTGAGAGCGCGGACCGACAGCTTGGAGGATCCGGTCCGCAGCATGAGGTCGACGATCATGGTCGGCGTTGCCCGGAGCCGAGCCTGGGACTTGATCCACTGCTGCCAGCTCTGCTTCTGTCCGAGTCGGCGCGCGACTCGCAGCGCGACCTCGCGGTAGATCTCGTAGTCGTGCTTCGCGCCGTCCGGCTTCGGGAACACCGCCGGGGTGAACCGGGCCGTGTTGCGCACCGCCAGCGCGTGGAACGCCAGGTCGTAGTGGTCGCGCTCGAGCGCGCTCGTCGGAGGCAGGATCACGTCGGCGTGCCGGGTGGTCTCGTTCAGGTAGATGTCGACCGCGACCATGAAGTCGAGACCCGCGAGCGCCTCGCCCAGCCGCTTCCCGTCCGGCGTGGAGAGGACCGGGTTCCCGGAGAGTGTCACCATCGCGCGGACCTGGCCCTTGCCGGGTGTGAGGATCTCGTCCGCCATGGTGGACACCGGCAGCTCGCCGTTCATCTCGGGCAGGTCCCGCACCCGGCTGCGCCACTTGCCGATGTGCCCGCGCCCGATCAGCCGCCGGCCGACGATGTCGACCGCGGGCTCGGTGAACAGCACGCCGCCCTCGCGGTCGAGGTTGCCGGTCACCGCGTTGAGGCACTGGATCGCCCACTGGCACAGCGCACCGAACGCCTGGGTGGAGACGCCCATCCGGCCGTACACCGCGCCGGCACCGCTGGCGACGTACTCCCGGGTGATCCGGCGGATCGTCTCCGCCGGGACACCGCTGACCTGCTCCGCGAGCTCCGGTGTGTACGGCGCGACGGCCGCCTCGACGTGGGCGACGCCATCGACGTACTCGGGCACGTCGGTGAGCCCCTCGGCGAAGACGGTGCTCAGCATGGCGAGGAGGACGTACGCGTCGGTGCCCGGCCGGACGAACACATGCTCGTCGGCGACCTTGGCGGTCTCCGTCCGCCTCGGGTCGAACACCACCATCCGGCCGCCCCGCGCGTGCAGCTCCCGTAGCCGGCCCGGGAAGTCGGGCACGGTCATCAGGCTGCCGTTGGACGCCATCGGGTTTCCGCCGAACACGACGAAGTACTGCGTGCGGTCGATGTCGGGGATCGGGACCAGCAGCTGGTGCCCGTAGAGCAGGTGCGAGACGACCTGGTGGGGCAGCTGGTCCACCGACGTCGCGCTGAAGATGTTGCGGGTCCTGAGGGTCCGGAGCATGGCCGGCATGTGCGTCTGCGACCCCAGGCTGTGCACGTTGGGGTTGCCGAGGTAGACGCCGATCGCGCTGTTGCCGTGCGCCTGGGCAGTGGCGGCGAGCCGCTCGGCCACGAGGTCGAAGGCCTCGTCCCAGCCGATCTCCTCCCATTCCGTGCCCCTGCGCCTCACCGGGCGACGGAGCCGGTCGGGATCGGTGTAGATGTCGGCGATGGCCACTCCCTTGGGACAGATGTGGCCGCGCGAGAGCGGGTCGTCCGGGTTGCCGCGCACTCCTGTCACGGCACCGTTGTCCAGGGTGAGCTCGAGACCGCAGATCGCCTCGCACAGGTTGCACACGCCCAAGGTCTTGCTCGTCATACTGCGCATCCTCACACCCGCGAGGTACGGCGCGCACCTACCTGGGAGGTAGCAGCCCGGCTAGCATCCCGCCATGACCGCTGCACCCCTCGACATCGTCCGGGAGTTCCTGGAGGCCATGGCGGAGCCGGACACCGCCCGAGCGACCAGCCTGCTGGCCCCCGACGTGGAGTGGCGCAACACCGGGCTCCCCACGTTCCGCGGCAAACGGGTGCACGGCATGATCCGCGACATGGAGCGCCGCAAGATCGGGTTCGGGGTGGACCTGCACGCGATCGCGGCGCACGGCGACACGGTCCTGACCGACCGCAAGGACTACCTGTGGAAGGGGCCGCTCCGCACCGGGTTCTGGGTCCGCGGCACCTTCACCGTCCGTGACGGGCTCATCACGGTCTGGGACGACGCCTTCAGCATGGGCGGGTTACTGAAGGGCTTCGTGACCCGCTGATGGGAACCATCCTCGCCGTGGGCGTGATCCTGGCCGTCGTCATCTTCGGCGGCCTGGTCCTGCTGATGCTGACCAGCCGCTCCGATTCCGGTGTCGCGAGCGACCGGGCCGAGCTGGCCGGTCTCCGCGAGCTCGTCGCGGACCTCAAGGACATCGCCTACGACCACCGTGAGCTCGACTCCGCCCTCGCCACGATCCTGATCGACCGCATCCGCACCTATGAGCGCCAGCAGCGTGAGCTGCCCTGATGGCCAACCGGAAGGGTTCCGTCGTGTCCCAGCCCAACCTTCCTCTCAACGCGCGTGCGGCCCGGACCCTCGTCCGGGTCCTCGGTTGGGCCGGCGCGCTGCTCGGACTCGTCCTGGTGCTCCTGGTGTTCGTGCGCCCCTCGACGATCTCCACCGGTCCCGACCAGGTAGCGCTGCACTACAAGGGGGGCGCGTTCACGAGCAAGCGGTTCTCGGACTGCATCGGGCCGTCCAACCGAGAGTTCGACGGTCCCGGTGACTCCCACTTCGCCTACCCGGCATCGCAGACCAACTTCGTGTTCGACGAGACAGGGGGCGACGGCACGTCGATCACGTTCGTCACCAAGGACGGCATCGAGATGACCGTCGAGGGGGTCGCCAACTTCCTGCTGAACACGTCGTGCGACGAGACCACGATCGGCGAGACGACGTACAAGGGGGGAGCGCTGCAGCGCTTCCACGAGCTCATCGGCAACCGCTACAACGCCTACATGACCGACGACGGGCTGCGCTCGGACGGCTGGCGCACGATGCTCTCCGTCTACATCGCGCGTCCCCTCGACACCGCGATCGACCGGGCCGGCCAGAACTACACCTACACCGAGCTCTACACGGATCCGGCCAAGAAGGCGCGCTGGGAAGCCGACGTGCTCGACCTGCTCCCCGACCTGGTGGACCGGCAGACCGACGGTGACACCGCGTTCTTCCAGAACTTCGCCATCACCCTGCAGAAGCCCGAGCCGCCCCAGGCGATCAAGGACGCCCTGGTGAAGCAGCAGGAGGCGGTGGCCCGGGCCAAGGCGGCCGAGGCCGAGGCGGCGGCCCGGGAGGCGGCCGCGCGAGCCCAGATCGCAGTCGAGCGGGCCGAGGCGGCCAAGATCGCCGAGCGGATCAAGGTGCTGGGCCGGGAGGGCTACCTGCGGCAGTACGCCATCGACCACGGCCTGAACCCGTTCCAGCCGTCGACCCAGGGGCTGATCACCGGTCCCCAGTGAGTGGTCCGAGACCGGATTCGTGGATTCGAACACCTATCCGATAGCATCGTGCGGTTGCCGTCTAACGGCCGCGGATCGAGAGTGCCCGGGTGGATGTGCCCCGGCGCGCCGCGCAACGAACCCCCGAGAGGAAAACCGTGTCTGCAGGTACCGACGCTGAGACCAAGAAGAAGATCATCGCCGAGTACGGCCTGTCCGAGGGCGACACCGGCTCTCCGGAGGTTCAGGTTGCGCTGCTCAGCCACCGGATCGCCCACCTGACCGAGCACCTCAAGCAGCACAAGCACGACCACCACACCCGGCGCGGCCTGCTCCTGCTGGTCGGTCGCCGTCGTCGCCTTCTCAACTACATGCAGAAGGAAGACATCAACCGTTACCGCTCGATCATCGAGCGTCTCGGCCTCCGTCGCTGAAGGAAATCGGAGCGGCTACCCGCGTCAGGGTGGCCGCTCCGAGCACGTTCTGGCTAGGTTGGCCCTGAACCACAACTGAAGAAACACCCACAGGAGCGACCGCGGACGTCTGCCCGGTCCTCGGTAGTGGCAGTCGGGATGTTCAAGCCCGCGTGCCTCGATCGAAGACCGGCCCGCCCACTATCTGGTGAGCACCTCTGGACGCCCCCGCGATGTCGCTCCGCGACTCAGAAAGGGGATCCCTGTGGAGGGACCCGTCATCTCTGCCGTCGAGACCGTTATCGACAACGGAAAGTTCGGCACCCGCACCATCAAGTTCGAGACCGGCCTGCTGGCCCGCCAGGCGGCCGGCGCCGTCACGGCGTACATCGACAACGAGACCATGCTCCTCTCGGCCACGACGGCCAGCAAGCAGCCGAAGGACCACTTCGACTTCTTCCCGCTGACCATCGACGTCGAGGAGCGGATGTACGCCGCCGGCCAGATCCCCGGCTCGTTCTTCCGCAGCGAGGGTCGTCCCGGTGAGGACGCCATCCTCACCTGCCGCCTGATCGACCGGCCGCTCCGCCCGACGTTCAAGAAGGGCCTGCGCAACGAGGTCCAGGTCGTCATCACGGTCATGGCTCTCGAGCCCGACACGCCGTACGACGTGCTCGCGATCAACGCCGCCTCCATGTCCACCCAGCTCTCCGGCCTGCCCTTCTCGGGCCCGGTCGGCGGCGTGCGCGTGGCCCTGATCGACGGCCAGTGGGTGGCGTTCCCGACCCACAGCCAGCTCGAGGAGGCCGTGTTCGACATGGTCGTCGCCGGGCGGGTCACCGAGACCGGTGACGTCGCGATCATGATGGTGGAGGCCGAGGCCACCGAGTCCACCTGGGGCCTGGTCCAGGCCGGCAAGCAGGCTCCGACCGAGGAGGTCGTCGCCGGCGGTCTGGACGCCGCCAAGCCGTTCATCAAGCAGCTCGTCGAGGCTCAGTCCGAGCTCGCCAAGCAGGCCGCGAAGCCGGTCCAGGAGTTCCCGATCTTCCTCGACTACGAGGACGACGCCTACGCCGCGATCGAGGCGGCTGCCTCGACCGACCTGGCTGCCGCGCTGACCATCGCGGGCAAGCAGGAGCGCGAGGACCGGCTCGACGAGATCAAGGACGCCGTGCTCGAGCGCGTCGCGCCCCAGTTCGAGGGCCGTGAGAAGGAGCTCGGCGCCGCTTTCCGCAGCGTCACCAAGAAGCTGGTCCGCGAGCGCGTGCTGCGCGACAAGGTCCGCATCGACGGCCGTGGTCTCTCCGACATCCGGACGCTCTCGGCCGAGGTCGGCGTGATCCCGCGCGTGCACGGCTCCTCGCTGTTCGAGCGCGGCGAGACCCAGATCCTGGGTGTCACCACGCTGAACATGCTGACGCTGGAGCAGAAGCTCGACACGCTCTCCCCGGAGAAGTCGCGTCGCTACATGCACAAGTACGTCTTCCCGCCGTTCTCCACCGGCGAGACCGGTCGCGTCGGCTCCCCGAAGCGTCGCGAGATCGGTCACGGAGCACTCGCGCGTCGTGCGCTCCTGCCGGTGCTCCCGACGCGCGAGGAGTTCCCGTACGCCATCCGCCAGCTGTCCGAGGCGATGGGCTCCAACGGCTCGACGTCGATGGGCTCGGTCTGCGCCTCGACCCTCGCACTGCTCCAGGCCGGTGTCCCGCTGCGGGCGTCGGTCGCGGGCATCGCCATGGGGCTGATCTCCGGCGAGATCGACGGCAAGACGGAGTACGTCGCGCTGACCGACATCCTCGGCGCCGAGGACGCCTTCGGCGACATGGACTTCAAGGTCGCCGGCACCCGCGAGTTCGTGACGGCTCTGCAGCTCGACACCAAGCTCGACGGCATCCCCGCCGAGGTCCTGGCCGGCGCACTGACGCAGGCTCGTGACGCTCGGATGGCGATCCTCGACGTGATGGCCGAGGCCATCAGCGAGCCCGAGGAGATGTCGATCCACGCGCCGCGCATCATCACGGTGAAGATCCCGGTCGACAAGATCGGCGAGGTCATCGGCCCGAAGGGCAAGGTGATCAACCAGATCCAGGACGACACCGGTGCGCAGCTGACGATCGAGGACGACGGCACGATCTACATCGGTGCGACCAACGGCGAGGCTGCCGAGGCTGCCCGTCAGGCGGTCAACGCGATCGCCAACCCGACCATGCCGGAGGTCGGCGAGCGCTACCTCGGCACGGTCGTCAAGACGACGAACTTCGGTGCGTTCGTCTCGCTGCTCCCGGGCAAGGACGGCCTGCTGCACATCAGCAAGCTGCGCGACCTCGCGGGCGGCAAGCGCGTCGAGGCCGTCGAGGACGTCCTGTCGGTCGGTCAGAAGGTCCAGGTCCAGATCGCCGAGATCGACGACCGGGGCAAGCTGTCGCTGATCCCCGTCGTGGACAAGGCCGAGGGCGAGGGCGACGCGCCCGCCGAGGGCGACGCGGAGTAGTCCTCACCGTGGCTTCCCCGCAGAAGCCCGGCACGACTCGAACGCTTCTCGTCGAGAAGGACGGCGGCGGCACCGTGGTCTCCACGGTCCGCCGCACTGTCCTTCCCGGGGGTCTTCGGGTCGTGACCGAGGCCATGGCCGGCGCCCGGTCGGCGAGCATCGGCGTCTGGGTCGGCGTCGGGTCGCGCGACGAGACCCCGCACCAGTCGGGGGCGTCGCACTTCCTCGAGCACCTGCTCTTCAAAGGCACGCCGACGCGCTCCGCGATGGACATCTCGGTCGCCCTCGACGAGGTCGGCGGCGAGTTCAACGCCTTCACCGCCCGCGAGTACACCTGCTACCACGCGCGGGTCCTCGACGAGGACCTCCCGCTGGCCGTCGAGGTGCTCGGTGACCTGGTCACGTCCTCGCTCATCGAGGCAGCCGACGTGGAGGCCGAGCGCGAGGTGATCCTCGACGAGATCGCGATGCACGACGACGACCCCGAGGACGTCGTCAGCAACCTGTTCGCCGCCGCGGCGTACGGCGACTCCGCGCTGGGCCGCCCGATCGCCGGCCGCGAGGAGACGATTTCATCGCTGACGCGGGCGCAGATCCTGCGCTACTACCGCACCCGCTACCGCGCCGAGAACATCGTCGTCGCCGTGGCAGGCAGCGTCGACCACGCCGCGGTCGTGCGTCAGGTGCGGACGGCGTTCGCGGGCAACGGCTTCCTGGCCGATCCGATGGTTCGCCCGGCACCGCCGAGGCGCAGCCCGCGGTTCAAGAAGGCCGCTCCCGGCGCGGTGGTGGCTGAGCGGCCGTTCGAGCAGGTCAACCTGGTGCTCGGGTTCAACGCCTTCCACCGCACCGACGAGCGCCGCTACGCGCTGGGCATCCTCAATGCCGTCCTCGGTGGGGGTCCGTCGTCACGGCTCTTCCAGGAGGTTCGCGAGCAGCGCGGCCTGGCGTACTCGGTCTACTCCTTCGCGTCGCACTTCACCGACGCCGGGACGTTCTGCGTCGGCGTCGGCTGTCTCCCCTCCAAGCAGCAGGAGGTTCTCGACGTGGTGAGGACCGAGCTCAAGAGGCTGGCGGACGAGGGCATCACCGCCGACGAGCTGCACCGGGGCAAGGGCCAGCTGCGACGCGCACTCGTCCTGTCCATGGAGGACTCGTCGTCGCGCATGTCACGCATCGCCAAGGCCGAGCTGCTCTACGACGAGCTGCCCGGCCTCGACGAGGTGGTGCGCAGGATCGACGCGGTCACCCTGGACGACGTCCACCGGATCGCCCAGCAGATCCTGACGCAGCCGGAGACCCTGGCCGTCGTGGGGCCAGGGTCTGACTGAGTCTCGTCAGTGCCGACCGACGCCGTCGCGTCCGTGCCGGTCGACACCGTCGCGTCCGAGGAGTGCTCCCAGGCCGACCATGCCGAGGCCCAGGACCAGGTGCAGGTAGTCGTCCGCCTCGTTCAGCGGGACGAAGTTGGCGTCGTCGGCGCGGTCGATCACCATGCCGTAGACGAACAGCGCCAGGTAGATCACGCCTCCGCCGATGAGGAAGGTGCGGGCGCCTGAGAACGTCCTGGCGAGCGCGAGTCCGGCCACGCCGAACAGCAGGTGGACGATGTTGTGCAGGATGGAGACCTGGAACACGTCCAGCAGCTTGGCGCCGGACTCGTGACCGGCGAACTCCATCGCGTCGTAGTTCGTGGTGATGCCCGGGATGAACCCCGCGACTCCCACCAGCAGGAACACAGCTCCTACTGCGGCGGCGACCTTCTGCACCGTCGTCATGTCGCTCGTGCGAGCGTTTGTCTGGTAGCTCATCGTCGCTCCTTGTCGATGGACCTCTACTGGCCTGCGAGTACCCCCTGCTGTCCGTGCCACGCGCTGTCGATGGAGGTCGCGTCGTGACGCCCGTTACGGTTGCCTCGTGAGTGAACGGATCAAGGTCGGCGTCCTGGGCTCCAACGGCAAGGTGGGTCAGGAGGTCTGCCAGGCCGTCGAGGCAGCAGCCGACACCGAGCTGGTGGCACAGGTCGACGCGGGTGACGACATCGCCGCCCTGGTCACCTCGGGCGCTCAGGTGGTCGTCGACTTCACCCACCCGGACGTGGTGATGGACAACCTCGAGTTCCTCATCGACCACGGCATCCACGCTGTCGTCGGCACGACCGGGTTCGACGACGGCCGGCTCGCCCAGCTCGAGAAGTGGCTGGCCGACAGCCCCTCGACCGGCGTGCTCATCGCCCCGAACTTCTCCATCGGCGCGATTCTGATGATGCGGTTCGCGGCCGAGGCGGCGCCGTACTTCGAGAGCGTCGAGATCGTCGAGCTGCACCACCCCGACAAGGCGGACGCACCCAGCGGCACGGCAGCGCGGACGGCGCGGTTGATCGCCGAGGCACGACGTGCCGCGGGGTCGCCCCCCATCCCGGATGCGACCAGCACGGCTCTCGAGGGCGCGCGGGGTGCGGACGTCGACGGCATCAGGGTCCACGGGCTGCGGATCCGCGGCCTGGTGGCGCACCAGGAGGTCGTGCTCGGCGGCCCGGGCGAGACGCTCACGATCCGACACGACTCCCTGCACCGTGTCTCGTTCATGGAGGGCGTGCTGCTGGGCGTGCGGACTGTCGGCTCGAAGCCGGGTCTCACCGTCGGACTCGAACACTTCATGTAATGCGCACCAAGATCACCGTCGCGCTCCTGCTCGGCGTCCTCACCTTCTACTGCGTGCTGGTCGTCGCCAAGGGCATCGACCTGCTGCAGGAGGGCGGTGCCCTCCGGGTGGCGCTGGGCCTGGCCCTGATCGTCTCGGCGGCGTTGGGGGTCGGCCTGGCCTGGCGCGAGGTGCAGTTCGGGCGTCGTACGGCGGTGCTCGGCCGAGCGCTGGACGCCGAGGGCGGGCTTCCGGAGGACGACCTGCCGCGACGCCCGTCGGGACGGGTTGACCGGGCCGCGGCGGATGCCGTCTTCGCGCAGCGGCGGGCGGAGACCGAGAGCGACCCCGAGAACTGGCGGGTGTGGTTCCGGCTCGCGATCGCCTACGACATGGCGGGCGACCGCACCCGTGCGCGAGCCGCCGCGCGTCATGCCATCGAGCTGTTCGGCTGACTCCCGGTGCAGCAGCGCATCAGCTTCGTGACCCTCGCCGTCGCCGACGTGGCGGCCAGCCACAGCTTCTATGTCGAGGGCCTGGGCTGGACGCCCGAGCTCTACGTCCCCGGCGAGGTGCTCATGATCAGGGCCGGGGAGCACCTGCTGCTGTCACTCTGGGCGGAGGCGGGCTTCGAGGCCGAGGTGGGCCCGATCCGGCGTGGTGCGGGAAACGTGCCACTGACCCTGGCGCACAACGTCCGCACCGAGCCTGAGGTCGACGCCATCCTCGAGGAGGCAGCCGCCCTCGGGGCGGAGGTGTCGGCCGCCCGGCGCCGTGACTGGGGCGGTTACACGGGCTACTTCGCGGACCCGGACGGTTTCCGGTGGGAGATCGCGGTCAACCCTGGTGCGACCGGCGAGCTCGTCCTGCCCCCGGACCCCTAGCCTTCCGGATGGCGGAAGTCGTGCAGGAAGAGCGCGACCATCGCGGCGCCGAGCGACAACCCGAACGCGGACATGGTGGACGCGGAGAACGGTACGGCGAACGACAGCCAGGCACCCAGTCCGGCGAACACCGCGAGGCCGCAGAGCCACACGATGAGGCTGTACTTGGCGGGGACCGGACCGAACATGAGCGCTCCTTGCGAAGGGTCTCGACAACAGTCAGACGCACGAGGCGGCTGAATGGTTGCCGTCCGGGGCGGGTTTGAAACCTCCGCGGTACGGTCCGGTCATGCGCGTACTCGTCACGGGAGGAACCGGCTTCATCGGCGGTTGGACCGCCAGGGCCATCGTGGACGCCGGGCACCAGGTGCGGTTCCTGGTCCGGGACCCCGCGCGCCTCGCCACTGGGGTCGGGAGGCTGGGGGTCGACACCACGGACGTGGCCGTGGGCGACATGACCGACCGTGCGGCGGTCGCGACGGCACTGGAGGGGTGCGACGCCGTGGTGCACTCTGCGGCTGTCGTGGCGATGGACCCGTCGAAGGCCGACGAGATGATCGCGACCAACCTGGCCGGGGCGGAGAGTGTGCTCGGCCAGGCGATCGACCTCGGACTGGACCCCGTCTGCTACGTCTCGAGCAACACGGCGCTGTTCCAGCGGCACCTGCCGCAGTACCACGCGGAGCTGCCGGTGGTCGGCGGCGTCGACGCCTACGGCCGCTCCAAGGCGCGGACCGAGGTCTACGCGCGAGGTCTCCAGGCCCTGGGCGCGCCGGTCGTCATCAGCTACCCCTGCATGGTGCTCGGGCCGCCGTCGGGGGACCAGTTCGGCGAGGGTGCCGAGGGCGTTGCCGGTGCCATCAGGCTCGGCGTGGTCCCGGGGCGCAAGGCCGGCTGGACGATGGTCGACGTACGCGACCTCGGCGCTGCCCATGCCGCCATGCTCACGCCCGGTCGTGGGCCGCGGCGCTACATGGTCGGCGGACACCACCTCACGGTCCGCGAGGTGGCGGCGGGTCTCACCGAGGCCTCCGGCACCAAGGTGCGGGCGCTGCCGGTGCCGGACGGCGCGCTCCGGATGGTGGGCCGGTTCGCCGACCGGACGCGCAGGTTCATGCCGGAGTCCGCGGAGCAGCTCACCGAAGCGGGGATGCAGTACTACACGGAGTTCCCTCCGGCCGACAACAGGCCGGCCGAACGGGACCTCGGAGTCCGGTTCCGCGACCCGGTCGAGACCCTCCGCGACACCGTGACCGGCTTGCGCGAGGTCGGCCGTCTCCAGAGAGGTCCCTAGAGGGACGCGTGAAGGCGGACCTGGCGCAGGGTGACGCTGCCGTCCCCGTGCAGGTCCAGCTCTCGATGTGCCCCGTCCGGCTCGAAGCCTGCGTCGCGCAAGAAGGCCCGGCGTACGTCGTCCGTGGTCGCCAGCCACACCACCGCTCGGGTGAACCTGTCCGCCCGCAGGGTGTCCACGGCCGCGTGCACGAGCCGCGAGCCGTGTCCCTCGCGATGGTGCTCCGGGTCGACGGTCAGCTCGGTGAGCTCGCCATCGGCCACGGGGTCGCTGTCCGGATCGGGCGACGGCTGGGTGACCGCGAAGCCGCGGACCACGGCGCGTTCGAGGGCCACCAGGACGCGCTGGCGGGCGTCCCGCGGGGCAACCAGGGAGTTCCGCCAGGCGGCCTCCACCTCGGCGACGTCCAGGGGCGGGAGCTCGGCGTGCTCCTCCCGCCAGGCGCGCACCTGCACGTCGGCGATGCCGGCGGCGTCGTCGGCCCAGCCGACCCGGACGGAGAGGTCGGCGGAGGTCATGGCCGCCATTCTGGCCAACCGTCCGGGCACGCCCCCACGCGGGGGCGGGTTCGCGGTGTTAGGTTCAGCGCGTGCAGCAGTACCTCGACCTCCTGACCCGGATCCTCGACGACGGTGTCGAGAAGGGCGACCGCACGGGCACCGGCACGCGCAGCGTGTTCGGCCACCAGATGCGGTTCGACCTCACCGAGGGCTTCCCGCTCGTGACCACGAAGAAGGTCCACACCCGGTCGATCTTCGCCGAGCTGCTGTGGTTCCTCCGGGGCGACACGAACGTGAAGTGGCTCCAGGACCGCGGCGTGACCATCTGGGACGAGTGGGCCGACGAGAACGGCGACCTCGGGCCGATCTACGGCTACCAGTGGCGGTCGTGGCCGACCCCGGACGGCAGGCACGTCGACCAGGTCGCGCAGGTCGTGGAGGCGCTGCGTCGTGACCCCGACTCGCGCCGGCACATCGTCAGCGCGTGGAACGTCGCGGACATCCCGGACATGGCGCTGGCGCCCTGCCACACGCTCTTCCAGTTCTACGTCGCCCCGTCGGAGTCAGGGCCGGGCCGGCTCTCCTGCCAGCTCTACCAGCGCTCCGCCGACGTCTTCCTGGGCGTGCCCTTCAACATCGCCTCGTACGCCCTCCTGACCCACATGGTCGCCCAGGTCGCCGGGCTGGAGGTGGGCGACTTCGTGCACACGCTGGGCGACGCGCACCTGTACCTCAACCACCTCGAGCAGGCCCGGCTGCAGCTCACCCGTCAGCCCCGGCCGCTGCCGACGCTCTGGCTGGACCCGTCGGTCACCGAGCTCGACGCCTTCGACCTCGAGCACATCGAGGTCCAGGGCTACGACCCGCATCCCGGCATCAAGGCGCCGATCGCGGTATGACCGACAAGCGCGTGGTCCTGGTGGCCGCCGTCGCGGACAACGGCGTCATCGGCCGCGGGGGCGACATCCCGTGGAGCAACCCCGAGGACCTCAAGCACTTCCGCCGGGTGACCCGTGACAACACCGTCGTGATGGGCCGCAGGACCTTCGAGTCGATCGGACACCCGCTTCCGTACCGCACGAACATCGTGGTCACGCGACAGCCCGACTGGTCGCACGAGGGCACGTTCGTGGCGCCCTCCGTCGCGGACGCGATCGCCCTGGCCCAGGCCTTCGACGGTGACGTGATGGTCATCGGAGGCGGGCAGGTGTACGCCGACGCCATGCACGTCGCGGACCAGCAGATCCTCACCGAGATCCATCTGATGCCCGAGGGCGACACCTTCTACCCGCCGTACGACGCCACGGAGTGGGCCGAGACCAAGCGGGAGTCCCACGACGGGTACGACTTCGTCTGGCTCGAACGCATCTTCCTGGGTTGAGCCTGCGTGCAAGGGTGAAGGCTATGGACCTCAGGATCTTCACCGAGCCCCAGCAGGGTGCGACGTACGACGACCTCCTCGCCGTGGCGCAGCGGACCGAAGCGCTCGGCTTCGACGCGTTCTTCCGCAGCGACCACTACCTCGGAATGGGTACGCCGGGGCTGCCCGGGCCGACGGACGCCTGGACGACGCTGGCAGGACTCGCACGCGAGACGAGCCGGATCAAGCTCGGGACCCTGATGACCTCGGCCACCTTCCGGCTGCCCGGCCCGCTGGCGATCACCGTCGCCGGCGTTCAGCAGATGAGTGGCGGGCGCGTCGAGCTCGGGATCGGCGCGGGGTGGTTCGAGGCGGAGCACACCGCGTACGGGATCCCGTTCCCGTCGACAGCAGAGCGGTTCGACCGGCTGGAGGAGCAGCTCGCGATCGTGACCGGGCTCTGGGGCGCCGAGGACCGGTTCACCTTCACGGGGGCGCACTACACCGTGGAGGACTCCCCGGCCTTGCCCAAACCCGCTGTGGTCCCGCCGGTCATCATCGGCGGGCGGGGCGCTCGCCGTACTCCCGAGCTGGCAGCCCGCTACGCCACGGAGTTCAACCTTCCCTTCCTCGGGCTGGACGAGGGGGCGACGCAGTACGACCGGGTGCGCCGGGCCTGCGAGGCACTCGGCCGTGACCCGGGGAGCCTGACGTGGTCCGCAGCCCTGACGGTCTGCGTGGGAGCCGACGAGGAAGAGGTCGAGCGGCGGGCGAAAGCCATCGGCCGGTCGGCTGCCGACCTCCGGGCCGGGGGAGTCGCGGGAACGCCGGCCGAGGTGCTGGAGCGGCTCGGCCGCTTTGCGGAGATCGGTGCCACGCGGGTCTATCTCCAGGTCATGGACCTGTCCGACCTCGAGCACCTGGACCTGATCGCGCAGGAGGTCCTGCCGCACGTCCGCTGATGGTGGGGGCTGGCGCCGCCGATCCTCCCAATGACGGCGACGCCCCCGCCCCAAGCCGGCCGGGCGTCGGAAGGGGGCACCGACCTGGCCGTCTGCCGGGGTTCGTCCTGCTCGAACCGGGCACCTCTTTACAGTAAAGAGCCTTTACCCGCCTTCCCAGGGTCCTCCGAACCGATCCTCGTGGGACGAAGGTCCCGGGGGGTGGGGTGGGACGAGCCACGGCGCGCGTAGTCCGAACCGATAGCCTGATCTCATGTCACTTGCCCCTGCACCCTTCGGGCGGGTCCTCACCGCGATGGTGACCGCGTTCCGCGACGACGGCTCGGTCGACCTCGACGGCACGGCGCGCGTCGCGTCGTACCTCGTCGACAACGGCAACGACGGTCTGGTCGTCTCCGGCACGACCGGTGAGGCGCCCACCACGACCACCGAGGAGGACGGTCAGATCCTCCGCGCCGTCATCGACGCCGTCGGCGACCGGGCGAAGGTCGTCGCGGGTGTGGGCACCAACAACACGGCCCACTCGGTCGAGCTGATCGAGCAGGCCGAGAAGCTCGGCGCCGACGGTGCACTGCTCGTCACCCCGTACTACAACAAGCCGACGCAGGACGGCATCGCTGCCCACTTCAAGGCGGTGGCAGGCGCCAGCGGGCTGCCCGTCATGCTCTACGACATCCCCGGACGAGCCGGTGTCACCATCGCGCCGGAGACCTATCAGCGGGTGGCCCAGGACGACCGCATCGTCGCGGTGAAGGACGCCGTGGGCGACCTCTACCGCGGCGTCCAGATCATGCAGGACACCGGGCTCGCGTTCTACTCGGGCGACGACGTCCTGAACCTCGCCTGGCTGACGCACGGCGGCGTGGGCGTCGTGTCGGTCGTGGCGCACGTGGCCGGCAAGCAGTACGCCGCGATGACGGAGGCGGTCGACCAGGGCGACCTCGACCGTGCGCTGGAGATCTACCGCGCACTCGTGCCGGTCGTCGACGTCGTGATGAACCGCGTCCAGGGCGCGATGACGGCCAAGGCGGCGATGCAGCTCGCCGGCGTCCTCGACAACCGCAACGTCCGGCTGCCGCTGGTGCCCGCCTCCGACGAGATCGTGGCGGAGCTGAAGGCAGTCCTGGAAGACCTCGCATGATCCACTCGCACACGGACCTCAGCGCTCCGGGCGCCCTCGTCGAGGGAGGGCTGCGGATCACCGCGCTCGGCGGCCTCGGCGAGGTGGGCCGCAACATGACGGTCTTCGAGTACGACGGGCGCCTGCTCATCGTCGACTGCGGGGTGCTGTTCCCCGAGGAGCACCACCCCGGCGTCGACCTGATCCTGCCGGACTTCGACTCGATCCGAGGGCGGCTCGACCTGGTCGAGGCGCTGGTGCTGACGCACGGGCACGAGGACCACATCGGAGCGACGCCGTACCTCCTGCGGGAACGCGGTGACATCCCGCTGGTGGGCTCGAAGCTCACGCTCGCGCTGCTGCGCAGCAAGCTGCAGGAGCACCGGCTGAAGGAGACCGCGCAGCACGTGGTCAAGGAGGGCGACCGGATCACGTTCGGCCCCTTCGACCTCGAGTTCGTCGCGGTCAACCACTCCATCCCCGACGCACTGGCGGTCGCGATCCGCACGGGCGCCGGCATGGTGCTGCACACCGGTGACTTCAAGATGGACCAGCTCCCGCTCGACGGTCGGATCACCGACCTGCGCGCCTTCGCGCGGCTGGGCGAGGAGGGCGTGGACCTCTTCATGGTCGACTCGACCAACGCCGAGGTCCCCGGCTTCACCACCGCCGAGGTCGAGATCGGGCCGGTCATCGACCGGGTCTTCGCCAAGAGCGAGCAGCGGATCATCGTGGCCTGCTTCGCGTCGCACGTGCACCGCGTTCAGCAGACCCTCGACGCCGCCGCGGCGCACAACCGCAAGGTCGCGTACGTCGGCCGCTCGATGGTCCGCAACATGGCGATCGCCCGCGACCTCGGCTACCTCAAGGTGCCGCCGGACACCCTCGTCGACGCCAAGGAGCTCGAAGGGTTGCCCCCGGAGCGCACGGTCCTCATCTCCACGGGTTCGCAGGGTGAGCCGCTGTCGGCGCTGTCGCGGATCGCGCAGCGCAACCACAACTTCGTGCACATCGAGGAGGGCGACACCGTCCTGCTCGCCTCGAGCCTGATCCCGGGCAACGAGAACGCCGTCTACCGCGTGATCAACGGACTCGCTCGCTGGGGCGCAAAGGTGGTGCACAAGGGCAACGCGCTCGTGCACGTGTCCGGCCACGCGAGCGCCGGAGAGCTCCTCTACTGCTACAACATCGTCAAGCCGCGCAACGTGCTGCCGGTGCACGGCGAGATCCGCCACATGCAGGCCAACGCGGCGCTGGCGAAGGCCACCGGCGTGCCGGACGACAACGTCGTCATCGCCGAGGACGGCGTGGTCGTGGACCTGGTCGACGGGAAGCTCGCGATCGCCGGAAAGGTCGACTGCGGCTACGTCTTCGTCGACGGCTCGTCGGTCGGCGACATCACCGAGACGTCCCTCAAGGACCGCCGGATCCTCGGCGAGGAGGGCTTCATCTCGGTCATCGTCGTGGTCGACTCGGTCAACGGCAAGGTGGTCTCCGGGCCGGAGATCCACGCCCGAGGCTTCGCCGAGGACGACTCGGTCTTCGACGAGATCAAGCAGCCGATCGCGGACGCCCTGAACGCCGCCATTGCCGAAGGCGTGGACGACAACTACCAGCTGCAGCAGACCATCCGTCGCATCATCGGACGCTGGGTCAGCAACACCCACCGACGCCGTCCGATGATCATCCCCGTGGTGATCGAGGCCTGACGCCTAGCGACGCGCGTTCCGGAGGGTTCCGGCGATGAGCGCGTCGTCCTTCTGGCCCACCATGCAGGCGATGCCTGGCGCGTCGCCGAACATCGAGGCGTCCACCGGAATCGCCATCAGCACGAGCTCGGACTTGCCCGGAGCGATGCCGACGTACTGCTTGAAGGCAGGGACGCACAGTGCCGCGAACTCCGACTCGGGGACGCTCGGGCTGGCGGCCATCCGCTGGATCAGCTCGGCCTCGTGTGCCAGCGTGCAGGGGGTGACCTTGATGAAGATCGGGTTGCGGCCGGGGCGGTCGAGGCAGTCTCCTGCGCGGATCTCACCAGCGGGCAGGTAGCCCTCGTCGGTGACCAGCCCGGTGCCCGGGTCGCGCTGCGCCATCAGGTTGAACAGCACGGCGGTGCCGATGACGGTCGCCAGGAACCAGAAGACCGACAGGATGAAAGCGGCCAACGCGATCGAGTAGCCACCTGCCAGTCCGCGCCTGGCCTTCGACATCGCGATCCAGCTCATCACCATCGGGACGACGCCTGCACAGCAGCCGGGCAACGCCAGGACGAACGACGTGACCGCGAGACCGACGGGCTTGCCCCCGCTCTGCTTCCGCGGAGGCCCGAGGTACGCCTCGTGGCCGACGGGTCCGGGCGGGCCCGGCACCGGTGGGCCGGACGGCGGCGGCAGGTTGCTCATGATCCCCCGATCTCGGGTGCGACCGGGCCAACCTAATGGAGCAGCCCCCGCCACGCGTGCGAAACGCGTGACGGGGGCCGGTCCGGAGTGCTCAGGCGGCGCTGAAGAGCTTGGCGAAGAAGCTCTTGCGGCGCTGCTGCGGCACGGCGACGAAGACCCGGGTGATCTCGTCGGAGTGGTCGACGCCCGCGGCGGTGGCCAGCAGCGCGTGCTCGCGGCGGACCAGCGGCACCAGCGCGGGGTGCTCGGCGTACTCGTCGAGGATGCGGCGCAGTCCGAGGTGGCGCTGTGCGGCACTGCTGTAGGCGCGGCGTACGTCGTCCAGCAGGTTCCCCTCACCGCACTCGAGCGCGTTGTCCACGCTCGCAGCGAGCGAGTGGAACCAGTGCTGCTGCAGCTCGCGCAGCAGGTGGCTCTCGTCGTCGAAGTGGTCCCAGACGCCGGCGACACCGTTCCAGGCGGCCTCGGCGGTGGCGCCCTCAGCGGCGCGCTCGACGATGGTCTTCATGACCGAGTTGCGCTCTCGCAACGCTTCCCAGGTGCTGCTCATGATCGGTTCCCTTCGGTGGCTGACCCCTTGCACCGAAGGAGCCTGCTGGGAGCGTCGTGATACGCGAGGAGCGGGTCGTGGAGCCCGTGACGTGGGTCACCGACCGTCGGCGTGTGAAGCGTGTGACTGGTGTGACGATCACGTAGCCTCGTCACCATGGCGACCCGTACGTCTTCCCCGCCGGCGTCGCGAGCTCGAGGCACCTCTGGCAACGGAGGTGGCAACGGTTCTCGATCCCGGTCGTCCGGCAGCCAGGCCAAGCGCAAGCCCGCGCCGAAGAAGGGCGGTTCGACCAAGTCGAGCCGGCCGGCTCCTCGCGCGGTCCGCTCCGGACCTGGTCCCGTTTTCCGTGTCTTCCTGGCGCTCGCGCATGCCCTGGGTGCGCTGTGGACAGGAGTGGCGCAGACGATCGGCGTCGCGGTGCGCCGGCTCGGCCACACCGCCCGCGAGCTCGATCCGGAGCACCGCAGGGACGGCGCCGGCCTCACCTTCATCGCCCTGGCGGTCGTCGTGGCCGCCGCGGTCTGGTGGCGGCTTCCCGGCGCGTTGATGGAAGGCACTCGCACGGTCATCAACGGCTCGGTCGGGATCATCGGCTGGTTCGCCCCGCTCCTCCTCTGCTTCGTCGCCTGGCGCACGCTCCGCAACCCCGAGAGCAACGGCCCCGCAGGCCGCCAGCTGATCGGCTGGGGAGCGCTTCTCTTCGGCGTCCTGGGGATCGTGCACATCTCCAACGGTCAGCCCGCCGGGTCCGACTCCCAGGCACTCCAGGAGGCTGGAGGGGCGGTCGGCTTCGTGGTCGGCTCGTTGTTCACCGACCTGCTGAAGAGCAGCTACGTCGCCGTACCCCTGCTGGCCCTGCTGGCCGGCTTCGGCGTCCTGGTCGTGACCGGCACCCCGCTCTACCAGGTGCCCACGAAGCTGCGTGCTCTGCTGCACCACGGCTCCGAGCCGGTCGCCGAGCCGGAGCCCGAGGAGGAGACGGCGGCGCTCAAGCGCAGCCGACCGCGCCGCAGGGTCGCGTCGATGGTCGAGGTCGACGAGGACATGGGCGACAAGCCCTACGACTCGCCGGTCATGGTCGAGCGGGAGATCGCCAAGCGCGGGAAGAAGGCGCCCGCCGCAGACGAGGCGAGCGTCGACGAGAAGGTCGAGGCGCCGCCGCACACCCCGCTGCCGCCGCGCGTCGAGCAGCTCGCCCTCTCCGGCGACATCACCTACTCGCTGCCCGGCAACGAGGTCCTCAAGGCCGGAAGCGTGCACAAGGCGCGCACGAAGGCGTCCGACGACGTCGTCGGACGCCTCACCGAGGTGCTCGAGCAGTTCGACATCGACGCCCAGGTCACGGGCTACACCCGTGGACCGACGGTCACGCGCTACGAGGTCGAGCTCGGCCCGGCGGTGAAGGTCGAGAAGGTGACCGCGCTCGGGAAGAACATCGCGTACGCCGTCGCCAGCGCGGACGTCCGCATCCTGTCGCCCATCCCGGGCAAGTCCGCCATCGGTATCGAGATCCCGAACACCGACAAGGAGATCGTGTCGCTGGGTGACGTGCTGCGGTCGGGGAACGCCCGCAACGACCACCACCCGATGATCATGGGCCTGGGCAAGGACGTGGAGGGCGGCTTCGTCGTCGCCAACCTCGCCAAGATGCCGCACCTCCTGGTCGCGGGCGCTACCGGCGCCGGCAAGTCGAGCTTCATCAACTCGATGATCACCTCGATCCTGATGCGCTCCACGCCGGACGAGGTCCGGATGATCCTGGTGGACCCGAAGCGGGTCGAGCTGAACGCCTACGAGGGCATCCCGCACCTGATCACGCCGATCATCACGAACCCCAAGAAGGCCGCCGAGGCCATGCAGTGGGTCGTGCGCGAGATGGACATGCGGTACGACGACCTCGCCGCCTTCGGCTTCCGGCACGTCGACGACTTCAACAAGGCCGTCAAGGCCGGCAAGGTGCAGGTACCGCCCGGATCCGAGCGGGTGCTGGCGCCGTACCCGTACCTGCTGGTGGTCGTCGACGAGCTCGCCGACCTGATGATGGTCGCGCCGCGCGACGTGGAGGACGCGGTCGTCCGCATCACCCAGCTGGCGCGGGCTGCCGGAATCCACCTCGTGCTCGCCACACAGCGCCCGTCCGTCGACGTGGTCACCGGTCTGATCAAGGCCAATGTGCCGTCGCGGCTCGCGTTCGCGACCAGCTCGCTTGCTGACAGCCGGGTCATCCTGGACCAGCCCGGCGCCGAGAAGCTGGTCGGTCAGGGTGACGGGCTGTTCCTGCCGATGGGGGCCTCCAAGCCCGTGCGGGTGCAGGGCTCGTGGGTCACCGAGGCCGAGATCCACCAGGTCGTCAAGCACGTCAAGGAGCAGCTGACGCCGACCTACCGCGAGGACGTCACCGCGCCGGCGGCGTCCAAGCGCGAGCTCGACGACGACATCGGCGACGACCTCGACCTGGTGATCCAGGCGATCGAGCTCGTCGTCTCCACGCAGTTCGGGTCGACGTCGATGTTGCAGCGCAAGCTCCGCGTCGGGTTCGCCAAGGCCGGGCGCCTGATGGACATCCTGGAGAGCCGCGGTGTCGTCGGCCCGAGCGAGGGCTCCAAGGCCAGGGACGTCCTCATCAAGCCCGATGACCTCGACGGGGTCATCGCCACTCTGCAGGGGGAAGCGTGAGCGCTATGCCGCAGGAGCAACCGCCGGACGATGTCGCGGCGGTGGCCGAGGGTGACCAGGAGCTGTCCGAGGAGGACGTCGAGGACGTCGAGGACGTGGAGGAGCCCGAGGGGCGTCGGACTGACGATGCGGAGCGCCCGCCCGTCGTCGTACGTCGCAACGTCGCCTGGTCCCTCCCGGTCGCCCTCGCCGCCTCCGGAGTGGCGATCGCCTACCTCTCGCGGGCGTCGACCACGGGTGGCGTCCTCGACTGGATGTTCTGCCTGCTGATGACCGGCCTCGCGGGCGTCTACCTGGCCGGACTCGTCGATGCTCGGACGCCGCTGCTGGTGGCCGACGACTTCGGGGTGCGCATCCGCCTCGGCAGCCAGTGGCGAGGACTCCCGTGGGATGCCGTCGGCCAGGTCGTCGTGGAGCCCCGCACCTCGCGCTTCCGAGACGGCCGTCTGCTCGTGGTCCCGCACAGCCTCTCCCGGCAGCTCGACGGCCTCGACCGTCGGGGGCGGCGACAGGCGGCGCTCAACCAGCGTGCGTACGGCGCGGCGTTCGCCGTACCACTCGGGCTGGTGACGCGGGTGTCGGCCGCCGGGGAGCAGCAGATCGCAGACCGGGTCGCCACGCTGTCGCAGGGACGGGCCGATGTGGTCACCCTCGTCACCGAGTCGACGTCCACGGATGCCCCCGCACCCCGCCTGCGTCTCGGCGGCGGCTTCGGCGCGGTGGCGACCACCATGGCGACCACGGTGGCGACCACGATGGCGAAGGCCCGCCGCGCTTCGGAGACTCCGGAGGAGCTGCCCCTGCCCGCTGCGGCCGAGGCCGCCGTACCGCTGCGTGAGACCCGTCCGTCGATCCGGGCCGACGTCGTCGCGAGCTCGGTGGCGCTCGCGCCGTCGAACGACGAGGACGAGCCAGGACTCTTCCTCCCCGAGGAGCGCGAGCTGCGGCGGGCAGGGTCGGTCGACCTCGTCTTCGAGCCGGTCCCCGACTCGAACGTCCGCCCCATCGCACGCATGGGTGACCCGGTGGAGCCGCTCGTCATCGACGACTTCGAGACGCAGCCCGCGATCGACCCCGTGATCGGGCCGCAGCTCGTGGCCGCCCGTCATCGGGTCGGCCTCTCGGTCGACGAGCTCGCCGACCGCACCCGGATCCGGCCGCACGTCATCGAGTCGATCGAGGTCGACGACTTCGCGCCGTGCGGGGGAGACGTCTACGCGCGCGGTCATCTCCGCACGATCGCCCGTGTTCTCGGGCAGGACGGCGACGCGCTCGTCGCTCAGTTCGACAACCGGTACGCACAGGCGCCCATCAGCGCTCGTCGTGTGTTCGAGGCCGAGCTCGCCACCGGCATGACCGGCAGCATGCGCAGCACGGTGGGTGGCACGAACTGGGGGCTGCTCATCGGCATCGTGCTCACCCTGGTGCTCGTGTGGGGCGTCGTACGCCTCTTCGCCGCCGAGCCGAACGAGATGCTGGAGAACCCGCCGCCGATCTCAGGTGCCAAGTCCTGGCCGCCACGCGTGTACGAGAACGCGAAACCGGAGGCTCCTGCGGCACCGAAACGGCGACTGGAGCTGGTCGCGGTGAATGCTTCAACTCGCGTACAAGTCAAGGGCCCCGACGGTACTGTCTTGTTTGACCAGCGTGTCGTGCTCGGCGAGTCCGTCACGCTGCGAGTACCCGCACACGCGACGGTGTCGGCCGACAACGCCGGCGCTCTGAACGTGACGTGGGGCAAGCAGGACCTTGGACTGTTGGGAGAAGCCGACCAGCCTGCGGAGAAGGAGCTCGGTCCCTCCGCTGAGTGATTGGAGGGGAGTGCGATGGCTCGCGCCGGTGCGTCGTCCACGATCGACCCCCCTCGCAAGCGGTGGTACCGCGCTTCTCCCGGCGAGCGGTGGTGGTTTGCCGCCGTCCTGATCCCTGGTGCGCTCACCGCTGCGGTGGTGGCCACGCAGGGGAGCAGCATCGAGTCCGACCTGAAGAGCCGGGTGGAGTCCAGCCTCGTAGCGGCCGGTGTGACCGGCGTGCAGGTCGAGATGAGTGGTCGAGCCGTGCATCTGACCGTGCCGACCGGGCAGAACGAGGAGAAGGCTGTCGACACCGCAGCCGGGGTCGAGGGCGTGGGCGCCGTGGACGCCGAGCGGGTTGCCGCCAGCGCCGCGGAGGCGCGTGCCTGTGAAGACCTGCAGGCCAAGATCGACAAGGTCACCGAGACCCGGGGGGTGCTCTTCCCGGGCGGCAGCGCCAGCCTCTCCAGCTCGGCCAGCTCGCAGGTGAGCGCGATCGCCAAGCTCCTCGTGAAGTGCCCGGCGGCCACCGTCAAGGTCGACGGTCACGCCGACGCCTCGGTCCTCGACAAGTCAGGGGTCTCCCTCCGCCGCGCGGAGGCGGTGCGCAGCGCGTTGGCCCGCGGCGGCGTGAAGTCCACCCGGATCGAGACCAACGGGTACGGCGACACGTTCCCGATCGCGCGGGACGACACCGCAGAAGCACGTGCGGCGAACAACCGCGTGGCGATCACGGTGGAGGACTGACATGTGGCTGTCGCTCTTCCCTGAGCTGCTGGGTCCGATGATCCTGGCCTTCGCCGTGGGCTCGCTCGTGGCCTGGCTCGCGGTCGGCATGATCCTGCGTCCGGTCCCGGAGGACCAGCCCACGGAGCCCCCGAACGGCACGAGGGGTCCCTGATGCGGTGGCTGATCGAGGGGCAGATTCCCTGGCTGGTGATCTCAGCCGTTCTCGGCGCGGTCGTCACGACGTTGCTGATGCTCCGGCACGAGGTCGTGCCCGAGGACCGCGCGCGGGTCGAGCCCGAGCCCGAGCCCACCGTGAAGGCGCCGCCCGAGCGCGTCATCGAGGTGGAGACGCCCTGGGCCACTGCCGCACGTCTCGCCGAGGCCGCGGCGGCGCCGAAGTCGTCCGATCCCGTCTTCCCCGAGATCCGCGAGCCGGAGCCCGTCGCCGCTGAAGTGGTGCCGGAGCCGGCGAAGAAGCGCGGTCGGCTGCTCAAGCGTTCGAAGGTCGAGGAGGCGACTCCCGTCGCCGAGGTGGCGGTGACGACGCCTGAGCCCGTCGCCGAGCCGGTGATCGACGTCGCAGCACCCGAGCCCGTCGTGGAGCACGAGGTCTTCCCCGAGCCGGTGAAGCGGACCGCACTGCGCGCCGAGCGCGAGCAGATCGAGGCCGACCGCGAGAAGGCCAAGGCCAAGGCCGCGGCGCGCATCGCCAAGGATCGTGCCGAGCGCGAGGCGAAGCAGGCCGCCGAGGCGGCGGCTGCTGCGGAGCTCGAGGGCGTGTCGAGCAACGCGTCGGCAGACGCGCACCTGGCTGCGGCCGAGACTGCGACTGAGACTGGCACCGAGCCTGGTGCTGGGCCTGCGACCAAGCCTGCTCCGGCCGCGGAGAAGAAGAAGGCCAAGGCCGCCGCCCAGCGGGCTGCCGAGCAGCTCGCCGCCGAGCGTGCCGAGGTCGAGCGCCTGGCCGCTGAGCTCGCCGCGATGCAGCGCCTCGAGGAGGAGCGTGCCGAGGCCGCCCGAGTCGAGGCGGAGCGCGTCGCCGCAGAGGCGGCTGAGGCCGAGCGCCTTGCCGCGGAGCGGAAGGCTGCCGAGAAGGCGGAGGCTGAGCGGCTCGAGGCGGAGCGGCTGGCGGCTGAGAAGGCAGAGGCCGAGGCCCTCAAGGCCGAGGCGGCCAGGCTGAAGGCAGAGGCCGACAGGCTCAAGCAGGAGCGTGCCGACCGGCTGGCGGCGGAGAGGGCCGCCGCGGAGAAGGCTGAGGCGGAGCGGGTCGAGGCGGAGCGGCTGGCGGCGGAGAAGGCTGCCGCGGAGCAGGCTGAGGCTGAGCGGGTCGAGGCGGAGCGGGTCAAGTCTGAGCGGGTCGAGGCTGAGCGGTTGGCGGCGGAGAAGGCTGCCGCGGAGCGAGCTGAGGCTGAGCGGGTCGAGGCTGAGCGGGTCAAGTCTGAGCGGGTCGAGGCTGAGCGGGTGGCGGCGGAGAAGGCTGCCGCGGAGCAGGCTGAGGCTGAGCGGGTCGAGGCCGAGCGGGTCGAGGCTGAGCGGTTGGCGGCGGAGAAGGCTGCCGCGGAGCAGGCTGAGGCTGAGCGGGTCGAGGCTGAGCGGGTCGAGGCGGAGCGGCTGGCCGCTGAGAAGGCTGCCGCGGAGGAGGCCGAGCGGCTCACCGCTGCCTCCCTGCAGACCAACGGCGAGGAGATCGCCGTGTCCGAGTTCGCCACGCTCGAAGAGCTCGCAGCACTCACCGAGACGGTGCAGACCGAGGAGGAGAGCGGCGAGCGTCGGAGTCTCTTCCGCCGCAAGAACCGGGCCAAGGAGTACTCCGAGCCCGAGCCGGTCGCCGTCGCCGCCGCTCCCGTCACCCGCCAGGAGACCGCCGAGACGGCGGGCAGCAACCTCTTCGAGGCGTACGCCGTCACCAGTTCTCCCGTCGCGCCGAACGGTCGACGCTCCGAGCCGTCCACGCCGGTGCCGGAGCCCCGGCCCGAGCCGGTACGCACCGCCGCTCCGGAGCCCGAGCCGGTCGCCTTCGTCGAGCCCACGCCTGAGCCCGTGCCCGAGCCGGTCGCCTTCGTCGAGCCCACGCCTGAGCCCACACCCGTGCCTGAGGTCTTCGTGGAGCCCGAGCCCGAGGCGCCGCAGGGGCCGACGGAGTACAACCCCGAGTCCCACACGCCGTTCGGCGCCGGGTCGCTCGCGCCGCGCCTGGACGGCCTGGCTCCGAACGGGTACCCGGTCAAGGGCAACCTGGACACGATGCTGTACCACACGGCCGCATCGCGCTGGTTCAGCCGGATCCATGCCGACGTCTGGTTCGAGTCCGAGGCCGTGGCCGAGGCCGCTGGGTTCACCCGCTGGGACCGCCGCGGCACGGCTGCGCACTCCCTGCGTGACTGATCTCGCCCGTCCCGGATTGGGCTGGAACGGCGTCGGACCGGCATACTCGATCGGTCATGCAGTCACTCACCACCGTCTCGCTGGTCACCCTGGGGTGCGCCCGTAACGAGGTCGACTCCGAAGAGCTCGCCGCCCGGCTCGAGGCGGGCGGGTTCCGGCTCGTCGACGACCCCGCCGACGCCGAGACGGTGGTGGTCAACACCTGCGGCTTCGTCGAGGCGGCCAAGAAGGACAGCGTCGACACCCTGCTCGAGGCAGCTGACCTCAAGGAGGCGGGTACGACGAAGGCGGTCGTGGCCGTCGGCTGCATGGCGGAGCGTTACGGCAAGGAGCTCGCCGGAAGCCTTCCGGAGGCGGACGCGGTCCTGGGGTTCGACGACTACCCGGTCATCGCCGAACGGCTGCGCACGATCCTGGCCGGCGGGCACCACGAGGCGCACACGCCGTCCGACCGGCGCAGCCTGCTGCCCATCACGCCTGCGGACCGCGACGCCGCCGCGATCGTCGTACCCGGCCACACGATCGCTGCGCCCGACCTCCCCACGGACGCCGCTCCAGCTGCCGGGCCTCGGGCGATCAGACGCCGGCTCGACGGTGGCCCCATGGCGCCGCTCAAGCTGGCCAGCGGCTGTGACCGGCGCTGTTCCTTCTGTGCGATCCCGAGCTTCCGCGGCTCGTTCGTGTCACGCCGTCCCTCTGACGTGCTGGGTGAGGGTCGCTGGCTGGCCGAGCAAGGCGTCAAGGAGCTGTTCCTCGTCAGCGAGAACTCCACGTCGTACGGCAAGGACCTCGGAGACCTCCGGCTCCTCGAGACGTTGCTGCCCGAGCTCGCGGCCATCGACGGGATCGAGCGGGTGCGGGTGTCGTACCTCCAGCCCGCGGAGACCCGTCCGGGTCTGGTGTCGGCCATCGCGAGCACGCCCGGCGTCGCGCCGTACTTCGACCTCTCGTTCCAGCACGCCTCCGCCGACGTGCTGCGCCGGATGCGGCGCTTCGGCGACCCGGAGAGCTTCCTGGGCCTGCTCGAGCAGGTCCGCTCGCAGGCGCCCGAGGCCGGCGTCCGCTCCAACGTGATCGTCGGGTTCCCCGGAGAGACCGAGGAGGACCTGCAGACACTCTGCGACTTCCTGGTGGAGGGACGGCTCGACGTCGTCGGCGTCTTCGGCTACTCCGACGAGGACGGCACCGAGGCCGCGACGTACGACGGGAAGCTCGACGAGGAGGAGATCCGCGAGCGCACCGAGCATGTCGTCCGCCTCGTCGAGGAGCTCACCGCGCAGCGCGCCGAGGAGCGGATCGGCCAGACGGTCGAGGTGCTTGTCGAGTCGCTGGGCAAGAAGAAGCGGGCGGAGGGCCGCGCCGCCCACCAGGGGCCGGAGGTCGACGGGGTCACCACGCTGACCGGCGTACCCCGGAGCGCGAAGGTCGGCGACCTGCTCACGGCGACCGTGGTGGCGTCCGATGGGGTGGACCTGACTGCCGAGGTGGTTGGATGAGCGGGATGAGCGGCTCCGAGACCACGCCGGCCCAGCCGAGCAACTGGAACGTCCCCAATGCGCTCACCACGCTGCGCATCGCGATGGTGCCGTTCTTCGGCTGGGCGCTGCTCGTTGACGGCGGGGAGAGCAACGGTTGGCGCTGGGTCGCCTACGGGTTGTTCGGACTCGCGATGATCACCGACAAGATCGACGGGGACCTCGCCCGGAAGCACAACCTGATCACGAACTTCGGCAAGATCGCCGACCCGATCGCCGACAAGGCCCTCACCGGCATGGCGTTCGTGGGGCTCTCGATCATCGGGGACCTCTGGTGGTGGGTGACCGCCGTCGTCCTGGTGCGGGAGTGGGGGATCACCTTCATGCGCTTCTGGCTGATCAAGCACGACGTGATCGTCCCGGCCAGCCAGGGCGGCAAGGTCAAGACCACGGTCCAGGCGCTGGCGCTGAGC
The DNA here is from genome assembly GCA_035699605.1 of Nocardioidaceae bacterium. Lineage (GTDB taxonomy): Bacteria > Actinomycetota > Actinomycetes > Propionibacteriales > Nocardioidaceae > SSC3. The sequence goes on along the minus strand of DASSPN010000039.1, from coordinate 30,884 downwards.
CTGCTGATCGCGCCGCTCAACCAGCTCGAGGGCAGCTGGGAGACCATCGGCATGGTCGGCTGGTGGATCGGGATCGCATCGATGGCGGTCGCGGTGGGTTTTACGGTCGTCACGGGGTATCAGTACGTCGTGCAGATGATGGCAGCCCGGGCGGAGGCAAAAGCGGCCAAGACGGCCGGAGCGGCCTGACGTGGCCGACGAGACAGCAGTACGCGTGATGTACCGGCTGGTGGAGCGCGGAGAGACGCTCGCAACGGCCGAGTCCCTGACCGGGGGGCTGGCCGGCGACCTGATCACCGCCGTGCCCGGCTCGAGCGGGTTCTACGTCGGTGGTGTCATCGCCTATGCCACCGAGGTCAAGCAGAAGCTGCTCGGCGTCTCGGACGAGACCGTGGAGAAGCACGGGGTCGTGTCGGCGGAGTGTGCTGCGGAGATGGCCGCCGGTGCCCGCGCACGGACGGGCGCCACCTGGGCAGTGAGCACGACGGGCGTCGCCGGGCCTGATCCGCAGGAGGACAAGCCGGTCGGGCTGGTCTACGTCGGGGTCGACGGGCCGCGCACCGCCGTACGCGAGCTCCGGCTGGAGGGTGACCGAGGTGACATCCGGAGGCAGGCCTGCGAGCAGGCGTTCGTCGCCCTGCTCGAAACGGTGAATGCCTGCCCCGACGACTGAGGGACCTTCGGCCCTGATTTGCCGGACACCCCTCGGGAAGTTTCCCTCGCCAGGTAGCGTTGTCCCCACAGCCGCGCGAGCGGCCCGTCCCGGCCTCGACCTCGAAAGGAGCAGCCCATGGTGATCTTCCGACGACTGCTCGGCGAGGTGCTGAGGTCGCAGCGCATGCGGCAGGGACTGACCCTCCGCCAGGTCTCCGCGGATGCCCGCGTCAGCCTCGGCTACATCTCCGAGGTCGAGCGCGGTCAGAAGGAGGCCTCCTCGGAGCTGCTTGCGGCGATCTGCGCGGCTCTCGACGTACCCCTGAGCGAGATCCTCTCCGAGGTGAGCGACGCCGTCGCGCTGGAGGAAGCCGCGCTTGCGATGCAGCTGGAGTCGGTCGAGCTGGAGACCCTCGAGCTGCCGACCGCCACCGAGCGCGGTGGCGACGTGGTGGCGTCTGCCGCCTGACCCTCAGCGGTCCTGGCAGCGGGGACACCAGTAGATGGCTCGTTCCCTTCCCTCGGGTCCCTGCATGGTGACCCGGATCGGCGTGCCGCAGCGGCGGCAGGCCGCGCGGTCCCGCCGGTAGACCCAGGTCTGGCGACCCCGGCGCAGGTCGCCGGTCGTGGTCTGCTCGACGCGCTCCTTGTTCGCCTCGAGGACCTGCTTGGCGCGCCGGACGACCCGCGCCAGGTCCGGTACGTCGGCCACCCGCCTGGTGGGCGCGACGCCGGCGAGGAAGCAGAGCTCGGAGCGGTACAGGTTGCCGATGCCGGCGAGCTTGGTCTGGTCGAGCAGGGCATCGGCGATCGGTACGTCGGGCTCTGCCTGCAGCCTCCGCAGCGCCTCGTCCTCGTCCCAGTCGGGGCCGAGCAGATCGGGGCCGAGGTGGCCGACGGCGTCCTCCTCCGCCTCGCGCGGGAGCAGCTCCACGATGCCCAGCGCGAACCCGACGGCATGCCACGGCTCGGTCCGCAGCACCACGCGGGCCTCGTGGGCCGGACGCCGCCAGGCCGTCTCTGGCTTGTACAGGTGCCAGGAGCCCTCCATCTTCAGGTGCGTGTGGAGGGTGTGGCTGGTGCCGATCCGGGTGAGCAGGTGCTTGCCCCGCGCGATCGTCGTCTCGACGACCTGACCCGACAGGTCGACGGTCGCCAGCTCGGGCACGCGGAAGTCCGAGGCGGTGAGCGCCTGGCCGCTCAGCGCCTGGTCGAGATGGCGGGCGGTCCGCCAGACGGTGTCACCTTCGGGCACGCTCCGAGCCTAGACACAGCACAGGGCCCGCAGACCGGTCGGTCTGCGGGCCCTGCCGTGCAGCAGCGTCAGATCTGAGCGTGCGCCAGGCTCGGCACCCGAGCGACGAGGAACGTCCTGCGGGTGTACACGAACCACGTGACCGCAAGACACACCCCGTAGAAGAGCGCGAAGACCGTGAAGCCCGACTTCACAGCCGCGACCGGGTCGTCCACCCAGGGCGCGTTGAAGGTGATCGGGATCAGGAAGCCGCCGATGGCGCCCACGGCGCCGGCGATACCGATGACGGCGCTCGACTCCTTGGTGGCCTTCATGACGGCGGCGGTGTACTCCGTCGTCCCCTTGATCAGGCCCTTGGTGGCCTGGGTCTGCTGGATCAGCGGGATCATCCGGTAGGTCGAGCCGTTGCCGATGCCGGTGGCAGCGAACACGAACAGGAAGGCCGCGAGGAACCAGGGGAAGATCCCGGAGTTGTAGTCGACGGCGGCCACGATCTCCGGCGAGAAGCCGGGGAAGAGCGACGGGTCCTTGGCCCACTCGGCCAGCTTCTCCGGCGGAGCAGAGGGAACGGGCCTGAGCAGGCTCAGCGTGTAGATGATCGCCAGGGTGCCGCCGATCATCGAGACGAAGGTCCAGAACGTGACGCGGGCGCCGCCGTACTTGTCCGCCAGCCAGCCGCCGAACGGGCGGGCGATCGAGCCGACGAACGCACCGAGGAACGCGTAGTAGGCGAAGTTGATGCCGATCGAGTCGAGGGGCGTGGGGGCCCGGAAGAAGTTGATCTTGATCAGCAGCGGCATCGCGGCCGAGTAGCCGATGAACGAGCCGAACGTGCCGATGTAGAGGAACGACATCACCCAGGTGTGCTTGTACTTCACCACGGAGAGGACCTCGCGCGGCTTGGAGCGGGCGACGGCCAGGTTGTTCATGAACATCCACGAGCAGACGCCTGCGACGACCGCCAGCGCGGCGTACAGGTAACCGGCGCGCTCGAGGTGGATGCCGCCCGTGCTCGCCTTCACCAGGCCGAAGGCGCCGGCGCCGCCGACGATGATCGGCAGGAAGAACTGGATCACCGCGACTCCGGCGTTGCCGCCGGCGGCATTCAGGCCGAGAGCGGCGCCCTTGGCCTTCGCCGGGTAGAAGAAGTTGATGTTCGCCATCGAGGAGGCGAAGTTGCCGCCGCCCACGCCGGCGGTCGCGGCGATCAGCATGAAGGCCCAGTACGGGGTGTCCGGGTTCTGAACCGCCACGGCGTACAGCAGGGTCGGGACCAGCAGCATGAAGGCGCTGAAGACGGTCCAGTTCCGGCCGCCGAACTTCGGCACGGCGAAGGTGTACGGGAGTCGGATCAGCGATCCGACGAGGTTCGGCAGGGCGATCAGGAAGAAGAGCTGCTCGATGCTGAACGTGAAGCCCATCTTCGGGAGCAGGGCCGCGCTCACGCTCCAGAAGAGCCACACCGAGAAGCCGAGGTGCTCGGCGAAGATCGACCAGATCAGGTTGCGCCGCGCGATCGGCTTGCCGGTGGTTTCCCAGAACTCGTCGTCCTCGGGTCGCCAGTCGGTGATGGTGCCGTTGCGGGACGGCTTGGTCGCGAGACCAGGGTCCGGCATGGTGCTGGTGGCCATGGGTGCTCCTCGTAGCGGTGTCAACGTGACACGAAACTACGAACGGCGCTGTCCGGGGCTGTTGCGCGTGTGTGTAACGGAGGTCAAGTTCGCTTCACTCACGCACAGGGGAATCCTGTGTGGCTTTCGTAACGCCGCAGTTACATTGCGGTTGCGGACATGCTGCAGTGATCGTCGTCACGTCACCCGCGCAGGCGGAGCCCTCGCGGGGTCGCGACGAAGCCGGCGCTCTCGAACGCCTGCCGAAGCGCGGTGTCGGGGCGGCCCAGGAGCGACGCCCCGTCGGCCTTCTCGACGGTGAGGCGCCCCAGCGCGCCCTGCTTGACCGCACTGGCCAGCGCGCTCGCGGCGGTGGTGAGGGTCTCGAGGTCGTCGGAGTAGGTCAGCAGCGTCCGGCCGCCGCGTTCGACGTAGACCACGAGCTCCCCGTCGACGAGGACGACGAGGGAGCCTGCCTTCCGGCCGGGACGGTGGCCCTCCTCGGTCCGGTCGGGCCAGGGGAGGGCGGCGCCGTACGGGTTGGCCGGATCCGTCGCCGCCAGCGCGACGCCCGTGGACTTGATGTCGGCGTCGGCGCTGAGGTCGCGCGAGAAGGTGCGGAGCCGGTCGACGGCACCGGTGATGCCGAACTGGGCGGCTCCCAGGGAGCCGATGTAGTAGCCACGCCGGCACCGGCCGGAGTCCTCGAACGCCGACAGGACCTTGTAGACGGCCGCGAAGCCGCCGGGCACCCGTTCGCTCATCACCGCACCCCGCGTTACGACGCCGTGCCGCTCCAGGAGCGCCTCTGCCGTGGCGTGGGCCCGCCGGGTGGGGTCGGGCTCGAGCGCAGGGAGCAGCGACCACCGCCCCGGCGTGCTCGGCGGACCGGAGCGGCTCGGGAGGTCGGCGCGGCCGGAGGGCCGGCCCATGCGGGTGCGGGGCGCGGGACGGCGGCTGCGGTGGGCCGTGCTGCCACCGCGGGTGAGCGCGCGCAGGGGCGCGATGGTGTCGTTGCTCAGCCGTCCGGCCCAGACGAGGTCCCAGAGCGCGGCCTCCAGAGCTTTGTCGTCCTGGCTGCGGACGAGGTCGGACAGCTGCCGGAAGAAGTACGCGCCCCCGCCTTCGAGGGCCGACAGGACGTCGTAGTGCAGCGGAGTGGCATCGAGCGGACCGTGCTCCGGCAGGGTGAGGGGGGCCGAGTCGGCCAGGTGCAGCGACACCCAGCCGTCGGTGCCGGGGATCGAGCCGTGGCCCGCCCAGAGCACCTCGCCGCTGGCAGTCAGCTCGTCGAGGTACGCCGGCGTGTAGTCGACGACCCGGCTGGAGAGGACGAGAGGCTCCAGCGCACTGGCTGGTACGGCGCACCCGGCGAGCTGCTCGATCACGGAGAGGACACCATCGACACCGCGCAGGCGCCCACCGACGTGCTGCCAGGCCGGCAGGAACCGTCCCATCGTGGCTGGCTCGACCGGCTCGACCTCCTTGCGGAGTGCTGCGAGCGACCGACGCCTCAGGCGGCGCAGCACCTCGGCGTCGCACCACTCCGAGCCCGTGCCGGTCGGGCGGAACTCTCCCTGCAGCACGCGGCTCTGCGAGGCCAGCCGCTGAAGGGTCTGGGTGGCCACGGCGACGCCCAGACCCAGCCGCGTCGCGACGTCGGCTGCGGTGAACGGGCCGTGCGTGCGGGCGTAGCGGGCCACCAGGTCGGCGAGCGGGTCCTGGACGGGTTCGGTGAAGACCTCCGGGGTGCCTGGTGGGATCGGCACTCCGAGCCCGTCGCGGAGCCGGCCGACGTCCTCGACCGCCGCCCACTGCTCCTCGCCGCCGACGCGCACCTGAACGACCCGGCGGGCGTCCTTGAGCAGACCGAGCCACTCGTCGGGGTCGGCGGTGGACCGGGCCGCGACCTCCTCGGTGGAGAGGGGACCGAGCAGCCGCAGCAGGTCGGCGACTCCCTCGGCGTCGCGGGCGCGGCGGTCGGGTGCGAGCCGCTGCAGCTCGGCCTCGAGCTCGGCGAGCACCGTCGGGTCGAGCAGCTCGCGCAGCTCGGCTCGGCCCAGCAGCTCGGCGAGGAGACCTTGGTCGAGCGAGAGCGCCGCGGCCCGGCGTTCAGCGATCGGGTTGTCACCCTCGTAGACGAAGGCGGCGACATAGCCGAAGAGCAGCGACCGCGCGAAGGGGGAGGGCGACTGCGTGGAGACCTCGGCGACCGACACCTCCCGCGAGGCCAGCTGCTTCATCAGCCCGACGAGTGCCGGCACGTCGTACACGTCCTGCAGGCACTCGCGCACGGCCTCGAGCACGATCGGGAACGCCGGGTACTTCGACGCGACCTGGAGCAGCTGCGCCGACCGCTGCCGCTGCTGCCACAGCGGTGACCGGCGTCCGGGGTCGCGTCGCGGGAGCAGGAGAGCGCGAGCGGCACACTCGCGGAATCGCGACGCGAACAGCGCCGACCCGCCCACCTCCGAGGTGACGATGTCCTCGATCTCGTCCGGCTCGAAGACCACGACGTCGGCACCGGGCGGGTCCTGGTCGGTCTCTGGGATGCGCAGCACGATTCCGTCGTCGGACGGCAGCGCCTGAGCGTCGATCCCGTAGCGCTCGGCGAGCCGGGTGCCGATGGCGAGCGCCCAGGGGGCGTGCACCTGCGAGCCGTACGGCGAGTGGACGACCAGCCGCCAGTCGCCCAGCTCGTCGCGGAACCGCTCCACCAGGATGGTGTGGTCCGACGGCAGGATCGTGGTCGCCTCGCGCTGCTCGGCCAGGAAGGACACCAGGTTGTCAGCCGCCCACTCGTCCAGGCCTGCCTCCGCGCACCGCGCCTTGGCCGCCTCCGCCGGCAGAGCGCTGACCTCCCGGGTGAAGGCGCCCACCGCGCGGCCGAGCTCCGCCGGGCGGCCGAGCTGGTCGCCCTTCCAGAACGGCAGCCGCCCGGGGACGCCAGGGGCGGGGGACACCAGCACCCGGTCGTGGGTGATGTCCTCGATCCGCCAACTGGTCGCGCCGAGAGCGAAGACGTCGCCGACCCGCGACTCGTAGACCATCTCCTCGTCGAGCTCGCCGACGCGCGAAGCCTTCTCGCCGACGAGGAAGACGCCGAACAGCCCGCGGTCGGGGATCGTGCCGCCGCTGGTCACCGCCAGCCGCTGCGCACCGGGTCGCGCGGTCAGCGTGCCGGCGACGCGGTCCCACACGATGCGGGGCCGCAGTTCGGCGAACTCGTCGCTGGGGTAGCGCCCGGACAGCAGGTCGAGCGTCGCGTCGTAGGCCGACCGCGGGAGCGAGGTGTACGGCGCAGCCCGGCGGACCAGGTCGAAGAGCTCGTCGACGTCCCACTGGTCGACCGCCGTGGCCGCGACGACGTGCTGGGCGAGGACGTCGAGCGGGTTGGTGGGGACTCGCAGCGCCTCGATCGCGCCGACCCGCATCCGCTCGACGGCGACAGCCGTGTGCACGAGGTCCGCACGGTGCTTGGGCAGCAGGACGCCGCGGGACACCTCGCCCACCTGGTGGCCCGCGCGGCCGACCCGCTGCAGGGCGGAGGCGACCGAGGGCGGTGACTCGATCTGGACGACCAGGTCGACCGCCCCCATGTCGATGCCGAGCTCGAGGCTGGAGGTGGCGACGACGCAGGGGAGCGCACCGCGCTTGAGGTCGTCCTCGATGAGCGCGCGCTGCTCCTTCGACACCGAGCCGTGGTGGGCTCGCGCGATCACGGGTGCTGCGCCGTACGACGCCCCCGACTGCGCCATCAGCTGCGCCGGGGGCGCCCCGTCGCGCTCCACCTCGAGCTCTGCGCGCTCGGACGCGATCTCGTTGAAGCGTGCGGTGAGCCGCTCGGCGAGACGGCGGGAGTTGGCGAAGACGATCGTGGACCGGTGAGCCTCGATGAGGTCGACCACCTGCTCCTCGACGTGCGGCCAGATGGAGGAGCGCTGGGCGCCGCCGGCGGCGGAGCCCTCGAGCTCGTCGGTGACCTGCCCGAGCTCGGACATGTCCTCGACGGGAACCACGACCCGCAGGTCCCACTCCTTGCTGGAGGGCGGCGCCACGACCTCGACCGGACGGCTGCCGCCGAGGAAGCGGGCGACCTCCTCGATCGGGCGCACGGTGGCGGAGAGGCCGATGCGCTGAGCGGGTCGGGGGAGCAGCTCGTCGAGGCGTTCGAGGGAGAGGGCGAGGTGGGCGCCGCGCTTGGTGCCCGCGACCGCGTGGACCTCGTCGACGATGACGGTGTCGATGCTGCGCAGCACCTCGCGGGCCTGCGAGGTCAGCATCAGGAAGAGCGACTCGGGCGTGGTGATCAGGATGTCGGGCGGGTGCGTGGCGATCCGCCGGCGGTCCTGGGCCGAGGTGTCGCCCGACCGCACGCCGACGGTGAGGTCAGGCTCGGGCAGGCCCAGACGGGTCGCTGTGTGGCGGATGCCGGTCAGGGGTGCGCGCAGGTTGCGTTCGACGTCGACGGCGAGGGCCTTCAGCGGGGAGACGTAGAGGACCCGGCAACGCTGTCGCTTGTCCGGCACCGGCTGGGTGGCCAAGCGGTCCAGTGACCAGAGGAACGCGCTGAGCGTCTTGCCGGACCCTGTCGGTGCCACGACCAGGGCGTTCCGCCCGGCGGCGATCGCCGACCAGGCGCCCTCCTGAGCGGGGGTCGGCGCGGCGAACGCGGCCTCGAACCAGGTGCGGGTGGCCTGGCCGAAAGCATCGAGCGCGCTCGTCGTACTCATGGAGGCCAGTCTGCCCGGCGGCACCGACAAGTCGGAGCGGACGGTCGGTCAGGAAACCTTCGACCAGGTCAGGCCGCCGTCCCCACTGCGGTAGAGGAAGCCCGCATAGGTGCGCACGTAGCCGACCTCGCTGCTCGGGAAGTCGACGTCGGCGATCGTGTCGTGGGTCTCGAGGTCGATGTCGACCCGCTGCACGCCGTCGTCGGAGACGAGGACCGGCCCGTCGAAGCTGCGCATCAGGACGGCTGTGTCGGAGATCGGGTAGATCGCCGGCGCCGCTCGGGAGACGGTCGCGAACAGCCGCCACTCCTCTCCGCGGTCGTCGCTGCGCAGGACACGCTGGCCGTCCTGCTGGGAGCAGGTCGTCCACAGCATGCCCGCCGACGCCACGACGTCCCGCTCGGTGCACGGGACCACCAGAACCTGGTCCGGGCTCTCCAGCCGAGTGAGGAAGGAGGCGATCGGGTCCGAGTGGTCGAGGACCAGGACCTCGTCCTGGAACGGAACCAGGCTCGAGCCCGGCTTGGCGCCGTCGGGAACCTCGGTCCACCGATCGGTGCCGAGCGCCGACGAGAAGATCCGGTAGTAGCTCTCCGAGCTCCGCGTCAGGTTCGCGTAGGCGGTGGAGCCCGCCAGGGCCACCTCCAGCTGCGCGTCCCGTGTGTCGAGCTCGGGGACCACCCAGGTCCGACCTCCGTCGTGGGTGGCCTCGAGATGGTCGCTGGCGAACCAGGCGTACCCGTTCTCGCCGTCCGGTGCCATCAGCAGCTGCGCACGGCTCACCGACAGCCGGAACGTGTAGACGGCCTCCCACGCGCCGTCGCCGTCGCCTCGCCACAGCACGGTGCAGCCGGGACACTCCCTGTCGCGAGTCATCGCCCAGACGGTGTCGGGCGAGCTCGCGTCCATCATGATGACCGGGTAGTCCAGGCCTTGGACCTCCGAGCCCCCGGAGGCCGCGAGCGCGGCGACTCCCAGCGCGAGCGCGAAGGCGAGGGTCACGACCGTCGTGAGGAGGGTCCGCCGTCGGCGTCGTACCGCCGCGCGGGAGCGCACCTCGCTGAGCACGGACTCGTCGAGGATGACCGGCTCGAGCACCGCGTCCCTGGTCGCTTCGAGGTCGATGGTCGTGACCGCACGCTCGACGGCCTCACGCGCCTCGGTCGCCGAGCAGTCGAGGACGTCCCCGGCCTGCTCGTCCGCGAGGTCCTCGTGCAGGTGCAGCGCGAGCGCGGCGCGCTCGCGGACGCCCAATCCGGCGAGCGCGGCCCAGATCGGATCCTCCGGCGTCGCCGGCACGGGGGTACGACGCAGCACGGCCCGCACCAGGGCACGTCGTACCTCCTCCTCGGCGGTGTACGGGCTCGACTCGTCCCAGCGGTCCAGCACGGGGGCGAGGCACTCCTCGACCAGGAGCTCGGCCTGCTCGTCGTCGCAGGTCAGGGTGCGGGCGAGCATCAGGAGGTGTGGCAGGCGGGCGCGCGTGAACTCGTCGAACGTCCCCTCGTCCCTCGCCACGCCCCCATCATGTCTCGCGAACATCTCGATCCGGTCTCTCTCGGGCCTCCTGATCCCGGCCGGCCGATAACGAGGTGAAAGTTGTCCGAGCGCCCGGTTAGGGTCGAAGGCGTGTCTCATCCCACCCAGGAGTCGTTCGAGCTGCGACGCGAGGGGTCCTTCGACGGCCCCATGATCAGCGCACGGGGGCTGCGCAAGGCGTACGGCGACTTCGAGGCCGTTCGCGGGATCGACCTCGAGGTGATGCCGGGGGAGTCCTTCGGGTTCCTCGGACCGAACGGCGCCGGCAAGTCCTCGACGATGCGGATGGTTGCTGCCGTCTCACCGCCGACGGCCGGTGAGCTGCGCATCCTGGGGATGGACCCGTCGACCCAGGGTCCGCAGATCCGCGGGCGGCTCGGTGTCTGCCCCCAGGAGGACACGCTCGACGTCGAGATCACCGTGCGCGAGAACCTCCTGGTCTACGGCCGCTACTTCGGCATCCCGCGGCGCGAGGTCGCGGCTCGGGCGGACGAGCTGCTGCGCTTCCTGCAGCTCAGCGACAAGAAGAACGACCAGGTCGAGAGCCTCTCCGGCGGCCTCAAGCGCCGGGTCACGATCGCGCGCTCCCTGATCAACAACCCCGACGTGCTGCTCCTCGACGAGCCGACCACGGGGCTCGACCCGCAGGCCCGCCACCTGCTCTGGGACAAGCTGTTCCGGCTCAAGCAGCAGGGCGTCACGCTGGTCATCACCACGCACTACATGGACGAGGCCGAGCAGCTCTGCGACCGGCTCGTCGTGATCGACGGCGGGCGGATCGTCGCCGAGGGCTCGCCCCGCGACCTGATCGCCCAGCACTCCACCCGCGAGGTCGCCGAGCTGCGGTTCGGCGTCGGTGAGCACGAAGAGCTCGCCCCGCAGCTCGCCGACCTCGGCGAGCGGGTCGAGGTGCTCCCGGACCGGCTGCTGCTCTACACCCACGACGGCGAGAAGGCGCTCGCCCAGGTGCACGAGCGGGGCCTCTCGCCCGCGGCGGTGCTGGTCCGTCGCTCCACGCTCGAGGACGTCTTCCTGCGGCTCACCGGTCGCACCCTGGTGGACTGATGACGACGACAGCTCCGTCGGCGACCCGGGTGGAGCTCGTGCTCCGCCAGGCCGACTACTGGCGCACGGTCTACCGCCGGACCTGGAAGGGCTCGGTCATCACGTCCTTCGTGCAGCCGCTCTTCTACGTGGCCGCCATGGGCCTGCTGCTCGGCGACTACATCGACGACGGTGGGGCTGCGCTCGAGGGGGCACCGTCGTACCTCGCCTTCATCGCGCCCGGACTGCTGGCCGCCCAGGCGATGCAGATCGCTTCGGGCGAGACGCTGTGGCCGGTGATGGGTGCCGTGAAGTGGAACAAGACCTACCACGGCATGATCGCCACACCGCTCCGCGTCTCCGACGTCATCGCGGCGCACCTGCTGTTCGTGCTCTTCCGCATCGCGTCGAGCTGTGCGGTGTTCGCCCTGGTGCTCGCACCCTTCGACGTCTACTCGTCAGTGGGCGGAGCGCTCGTCGCCTACCTCGCCTCCGTGCTCGTCGGCATGGCCTTCGCGGCACCCATCTACGCGTTCGCGGCAGGGGCCACCACGGAGCAGTGGTTCGCCTTCATCATGCGGCTGATCGTGATGCCGCTCTTCCTCTTCTCGGGTGCCTTCTTCCCGATCGGCAACCTCGATCCGTGGATGGAGGGACTGGCGCGAATCACCCCGTTGTGGCACGGCGTCGACCTCGCCCGGATGGCCACGCTCGGGAACCTCGACGGCAGCGCCGTGCTGGGGCACGTCGCCTACCTGGTCCTGCTCTGCGCGGTCGGCTGCTGGTGGGCGGGTCGCCGGCTGACGCGAAGGCTGGTGACCTGACGATGATGGTCAGCGCGATCGCCCATCGCTACCTCGGCCCGCAGGTGACTCGCGGCCCGCTCAACATGATGTACCGCAACATCCTGATCTACCGGCGCATCTGGCTCGTGATCGCGACGGGCTTCTTCGAGCCCGTGCTGTACCTCTTCTCGATCGGCATCGGCGTCGGCCAGCTCATCGAGGGCTTCGAGTTCCACGGCCAGGTCGTGGACTATGCGGCCTTCGTCGCGCCGGCGCTGCTCGCCGCCTCGGCGATGAACGGCGCGATCTACGAGTCGACCATGAACATCTTCTTCCGGCTTCGCTTCGAGAAGGTGTACGACGCGATCCTGTCGACGCCGATGCGACCGATCGACATCGCGCGCGGTGAGATCTCGTGGGCGCTGCTACGGGGTGCGACGTACTCCGCCGCCTTCCTGGGGATCATGACCGGGATGGGCCTGGTCGAGTCCTGGCTCGGGGTGCTCGCGCTGCCGGCGTCCATCATCATCGGCTTCGCCTTCGCCGGCGTCGGGATGGCGGTCACGACGTTCCTCAAGTCGTGGCAGGACTTCGAGTACATCAACGTCGCGATCATGCCGATGTTCCTGTTCTCGGCGACGTTCTACCCGGTGACGACGTACGACTCCTGGCTGCGCTGGGTGGTCGAGTGCACACCGCTCTACCGGGGGGTCGTGCTGATCCGCGAGCTGACGCTCGGGTCGGTGACGCTCGAGTCGCTGTGGTCGCTGGTCTACCTGGTGGCGATGGGCACGATCGGGCTGATGATCGCCTCGCGACGGTTGGGCAAGCTGCTGCTCACCTGAGGGCAGTGGCGAGGGCTGCGGCCGCCAGCTCGACGATCGAGTCGACGAGCTCCTCGTCGGTGACGTCGAGCGCGCCGCCGCTCCACTCGAGGAACAGGTTGACGATCGCGCCCGACAGCGCCACGACCGCCACCTCCACCTTCGCCGGAGTGTCCCCGGCCCACAGCGTGCCGCCGGACTGGACGGCGGTGTCGAGCACGAGCTCGGGGAGCCGGCGGCGCGCGTGCCGGCGCAGCAGCTCCTCGGCCAGCGTCTCGGCGAGCATCGCGCGGCCGCGTTCCGGCACCTCGCGCAGCCAGCCGAGCGTCACGAGCAGGGCGGCACGCATCCGCGCCAGGAAGTCGTCAGGGGCGACCGTGATGGCCGCGTCCACGACAGCGCGCACCTCGTCGTACTGCTCCTCCCAGACCGCGATGAGCAGCTCGTCGCGGTCGCTGAAGGACTCGTAGAAGTAGCGCGGGGAGAGGCCGGAGACGCGGGTGACGGCACGGACGCTGACCGCAGCGGCCCCCTCGGTTCCCAGGAGCTGGAAGCCTGCGTCGAGGAGCTGGCGGCGGCGCTGCGTCTGCCGCTCGTCGGCGGTGCTGCCGTGCCAGCGCGGCGCGTCGTCCGTCACACCCCCGGTCCTTGACATGGCTCCGAGCCTAGTCGACCATCGACCTATAGGAAACATGCGTTTCTTCTACAAGGGATAGGTCATGACTACGACGTACGACGCCGAGGCGCACGCGATCCATGCACGTGACATGGACTTCCACTGGGACGACGTACCGCTGCACTACATCCCCGGCCAGCTGGTCGCGACGCACGTCTACAACTGCCTGCACCTGCTCCTCCCGGAGGGCGAGAAAGCGATGTCGAAGGCGCTGGCCGACGCCCTTCCCCTGATCGACGACCCCCGGCTGCACGAGGAGGTCGTCGGCTTCATCGGGCAGGAGGCGACTCATGCTGACAACCACGGCGACGTCCTCGAGCGCCTGGTCGAGCTGGGACTGGACCCCCGGCCTGTGCTCACCCGGCTCGAGCGGCTGCTGGACGTGGTCATGCTGGACCAGGGCAGCGAGCGGGTGCGGCACCAGCTGCTGTGCGAACGGCTCGCCCTGTTCGCCGCGCTGGAGCACTACACCGCGGTCTGGGGGCAGTTCTTCCTCGAGTCGGAGGGGCTCGCCGACTCAGGGATCCACCCGATGGTCCTCGACCTGCTGCGCTGGCACGGCGCCGAGGAGGTCGAGCACCGCAGCGTGGTGTTCGACGCCTACCAGCACGTCGACGGCAGCTACCTGCGCCGGGCGCGGATGGGGGTCCTGGGCAGCCTGGCGCTCGCCGCGACGGGCTTCCTCACCCTCGGCTACCTGGTGGCCCAGGACCCCGAGCGCAGAGCCTCGCGCAACCCCTACCGGAGGTACGTCGCCCCGGCGGTCGAGTTCGTGCAGGCGACGCGCAAGCGGGTCATCCCGAACACGCTCGACTTCCTGACCGAGATCCCCGTCTACCTGCGGCCGGGCTTCCACCCGTCGCAGCTCGACGGGATGGAGCTCGCGGTGCGCTACCTGGCCACCGCGCCGATCCGCGAGGCGAGCGCGTGAACGCGCTGCTCGACCCGGGGCTCGACCTGACCCTCGCGGCGTACCGCGGCTACCAGCGACTGTTCGCGGAGAGTCGGCTGGCACCCGCCCTCTCGCGACCCAGGCCGGTACGACGAGACGGGTTCGAGCTGTCGCTGGTCGTTGCGGCCCGCGAGCAGGTGGCTCAGGACGTCGTCGCACTGACGCTCGTCGCCCCTGATGGTGCCGTCCTCCCTTCGTGGACCCCTGGGGCTCACCTCGACGTCTTCCTGCCGTCGGGAAGGCAGCGGCAGTACTCGTTGTGCGGCGACCCGGCCCACCGCCGGCACTACCGGATCGCGGTGCGGCTGCTCCCCGACGGCGCGGGCTCGCGGGAGATCCACGAGGACGTGGCGGCCGGCAGCCGGCTCACGGTCCGCGGTCCACGCAACGCCTTCCACCTGGTGCCCGAGGCGTCGTACCTCTTCGTCGCCGGAGGCATCGGCATCACGCCGCTGCTGCCCATGGTGCGGTGCGTGGCGGCGTCTGGCACGGACTGGCGCCTGGTCTACCTCGGCCGATCGCGAGAGACCCTGCCGTTCCTCGGCGAGCTGGCGAGGTACAGCGACCACGTCGACGTACGCACCGACGACCAGCACGGAGTTCCGGACGCAGAGGCGCTCGTGGGGCTCGCCGCGCCCGGGGCCGGCGTCTACCTGTGCGGCCCTCCGGCGCTGGTCGACAGCGTGAGACCTGCGCTGGCAGAGGTGAACCCCACCGCGCGGCTCTACAGCGAGCGGTTCTCGGCACCGCCCGTCCGCGGGGGCGAACCCTTCACGGCGACGCTCTCCCGCACCGGGACCACGGTCGAGGTCGGCGCCGACGAGTCGCTGCTGGCCGCCCTGCGCCGCGAGGTCCCCGGCGTCGCGTACTCCTGCCAGCAGGGCTTCTGCGGCACCTGCAAGCTCACCGTCCTCGAGGGGGAGGTCGAGCACCGCGACACGCTGCTGCTCGACTCCGAGCGGAACACCTCCATGCTTCCCTGCCTCTCTCGCGGCAGCGGAACCCTCGTGCTCGATGTCTGAGGAGCTGACATGACCCACCACCAGATCGCGATCGTCGGCGCGGGGTTCGGCGGCCTCGGGCTCGGCGTCCGGCTGCGCGCTGCCGGCATCGACAACTTCGTGATCCTCGAGCGCGAGGGCGACCTGGGCGGCACGTGGAGCCGCAACACCTACCCGGGCGCGGCGTGCGACGTACCGTCGACGCTCTACTCGTACTCCTTCGCGCCGAACCCGCGCTGGTCGCGGAAGTACGGCACCCAGCCCGAGATCCTCGAGTACCTCCGGCGGACCGCGGCGTCGCACGGGGTGACCGGCCACATCAGGTTCGGGACCGAGGTGCTGGCTGCAACGTTCGACGAGGAGTCGTGCCGCTGGGAGCTGACCACCAGTGCCGGTGACCTCACCGCCGACGTCCTGGTCAGCGCGGTGGGCGTGTTCGCGGAGGCCTCGGTCCCGGCGATCCCGGGCCTGGACTCCTTCGGGGGAACGGTCTTCCACACCCTGCACTGGGACCACGGCCACGACCTCACGGGGGACCGGGTCGCGGTGATCGGCACCGGCGCCACCGCAGTGCAGGTGATCCCCGAGGTGCAGCCGGTCGCGGAGCAGCTGCTCGTCTTCCAACGGACACCGCCGTGGATCGTGCCGCGGCTCGACCGCCGCGTCTCCGGCCTCGAGCAGCTGGCCTTCCGGGCCTTCCCGGTGACGCAACGCGCGACGCGGGGTGGCTGGTACGCCGGCATCGAGTCGTTCGGCCTCCCGGGCTTCGTGAGCACCCGCTTTCGACACCCGTTCGAGCTGCTCGGCCGGATCCAGCTCGCCCGCCAGGTCGCGGACCCGGTCCTTCGTGCGCAGCTCACGCCCGACTACATGATCGGGTGCAAGCGGGCGATCTTCTCCGACGCCTACTACCCCGCTCTGTGCCAGGCCAACGTCGACGTGGTGACCGCGGGGATCCGCGAGGTCACCACGGACGGGATCGTCACCGAGGACGGTGTCCACCGTGCCGTCGACACGATCGTCCTGGCCACCGGCTTCACGCCGACTCCGCGCTTCAGCGGCTGCGTGAAGGGGACCGACGGCCGCTCGATCAACGACGTGTACGCCGAGCGCCCGCAGAGCTACCTCGGTGTCGCCAACGCCGGCTTCCCCAACATGTTCACCGTGCTCGGCCCGTTCGGGGCCGCTGGCAACCAGTCGGCGATCTTCATGATCGAGAGCCAGATCGGCTACATCGTGGACGCGGTCACGCGGATGCGCGACGAGGGCCTCCGCCGGGTCGAGGTACGGCGTGAGGTCCAGGACGCCTTCGTCGACGAGATGCACGCCCGGTCCGCGAACGGCACCTGGCTCAAGGGTGGCTGCGACAGCTACTACACCAACGGCCGCGGCGAGAACTCCGGCCTGTACCCGAGCTGGTCCTTCGCGTACCGGCACCGCGTCCGGCGGTGGGACGCGCACAACTACGAGGTGGTCGCATGAAGCTGGACGTAGGGGACAAGGTCGCGCTGGTCACCGGCGGTGGCGACGGGATCGGTCGCGCCACGGCCCTCGAGCTCGCCCGGAGGGGAGCGCGGGTCGCCGTCCTCGACCGCGACGAGGTCGCGGCGAAGGCGGTGGTCGCGGAGCTGGGGGAGGCGCGCGCACTCGCGGTGACCGTCGACGTCACCGACCGTCACGGGATGGCGCTGGCCGTGGGCCAGGTCGTCGAGCACTTCGGTGGGCTCGACGTCGTCGTGGCCAATGCCGGCATCACCCCGCCACCCGCGACCCTCTGGGTCATCGACCCTGTCGACTTCGACCGGGTCATGGCGGTCAACGTGACCGGCGTCCTCAACACGGTGCAGCCGGCCCTCGACACCCTGATCGCTCAGCGCGGCCATGTCGTGGTGGTCGCCTCGTGCGCCGCCTTCAGCCCGCCGGTCGGCGGCGCGGCGTACATGGTCAGCAAGGCGGCCGTCGAGGTCCTGGCCCGCGCCTTCCGGCTCGAGCTCGCCCCGCACGGCGTGACCGTGACGACGGCGTACTTCGGCTTCGTCGAGACGCAGCTGGCCCGGGCGACTCTCGACGAGACACCGATCGGGCGGCAGCTCGACGCCCTGATGCCGCCGCTGCTCCGGACTCGGATCAGCGCAGAGGACGCGGGGAGGGTGATCGCCGACGCGGTAGCCGGACGCAAGAGGAGTACGACGGCCCCCGTCGCCTGGATCCCGCTCGGCGTGCTCCGTGGGGTCCTGACACCGGCCCTGGACGCCGTCCTCACCAGGGCGCCGCTCGTGCACCGGGTGATTCGGGAGCTGGAAGGCGCGCGCTGACGCGGGAGCGACTGCGACTGCCCTAGGGTCGAGCCCATGGGGAGAGCCCGGGCCTGGCACCTGCTGACGTTCCTCGTGGCCGCCTTCGCGGTGGTCTTCCAGCTCGTGCTGGTCTGGCAGGGACACGCCGTGCTCGACGAGACCAACCGACCCGACCTCGGCACGCGCCTCGTCCGCTTCATCAGCTACTTCACGATCCTGAGCAACATCCTGGTGGCGGCCACGGAGCTGACTCTGGCGGTCGGGGCCGACCGGGACACCCGGCTCTGGCGAGTGGCCAGGCTCAACGCGGTCGTGGCGATCGCCGTGACGGGCATCGTGCACTGGTTCCTGCTGCGGCCGCTGCTCGACCTGCAGGGGGACGACTGGTGGGCCGACAAGCTGCTGCACGTCGTCGTACCACTCCTGGCGGTGGTCGGCTGGCTCGTCTTCGGGCCGCGAGGGCGCGCCCGACGGGAGGACCTGCTGCCGAGCCTGCTGTTCCCGGGTGCCTACCTCGTCTACACGTTGGTGCGCGGCGAGCTCGTGGAGTGGTATCCGTACCCGTTCATCGACGTGAACGAGCACGGCTACGGGATCGTCGCCCTCAACGCGGTCGGGGTGGTGGTGCTGCTGCTCGCCCTGACCTTCGGCGCGATCAAGCTCGACGGAAGGCTAGGGGCGCGGCAGTAGCCGCTGGTAGAACGCGGTGTCGATCCACCGGTCGAACTTGTGCCCGACCTCGCGCAGCACGCCTGCCTCGACGAACCCGAAGTGGCGGTGCAGCGCGACCGAGGGGTCGTTGGGCAGCGCGATGACCGCGACGGCGGTGTGCACGCCCTCGGCGTCCAGCCGTTCGAACAGCGCCCTGTAGAGCAGCCGCCCGACACCCCGGCCGGCCGCGTGCGCCGCGAGGTAGATCGTGGTCTCCACCGTCCCGTCGTACGCCGGTCGCGTCCGGTAGGTCCCGGCGTAGGCGAATCCGATCACGTCGGGGTCGCAGGCGACGTACATCCGGCCGAGCTTGTCCTCCCAGAAGGAGAGCGGCGGCGGCACCGTGTCGAAGGTGGCGATGCTGCCGCCGACGTACTCGTCGTAGATCGCTTTCACCGCAGGGAGGTCGTCGGGGGTCGCGACCCGGACGGCAGGCGGTGTGGCAGGCATGCATGCAATCGTGTCAGTTATCCGGGGTGTGAAGCGTCGGAGGCATCGGCGAGGATGGGGCCATGACGATCGAGCCCGACACCAAGGACTGGACCTGGGTCCTGAACGAGGCGTGTCCGGAGTGCGGCTTCGACGCGGCCAAGGTCGACCACAGCATGCTCGCCCACCTCGTCCGGGTGAACGCCGTCGGCTGGCTGAGCGTGCTCGCCCGGGACGACGCGACGGTCCGGCCGAGCGAGAACGTGTGGTCGCCGCTGGAGTACGCCTGCCACGTACGGGACGTCCACCGCGTCTTCGTCGAGCGGGTCCAGCTGATGCTCAAGGAGGACGACCCGCAGTTCGCGAACTGGGACCAGGACCAGACCGCGATCGAGGCCGACTACGCGTCGCAGGACCCCGCCACGGTGGCCGAGGAGCTGGTCGAGGCAGCCGAGATCATCGCCGAGGAGTACGCCGCGGTGACGGCCGACCAGTGGCGGAGGCCGGGCACCCGCAGCAACGGCTCGCGGTTCACCGTGGACTCGCTCGGGCGCTACCACCTGCACGACGCGGTGCACCACCTGCACGACGTGCGCGGATGAGGCACACCGAGTTCTGGGAGCGGATGGAGCTCGCCCTGGGTCGGGCGTACGCCCGCACCTGGGCCAGCACCCAGGTCATCGCCGCCCTCGGCGGTCGGACTCCCGACGA
The DNA here is from genome assembly GCA_035699605.1 of Nocardioidaceae bacterium. Taxonomy (GTDB): domain Bacteria; phylum Actinomycetota; class Actinomycetes; order Propionibacteriales; family Nocardioidaceae; genus SSC3. The sequence continues at coordinate 11,663 of DASSPN010000039.1, read as the reverse complement.
GGCCCTGGCGGCCGGCGTGCCTCCCAAGCAGGTCTGGCGCGCGGTGTGGGAGACCCTCGGGCTGCCGGCGAGCCAGAAATGAGCACGCCCCGGGTCGAGGTCGACCGCGACCAGGTGCAGCGGCGCACGGTTGCGATCCTGACCGTGACGCAGGCGCTCGGGGGGCTGGGCATCGCCATCGGCATCGCCGTGGCTGCCGTCCTGGCGGAGGAGGTGTCGGGCTCGGAGTCCAAGGCGGGACTCGCCCAGACCTTCCAGGTGCTCGGGACCGCCTTCGCCTCCTACGCGCTCGCCCGCGTGATGGGGGTTTACGGCCGCCGGATCGGTCTGGTCCTCGGTTTCGTCGCCGGCGCGGCCGGGGCTCTGCTGTGCGTGCTCGGCGGACAGCTCGAGTCACTTCCCGTCCTCCTGCTCGGGCTCTTCCTGCTCGGCACGATCACCGCTGCCAACCTGCAGTCGCGGTACGCCGCCGCGGACCTCGCGCGACCCGAGCACCGAGCACGCGCCCTGTCCACCGTGGTGTGGGCGACGACGATCGGAGCGGTGCTGGGGCCGAACCTCGCCGGAGCCAGTGGCAACCTCGCCGAGAGTCTCGGTCTCCCGTCCCTCACCGGGCCCTTCCTCATCACCCTCGTCGCGACCCTGGTCGCCGTCGCCGTGGTCGGGACGATGCTGCGCCCTGACCCGCTCCTGCTCGCCCGTGAGCTCGAAGGGGTCAGCACCACCCCGCCGACCGGCACCTCGTGGTCGCGTGTGAAGGGGGTGCTGGGGGAGCGCCCGGCCGTCGTCGCCGGGGTCCTCGCGCTGTCGTCCGCCCACGCCGTGATGGTCGGCGTGATGGTCATGACTCCGATCCACATGAAGCACGGTGATGCCAGCCTCAACGTCATCGGCATGGTGATCAGCGTCCACGTGCTCGGGATGTTCGCGTTCGCGCCGTTCGTCGGGGCACTGACCGACCGGATCGGCGCACCGCGCACGATCACGGCCGGCGGTGCGATGCTCGCGCTCTCGATGTACCTCGCCGGGTCCTCCCCGGAGGGCTCCTCCTGGCAGATCTTCGCCGGGCTCTTCCTGCTCGGCCTCGGCTGGTCCTTCTGCACCGTCGCCGGGTCCGCCCTGCTCACCGCCGCGACCCCGATCGAGGCCCGCACGGACATCCAGGGGGCGGCCGACCTGATCATGAACCTCAGCGCTGCTTCGGCGGGTGCGCTCGCCGGCGTGGTCGTGGGCTGGCGCGGCTTCGACTTCCTCAACCTGCTCGCCTCGGTCCTGCTGGCCGGCGTCGTGGTGGCGGTCGTGCTGGCGCGCGACACCTCTCACCTGACGGCCGCGAGTGGCGGGGAACCCGCCGAGGCGTCATGATTTATCCGTGACCCGGAGTAACACCATTCGTCGTGCCGCCCGCAACGCCTGGGCGCTCACCCTCGGGGACGGCGTCGAGCCCGCCTCGCCCACGCCGTCGACGGTCGTGAGCGACGGCCCCCACCGTACGCTGCGCCGCTACTCGGCGGGTACGCCGGGAGCCGGCAACCCTGTCCTCCTCGTGCCGCCGCTGGCGGTCTCGATCGCCTGCTTCGACCTGCGCCCCGGCCAGTCCCTCGCCGGCTTCCTGGTCGGCCTGGGGCGTCCCGTGTACGTCGTGGACTATGGCGACATCACCTTCGCCGACCGTCGGATGGGCTTCGAGGACTGGTGCGACGACATCGTGCCCTCCGCGGTGCGCAGGGTCTCCGCCGAGCACGGGGGAGCCGACGTGCACCTGATCGGGTGGTCGCTCGGCGGCACCATCAGCTACCTCACCGGTGCCGCGCACCCGTCGCTGCCCATCGCGTCCATCACGGCGATCGGCACGCCTGTCGACTACACCAAGATCCCGTACGCCGCGCTGGCCGGTCGCCTCGGCCGCACCACCGGCGACGCGGTCATGAACCTGCCGGCCGCGACCCTCGGCGGCATCCCGCGGCACGTCGTACGTCTGAGCTACAAGGCGATGGCGCTGCAGCGCGAGGTCACCAAGCCGGCCTTCATCGCCCGCAACCTCGCCGACACCGAGGCCCTGGCCCGGATGGAGTCGGTCGACCGGTTCATGAGCGAGATGCCCGGCTACCCCGGGCGGCTGTACCTCCAGATCTCGTCGCGGCTGGTGAAGCGCAACGAGCTCGCCCGCGGCGTCGTACACCTGCGGCGGGGGGACGCCGTCCACCTGGCCGACCTCAAGGCGAGAGTCCTGGTCATCGGCAGTCGCACCGACACGATCGCGCCCGCGCCCGCCGTACAGGCTGCGGAGAAGGTGCTCGTCGGAGCCGAGTCGGTGCGCTACGTCGAGGTGAGCGGCAGCCACCTCGGCATGGTGGCGGGGCCTGACGCCGCTTCGACGACCTGGCCGGTGATCGAGGAGTTCCTGGCTTCGGCCTGAGCCTGGCGCAACACTGGAGGCATGACTCCGCTCGCGTCGACCCGGTTCGAGTCCTTCACGCTCGAGCACCTCGGCCTGGTCGTGGGCTTCCTGGTCGTCGCCGTCGTGCTCGCGCTCGTGGGCCGCGCCCATCGAGGGACGGAGTCCGAGCTGCGCTTCCGCCGTGGCTTCGCCATCGCGATCCCGTGCATCACGATCCCGATGCAGGTGCTTCAGCTGCTCCCCGACGACTTCAACGCGGGTACGTCGCTCCCGCTGCAGCTGTGCGACCTCGCCTGGATGGCCGCGATCTACGCGCTGTGGACTCGCAACCCGTTCGCGACGGCGCTGGTCTACTTCTGGGGCCTGACGCTCACTGTGCAGGGGATCGTCACCCCCTCGCTCGGCGAGACCTTCCCGGACCCGCGCTACTTCATGTTCTGGGGCATGCACTTCCTGACCGTGTGGGCGGCCGTCTACCTGACCTTCGGGCTCAAGGTGCCGGTGACCTGGCGGACCTACCGCTTCGCGGTGGTCACGACCGCGGTGTGGGCGGTGACCGTGATGGTGATCAACGCCTTCGCGGACACGAACTACGGCTACCTCAACCGCAAGCCGTCGTCGGCCTCGCTGCTCGACGTGATGGGGCCGTGGCCGGTGTACGTCGTGGTGGAGGTGGCGATCCTGGTGGGGTTGTGGGCGCTGATGACGTGGCCGTGGGTGCGCGTGGCGGCCGATCACCATGTTGACCTGGTGAATCGCCACTGAGCACGGTGAGCTCCACGTGCTGAGTGGCGGCTCGTCGTGCTGGGTGTGGCGGCCGAAGGTGTCGACTGGGCCCATTCACCATGTTGACTTGGGGAATCGCCACTGAGCACGGTGAGCTCCACGTGCTGGGTGGCGGCTCGTCGCGCTGAGTGTGGCGGCCGAGGGGGTCGACTGGGCCATTCACCATGTTGACTTGGGGAACCGCCACCGCGCCGCAAGCAATTCGTAAGCGCCGGTCGCCCCGACGACCCGCCCCTGGCAATACCGTTGACCCGTGGCAAGGATCCTCGTCGTCGACGACGACCACACCGTCCGCGAGGTGGTGGTCTCCTACCTTCGCGCCGCAGGACACACCGTCGCCGAGGCCGAGGACGGCGAGACCGCGCTGCACGTGATGCACGAGGAGCCGGCCGACCTGGTCGTGCTGGACCTCATGCTGCCCGGGATCGACGGGCTGGAGGTGTGCCGCCGGCTGCGCGAGCAGGGCGACGTACCCGTCATCATGCTGACCGCTCTCGGCAGCGAGACCGACCGGGTCGTCGGTCTCGAGCGGGGTGCCGACGACTACGTCACCAAGCCGTTCTCACCGCGCGAGCTGGTGCTGCGCGTCGACGGAGTGCTCCGCAGGACCGGGGAGAAGACGGCCCCCGCCGGGCCGGTCACCGACGGCGATCTCGTGGTCGACGCGACCCAGCACGTGGCGACGCTGGGCGGTGTGCCCCTGCAGCTGACCGTGCGCGAGTTCGACCTGCTGCGCTTCATGGTGTCCAACCCGGGAGTGGCGTACTCCCGCGACCAGCTCCTGTCCGAGGTGTGGGGCTGGTCGTTCGGCGACCAGTCGACCGTGACCGTCCACGTCCGCCGCCTGCGCGAGAAGGTCGAGAGCGACCCGACCCACCCCACCCGCCTCGTGACGGTCTGGGGCGTCGGCTACCGCTGGGACCCGGCGCCCGTGGGGGCGACCGTCGCATGACCCGCGACCAGGTCGACATCGTCCTGATCGCGTCCGGGTGGGCCGCGGGGGTCGGCGTCATCGGGATCCTGCTCGGCTGGGTGCTGCGGCGTCGCTCGCTGCGCTGGCTCTCTGCCTTCGTCGCGGTCGTCGCCGTCGTCGCGGTCGTCGCCGGGATCATCGGCACGGCTCAGGCGATGTTCCTCTCCGACCACGACTTCGAGGTCGTGCTGCTCGTCTGCTTCGTCGCCGGCCTGGTCGCCGTCGTCTTCGCGATGCTCGTCGGCAGCACGGTCGTCGCCTCGTCGCGGACCCTCCGTGACGAAGCTCGCCGGTTCGGCGAGAGCGGGGAGTTCGTCGCACGACGGGCCGGTCCGAAGGAGTTCGCGGGACTGTCGGCAGAGCTCGCGCGTACGTCGGAAAAGCTCAAGGAGTCGCGCGAGCGTGAGGCCATGCTCGAGGACTCGCGGCGGCAGCTGGTCTCCTGGGTGTCGCACGACCTGCGTACGCCGCTCGCCGGGCTGCGGGCGATGACCGAGGCGCTCGAGGACGGCCTCGCCGACGACCCTCACCGGTACTACCGGCAGATGCGCTCCGAGGTCGACCGCATGGTCATGATGGTCGACGACCTCTTCGAGCTGTCCCGGATTCACGCAGGGGTCCTGCAGCTGAGCCTGCAGCCCGTGGTTCTCGGCGACCTGGTGTCTGAGGCGATCGCCGGGGCGGACCCGGTAGCGCGGGCGAAGAACGTTCGCCTCGGCGGCGCGGTCGACCAAGGCGTGATGCTGACCGCCGACCCGGCCGGGCTCTCGCGCGTCGTGGCGAACCTGGTGATGAACGCGATCCGCCACACTCCCGCTGACGGCGTCGTGTCGATCGAGGGGCGGGCAGTGTCGGGTGGGGTCGAGCTGTCGGTCACCGACGGCTGCGGCGGCATCCCCGAGGACGACCTGGACCGCGTGTTCGAGGTCGCCTGGCGGGGGAGCCAGGCGCGTACGCCGGACGGTCACCAGACCGGTAGCGGGGCGGGGCTCGGCCTCGCGATCGTGAAGGGGTTGGTGGAGGCCCATGCGGGCCAGGTGGACGTGCGGAACACGGCGTCGGGGTGCCGGTTCCTGGTAACGCTGCCGGCCTGAACGGGCCTACCGCGACACGCCGACACCCGGGTAGTCCCTTCGAACATCTGTTCGGGTTAGGCTCTCGCCAGTGAGGTTGTCCCCAGGTCGCCGACCAGCGGAAGCAAAGTGTCGGACGGGCTGCCTAGGGTCGCTGACAAGACACCAACTGACGTGAACAAGGACGGATGACATGGCTGCAGCAGACCGCGCAGGCGACCGCGACAAGGCACTCGACGCCGCACTGGCCAACATCGAGAAGCAGTTCGGCAAGGGCTCGGTGATGCGCCTCGGTGACGAGGTCCGCGCGCCGCTCGAGGTGATCCCGACGGGCGCCATCGCGCTCGACATCGCGCTCGGTCTCGGCGGCCTGCCGCGCGGCCGCGTCGTGGAGATCTACGGTCCGGAGTCGTCCGGCAAGACAACGGTCGCCCTGCACGCGGTGGCCAACGCCCAGCGCGCCGGCGGCATCGTGGCGTTCATCGACGCCGAGCACGCGCTCGACCCCGACTACGCCAAGGCGCTCGGTGTCGACACCGACGCGCTGCTCGTTTCCCAGCCCGACTCCGGTGAGCAGGCGCTCGAGATCGCCGACATGCTCATCCGGTCGGGTGCACTCTCCCTGATCGTCATCGACTCCGTCGCGGCGCTCGTGCCCCGTGCCGAGATCGAGGGCGAGATGGGTGACAGCCACGTGGGCCTCCAGGCGCGCCTCATGAGCCAGGCGCTGCGGAAGATCACCGGCGCGCTCAACAACTCCGGCACGACCGCGATCTTCATCAACCAGCTGCGCGAGAAGATCGGCGTCATGTTCGGCTCGCCCGAGACCACCACCGGTGGCCGCGCCCTGAAGTTCTACTCCTCGGTGCGCCTCGACGTCCGCCGCATCGAGACGCTCAAGGACGGCCAGGAGATGGTCGGCAACCGGACCCGCGTCAAGGTCGTCAAGAACAAGGTCGCCCCGCCGTTCAAGCAGGCCGAGTTCGACATCATGTACGGCAAGGGCATCTCTCGCGAAGGCGGACTCATCGACGTCGGAGTCGAGGCAGGCCTCGTCCGCAAGGCCGGCGCTTGGTACACCTACGAGGGCGACCAGCTCGGCCAGGGCAAGGAGAACGCTCGCAACTTCTTGCGGGACAACCCCGACCTGGCTGACGAGATCGAGAAGAAGATCCTCGAGAAGCTCGGGGTCGGGCCCCAGGTCGACGCCGAGGCTCCGGTGCCGCTGGAGCCGGTCAACATCGACTTCTGATGCCGGACAGTCCATGGCGTGATGTCTCGGTCGGTCCACGACCGGTCGATGACCTCGCGCAGGGCCCCGACGCTGACCCCGAGGCGTTCGCCCGCAAGATCCTGCTCGACCAGCTCACCGGCCGCGCCCGCAGCCGGTCAGAGCTTGCCAAGAAGCTCGCCGGCAAAGGCGTGCCCGCCGAACTCGCCGACCGCCTCCTCGACAGGTTCGAGGAGGTCGGCCTGGTCGACGACGCCGCCTTCGCCCGCGAGTGGGTGAGCTCTCGCCAAGCCTCGCGCGGGCTCGCTCGCAGAGCGCTGTCCCAGGAGCTGCGGCGCAAGGGCATCGACGACGCAGTGGCCCGTGAGGCTCTCGACGACGTCGACTCCGAGGACGAGGTCGAGCTGGCCCGCGAGTTGGTGCGCCGCAAGCTCCGCTCGGTGGCGGGGCTGGACCAGGCAGCCGCGGTCCGTCGCCTGAGCGGGATGCTCGCCCGCAAGGGTTACCCGCCCGGCGTCGCGTTTCGAGTGGTGCGCGAAGAACTCGAGGCGGCCGGTCAGGAGACCGACGACCTCGTCGAAGGCTCGCTCTGACGACCCCGGCGTGATCCACGCCACGGAAGTGGCAAGATAGGCGGGCCATGCCTGCTAGCCATCTGACGGTGAAGCGGAGCGACGTGCAGCCGGGGGAGTCCTGGGTAGCCGCCGCCGTCCGCAAGTCCGGAGACCCTGCCACCCGCCCCTGGGCCGTCGACCTCTCTGGCGACACCCTCGTCTTCGGCTGCGGACAGGGGCCCGGCGACGTGGCCTCCGTCGACATCCGGCCACTGGTCCGCGAGGACTTCCCGGGAATCGTCGCCTGGCAGTCGATGCCGCACGTGAAGCGCTGGTGGAACGACGAGGCCCGCACGGTCCGCGACATCGAGCAGCACTACAGCGCCGCGCTCGACGGCACCGACCCGACCCGCCTGTGGGTCGTGGCCATCAATGGTCGGCCCTGCGGCTTCCTCCAGGACTACCTGATCGGTGACCACCCGGAGTACGCCCTCCTCACGGCACGGCCGGACGCTGTCGGCGTCGACTACCTGATCGGCGACCCGAACCTCGTCGGCAAGGGAGTGGGCACCCGGGTGATGTGGGAGTTCCTCACTCAGCACGTGTGGCCGAACTACCCCGGCGCCACCGAGTTCTTCGCCGCCCCCGACCATCGCAACATCGGCTCCCTCCGGATGCTCGCCAAGCTCGGATTCGTCCAGGGCCTCTGGTTCGACGAACCCCAGCCCGGCGGCCGCGTCGATACCGTGGTGAGCTGCACCTTCGACGTACCTACGATCCTCGGGGACCGCTGACCCGGCAGGTCCTGTCACTCAGGCACCGGCGACCCGGCAGGTCCTGTCACCCAGGCACCGGCGACCCGGCAGGTCCTCCGAGATACCGGCCACCTAGCTCGCGACTGATCTCGGCGTACCGCTCGAGGAAGGCGCGTTCGTCGTGCCGCTTCCGCCGCAGCCATGCCGTGACCTCGTCGTTGCACTTGCTCGTGTTGCACGAGCGGCAGGCCGGTACGACGTTGCTCAGCGTGTAGCGACCACCGCGGGAGATGGGGAGGACGCAGTCTTTCTGGAGGGCAGCCTGAGCGCCGCAGTACGCGCAGCCTGCCCAGGCCTCGAGAAGCGCGGTCCATTGTTCATCGGTGAGGTCATGGGACACGCGGGCCAGACGCGCCTGCCGACGCCTGGCCGCACGAGCTTTGCGAGTTCGGGCAGCAGGCACGCTCTGAGGCTAGCGACGAGTGAGGCCGAATCCGGGGAGGGCTGACAGGACGTGCCGGGTCAAGCCATTCTGGGGTGAAGGATCTGCCGGGTCAACGATCCTTGGTGATCCAGCCCACATCGACAAGTTGTAACTCCGGGTTACATGATGGTCGACATGCCGAGCATCCCCGCCGTTCCTGGTCTCCCCGAGCTGCCCACCAAGGTCCTCGACCTGTGGCACGCAACGTCGAAGCTGCCTCAGGGCAACAAGATCTTCAGCGTGGCGTTCAGCCAGCGGGCGCCGTACTTCGCGTCGATCCGGCCGACTTTCACGGAGATCCGGCCGAACTACGCGGAACTGAAGATCAAGAAGCGCCGCTCGGTGCAGAACCACATCGGCACCGTGCACGCGATCGCGCTGTGCAACGGCTGCGAGGCGGCCATGGGCGCCCTGGCCGAGGCGACCATCCCGGACACCAAGCGGTGGATCCCCAAGGGTATGGACATCACGTACACGGCCAAGGCCAACAGCGACATCCGCGTCATCGCCGAGACGGACCCGGAGCAGTGGACGTCGGACAACCCGGACCTGCACGTGCGCGTGAAGGGCCTGCGCAAGGACGACACCGTCGTCATCGAGGGCGTCATCAAGCTCTGGGTGACCGACAAGCCTGGGAAGTAGTAGGCAGCCTGGCTGCGCCTCAGGCGCCGGCCGTGGTTGCTTGCGCGACGGCCTCCTGCGCCGCCAGCTCGCCCTCCGAACGGCTGAGGCGCCTCTCGGTCCAGACTGCCAGGCGCGAGAGACCGTAGTTGATGACGATGTAGATGACGCCGACGACGAAGAGCATGGGGATGCGGTTGTCGAGTGTCTGCGCGAGCAGGTTCCCGCGGCGCAGGAACTCGATGTAGGCCAGCCCGATGGCCGCCGCTAGCGACGTGTCCTTCAGGACCACGACCAGCTGGCTGATCAGGGCGGGCAGCATGGTCCTGAAGGCCTGCGGCAGGAGCACTGTCGTCATGGCCTGCGTTTCCCTCATCCCGATCGCGCGCGCCGCCTCGCCTTGCCCTCGGGGCAACGAGTTGACTCCGGCCCGCAGGATCTCGGCGATGATCACCGAGTTGTAGAGCATCAGGCCGATGACCAACCACCAGAAGGGGTCGCTCCCCGGGAGCCAGCTGATGTCTATCGCGAGCTCGACGAAGAAGCGCCACACGATGACGATCGTGATCACGACCGGGAGTCCTCGCCAGAACTCGGTCCACAGGACCACTGGAATGCGTAACGCCCCCGGCAGCATCATCCGGGCAACCCCGAGAAGCGTTCCGAGGACAAGCGACAGCGCGATCGCTGCTGCGGCGGCCGCCAGAGTCGCGGCGAGTCCCTTTCCGAGCAGCTCCCACACTCGGGCGAAGTTCTCGTGACTGGGGTCGATGAGGGGACCCCAGAGCTCCATGTCGAACTGACCATTGTCGGCGAGACGCTTGATGACCACGCCGGTCAGACCGAGCAGGATGACGCCAGCAACGACGGTGCCGATCATCGCCCGTCGCCGGGCTCGGGGGCCTGGGGCGTCGTAGAGGACCGTCATGTCGCTCATCGTGCGATCGCCACCTTCCGCTCGATGAGCCCGAGGATGGCGCCCGCCGTGAGCGTGATGATGAGGTAACCGATCGCCACGCCCGTCAGCACCGGGATGAAGTCGTAGCCCTCGGCCGAGGTCAGACGCCTGTACACCTCGTACAGGTCTCGGCCTACCCCGAAGGCGCCAGCAACAGCGGAGTTCTTGAACATCGCGATGATCACGCTGCCCAGCGGCGGAATCGACGAGCGCAATGCCTGAGGCAGCACGATCTGCGTCAGTGACTGCGAGAAGGTCAGTCCGATGGCGCGCGCCGCTTCGGCCTGCCCTGCTGAGACGGAGTTGATACCCGACCTGACCGCCTCGCAGACGAATGCCGAGGTGTAGACGATCAGCCCCCCGACGGCCAGTACGTAGTAGCTGTAGTTGATGCCGATCTCGGGAAGCCCGAAGGCGAAGAAGAAGAGCACGACCGTCAAGGGGCAGTTTCTGATGACGGTGACCCAAGACGTGCCGAACCAGCGCAGCGACGGCACGGGCGACACTCTGAAGGCTGCGATCAGCGTGCCAAGAGCCAACGACCCGACCATGGCCCAGAAACAGATCCCCAGGGTGCGGAGGAACCCCGACCAGTAGAGGTCGAGGTTGTCGAAGACCGCGTCCATCCCTCTCCTCGGATGTCCCGGCGAGGGGTGGGTGCTGCAGGGCGGCACCCACCCCCGCTCAGCGGATGGTTACTCGCAGGGCGCGGGGTCCGGAAGCTCCGGGTCCTGCGCTCCCTCGATCTCGCCGGCCGTCTCGTCCCAAGCCTCGAGGTAGGCCTCCTCGTTGTCCTGGAGCGTCTGGTTGATGAACTCGCAGAAGGCGACATCGCCCTTCTTGATGCCGATGCCGTACGGCTCCTCGGTGAACTGCTCGCCGACGAGCTTGAAGGCGCCATCCGACTCGGACACGAAGCCGGCGAGGATCACGTTGTCCGTCGTGACGACGTCCACCTGGCCGTTCTCGAGGGCGTCCGCGCACTTGTCGTAGACGTCGAAGAGGACGAGCTGGTTCTTGTTGGCGAGGTACTCCTCGATGTTGACCGAGGGCGTGGACCCCGTCACCGAGCACACCTTCACATCCGGGTTCGCCTTGATGTCGTCCGGACCGGTGATGGTCTCGTTGTCGGCGGCGACCATCAGCATCTGGCCCGCCGTGTAGTACGGACCCGCGAAAGTCACCCGCTGCTTGCGCTCATCGTTGATCGTGTAGGTCGCCACGATGAAGTCGACGTCACCATCCTCGATGGCCGTCTCACGGATGTCGGAGGTGGTTTCCTTCCACTCGATGTCCTCGGGGGCAATGCCGAGCTCGGCGGCGATGATCTTCGCGACCTCGACGTCGAAGCCTTCTGGTGCGTCCTCCAGTCCGAGGAGCCCGAAGCCGGGCTGGTCGAACTTCGTGCCCACAGTGACGGTGCCGGCGTCGGCGAGACGCGCCATCGTCGTACCGGCCTCGAACTCCGGGTTCTCCACGACCTCGGTGGGCCCTTCGTCGTCACCACCACAGGCCGCCAGTGACAGCGCGAGCATGGCCCCGGCGAACGCTGCCAGTGTTCTCTTCATCTGCATGGTTTCTCCTTCGTTGCCCGTCCCGAGGGGCGTCTCGTGGGATCCATCAGTGCTTGAGGATCTTGCCCAGGAAGTCCTTGGCCCGATCCGACTGCGGGTTGGTGAAGAACGCTTCCGGCGTGTTCTCCTCGACGATCGCGCCGTCGGCCATGAAGATCACCCGGTTCGCCGCCGTACGTGCGAAGCCCATCTCGTGCGTCACCACGATCATCGTCATGCCGCCCTTGGCGAGCTCGACCATGACGTCGAGGAC
>DASSPN010000038.1:0-19326 GCA_035699605.1 Nocardioidaceae bacterium | reverse complement strand
CGGCGAGGACCACCAGGCGGAGATAGCTGGGGGAGTGCACGAACATGCCTCCGCCGTAGGTGCAGCGCTGGCCAGGTGGGAAGACGCTGACCGACGACTGCCCGCGCACGTCCGTGCCCGCGAAGAGGTCGCACGAGGCATCGGTGGCATGCGACGCAAGGACGAGCCAGAGCGTCACGAAGGCGATGCTGGCCAGCGAGAGGACGAGCATCACGCGCACCAAGGCACGGTCGAAGTCGTCCATACCGAGCATTGTGACCCAGCGGAAGTACGGCTGCGGCAGGCTCGCGCATCCTCGGCGCACGTGTAGTAGCGCAGCCAGACACAGCACCACGCGGTCACCGCGGTCATGACCGGGAGGAGCACCCACTGGCGATGAGGACGCAGGTGAAGACGAAGACCCCGACGCCAACGGCTGTCATGGGAGGCTCCCGGCCCTGCGGGTCGTTCGCGGCGAGTCTTCGCCGTTCTCTCCGCGCCATCCGGCGAGGCGCCCGGCTCTGGCCACGGCTCGTAGCCGCCGCTCCACGGGGCGCTGTACCGCGGAGGGGGCCGCGATCATGAGCCGATCGCCGACAGCGAACACGCTGGCGGGCGTGGGCACGAAGAGCGATCCGTCCCGGAGCACGAGGGTCACCACGGCGCCGGGCGGCAACATCAGCTCGGTGACCGAGACGCCCGCGAGCCTCGACCCTGGCGTCACGTCGACCTGCAGCACCGTCGCGGCCATCGCCTCGAGCGGTGCCGAGTCGACCTCGATCTCGCGGGTCTGCGTCGACTCGACCAGACCCATCTGGCGGGCCGCCCAACCGAGCGTCGGTCCCTGGACCAGGGTGAAAGTGACGACCAGCAGGAAGACCACGTCGAAGACCCGGTCCGCGGAGGCCAGGCCGACGCTGACCGGGATCGTGGCCAGGACGATGGGGACCGCTCCACGCAGGCCGGCCCACGAGAGGAACGCTTGCTGGCGGAGCGGAACACGGAACCACGACGCACACACGAGCACTGAGACCGGGCGCGCCACGAACGTCAGCGCGGATCCCACGATGAGGGCAGGAACGATCGCGTCGACCAGCCGGCTGGGACTGGCCAGCAGACCGAGGAGCACGAAGAGCCCGATCTGTGCGAACCAGGCGAGTCCCTCGTTGAACGCGAGCGTTGCCTGTCTGTGGGGAAGCGTGGCATTGCCGAGCCAGAGCCCCGCGACATAGATGGCCAGCAACCCGCTCGCGCCTACTAGGCCGGCCGCCGCGAACGCGGCGAAGCAGATCGCCAAGGTCGCCAGAGGGTAGAGGCCCGCGGAGGGAAGGGCCATGCGGCTGAGAAGCGCCTGACCCGTGCGTGCGACCGCGATGCCCGCCACGAGCCCGCCGACGAGCTGGTACAGCATCTGCCCGCCGATGTGGAAGGCGCTGGCCGAGTCCCAGGCATCGGAGGTGACGACGGTGACCAGGATGATCACCGGCGGGTCGTTGAAGCCCGACTCAGCCTCGAGGGTGGATCGCAGCCGGCGGCCGACAGGAAGCGTCCGCATCACCGCGAACGTCGCGGCGGCGTCCGTGGAGGAGATCACGCAGCCCAGCAGCACCGCCGTGCGGAGGTCGACGTCGAGGAGCAGAAAGACGAGGCTTGAGGTCACGACCACGCTGATGCCGACGCCGAGCGTTGCCAGGGTCAGCGAAAGACCGAGCACGGGGCGGACCGTCTGCCAACGAGTGGTGAGCCCACCCTCGGCCAGGATCACGGCCAGGGCGACGGTGCCCAGCACCTGGGTCAGATGGGCGTCGCTGAACGTCAGACCCAGGCCCGACTCGCCCATGAGCAGGCCCATCGCCAGGTAGAGGAGCAGGCTCGGCAGGCCCATCCAGCTCGCCACACGGACCGCGGCCACGCCCAGCAGCAACACGCCCGCCGTACCGAGGAGCACCAGGTTGAGGTCCGACAAGCTCATGGCGTCAGCGGGGCGCGGGGCCTGGGGGCGCGATGATCCGTGCATCGATCTCGCGCACCCGAGCGGAGAGGACCGCGACCCCCCAGTGCCGGGTCTTCACGCTGGTTCTGGCCGCCAGTTCGGCCTCGAGCTCGTCGCGGACCGCGCCGAGCTCCTCCATGGCGGCGGCGCTCAAGGTCGTGCTGACCGCCTTCTCCACCGCCGTGGCCGCTTTCTCGACTGGGTCGTCGACGTCGAGCACGAGGCCGGGGTCGACGATCGCGATCTCGACTGCCAGCATCCCGAGGAGCGCGATGCCGTCCCGACTCACCGCGCGGGCCACGACCTCGATCTCCATCGGCTCCAGCGAGACCATCCGAGTCCGGCTCACCAGCGGGATCTGGGCCGTCACGCCGGGTCCGGCAACGCGTGGCGGCTGACCCTTTCGTGACACCAGAAGGCGATTGTTGGCGGGCACGTAGCGCACCACTGTCAGACTGCCGAGCGCGACAGCCACGAGAGCCAGGGTGGTCAGGATGAGCCACCCGCCCTCGGCGTCGTCGACCGGGCTTGCTGCCAGCAGGCTGCTCATGGGCCCCCTTGGGTCTCTCCGGGTTCGGTCTCCAGTCTTCTGGGAGGGAGCTCGCAACCCCATGGGTGCCAGCACCCATCTTGGCCGGGAACGCAGGGTTGGGCTCGTCGCCGGCGTGACCTTTCGGACGTCGGTCGGGGACGATGAGGCATGGCAAGTCTGGGAACGGTGTCCCTCTACGGCAGGCTGTTCGCTGCGAACGCCGTGGTGTTCGTCGTAGGGACCACGGCCCTGGCCCTGTCGCCCGCGACAGTCTCGGCGCGGGTTCTGGCATCGGAGGCGCTCGTGCTCGGCGTCGGCCTGTCAGCGCTCCTGGTCGTCAACGCCGTTCTCCTACGCGCGGGGCTGGCCCCTCTCGAACGGCTGGCACGAGACATGGCCACCGTCGACCCCTCGGTCCCCGGGCAGCGGCTCGCGGTGACCGGGCCGCGTCCGGTGTCGTCGTTGGTGACCGCGTACAACGACATGGTCGAGCGCCTCGAGCTGGAACGGGCCTCGAGCTCGGCGCGCGTGCTGGTCGGCCAGGAGCGCGAACGCTACCGGGTGGCCCGAGAGCTGCACGACGAGGTCGGTCAGAGCCTCACCGTCGTACTCCTGGGACTGCAGCGGTGCCGTGACGGCGCGCCGGCGGAGCTCGACGAGCAGCTGGGCGAGGTCCAGGAGAGTCTGCGCGGAGCTCTGGACGAGGTCCGGGCGGTCGCGCAGCGGCTGCGCCCGGGTGTGCTCGAGGACCTGGGGCTGTCCAGCGCCCTCGCAGGTCTGGTCACGGAGTTCACCAAGGCGACGGGGGTTCACGTCCGCCGGTCCTCCAGCCCTGGGCTCCCGAAGCTCCCGCACGACGTCGAGCTGGTGTTCTACCGCGTCGCCCAGGAGGCGCTGACCAATGTGGCCCGCCACGCGTCTGCACGTACCGTGAGCTTCAGCCTGACCCGTCGGGGCGGCAGCCTCGTGCTCGAGGTCACCGACGACGGAAAGGGTCTGAATGGAGCGCCGCGTGGTGTCGGCCTGACCGGGATGGCCGAGCGGGCCACGCTGGTGCGTGGCTCGCTGCGAGTGACCTCGCCGCAGGGTCGTGGGGTCACCGTGCGGCTGGAGGTGCCGGTCGATGGCTGACGCGACACGGATCCTGCTGGCGGACGACCACGCCCTGGTGCGTCAGGGTGTGCGGCTCATCCTCGACCAGGAGCCGGACCTGGAGGTCGTCGCCGAGGCCGCCGACGGGATCGGGGTCCTCGAGGTCGTGCGGCAGCAGCCGGTCGACCTCGTCGTCCTCGACGTCGCGATGCCGCGCATGACAGGGCTCCAGGCTGCCCAGGAACTGTCCCGGCGCCGGCGGCCACCGGCGATGCTCATGCTGTCGATGTACGACAACGAGCAGTACTTCTTCCAGGCACTGCGCTCGGGAGCGGCGGGCTACGTGCTCAAGTCAGTGGCCGACGTGGATCTCGTGAGTGCGTGCCGCGCGGCCGTACGCGGTGAGTCGTTCGTCTACCCCGGAGCCATGAGCACTTTGGTGCGCGACTACCTCGACAGGATCCTCCGAGGCGAGCCGGTGCCCGAGACGGTGCTCACGCCACGGGAGGACCAGGTGCTCAAGCTGGTGGCGGAGGGAAGGACGTCGCGGGAGATCGCCGAGACCCTCGTGATCAGCGTGAAGACCGTCGAGCGGCATAGGGAGAACATTCTCGCGAAGCTCGGCATGCGGGACCGCACCCAGTTGACGCGCTACGCGATCCGGGCTGGCCTCATCGAACCGTGAGCACGCAGTCCGCCAGCGCCGGCCGGTCGTCGTCGCCGACCGTGGCGCTGACGACGATCCGGTCTCCCTCGTCCCACGCGGCGACCTTGATCGTCTCGCCCGGATAGACGACTCCGGCGAAGCGAGCCGCAAAGCCTCCGACCCGGGCCACGTCACCGTCGAGGAGTGCGTCGACGACGAGCCGCGCGGTGATCCCGTAGGTGCACAGGCCGTGCAGGATCGGGGCAGGGAAACCAGCCATCTCCGCGAACGCCGGGTCGGCGTGCAGCGGGTTGCGGTCCCCGCACAGTCGGTACAGCAGGGCCTGCTGCGGCGTCGTCGTGTACGACGTGACCGCGTCCGGTTCGCGGTGGGGCAGCACCACCGGCTCGGCGTCGCCGCGGGAGCCGCCGAAGCCGCCCTCGCCCTTGACGAAGATCGACGAGCGCGTCGAGTAGACGAGGTTGCCGTCGGTGTCGCGGGCCTCGTGCTCCTGCCAGATGACCGCTGCCTTGCCCTTGTCCCACACGTCGCTGATCCGGCGGGTGAGGGTGAGTCCGCTCGCGTCCGTCGGGAGGGGGCCGGCCAGGTGGACCTCCTGGGCGCCGTGCACGACCTGGGCGAGGTTGATGTCACAGCCGGGCAGGTCGAGCGACGGCGCGTCGGTCTCGTGCAGTGTCGGCGCGATGACCGCGAAGGTCGGGAGCACCTGGAGGTCGTTCTCCAGGGTGTAGCGCAGCGCCTTCGCATCGAGCTGGTCGCCCGGGTTCGATCCAGCGCCGAGGGCGAGGTGGTAGAGCAGCACGTCCGAGAAGCCCCAGCTCACCGGGAGAGGTGGCAGCTCAGCGCCGATGGCCTTCTGCGGGTCGATGGGCACGGTCAGGCCTCCCGGTTCGATTCTGGGTTGGCAGCGGCGTCGAGGGCGGCGAGGTAGCCGAACACCATCGCGGGTCCGATCGTGGCGCCGGGACCGGCGTACGTGTGGCCCATCACGGCGGCGGAGGTGTTGCCGGCGGCGTACAGGCCGGGGATGGGCGTGCCGTCCGGACGCAGCACGCGGGCACGTTCGTCGGTGATCAGGCCACCCTTGGTGCCGAGGTCGCCCGGCACGATCTTGACCGCGTAGAACGGGCCCTGGTCGATGACGTGCAGCGACGGGTTCGGCTTCACGGTCGGGTCGGAGTAGTACTTGTCGTAAGCGCTCTCACCGCGGTGGAAGTCCTCGTCGACTCCGCTGCGGGCGAATCCGTTGAAGCGGTCCACGGTGGCTCTGAGGGCGTCTCCCGGAACGCCGATCTGCTCGGCGAGCTTCTCCAGGCTCTCGCCCTTGAAGATCGTCCCGTTCTTGTACCAACGGCCGGGGAACGGCTGACGCGGGCCGAGGCCGGCGAAGAGGTACCGGTTGCGGTAGCGCTGGTCGAGGATCATCCAGCACGGCACGTGGGAAACCCCGGTCGCCTCGCCCTTGTAGATCTCGTGCACCGCTTCGACGTACGGCAGGGCCTCGTTCATGAAGCGCTGGCCTGCCGCGTTGACCATGATCGCGCCGGGCAGGTTGCGCTCGGCCAGGCAGAACCACGGGCCGCGGGGGAGCGGGATGGTCGGGCCCCACCAGGCGTCGTCCATGAGCGCGACCTCGCCGCCGGCCGCGATGCCGGCCAGGATGCCGTCGCCCTCGTTGCTCGGGGCGCCGGTCGTCCAGTCGATGGAGGTGGGCCGGGGCTGGTACTTCTCGCGCAGCTCGAGGTTCTTCTCGAAGCCGCCGCTACCGAGGATCACGCCGCGGCGGGCGCGGATCCGCTGGGTCTGGCCGTCCTTCTCCACGACGGCGCCGACGACGCGGCCGTCCTCGATCCAGAGCTCGGTGAGGCGGGTGCCGTACCAGACCGGCACGCCGGCATCCATCAGTCCTTTGCGGAGCCCGATGGTCAGGGCGTTGCCCATGCCGTACATCTTGCGGCCGAGGACGATCGCCAGCATCCGGCGCAGGAAGACCTTGAGCATCGTGATCGGACCCTTGATGGTCCGCATCCCGAGGCTGATCCACCGGAAGTTCGCCTGGGTGACGACCATGTTGGCCGGCGCCTTGGTGTACGGCGGGTGCAGCCGCTTGAGCTCGTCGCCGATGACCCGGCCGTCCATGGGGACGGGCTCGACGCTGCGGCCGTGCGCGCGGCCGCCCGGAGCCTCCGGGTGGTAGTCGGAGTAGTTGGGGACCCACGCGAACCGGACCGGGGTCTTGTCCCGGACGAAGTCCATCATCTCGGGGCCGCGGTCGATGAAGGTGTCGCGGCGCACCTTGGGCACGGTGTCGCCGACGATGCTGTCGAGGTACTCCTTCTGCGCCTCAGGGGAGTCCTGGATGCCGGCTGCCTGCAGGGCGTAGTTGCCGGGCACCCAGACGCCGCCGCCGGAGCGGGCGGTGTTGCCGCCGAAGTAGTCGCTCTTCTCCACCAGGAGCGTGTCGAGGCCCTTGTCGGCGGCGGCCAGGGCGGCCGTCATGCCGGCGCCTCCCGCTCCGACGACGAGGACGTCGACCGTGGTTTCCTCTGCTAGCACTCCAAAACTGTAACAGGTTATAGTTTCTGCATGCTCTCCCCAGAGACAAGAATCGCGGTCGCGGACGCCCTTCTCGCCGCCGAGACGGATCGTGCTCCCATCGCGAAGGTCGTCGAGACCTTTCCGGGAATGGATGTCGTCGACTCCTACGAGGTCCAGCTCATCAACATCAAGCGTCGCCTGGACGCCGGCGCGACGGTCAAGGGCCACAAGGTCGGCCTCTCGTCGCACGCGATGCAGGAGATGATGGGAGTCGACGAGCCCGACTACGGGCACCTCCTCTCCGACATGGAGTGCTTCCAGGACGTCCCGGTGGCCGCGGACCGGTACTGCTACCCGAGGGTCGAGGTGGAGGTGGCGTTCATCCTCGGCGACGCGCTGCCGGGGCAGAACTGCACCGAGGAGGACGTCCTGCGGGCGACGGAGTACGTCGCTCCGAGCATCGAGCTGATCGACAGCCGAATCCGCGACTGGAAGATCGGCATCGTGGACACCATTGCCGACAACGCCTCGTCGGCGGGCTACGTCCTGGGCTCCGAGCGGGTCCGCCCACAGGACATCGACCTGCTCACGATCGACGCACGACTGCTGAAGAACGGGGAACAGGTGGCCGAAGGCCGCTCGGACGCCGTACTCGGCAATCCGGTGACCGCCGTCGCCTGGCTGGCCCGCAAGGTCGCCTCGTTCGGCGTACGCCTTCAGGCAGGGCACGTGATCCTGCCCGGCTCCGTCCACCGCGCGATCGACGCCGCCGCCGGCGACCAGTTCCGCGCCGAGTTCGAGGGCCTCGGGTCCGTCGAGCTCTCCTTCAAGTGAGGACCGTCATGAGCAAGAAGACCGCCGCGATCGTCGGCTCCGGCAACATCGGGACAGACCTGCTGTACAAGCTGCTCCGCAGCTCCCAGAACGGAGGGCCGATCGAGCCCCGCTGGATGATCGGCGTCGACCCCGAGAGCGAAGGGCTCAAGCGCGCCGCCGACCTCGGCCTCGTCGCCACGCACGAGGGCGTCGACTGGCTCCTGAAGCAGGACGAGCTGCCCGACCTGGTCTTCGAGGCCACCTCGGCGTACGTCCACCGCGAGTACGCGCCGCGCTACGAGGAGGCCGGCATCCGAGCGATCGACCTGACCCCCGCTGCCGTCGGCCCGGGGGTCATCCCGCCGGTCAACGGTGACGCGCACCTCGGCGCGGCCAACGTCAACATGGTCACCTGTGGCGGGCAGGCCACGATCCCGATGGTCGCGGCGGTCTCCCGCGTCGTCCCCGTGTCGTACGCCGAGATCGTCGCCTCGGTCTCGTCGGTCAGCGCGGGTCCGGGCACGCGGCAGAACATCGACGAGTTCACGCGGACGACGGCCGCCGGCGTCGAGAACATCGGCGGCGCCGAGTCCGGCAAGGCGATCATCATCCTGAATCCGGCCGAGCCGCCGATGATCATGCGCGACACGATCTTCTGTGCCGCGCCGCCGTCGGCGTACGACGACTCCCAGGACGCCATCCGCGAGTCGGTGCACCGGATGGTCGAGGCGGTCCAGCAGTACGTCCCGGGCTACCGGCTCCTGCAGGACCCGCAGATCGACCCGCCGTCGGACTACACGAAGGACCGCACGCTGGTGTCGGTCTTCATCGAGGTGGAGGGCGCGGGTGACTTCCTGCCGCCGTACTCCGGCAACCTCGACATCATGACCGCAGCCGCCACGCAGGTCGGCGAGAAGATCGCGAGCGCACTGTGAGAAACGAAGACATCCTCAAGGTCACCTTCGACGACACCCTCGACCTCCGGCTGACCGACACCTCGCTGCGGGACGGCTCGCACCACAAGCGTCACCAGTTCACGGCCACCGAGGTCCGCGACATCGTGGCCGCCCTCGACGACTCCGGCGTGCCGGTCCTCGAGGTCACCCACGGCGACGGACTCGGCGGCTCGTCGTTCAACTACGGCTTCAGCCGGACGCCCGAGCAGGAGCTGATCAAGATCGCGGCCGAGACCGCGAAGCGAGCGAAAATCGCGTTCCTGATGCTTCCCGGCGTCGGCACCAAGGACGACATCCGCGCTGCCCAGGACAACGGGGGAGTGATCTGCCGGATCGCGACCCACTGCACCGAGGCGGACGTCTCCGAGCAGCACTTCCGCCTCGCCCGCGAGCTCGGCCTCGAGACAGTCGGGTTCCTGATGATGAGCCACACCCAGCCGCCGGAGGTCCTGGCGAAGCAGGCCCGCATCATGGTCGACGCCGGCTGCCAGTGCGTGTACGTCGTCGACTCGGCCGGTGCGCTCATCATGGAGGCGACCGGTGACCGGGTTGCCGCCGTGCACGCCGAGATCGGCCACGAGGCCCGCGTCGGCTTCCACGGCCACGAGAACCTCGGCCTCGGTGTCGCCAACACGATCGTCGCCGCCCGCAACGGCGCGACCCAGATCGACGGCTCGGTCCGCCGCTACGGCGCCGGCGCCGGCAACACGCCGCTCGAGGCCTTCGTCGGCGTCTGCGACAAGCTCGGCTGGAAGACCGGAGTCGACTTCCTCAAGATCGTCGATGCCGCCGAGGACGTCGTACTCCCGACGATGCCGGAGGAGTGCACGCTCAACCGGATGACGCTGATGATGGGCTACGCCGGCGTCTACTCCTCGTTCCTCAAGCACGCCGACCGTCAGGCCCAGAAGTACGGCGTCAGCGGCGCCCAGATCCTCCTCGAGGCGGGAGCGCGGAAGCTGATCGGTGGCCAGGAGGACCAGCTGATCGACATCGCGCTGCAGCTCAAGGCGAAGCAGGACGCCAACTCGTAGGTGCGGCTACTCGCGCAAAACGAGAACGTGTTCTAGTATTGAGGGGTCCCTCCAAGACAGCTAGGAGCTCCGATGTCACAGGCCGTGCTCGACGCCGTACGCGACCTTCTCCCGCAGATCCGTGAGCGGGCCGAGGAAGGCGAGCGGCTGCGCGTCGTACCCGAGTCCTCGATCAAGGACCTGGAGGCCGCCGGCTTCTTCCGGCTGCTTCAGCCCAAGCGGTACGACGGCCTCGAGTCGGACCCCGTCGACTTCTTCACGGCCGTGCGCCTGATCGCGCAGGCGGACGGCTCCACCGGCTGGGTGAGCTCGGTGGTCGGCGTGCACCCGTGGCAGATCGCCCTCTTCCCGGACGAGGCCCAGCAGGCGGTCTGGGGTGAGGACCCGAACACGCGGGCGTCGAGCTCCTATGCACCGACCGGCAAGGCCACGCTCGTCGACGGCGGTTACCGTCTCTCGGGCAAGTGGTCGTTCTCGTCGGGCTGTGACCACGCGAGCTGGGTCCTGCTCGGTGGCCTCGTGTTCAACGCCGAGGGTCAGGTCGTCGACTTCAAGACGTTCCTCATCCCGCGCAAGGACTACAAGATCGACGACGTCTGGAACGTCGTCGGTCTCGCCGGCACGGGCTCGAACGACATCATCGTCGACGACGTCTTCGTCCCGGACGCGTTCACCCTGTCCATGGGGGAGACCGGCCAGTGCCGCGGCCCGGGCCAGGAGGTCAACACCAGCAACCTCTACAAGCTGCCGTTCCACTCGGTCTTCACCTCGACGATCACCACGCCCATCATCGGCATGGCCTACGGCGCGTACGAGGAGCACGTCGACATGCAGCGCAAGCGCGTGCGGGCGGCGTACCTCGGGGAGAAGGCCGTCGACGACCCCTTCGCGAACGTCCGCATCGCCCGTGCGTCGAGCGAGATCGACGCCGCCTGGGCGCTGCTCATGAACAACCTCCGCGAGGAGATGGCGTACGTCGAGCGCGGCGAGCAGATCCCGCTGCAGCTGCGCCTCAAGGTCCGCCGCGACCAGGTCATCGGCACCGAGCGCGCCATCGAGGCGATCGACACCCTGTTCGAGACCTCGGGTGGCCGGGCGCTCGCCAAGGGCACCTACCTCCAGCGGGCGTGGCGTGACGCGCACGCCGGCCGCGTGCACGCCGCCAACGACCCGGAGCGGGCGCTGCGCATGTTCGGAGCCGTGGAGTTCGGCCAGAAGATCGACCCGGGGATGTACTGAGTGAGCCTGACCAGGGAAGGCACTGCCAAGCAGGCCAAGGCCGGCGCCTTCAGCCTCAACTACCACGAGGCGGGGGAGCCGAGCGAGGTCGGCGGCGGGCTGCCGCTCGTCATGCTGCACGGCGGCGGCCCCGGCGCGAGCTCGTGGAGCAACTTCGGCTCCTGCCTGGAGACCTTCGCCCAGGACTTCCGGGTGCTGCTGGTCGACCAGCCGGGCTTCGGCGACTCCGACAAGCCGGCCGTCGAGGGACACTTCTTCACCTTCGCAGCGGACGCTCTGGCGAACCTGCTCGACGAGCTGGGAATCGAGCGGATCCACCTGCTGGGCAACTCCCTCGGCGGAGGTACGGCGACAAGGTTCGCCCTGAAGTACCCGGACCGGGTCGGGCGACTGATCCTGATGGGCCCGGGTGGCCTCAGCCAGAACATCTTCAGCCCTGACCCCACCGAGGGCGTGAAGCGGCTCTTCGACTTCGGCGCGAACCCGAGCGCGGAGGCGATGGAGGCGTTCATCCGGGTGATGATCGTGAACCAGAAGCTCTGCACGCCCGAGCTCGTCGCCGAGCGCCTGGCCAACGCGACCGCGCCGGGCGCGCGCGAGGCGATGGCGAGCATGGGCGCCTCCTTCTACAACCCCGACACGATGGAGGAGGGCATGCTGTGGCGCGAGGCGTACAAGATCCGCCAGCACACGCTCCTGACCTGGGGGCGTGAGGACCGGGTGAACCCGCTCGACGGGGGCCTGATCGCTCTGAAGACCATCCCGAAGGCCCAGCTGCATGTGTTCCCCAACTGCGGGCACTGGGCGCAGATCGAGGCGGCCGAGGCCTTCCACACCGTGTCGCGTGACTTCCTGGCCGCGCACAAGGAGCGTTGATGATCGACATCAAGTCCATGGGCTACATCCGGGTCGAGGCCACGGACATGGAAGCCTGGCGGACCTTCAACGGCAAGGTGCTCGGCCTGATGGAGGGTCGGGGGCCCACCCCGGAGAACCAGTACTGGCGCATCGACGAGCTGTCGGCCCGCATCGTCGTCTTCCCCGGCGACAAGGACGAGCTGTCCTGCGTGGGCTGGGAGGTCGCGGACCACAAGGCCATCGCCCAGGCCGTCGACCACCTGAAGGACCACGGTGTCGAGGTCGAGACGGCCTCCGCCGAGGAGCTCGCGGAGCGTCGCGTGCAGGAGATGGTCCGGTTCCGTGACCCGTTCGACAACGTCTTCGAGCTCTTCCACGGCGCGACGTACGAGTCGTTCCCCGTCGTGACGCCGTACGCCCAGACGTTCGTCACGGGGGACCAGGGCATGGGCCACATCGTCATCCCCGTCAGCGACGACGTGGAGGCGCTGCGCTTCTACGCCGACGTGCTCGGCTTCCGGCTGCGCGACTCGATGAGCATGCCGGGCGAGTTCGTCGGCAAGGAGCCGGGCTCGAAGGTGTGGCTGCGCTTCCTGGGCGTGAACCCGCGCCACCACAGCCTCGCGTTCCTCCCGATGCCGAACCCGAGCAAGTGCGTGCACGTGATGCTCGAGGTCGACAAGCTCGACCACGTCGGCCGTGCCCTGGAGAGGGTGCGGAAGTACAAGGCACCCCTCAGCGCTACCCTGGGACGTCACATGAACGACCAGATGGTGTCGTTCTACGTCAAGTCACCCGGAGGGTTCGACGTGGAGTACGGCTGCGAGGGCCTGACCGTCGACGACGCCCGCTGGGTGGCACGGGAGTCGACCGCCGTGTCGTACTGGGGCCACAAGTTCGGTGGCTGACCCGGTCCTGAACCACGACGCCTCCGGCCGGGTCAGCTGGCCCAGCCAGGAGCTGATCGAGTCGTTCCTCGACCAGTTCGACTTCGAGGACGGCATCCCGCCGTCTCTCGAGGAGGGTGCGGACCCCGAGGCGCAGCGTCACTTCCGCGACGTGCTGGGCCGGTTCGCGTCGGGGGTCACCGTCGTGACGTCCCTGTCCGGCGGCGAGCCGGTCGGCATGACCGCGCAGTCGTTCACCAGCGTCTCGCTGAACCCGCCGCTGATCCTCTTCTGCCCCGCGAAGACCTCGCAGGCCTGGCCCGCGATGCAGCGGGCCGGCTTCTTCTGCGTCAACCTGCTGGCCCAGGGCCAGGACGAGATCTCCAACCAGTTCGCCCGCCGCGGGGTCGACAAGTTCGCCGGCATCGGCTGGAAGCCCGCCTCGACGGGAGCCCCGCTCCTCGACGGCGTGCTCGGCTGGGTCGACTGCACGATCCATGCGGTGCACGAGGCCGGCGACCACTACGTCGTGATCGGCCAGGTGCAGGACCTCGGCGTCTCCGACGCTCCGCACCCGCTGCTGTTCTACAAGGGCCAGTACCACCGGACCGATCAAGGCTGACCATGCGCCTCGAGGACGGCCGTGAGCTGCACGTGCGCCGGGTCGGACCGCCCTCCGATCTCCCCGTCGTGGTGGTGCACGGATTCCCCGGGTCCTCTGCGGACTGGGAGGCGGTGGCCCCACTGCTCGAACGGGACACCATCCTCTTCGACCTGCCCGGCTACGGCCGCTCGGACAAGTCGCGCGATGCGTCGTACTCCCTCTTCGACCAGGCGAACGTCGTCGAGGAGATGCTCAGAAAGCTCGGTGTGACCCGCTGCTCGTTGCTCGCTCACGACATGGGCAACACGGTCACGGCCGAGCTGGCTTCCCGGCACAACTCCGGGAGGCTGGGCTTCGCGATCGAGGGGATCGTCCTGACCAACGGGTCGATCTTCATCGACCTGGCACAGCTCACTCGCGGCCAGAGGCTGACGCTGAGGCTGCCCAACCGGCCGTCGCTCTTCTCCCTCCCGACCTGGGTCATGCGGCGGTCCCTGATGGAGTCCTTCACGAAGGAGGCGCCCCCGCCTGCCGGCGCGGTCGACGAGCTCATCGCCCAGACCCGGCTCGGGGGTGGGGAGCGGCTGATGCCGGTCCTGATCCGCTACATCGAGGAGCGGCGCGTCCACCAGGAGCACTGGACCGCCGGCTTCGTCGAGTACGACGGTCCGCTCACCTTGGTCTGGGGCGAGCTCGACCCCATCGCCGTTCTCCCGATGACGGAGCGGATGAAGCAGCTCCGCCCGGCGACGAGGGTCGTGACGATGCCGGGCGTGGGCCACTGGCCGTCGATCGAGGCACCCGCGCTCCTGGCGGAACACCTTCGGACGGCGCTGCTGCCGACCGCCTGACGGCCCGTCCCTTGAATGCGGGCCGTGCGGCGGGTGTCGTCAGCGGGCGCGGCGACGCGGCGCCGCGGTGGAGCTGGTCGCGCTGGCCGGCACTCCACCGGCCTTGCGGAGCTCGCCGAGCAGGTCGAGGAGCTCCTGGGTGCGCACGTTGGTCTCCGCGGTAGCCGTCTCGCTGGCCTCCAGACCAGCGGGAACGGGCCTGCCGGCCCGACGGTACGCCCACTCGGCGGGCATCCGCACGCCCATCGAGATGAGGTACTTGTCGGTCGAGACCTGGTCGATGACCGTGCCCGCGAAGTAGTCGCCGTCGGCGTGCAGGACGACCTTCTCGCCCGGCTCGAGCACGCGTAGGTCCCGGCCCTCCAGAGCCAGCTGCGCGTCGAGGTCGCCCTGGTCGAGGAAGACCGCGCGGTTGCGACGCTGAAGCGGCGTCAGTGCGACGTCGATGATCTCCATCATGCTGCGTCTCCTCGGTCGGTCGTGCTGCTCGTCTGCCCGGTCAAACGAACGCACCCCGGCGTGGGGTACGCGGTGAGGGGTCCCCCGAACGGCCGAGAAAAACCGTCCGAAAATCGCCACGAAAACGGCTCAGGAACGCTCGGACCCTGCCGATTGCATCTCCTTGCATCCGGCCTGACCTGCGTCGACGTCTCCGTCACGGCGGTGCTCCCTCGTTGGTCCCGGACCCTCCCATGGCCGGGCGTATCCCCTAGTTTTCCGGCTGGACGAATCGGGCGGTACCGGCAGAACTACCTGAAAGTCGATGACGCCGCCCGGTCAGGGCTCATGACAGGGGTCACCGGGAAGGCTCGGGCAGGTCGCACTTGCGCACCTTCGGGTTGACTCCGAGGTAGTTCAGCGGACCGGCGACGATCGTCACGGCGATCGTGCTGCTCTTCGCGCAATTCGGGTTGTCGCCGAAGTAGTCGCGCTGCCAGGCTGCAAGGGCTCCCACCACGAGCCACAGAACCACGATCGCCGTACCGATGCGCATAGCCGAACCTCCCTTGCAGCAGGGGTACCCGCACTCGTGGCCGGGAAACAGGAGGCAGAATGCGCGAGCTCGAGACCGACTACCTCGTCGTGGGGGCTGGGGCATCCGGGATGGCCTTCACGGACGCGCTGGTCGCCCGCTCCGACGTGGAGGTGATCCTGGTCGACCAGCGGCACCGTCCGGGCGGGCACTGGCTCGACGCCTACCCTTTCGTGCGACTGCACCAGCCCTCCGCGACGTACGGAGTGGACTCGTCGTCGCTCGGCCGCGACGAGGTGGACGAGGACGGCCCGAACGCCGGGTTCTACGAGCGTGCCTCGGCGGCCGAGATCTGTGCCTACTTCGGGCGGGTTCTCGACGACGTCCTCCTGCCCACGGGTCGGGTCGACTTCCGGGGCATGACGTCCTACGAGGGCTCCGACGAGGAGGGCCACCTCGTGCGGTCCCTGCTGTCCGGGGAGGTCACCCGGATCCGCACCAGACACCGGCTCGTCGACGCGACGTACGTGGAGTCGGAGGTGCCCTCCAGACGTCCCCCGGCCTACCACGTCGACGAGGGGGTTCACCTCGTCCCGCCGAACGAGCTGGTGCACCTCGGTGACGCGCCGGCCGGGTTCACCGTGATCGGTGCTGGCAAGACGGGCATGGACACCTGCAACTGGCTGCTCGAGGAGGGCGTCGGCCCCGACCGGATCACCTGGGTGAAGTCGCGGGAGGGCTGGTTCTTCGACCGGGCCTTCATGCAGCCGCTGGACCAGGTCGCGTCTTACATGCAGATGCAGGCGCACTGGGTCGCGGCGGCGGCCACGGCCGAGCACGCCGTCGACTTCGCGCACCGCCTCGAGGATGCGGACGTGTTCGTCCGGGTCGACGAGGGCGTCGAGCCCACCGCCTTCCGCGGTGCGACGGTCAGCCGCCACGAGGTCGCGCAGCTGCGCAGCATCGAGAACGTCGTGCGCGGGAGGGTTCGGGCGCTGACCGCGGCCGGGACGGAGCTCGACGGCGGCTCTGTCGCCGCACGCCCCGGTGGGGTGTACGTCGACTGCACGGCCCCGGGCGTGCGGCCCACCGAGGCTCGGCCGCTCTTCGAGCCCGGCCGCATCACGGTCCAGTACGTCACGCCCGGCTGGGTCTGCTGGAGCGCGGCCATTGTCGGAACGGTCGAGGCCCTGCTGCCCGACGACGCCGCCCGCAACCAGGTCTGCGTGCCGGTGCGCTTCTCCGGGTCGGCGAGCGACCTGCTGGAGTTCGCTAACGCCAGCCTGACGTCCGTGGCCAGACGGGGAGCCCAGCCCGAGATCTCGGGGTGGAACGACCGCACCCGGCTCAATCCCGCAGCGTCGATCGGGGCACATCTCGACGACCCGCGAGTCCTGGACGCGCTGGGGTCGCTCGGCAAGAACATCGGTCCCGCGGTGGCCAACCTCGCGAGGCTGGCGGGGTCGGTCTAGCGGTCCGCGAGCCGTGCGCGGTGCTCGTGCGCCTGCCCGAACAGCTTGCCCAGTGCGTGCGCACGCTTGAAGTAGTGGTGGGCGGGGTGCTCCCACGTGATCGCGATCCCGCCGTGCAGCTGCACCATCTCGGAGGCGATGTGGTCCAGGGCGTCCCCACACCACGCCTTGGCGGTCGCGGCCTTGAGCGCGAGGTCGTCGTCCAGGTTCGCCGCCGCCCACGCGGCGGCCCAGCTCACGGACTGTGAGGTCTCGAGGAGGACGTAGCAGTCGGCCATCCGGTGCTTGAGCGCCTGGAAGGACCCGATCGGGCGCCCGAACTGCTGGCGCTCCTTGGTGTAGGAGACAGTGAGCTCGAGGCACTGCCGCATCGCGCCGACCTGCACAGCCGTGGTGAGCGCGGCGGCGACGTCGCGCAGCTGGGCCTCGTCGACGGGACCGAGCGGCGTGGTCTCGTCCACCGACACCCGGCACAGCTCGAGCGTCTGGTCCATCGGGGCCAGGGGAGTACGTCGAGCGGCGGTCACCTCGTGCAGGACGCCGTCCCGGACCACGAGCAGGAGGTCGCCGTCGAGCACGACGTCGTCGAGGGCGACAGTGGCCGTGCGCCCCGCGGCGAGGTGGGCGAGGTGGTCGTGGTGGCCGGCCGACAGCAGAGCGTGGGTGGCAACAGCGGTCTGGAGCAAGGGGTGCGGCGTCAGGGACGCGCCGAGCTCGGTGAGCACCAGGGCCGTCTCGAAGAGAGAGGCGCCTGCTCCGTCGTACTCCTCGGGGATGGCGAGCGCGGGTGCGCCGACCTGCTCGACGAGCACCTTCCAGCCGTCGGTGCTTCCCGAGAGCACGGCCCGGACCGTCGAAACGAGCTCCTCCTGCTCCTGGCTCAGCGCGAAGTGCATCAGGCCTCCGTGCCTTGCGAGACGAGGGCGTCGAGCACGCGCCCGCGGTGGTAGGACGGCGACCCCCACGCGCTGCGCAGGGCGCGGATCTTCAGCAGCCACAGGGAGAGGTCGTACTCCTCGGTGTAGCCGATCGCCCCGTGCGCCTGCAGAGCCGCCCGCGACGCGGCGTAGGCGGCGTCCCCGGCGGCGACCTTGGCCGCCGAGACGTCGCGCGGGGAGACGCTCAGCGCCGCGCCCCAGACCAGCGGGCGGGCGAAGTCGAGCGCGACCTTGGCGTCGGCGAGGAGGTGCTTGACCGCCTGCTGCTGGCCGATCGGCTTGCCGAACTGCACGCGCGCCTTGGCGTACTCCACAGCGTCCTCGAGGACGCGGTAGCCGGCGCCCACCAGCTGTGCCGAGACAGCCAGGGTGGCGAGGTCGAGCGCCTGCACCTCCGTCCGCGAGTCGAGGGCCGCGACCGGGTCGCCGATCTCGAGCTGGAAGAGCCTTCGCGCCGGGTCGATCGAGGGGACCAGGTCGCCAGGCTCGGCCGTGCACAAGGACTCGCCGGCAACGCAGTACGACACGTCCGCGATGTCCGCGTCGAGCGCCAGAGGCACGCCGAAGGTGGCGATCCCCTCGACGGCGTGGCCCAGCAAGGACGGTACGACGACCGCCGACTCGACCCAGGGCCCCGGGACGGCGTGCCGCCCGAGCTGCTCGAACGCGACCACCACGTCGGCCGGCGTCGCCCCCACGTCCGGGTCGCACAGCGAGGTCACGCCGAGGTCGGCGAGGCGGTCCCACAGCTTGAGGCCGGGACCGGAGTCGCCGGCCGCCCACGACCGGATCACGGCCGGCACGCCGGCTCCTGAGAGCAGGTCGTCGATCGAGCGCGCGAAGCCGCTCTGCTCGTCGGTGAGCGTGAATCTCATCTGTGCCCCTTCATCTGGGCAGCCCCAGAAGTCGTTCGGCGACGATGTTGCGCTGGATCTCGTTCGTGCCCGCGTAGATCGGGCCACCCAGCGAGAAGAGGTACCCGTCGGTCCACGCGGACTCGAGCTCGCCGTCCCCGCCGAGGAGGTCGAGAGCGGTCTCGTGCAGCGCGACGTCGAGCTGGGACCAGAAGAGCTTGTTCACCGAGCCGTCCGCGCCCATGTCGCCCCCAGCGGCCAGCCGGGTGACCGTGCCCCACGTGTAGAGCCGGTAGGCCTCCGCGCCGATCCACGCATCGACCACCCGGTCTCGCAGCGCCGGATCCGGGTGCGCGCGCCACACGTCGAGGAGCCGGTCGGCCGCAGCGCAGAACCGTCCGGGGGAGCGCAGCGACAGTCCGCGCTCGTTGCCGGCAGTGCTCATCGCGACGCGCCAGCCGTCGCCGGGTGCGCCCAGGACGTCGGCGTCGGGGACGAACACGTCCTCGAAGAAGATCTCGGCGAAGCCCGGCTCGCCGTCGAGCTGCGGGATCGGCCGAACGGTGAGCCCGTCGGCGTCCAGCGGGAAGAGGAAGTAGGTCAGGCCCCGGTGCCGCTCGGCCGACGGGTCGGAACGGAAGAGCCCGAAGCCCCAGTGCGCGAACGTCGCGCGGGACGACCAGGTCTTCTGGCCGTTGAGCCGCCAGCCACCGTCGACCCGGGTCGCAGTCGAGCGGAGCGACGCGAGGTCGGAGCCGGCCTCGGGCTCGGACCAGGCCTGGGCCCAGATCACCTCGCCCGACGACATGGTCGGCAGGAAGCGGTCCTGCTGCTCCTTCGTTCCGTGCTCGAAGATGATCGGCGCGAGCAGGAAGATGCCGTTCTGGGAGACCCGGCCGGGCGCGCCGGCGCGGTAGTACTCCTCCTCGAAGATCACCCACTCGATGAGGCTGGCTTCGCGGCCGCCGTACTCCTGCGGCCACGAGACGGTCGACAGGCGCGCGTCGAAGAGCTTCTGCTCCCACGCACGGTGGGCTTCGAAG
>DASSPN010000037.1:0-6589 GCA_035699605.1 Nocardioidaceae bacterium | reverse complement strand
CCGTAGGCCCACGAGGGGACCTCGATGGCCAGGGCCTCCAGCCGTGCGCTGATCGACTCGAACGTCGTCATCTCGTGTCTCCAGTCTTGGGGTCATTGCCGGGGGCGAGCAGTCGGTGCCGGACGTCCCCCAGCCCGCGGGCGAGGATCAGGTCGCCACCGGACAGCTGCCGCCAGGTGTGTGCGTCGACGTCCCAGGTCCGCCACATCCGGGGTTCGCAGCGCACTGTGGCGGTGACCGTCTTGCCGGCGGCGACGTCGACCGCGGACCAGCCGACGAGGCGGACCGGCTGGTCGGGTTGCCGCGGGTCGAGGTACACCTGGACGACCTCACGTGAGTCGTGCCCGCCGGTGTTGGTCAGCTCGACCCGCAGTTCGACGACGCCTTCCTGCACCGAGGTCACCGGGTCGCCGTACTCCCAGGAGCCGTAGCCGAGCCCGTGACCGAACCAGAAGGCGGGCGCGGCGGCCAAGCCGGCGGCGTGACCGCGGTAGCCGATGAACGGCCCCTCGGTGTAGGCCAGCACCCCGTCGGTGGGGACGACGTCCCAGGCGGGTGTGGCTCCGTCGCGGGCCGGCAACGTCGTGACGAGGCGGCCGGCGGGCTCGATCTCGTTGAGCAGTGCCGCGGCGACCGCGTGACCGCCCTCCTGGCCCGGGATCCCGGCCCAGAGGATCGCGTCGACCTCGTCTCGCCACGGCATCAGCACGGGGGTGGCCGCGTTGACCACCACGATCGTCCTTGGCGCAGCGGCCGCCACGACGCTCACGAGCTCGTCCTGTCGGCCGGGCAGGGCGAGCGACGACTTGTCCGCGGCCTCGGTCTCCTGCTCCTCGGTGAGGCCCACCACCACGACGGCGACCTCGGCCTCGGCGGCCGCTCGGGCAGCCACGGCGATGGCCTCCTCGTCGCTCGCCGGTATCGGCTCGACCACGAGGCCGAGCCGTCCGCAGGGCATCACCGACAGGTCCACCTCCGCGACCACGACGGCCGGCTCCGCGAGCGTCAGGTCCAGGCTCCAGCCCGGCGGGCGGAGCACCGCCTCCCCGACGTCGGCCGTCTCCGGCTCCAGATCGACCCGGTGCTCCTGACCGTCGACGCGAAGAGTCCATGACCCGACCCCGATCACGCCCAGGCGGACGGCACCGGCCGCGACCCGCGCGCTGAGCACGGCGGTCGCTGCCTGCTCGGGCAGGTCGTCATCGAGACCGACCAGCGAGTCGGCCCGGTCGAGGTGGTCGTCGCGGAGCAGGGCGCCCGAGGTCCCCCTCACCCTCAGGCGGACCCCCGGGGTTCCGGTCTCCGGGTCGACCACGAAGGCGACGTCAGCGGCCCGGGGCCGGGTCCGGATTTGCACGCCGTCGACGACGTTCAGCCGGGAGCCGAGCCGCGCGCGCAGGCCCTCGGCCACGCAGACCTGGTGCGGCGGGTTCACCTGCGCCGACCCGCCCCCCATGTCGACGGTGTCGAGCGCATGCCGGCCGACCAGCGTCGTTCGTGCGCTCCGGTCGAGGGGAAGGACGCCGTTGTTGGTGAGGACCGTCATGCCCTGCGCGGCGAGCCGGGTGAGCTGCGCCCGCCGGACCTCGCTGCCGGGCTCGGGCACGTCGTCCGGCCAGGTCCGGTGCGTGCCGAGAGCACCCACCCGCGAGGCCAGCAGGAGCAGCCGTCGGACGTGCTCGTCGACGACGGACTCGGTGACCTCACCGGTCTCGACTGCGGCGACCAGCGCGTCGCCCCACGGCCCGTCGGGGCCCGGCATCACCAGGTCGAGGCCCCCGTTCGCGGCGGGCCCGGCCGACTTGGTCGCGAACCAGTCCGACACGAGCAGCCCCTCGAAGCCCCACTCACCCTTCAGGATCCGGTTGTTGACATCGTCCTGCTCGGTGGCGGGGACGCCGTTCACGTCGTTGTAGGCCGCCATCACCGACCACGGGTCCGCGTCGGCGACCGCGATCTCGAACGGCAGCAGGTACACCTCCCGCAGCGTCCGTTCGTCGACGACGCTGTCGACCGTGTGCCGGTCGGTCTCCGCCTCGTTGGCGACGAGGTGCTTGAGGCAAGCACCGGTGCCGCGCTCCTGCAGCCCCCGCACGTAGGCGGCCGCGAGCACACCCGTCAGCAGCGGGTCCTCCGAGTACGCCTCGAAGAGTCGCCCCCCGAGCGGCGATCGGTGCAGGTTGATGGTGGGGCCGAGCACCACGTGGATGCGCTGGCGCTGGGCCTCCTCGGCCAGCAGGGTGCCGACCTCGTGCGCGGTCTCGACGCTCCAGGAGGACGCGACCAACGTCGCGTTCGGGAAGAGACTGGCGGTCGGCCCGCCCGTGAACACGAGGCCCCGGACCCCCGTCGGTCCGTCCGACAACGCCAGGGGCGCGAGCCCGAGCGTCTCGTCGCCGTGCAGCGTGAACATGGACGCGCCGGTCAGGAGCCGGACCTTGGCCCGCAGGTCGAGCGAGGCGAGCCGGTCGTCGACCGTGGCGTCCGGGGTAGTCATGTGGATGCTCCTTCGAGTCGAGAGGTCAGCGGGTGGAGTGCTCGTGGGTGCCGGACGCGAGCTCGGCGTCGGGCAGGCCGGGGAGCCGCAGGACGCCGGTGACTCCCTCGGGCAGCGAGGTGTGCACCTGGAGGCCGCCGTCGTCCTGACGCCAACGGACCTCGACAGGGCCGCGCGGCGTCTCCAGCCGCGTGGTCGCCCAGGTGATGCCACCGCCGGGCTGCGGCGCCACCAGCACCCGTCCGTAACCCGGCTCGAGCGCTGCGAGACCGCCGATCGTGCGGTGCATCCAGTCCGCGACCGCACCGAGTGCGTAGTGGTTGAAGCTGGTCATCTCGCCGGGGTTGATGGTCCCGTCGGGCAGCATCGAGTCCCAGCGCTCCCACACCGTCGTCGCGCCCATCGTCACCGGGTAGAGCCAGGAGGGACAGGTCTTCTCGGTCAACAGGCGGTAGGCATGCTCGAGGTGGCCGGTGGCGGTCAGCGCGTCGGTGATGTACGGCGTCCCGGCGAACCCTGTGGCCACGTGATACCCGTTCTCGGCGACCAGGTCGGCCAGCCGGCGGCCGGCGAGGTCCTGCGTCTCCGCGTCGAGGAGGCCGAAGACGATCGCGAGCGCGTATACCGTCGGCGCGTCGCTCTCGATGGTTCCGTCGGCGTGCACGTAGTGCTTGTCGAACGACTCACGCACCCGGTCCGCGAGAGCCGCGAACTCGGCTTCGTCCCGGTCGTGACCAGTCAGCCGGGCGGTGTCGGCCACGATCCGAGCGCTGCGGTAGAGGCAGGCGGTCGCGACGACGCCGTTGTCGGCGCGGGCCTTGAAGGGCTCGTCCGGTGGCGCCTGCGGGTCGAGCCAGTCCCCGAACTGGAAGCCGTCGTCCCACAGTCCCGTGGGAGAGAGCAGGGTCTCGACGCGGCGGACATGGGCGGCCATCGAGTCGTACTGCGTCTCGAGGATGCTTCGGTCGCCGTACGCCTCCCACAGTGCCCACGGCACCCAGACCGCTGCGTCGGCCCAGATCGCCGTGGCGTCGGGGTTCGGGAACTCGGGCGGGTGCTCGACGTACTTCAGTGCGTCGGGGACGACGAACGGCACGTATCCGTGCAGCCGTTGCTCGTTGCTGAGGTCCTTCAGCCAGTCCGCAAGGAAGTCGTTCACGTTGTAGAGGAACGCCGCGGTGGGCGCGAAGACGGCGAGGTCGCCGGTCCAGCCCAGCCGCTCGTCGCGCTGTGGGCAGTCCGTCGGGACGTCGAGGAAGTTGCCCCTCAACCCCCAGACCACATTGCTGTGCAGCTGGTTGAGCAGCTCGTCCGAGCACTCGAACGTGCCGGTCCGCCTGAGGTCGGAGTGCACCACGACCGCCTCGAGCGCGTCAGCGGTGAGCTCGCCCGGCCAGCCCTCCACCTCGGCGTAGCGAAAGCCGTGGAAGGTGAACGTTGGCTCGAAGAAGTCCTCGCCGCCGCTGAGCACGAAACGGTCGGTCGCCTTCGCGGACCGCAGCGGCCGGACACCGAGCTCGTCGTGCTCGAGAACCTCCGCGTGCCGGACGGTGATCTCGTGACCGGCCGCGCCGCGCACCCGGAACCGGAGCCAGCCCACCAGGTTCTGCCCGAAGTCGACCAGGGTCCTTCCCGAGGGCGAGGTCCAGATCTCTTGCGGACCGAGGATCTCCTGCCGCGTCACCGGTGGCCCGACGTAGGGCGTCAGGCGACTGGTGTCGAACTCGACCTTCTCCACCCCGACCCAGCCGTCGGGCTCCACCCCTGGTCGGGTCCATGTGTCGTCGGCACGTCGAGCGTCGATCGTCTGCCCGTCGTACAGGTCGTCCTCCAGCACCGCCGACGGGCCGGCGCTCCAGGTGTCGTCGGTGCCGACGACCTGGACGTGACCGTCCTCGTAGGTCACCTCGAGCTGCGCGATGACGCCGAGCCGGTCGCCGTACAGCGCGCGCCCTCCGGTCCAGGTGAGGCGGCCGCGGTACCAGCCGTTCCCAATCGCGAACCCGAGCACGGACTGCTCGTCCAGCAGGTCCGTCACGTCGTAGGTGCGGTAGCGCAGCCGCCACTCGTAGCTGCTCCAGCCCGGGCTCAGCACGTCCTCGGAGACCGGCCGCCCGTTGACGGTCGCCTCGAAGACGCCCAGCGCCGAGGCGTGCAGCACGGCGCTCCGCACAGGACCGTGACCCTGGTCGAGTTCGACTTCCTTGCGCAGCAGGGGCGCACTGTGGAGCTCCTGCGTCGGCGAGATCATCGCAGCGGTCCAGGTGGCGGGAGCATGCGTCGGCATGGTGACCTTCCGGTGGCAGTGACTGGCTGGTGGACTGAGGGGGCGTCAGCCCTTGACGGCGCCCGCCGTCATGCCCGACACGATCTGGCGCTGGAAGATCATGTAGGCGACCAGCGGCGGGATCGTGATGAGCAGGATGTTCATGAAGAGCAGGTTGTAGTCCGTCGTGTACTGGCTCCGGAAGTTGTAGAGCGTCAGCTGGACGGTGGCGTTCGCGTCTCCGGGGAAGAAGTAGAGCGGGTTCGCGAAGTCGTTGAAGACGAAGACCGACTGCACCACGACCACGGTCACGACGACCGGCTTGAGCAGCGGCAGGATCACCTTGAAGAACAGCCGGATCGGTCCGGCACCGTCGATGATGGCCGCCTCGTCGAGGTCCTTCGGGATGTTGCTGATGAAGGCCCTGAACAGCAGGATGCAGAAGGCGAGCCCGAACGCGACCTCGATGAAGATCATCCCGGTCATGGTCTTGAACAGGCCGAGCTTCTGGAGCACCCACACCGTGGGGACCACGGCAGGGGGGATGATCAGGCCCATCATCACGCAGAGGTTCACCAGCACGTTCCAGCGGCTCTGCCGCCGCTGAAGGACGTAGGCGACCATCGCCGCGAGCACGACCATCAGAGCCACGCTGCTCACGGTGAGGACGGTGCTGTTGATGAAGGCGATCACCAGCATGTAGTTGCGGGCCTCGAACACCTCCTGGATGTTCTCCACCACCCGGAACTGGCTCGGCCAGTCGAAGGAGAGAAGTCGGGCCTCCTCCGGCGTCTTCACCGCCTGCAGGATGATGAACACGAACGGGACCACGAACACGATGGCCGTGAGCGCGATCGCGGCGACGCTGGTGGCAAGGGAGCGCAGAGTTCTCACAGGGTCACCTCACGCCTGTTGAGGACCCGGGACAGCGGGAACACGATGGCTGTCACGAGCAGAAAGAGGATCACGTTGCCGGCCGTCGAGAGCCCGTAGAAACCGGCTTGGTACTGCTTGTAGATCACCGACCCGATGACGTCGGAGGTGAAGCCCGGCCCGCCGCCAGTCATCGCCCAGATCAGGTCGAACGATCGCAGGCCCCCGATCAGCGAGAGCATGATGACCGTCGAGGTAGCGGGGAACGACAGCGGCAGGATGATGTGCCGGAAGACCTGCCACCCGCTGGCACCGTCGGTGTGAGCCGCCTCGAAGTACTCCTGCGGGATCGCGGTGATGCCGGCGATGTAGATGACGGTGGCGAGGCCAAGGCCCTTCCACACGTCGGTGAGGGCGATGGACAGCAGCGCCCAGCTCGGGTCGACCAGCCAACCGGGTCCCGCGATGCCGAACACGTTCAACGCCTGGTTGATGAGGCCGTCCGCCGGATCCATCAGCACCTGGAACGTGAGCCCCACCCCGATCGTGCTGACGAGCACGGGGAAGAACACGACCGAGCGCAGGTAGCCGCGGGCGATGATCTTCCGGGTCAGGAGCATCGCCAGCGCCATCCCGAGCACCACCTTCAGCCCGGACGTGACGAACGCGAAGATGAAGGTGTTCACCAGTCCCTTCGTGAGTGCCGGCTCCTGGAGGAAGTTGATGTAGTTCTCCAGCCCGATGAACTCCGAGTCGAACAACGTCCAGCGCGTCAGGCTGAAGTAGAACGAGACCACCGTCGGCACCAGGAAGAGCGCGGCGAAGACGACCCCTGCCGGAAGGTAGAACCAGAGCGGGTAGTGGCTCTGTAAGCCCCTGCTCCTCGATCTTGTCGTCGGCGCCGAGGGTTGGTCGGTCGCCGTTCGCGCTGCCTGCGCCGTTACCTCTGTCAT
>DASSPN010000036.1:0-18126 GCA_035699605.1 Nocardioidaceae bacterium | reverse complement strand
CTGGCCCGGAAGGGCCACTGCACCACCACGCCACGGCCTGGGGCTGCCAGGAGCGATGAGCGTGAGCGCTGGGGTGCACTCGCTTCGACGGGCCGGGTTGACCGGCTGTCTTGGCGGGAGCATGGCAGCGCTCGGATATGCCCACACGGGGCTGATCGCCGCCGTGCCGGCGGCGGCCGGACTGGCGGCGCTCGCTGCGTCCGACCTCGCCAGTCGGCGCTTCTCGCTCCGGACCCTCCGGTTCTCCTCCGCTTTGGTCGGCGCCGGACTCGTGCTGGACTCCAGCCGGGCGGAGGCCTGGGACCGCCTGGTCGCCGCAGTCGTCGTCACGGCTCTCGTCGGACTCGCGCTCCTCGGTGCCTGGCTGGGTACGCGCGGGATCGCGTTCGGGGACGTTCTCCTGACGACCTTCGCCGTCGCCGTACCGGCGTGGCTCTCACCGTCGGCGGTCCTCGTGACCGTTCTCGCAGCGCTCGTCGTCGCGCTCGGGATGGTGCTGGTCCGACGCGCGAAGGACGCGACCGACGGTCCCGGTGTTCCGCTCGGACCTGCCCTCCTGGCGGGATGGGTCTTTGCGATGGTGGTCGGATGACTCGTCGATTCGCCCCGATCCTGCTCGTCGCCGCCGTGGTGCTCGGTGCCTGCTCCGGGAACGACGACGACGCCGGCCCGACAACGGCTTCGTCTGCGCCCCGCAGCACAACCACCACCACCGAGGCGACGACCTCGACGACGTCGACCACCCAGCCGCCGGCCACCGATGTCGACGCGGTGACGCCCGTCCTCCAGGACCTGATGAGTCGGTACGACGCAGCCGTGGCAACGATCCTCGCCGACCCACGTGTCGCCTCGGACCCGACCAGTCCCGAGGTTGAGGCGTACCTCGCGCTCTTCACCGACAACAGCACGTTCGCCGACGGAGCACTCGCCAATTGGGCCCGGGAGGGCGACCAGGGCCGCTTCTACCGGCCGGGGCCGGGTGGGCAGCTCACCCGGTCGACGGTGATCACAGTGACGCCCGCCGACGACGACGAGGCGACATTCACGATCTGCGCCGAGAACAGCATGGAGATCACGGACTCGGGGGGGAACGTCGTCGAGTCGTTCGGAGGGCAGACCGCGGCCTCGGTGGTGGCCGTGCGCGCCGACGGCGTCTGGCGGATCCGGGATCTCACGGAAGCAGCCACGTCGGGCTGCCCGGAGCGCGGGGCGGAGCGGTGATCCGGCCCCGCATCGCCGTCGGCCTGCTGGTGGTCGTCGCGGTGCTGGGCGTCACCCGTCAGGCCGCGGCTTCCGAGAGCCCCGGACAGTGCGTCAACTACTCCCCGCTCGGCTACTGCGTCGACTGGGACGTCCCGACCCCGGGAGGGCCGCCCAGCGGGGGTGGAGGCCGCGGGTCAGGGGACGAGGTCGTCTGCTACTGGGTCACCCTCGACTACGACCTCGCCGAAGACCCAACGATCTGGTTCGACTACGGCCTCACCAGGCCACCCGAGGGCGTGACCGTCGTCTGGCAGGTGTACGAGTGCTCGGACGGAAGCCCGATCGATC
The DNA here is from genome assembly GCA_035699605.1 of Nocardioidaceae bacterium. Taxonomy (GTDB): domain Bacteria; phylum Actinomycetota; class Actinomycetes; order Propionibacteriales; family Nocardioidaceae; genus SSC3. Next base: position 16,575 of record DASSPN010000036.1, on the reverse strand, counting down.
AGGTCCGGTGGGTGGTACCGATCACCCCGGGCAACATCGCATCGACGGTGCGAGGCGAGATCGTCGGACTGCTCCCCCAGCCGACGATCAGCTCGTCGCCGCCGGTCGGCACGGCATCGATCGTCGACGTGCCCGTCTTCGTCGAGGTCACGAACTGGACGGGGAACGTCGTGGACTCCGCATGCGCCGGGGGTGTGTGCGTCACCGTCACAGCGACACCGTCGCTCACGTTCGCGCCGGGTGAGCCCGGTGCAGGGACCGTGTCATGCGCCGGCTCGGGAACTCGGTACGACCCGGACGGACCCTCCATGGAGGAGCAGGCCTCGGCCGACGGGGCCTGCACGCACGCCTACCGGCTCCGGAGCGGTGTCGAAGGCCGACCAGGAGCTTGGGCAGGGTCCGTCTCGGTGACCTGGACGATCTCGTGGACCTCGTCGACCGGGGTCAGTGGAACGTTGCCGGCGGTGACTCGGACCACGCAGGTCCCGCGAGCGGTGCGAGAAGTGCAAGCGGTCGTGGTGAGAGGAGAGACAGCGTGACGTCGACGTTGCAGCCGAAGACTTCGAACAACGGCCATGCCGAGCGGACCAGGGCCGCAGCGGTGGCTCCGGCGAGACCGCCGGGCACGCCGATGCGTCGTCGCTGGGGTCGGATCGGCGTCGGACTCGCGGCAGCGGTGCTCGGAGCATGGATCTTCGCCGCCCTGTACCTGTCGGCTGGTGACCGACAGGAAGCGCTCGCATTGTCCCGTGACGTTGACCGTCTCGAGACGATCTCCCGCTCCGACCTGCGAGTCGTCCGCATCCCCACCGACACCGAGGTCAGCACCGTCGACGCGTCGCAGATCGACACGATCGTCGGCCGAGTCGCTGGCACGGATCTCGTCGCGGACTCACTCCTCAACGCCGACCAGCTGATTCCGCAGGACCGCCACCTGCTCGGCGAGGACGAGGCCGTCATCGGTGTGCTGATCGGCCCCGGCGACAGCCCGACCCGAGCGCTGCGTCGGGGAACCCCGGTGCTCGTTGTCGTCCGCCCAGCCGCAGGCACCCAGGGGGATCCCGAGGAGATCGAAGGATGGGTGTTCGATGCGTCCGGTGAAGCGCTGAACACGCGGGAACGTCCGATCGAGCTCGCTGTACCTCGATCCGCAGCGGGCGCGATTTCGGCCGCCGCTGCCGACCAACGGGTCACGGTCGTGGCCCTGGCGGAGTGACCGCCATGCTCGTCGGCCTCGTGTCCGCGAAAGGCTCCCCGGGGGTGACGACGGCCGCGCTCGCGCTTGCCGCAGTGGCGCAGGATGGGCTGCTCGTCGAGTTCGATCCTTCCGGGGGCAGCATCGAATCCTGGACGGGAGCTGGCGGCGAACCCGGACTGGTCCGGGTGGCGAGCGGGCTGCGACGCTCGCCCGGACACGAGGTCGTGCTGGAGCACGCAGTCGATGTTCCCAGCGGAGTCCGTTCGGTCCTCGCGCCCACTGCCGGGCCCTACGCGGAGTCCACGGTGACGATGGCCCGGGAACGACTGCCCGTGGCAGTACGCGAACTCAGCGGCGTGACCGCCTTCCTCGACAGTGGCCGTTGGTCCCGTTCGCAGCAGACCGCTTCGAGGATCGCCGTGTGCGATGTCGTGGCGGTGGTCTGCCCGCCGACCGTCGATGGGGTCGAAGCCGCCCGCTGGCTGGCTGAGCCCCTGCAGGTGGAGACACGAGGGCACGTCGTGTCCCTCCCGGTCGGCGACCGCCCGCACCCCGCCGACGAGGTAGCGCAGGCCATCGGGATCCCATCGGTGGGGGCGCTGACGTGGGACCAGCGTGGCGTCTCCTCGCTGCTCACCCGTGGAGCCGGTCGAGCTTGGGATCGGTCGCCGCTGGCGCGCTCGGCTCGAACGGTCCTCAACCGCCTCGCCGACGTCTCCCTCGCGGAGGAGGTGGCCGGTGCTCGATGAACTGGAGGCAACACTTCGGCGGACGGTCGCCGATGAGATCGGCGACTACCTTGCGCGGGCGAGCGACGCCGGACGACGGATGCCCGACGAGCTCGACCAGCAGCAGATGGCCCGGGCGATCCTTCGCCGGGAACTCGACAACCGGTCGAGGGCGGCACTGCGACTCGGCGAGTCTCCTCTCTCGGCCGACGACGAGGACACCCTGCTCGAGCGGGTCCTCGCGACGGCCTTCTCCGCCGCGCCCGGTCTCGACGCGCTGCTTCGACGGACCGACGTCACGGACGTCTTCGTGAACGGCTGCGACGACGTGCGGATGGTGACAATCGACGGCGCCACGGTCGTCGGTGAGCCGATCGCCCGCTCCGACGCCGAGCTGATCGAGATGATCCAGACGCTCGCCCGCCGTGGTGGCCACATGGAGCGCGAGTTCACCCCGTCGAAGCCGATCCTCGACCTCCAGCTCGCGGATGGCTCCCGACTCGCTGCGGCCGCCTGGGTCACGAAGCGTCCGTATCTCACCGTGCGCCGACATCTGCTCGTCGATGCCGACCAGGATGATCTCGTCGGACGAGGGATGTACGACCGAGGGGTTGCGTCGCTTCTCGCTGCGCTCGTACGGGCTCGCCGAAACGTGCTCATCGCAGGGGGCCAGGGCGTCGGGAAGACCACCCTGCTCCGGGCATTGCTGCACGAGTGCGGACGGGACGAGCGGATCGTCGTGCTGGAGCAGGAGCCGGAGCTGCACCTCGACGCCATGCCTGGCCGGCACGACCACGTGCTGGTGTTCATGGAACGTGGCGCCAACACCGAAGGAGTGGGAGCTGTCACCTTGGCCGACCTCGGGCGGGCGATCAAGCGGTTCACGCCCCGCCGGATCGTCGTTGGTGAGGTCCGGGGTCCCGAGGTGATCGACATGCTCGAGGCGATGACCCAGGGCATCGCCGGGTCGATGTGCACGATCCACGCTGACTCGTCGTGGTCGGTCTTCCCTCGGCTGCCCGTGTACGCCCGGGCCGGCGGCCGGGACTGGTCTACCGGCGACGTGCTCCAGCTGGCGGCGCTGGCCCTGGACGTCATCGTGTTCCTGTCCCGAGATCGCGAGGGGCGACGTGTGATCTCGGAGATCCGGCACGTCCAGCGCTTCGACGGTGACTCCGGCCAGGTGGTCACCGACGAGTGGTTCCATCCAGATGAAGGCGGTCACGCCGTTCGGAACCATGCCGCGCCGATCCCGGTGCGGTTGCTCGACGAGCTGGTCGACCACGGGTACGACCCGTCGCTCCACGAGGCGGTCCTCCTGTGACTGCGCTCGCAGCGTTCGCTGGTCTGCTCGTCGTCGGCGGTCTGTGGCTGTCCTTCGCGTCGTGGCGCCCAGTGCAGCGACGGGAGCGCGTCCCGCAGCCACAGAGGACTGCGGCGGGACACCAGCCGAGGCTGATCGCGGCCGCGTCGGGCGCGGTGATCACGCTCGTGATCACTCGCTGGGTGGTGGCCGCGATCGCCGCCGGCGCCATCGCGTGGGTGGCAGCAGGCGGACGAGGCGCCAAGAAGCGCCAGGCCCTCGACAAGCGAACCGAGGCCATCGCGCTGTGGGCGGAAATGCTCCGTGACGCAATCGGCACTGCACGGGGCGTCGAGGGGGTCTTGGTGGCCACGGCCGCCACTGCGCCGCTGCCCATTCGTCCCGAGGTCCAACGGATGGCACGACGGCTGCAGCGAGAGCCGCTGGATGTCGTCCTCGATGACCTGGCTGAAGATCTCGACCACCCGATCGGCGACCTCGTTGTCACCGCCCTCCGGCTGACCTCGACCGCTGGTGGCCGTCAGGTGCGGGATGTCCTGGCCAACCTCGCCGTGGCCGCCTATGCCGAAGCGGAGAGCCGGCGGCGCATCGAGGTTGCCCGTGAGCGTCCGCGGTCGGCCATGCGTTACACGGCGATCGTCATCGGAGGCTTCGTCACCCTGCTCATCGTCTTCTCCCGCAAGTACCTGGAGCCGTACGACTCGCCCCTCGGGCAGATCGTCCTCACCTTCGTGTCCTTCTACTGGGCGGCGGGGTTCTGGTGGATGCACCGCATGGGACGCGTCGCTCCCATCGAGCGCTTCCTCGCTCCGGACACAGCTCCCGACGACGCGGGCGTGCCGGCATGAGCCTCGCCACCTCCGCGGTCCTGGCTGGGGCGATGGTCGGTGCCGGGGTCTGGCTGGCATGGACCGGTTGGGCACCGGCGCGGCCCTCGCTGGCAACGGCACTGTCCCGGCTCGGGCAACCGCGCGTGGAGGTCGAGCCGGTCTCTCGCGACAACCTCGATGTTCGCCTCGGGATTGTCGCCCGACGTATCGGCATCGTGGACCAGGCCGTCACGACGATGCGCGCCGATCTCCGTGTCCTGCGTCGAAGCCCCGATGAGCAGGCTGCCCTGCTGGTGACCTACGCAGTCCTCGGGTTCTTGTGGGCACCGGTCGTTGCCGCCGGAGGATGGGTGGTCGGCTTCCGGCTGCCGATCGCGATCCCACTGTGGTTCGCTCTTCTCGGCTCGGTGATCGGCGTGGCCACCGCGTTCCGGTCCGTGAAGACCGCCGCCGCTCAAGCCCGGCAGACCTTCTCGCACGCGCTCTCATCGTTCTGTGACATCACCGGCATGTGTCTGGCGGCCGGGCGAGGGGTCGAGTCGTCCCTCGAGACCGCCGCCCACACCGGACGCGGCTGGGCCTTCGTCGAGCTCCGGTCCGCTCTTCGTGCTGGCTATGTCCGCGGCGACACGCCGTGGGATGCGCTCGCACGCCTGGGCAACGACGCCCACCTCGACGATCTGGTCGAACTCGCCGCAGCACTCTCGCTCGCAGGGGACGAGGGCGCCGCCGTCCGGGACACGGTCAGCTCCAAGGCGAAGGCGATCCGTGAACGTCTCACGTCTGAGGCCGAGCGGTCCGCCGCCAGCGTGACCGAGCGCATGGGCATCCCGGCGACCCTCCTTCTCCTCGGCTTCATCGTCTTCCTCGGCTTCCCCGCACTGGCGGTTCTCTTCGAGTAGTCGCATCACCATTCAGCGAAAGGCAGTACCCATGACCACAGCACTCACCCGCTTCACGGCCTGGCTCACCGTCCTCCTGGCCGACGCCCGAGCCCGGGCCCACGACGAGGCCGACCGCGGCGAGGTCGTCGAGAAGGTGATCATCGTCGCCGCCGCCGCGGCGATCGCCATCGCCGCCATGGCCGCGATCGCCCTCGCAGTGGACGTCAAGGTCGGGAGCATCCAGCTCTGATCGAGCGTCCAGGCCGTCGTGTTCGACGCCCGCATCGGCAGCGCCAACGGCCGATGCGGGCTGGTCCGCGCGCCCGTGCGGATCGAGGGTCATCGACGGTCGAGTTCGTGATCGGAACGGCCGTCATGGTCACGATGCTCACCGTCATCGTGCAGTTCGCCCTGTACTTCCACATCCGCACCGTGGCGAACACCGCTGCGCGCCACGGCCTCGACCACGTCCGAGTCGTGGATGGCTCGGTGGAAGACGGGGTCGCCACCGCAAGCGAGTTCCTCGATCAGTCCGGCCGGAGCCTCGAAGGCCGCCAGGTGTCAGCCGAGCGCGGCGCCTCCACCTCCTCGGTCACGGTGACCGGCGACGTGGTCTCCGTCGTACCGGGCTTGAACCTGCGAGTCGAGGTCACGGTCGACGCGCCAACCGAGCGGTTGACACCGTGATGCGGCGCGTTGCCTGCGATCGAGGTTCGGCGAGCGTGGAGCTGGCGATCCTGGCTCCACTCGTCGGCCTGCTCCTCGGTGCCGTCGTGCTGGTCGGACGTGTGCAGCTGGCCCGAGCAGACGTCGAGGGAGCAGCCCGATCGGCCGCCCGTGACCTGTCGATCTCGCGGGATCCATACCTCGCCGTCGAATCCGTTCGCGCTTCGCTGGCTGACACGCTGGACGCAGGCTCACCCACATGCCGATCGATGTCGTTCTCGCCCACCATCGGGACCGAGAGCGTGGCGGTCACCATCTCCTGCACCGTCGACCTGCAAGAGGCGGCCGTGCTACCGGTACCCGGGTCGATGACCGTCACAGCGTCAGCGACCGAGATCATCGACACCTACCGGGAGGGCCCGTGAGCACGGCGTCCCACCAGGTCCATCGACTCCACCGAGACGAACGTGGTTCGGTCACCGTGTGGATGATCGGCGTGACCGTGTCCGCCTTCACGCTCGTTGCGCTTCTCCTGGACGGCGGCGCGATGCTTCGAGCGCGAAGCGACGCCTTCGCCCTCGCCGGATCCGCAGCTCGGGTGGGCGCTCAACAGCTCGACCCGGATGCCGCAGTCGAGGGGCTCACCGTGCTTGACCCGATCGCCGCAGAGCGAGCTGTGCAGGACTACCTCGACAGCGCCGGCGTCACCGGCACGGCCGTCGTCTCGGGCGACACCGTCTCCGTCACGGTCACCTCCGAAGCAGAGCTACAGATGCTCCGACTCGTCGGCGGCGACACGGTTTCGTTCCAAGCGACTGCATCCGTCGAGGCCGTGAAGGTGGAGCCATGACCCGGCTCCGCGCGCTCCTCGCAATTGGCGTGCTTGCCGGCATCCTCGGCGGGCTGCCGTGGGCCCTCGTGCGCTTCGGGCACTGGCCCATCAGCGGCATGCCCACCAGCGAACAGCTCCGGGACCTCAGTGACGCCGTCGTGTCGGACACGGCGGTGTTCGGCGTACTGACGCTCGCAGCGTGGCTCGTGTGGACGCTCTTCGTCGTGTCGTTCCTCGTCGAATCACGGGCCGCGTTCCAAGGGATCCAGGCGCCGAGGATCGCGATCGCCGGCCCTGCGCAGCGGGCCGCTCGGCTTCTCGTCGCCACGGTCATCCTGGGCGTCACCATCCAGCGGGCGATGCCGCCAGCATCGGCCCTGCCCACAACACCCGCTCCATCGACACCGCTCGTGGCGCAGCAGGAGCAGCCGACCGGGCCCGAGACAGCCCCGACCGCGACGCCGACCACGGCCGAACTCGCCGAGCAAGCGCGCGACGCGGTCATCACCGTGACCAACGGCGACTCCGCCTGGTCGCTCGCTGAACAGCACCTCGGCGACGGCATGCGCTGGCGCGAGCTGTGGGAGGCGAACCGCTCCGTCGTGCAGCCCGACGGTCGCACCTGGGCCGACCCACAGGTCATCCGGCCCGGATGGGAACTGCGCCTCCCGACTGGCACGTCCGCCCCGTCGACGAACGGCCACCACGTCGTAGAACGCGGCGACACCCTGTCCGCGATCGCAGCAGACGAACTGGGAGATCCGCACCGGTACCCAGAGATCTTCGATCTGAACGTCGGGGACCTACAGCCCGACGGACGGAGGCTGGAGGACCCGAACCTCATCCTTCCGGGATGGGAACTCGACATCCCCGCGGACGACCGGGCCCCGTTGCCGCTCCCGCGGGAGCCCGAGGCAGCCGATCTCGATGCCGAGCCGCCTACGCCGACCCCTGCTCCGCTGGCCCCGTCGCTGGATCCTCCCGAAGAAGTTGAGACGCCCACATCGTCTCCACCCGAATCGACGTCGCCAAGCACGAATGCCGAGCCGCAGGAGGAGGCAAGTGCCGCGGGTGCAGGCAACGGATGGTCAATGACCTCGACGACCCTCTTGGGTGTCGGTGGCGCCCTCGCAACCGGACTCGCCGTACGCCTCCAGAGATTGCGGCGCCGCCGGGCCGTTCGTGGTGCACACGGCCACGCACCGCTCTCCGACGCGCTGTCCACAACCGAAGCGGCGATCCTCGCCGCCGCTGACCTTCCGCTGGTTCGCTGGGCCAGCCAGAGCATCGCCCAGCTCATCGCTCGTCTCGACCATCGCCGCTTGAGCGGCGGCCCTGTCGCCGTCGAGATCAGTGAGGAGGCCGGCATCGAGATCCTGTGGGAGCAACCACAGACGCTTGCGCCCGAACCCTGGCGCACCGCGGATGGAGGATGGGCCTGGAGGCTGCCGTACGACCCTGAGGCCACTGTTCCGACCGCCGAGCTACCGGCGGCGATCCCAGCGCTGGTGACCATCGGTCGTCGCGAGAATCGCCAGTTGCTCCTCGATCTCGAGGCCTACGGCGCCGTGAGCGTCGCGGGCCCACCTTCGCTGGTGGAAGCCCTCCTACGCTCCATCGCCCTCGAGCTCGCTGCCAGTGAGGACGTCGCCGACACCGACGTTCTCGCGGTCGGCATCGACACCGGCATGACGGAACTCGATCGACTCACCACGAGCTCTTTCGACACCGCGGCCTCCGTCCTGGCTCGGGTCTCCGAACAGGTCGCCGACTCCCTCGCCCGAACCAAGCGGTCGAACACCTTCTCCGCCCGAGCCGGTGGGCACGTCCCGATCGAAGCAACTGTCGTCGTCGCGTCCGGTCTCCCTGACCCCGACGTCCGCATGCTCGTCGACGGGAGCGCAGCGCGTTCCGGCGCCGCCGTGGTCGTCGCTACGGGTGAAGGGCTCGCGCCTGCGCATATCGAGATCGGCAGTGACGGCGTTGCCCGGCTTCTTCCACTCGGGATCGAGTTCGACCCGTCCGGAATCGACGAGACAACGGCGGAGGAAGTCGACGACCTCCTACGTGAACTTGGCTCCGAGGCCGCAGCACCCGTGGATCGCGTCATCGACGTCCGTGAGGACACTCCGTCCGACGGCGAGCACCAGCCCGACGATCTGTCCTCCTCCAATGGTCACCCGGGCGACGAAGCCGCGTTCGCCGAGCTGTTCCCGGAGCCGATCCCGGATCGCTGCGAGCCGACGATGGTGGTCCATGTTCTTGGAACGCCTTCTGTTCCCGATCGACCGGACATCGGCCGGCGAGAGCTCATCTTGGCGACCTACCTGGCCTGCCGCGAAGGCCCGGTAGCTGCGAGCGCCGTGCAGGACGCGCTGTGGGGAGGCAAGCCGGTCGAGACCAAGACCGTGTGGAACGTGATCGGGGCCACCCGACGCGCGCTCGGCGACCTCGACGACGGCAGTCCGGTGATGCCCGCCGCCGACCGGTCCCGTGGAGGGAGTCTGCAGCTCGCTGCCGGGGTGACCACCGACCTCGCAGTCCTGCGGCACCTCGTGTTCGAGGCCGACGGTGCCTCGTCCTCCGAGGCCATCGCGCTGCTCCGCGAAGGGCTGTCGCTCGTCACGGGCCCACCATTCGACGCCGTCGGCTACGACTGGGCCTACCGGGACCAGGACGTGGCCGAAGCCTCGACGTTGATCGAACAAGCTGCCGAACGCCTCGTTGACCTGGCGCTGGAGGCCGGCCAGGTGGACATCGCTCGTGAGGCAGTGGTCCGCGGGTTGCGGGGACTACCGGGGAACGAGGAGCTGTACCGCTGCCGGATGCGTGTCGAGCACCACGCCGGCAACCTTCCCGGCATCACCGCCGCCTACGAGGAGCTCGTCACCTACCTGGACGACCTCGAGACCGAGCCATCGCCCGCCACTTCGGCCCTCTTCCATGAACTGGCCCGGCCGGCCGGCCGCCGCTGACGACCCCGCTACTCGACTTTCGGGAACGGCCGATCGATCAGCTGCCATGTCCCTGGGTTAGCCCGATGCGCCAGCTCGACCAGATCGAGCAGGAGCTCATCGGCCTCTAGCCCGCCCAGCGTGACCGTGACGAAGTCCTCCGTCCCCCGCACTCGCGACCAGTCCGCACTGGTGACGTGAGCGAACACCGCGTCGTAGAAGGCATCGAGCGTCTCGGAGTCAATGATCGACGCGGGAGCACCGTGAACGATCGTGAGGTGTCGTCGCCCGAGCATGAGCTCCTCCGCCTCGGCGATGAGGAGACTTTCGATCAGGTCCCGACGACGCAGGTCATCGGTACAGGGATCAGCGATCTCGGCGAGTCGCCATCCGAACGGGTTGTACGTGGTCGAGGTCGTGGACACGGAAGCCTCCGGGCTGTCGTGGCCCACGACACGACCGCGAATCGGTGGGCGTGCGGACAGCGTACGGCGCGGGGCCTCTACGGTTCCGCCGCGAACGCATCCCGGCCCATGAGTTGCTCATTCTCCCGTCCCTATACCGCCGAGCGCTTCGGCTCCACGCCCATCCTCCTGTGATCCGTCGGGGAACTGGTCGGGTGCGGGTGTGCGTAGTGTCCGGGCATGTCGGAGCTCGTGGTGGCAGCAGTCGACGTCGGTGCGGTTGGGAACATCGGATACTGGCGTGATTCATCGGATGGATCCGTCGGCGGCACGAAGCTCGAAGAGCTCGCGACCCAGGTGGCCTCGGACCTCGACCTGGGTCGCCGCGTAGCACTCGGCTTTGAGGCACCGCTCTTCATTCCGATGCCAGATGACTCCGACGGCCTCAACCGTCAACGGACTGGCGAACGCGGACGGCCGTGGTGCGCCGGCGCCGGCACGGGCGCGCTTGCAATGGGTGCACAGCAAGCGACCTGGCTCCTTTCCCGGATCGCCCGGACAACTCAGGATCGTCCGCAGATCACGGTCGACTGTGACGACTTCGCCAGGACCGGAGGTCTCCTTCTATGGGAGGCGTTCGTGTCCGCTGCCGGGAAGGATCGCAGCGCAATCGATCCGCACATCGACGATGCCCGGCGTGCCGTCCTCGAGTGTCGCTCCCGTTTGTCCGGTCCAGCTCCTCTCTCGGACATCACGGACTCCTCCGTCTTCAGCTTGATCGGCGCCGCAGCGCTTGCGGCTGGACTGTCAGACGATCTCAACCTGCTAACTCAGCCATGCCTCGTAGTCCGAGTGCCAGACCTCGCGAAGTAGCCGAGGCGATGGCATCGCACGACCGCAGCACACCGGGTGACTTAGATCCGCATCAGTACGTGCAGCCAGCAGCAGACAACTCATCGGAATCGATTCCGCGGTGGCCTGCGGTGAGGGACCGGAGGAGAGGCTGCGGGCACCGGAGCACGCCGTCTGCGGTGCGGATTTGGAGGTGCAGGTGCGGGCCGCTCGAGCGACCGGTGTTCCCAGAGGCAAGAAGCTGCTGACCGGCAACGACCGTATCGCCGAGCGCCACGGTGAGAGCGTCGCCGTGGCAGTACGTCCATCGGGTTCCGGCGTCGTCCTCGATGGTGACCCCGATGCCGCAACTCGAGCAGCTGGCGCTGTCTGCGCCGCAGCCGTGATCCCACCAGTTGTAGGGCCAGTACATCGTGGCCGTGACGCGTCCGCCCCGGATTGCGTAGATCGGTGTACCGACGGGGATGGCCCAGTCCCACGCGGGGTAGTCATGGTGCGGGCTGTCAACCGGGGCCACCGCGAAGAGGTCAGCGGGCCCCGGGTAGGCGAACCCGTCGGGGAGAGGTGCGATCGAACCGCCGACGGAGCACGGCGACTCACCGTCGGGATCGGGCGCCTGCCGCTCGAACTCCTCGAGCCATCGCTGCTGGTACTGGCGGGGGGTGAGGCGGTTCCCGGCGTGTGCGGCCGGGACCGTGTCCCAGGCTGACGAGGACGGAGCGGGTAGGTAGCCGAGGTACCAGACGACGGGTACCGCAGCGATGTCGCCGTCGTGCACGTTGAGGATCGCTGTGATGCTCTCGCCGGCCTTGGCGTCCTGAACCTCCGGGGGTGCTTGCCATGCCTGGGGGAAGCCGCCGTACCCGGCCCAGGTCGAGTCGATGAACTGGTAGGCGCCGGAGGCGGTGGATCCAGCGGCGCGAGCGTTGTAGTCGCCACCGGACTCCAGACTCCGAATAGTTGCGAGCACCGCGGCCTGCTCTCCGACCGCACCGCAGGACAGCGCAGCGGGGTCACCGACGGCGAAGAGCGCGGGAAATCCGAGCAGCCCCACGACGACGGCAGCGATGGGGGCAGCGATCACCTTCATGCCTGTTGACCCAGCAGCGAGCGGCGAGGTTGTTGCGCGATCGCTCCTCGGGGCTGGGTCTTGGTTCGTCGGGTGCATCCGAGGTGGGTGCCGGCGAACGGACGGAGGTCCAGATGAAGCGGTTGATTGGACGGGTCGTGGCGCTCGTCGCCGGCGCCCAGATGTGGTTGGCCGTCAGCGCGCGCCGAGCATGGGCCCAGGTGCCCGATCCGGCCCCGGATGCGACGCTGCCCGGTGGAGCGTTGATCACGCAGGTGCTCGGTTGGCTCAAGTTCGCGGCCATCGCCGCGGCGGTCGCAGGCCTGCTCATCGGAGGGGTGGCAACCGGCGTCGGCCACTTCGGTTCGAGCTACTCGGCTTCGTCAGCCGGAAAGAAGTGGGTCCTCGGAGGGATCGGCGCCGCGATGTTGGCGGGCCTCGCCCACTCGATCGCCCTGACCGTGTTCAACGCCACCTGAGTCATGGGTTCGACCTGCACGCGTCGCTCCACGGCTGCCTTGATCGCCGTCGGGCTGCTGGTGGGTGGGTGCTCGACCACCCCAAACGGGATGACTACCGACGTCGGCCCGACGACTTCCACGGTCGGAACTTCGGAGGCGGTCGGTCCATCGTTCGTCGTCGACGGCATCGGGCACGGCTGGCGACGAGACGAGGACGGCGCTCGTGCCGCCGCCGGGTCAGCCGTCTCAGCGACCGGGGCAATCGCCACTGCCGGGTTCATCACCCGGGACGACCTGATCGGATCCATCGCGTCCTCCGGGTTCGCTGGGCAGCTGGCGGATGAGTCGGCCCGACAGCTGGACGAGCTCGCGATCGAGTTGGGTGAGGTCGGCGTTGTGCCCTCCCAGCTCGTGTGGGCCGAGCTTCCGCTACGGGCTCGGGTGCTGTCGTTCTCCCAGGACGCGGCGGCGGTCGAGGTGTGGTCCGTCCTCGTGGTTGGCGTGCCGGGACACGGTGCGCCCCGCCAGGTGTGGCGCACCGTGACCGTCGGACTGATCTGGGAGCGGGAGGACTGGCGGGTCGACTCGTGGCAGAGCGAAGCCGGGCCCACCCCGGCGCTCGCTGCGACCTCGACGGTGTCGTCGGTGGACGAGATCCGTGCTGCGCTCGCGTGGCCAGCCGTCGGGGGGTCGTGATGTTCGACTGGGCGATCGGCGGGCTCGGCGAGCTCTTCGGCTTCGTCGGCGATGCGGTGGGCGGCGTCGCCGGCTGGGCATGGGACAAGGTCATCACGGGCATCTACACCTGGCTGGCCAATGGTCTGGCTCTGCTGATCGAGTGGGTGTGGTCGGTTCTCGACTCGGGTACCACCCCCCGAGTCACCGAGGCCTGGTTCCGCAACGAGCTCTCTGCCCGCGTCGGTCTCATCGCCCTGGCCGTGACGGTGGCGATGATGCTGGCCTCGGCGACGCAGGCCGCACTGGCCGGGCGGCCGGAACAGATCGGCGATGCGATCAAGGAAGGTGCCCGGGCGATCGTGGCATCGGCCTTCACCCTGACGATCCTCGACGTCCTCATCGGCGTGACCGACGAGGCCGCCGCCATGGTGTGGCAGATCGGTCGACCGGACCTCGTCCGGATGCTCGAGGGAATGGTCGTTGTCGCCACCACGACGGGACCGCTGGGATCCACGTTCGTCGGCCCGTTGTGCCTACTGGTCGGTTTCATCGGGCTGATCGGCCTCGTGATCGCGCTGATGATGCGATCGGCGCTGATCTACGTCGCCGCCGCGCTCGCCCCGATCGTCTGGTCGGTCAACGTCTTGCCACTGTTCCGAGGCTCCGCTCGCAAGCTCGTCCACCTCACCGTCGCGCTCGTCGTGTCGAAGCTGGCGATCGTCATCACGCTTGTCGTAGCCGTGAAGCTGGTCGCGAATCCCAGCGGCGATCCCGACGCCGCCGCAATCGTCAACGACGGGGCGGCGGCGGTCGGGACGCTGATGTCGGGCTTTGTCTGCTTCCTGATCGCAGCCGTGACGCCGATGGTGCTGTACAAGCTGATGCCGACGGTCGAGGGAGCCATGGTCGGCGCTGGTGTGGCCGGTGGCTGGACGAGAGGAGTGACGACTGCCGCGCACACGGCGCTGATGGTCAAGAGCCTCGGCGCCACCGCAGGAGCGTCGGCAGCAACCAGGACGGTCGCCGGGCAGGGTGGCGTGCCCGGCTCACCGTCGGGCTTCTCGGCAGGGGGTGGCGGACCCGCCGCCATTCCGGGCTTCGGTTCGGGTTCGCCGGCCGCTGGGAGTCAGGGTGGGCCGTCGCCTGCGGGACGAGGAGCTTCGACGACTCCCGCGTCTCGCCCGACGATCGGATCCCGTCCGAGCACCGGGCATGCAGGGACCGCTGAGCGGGATGAGGACGCCGAGGTGCCGGGTCGATGACAACCGACGCGCGGACCTACCGCTTCGCCGACTCCCAACGTCCGGGCCTCCTCCTCGGCCTGAGCGCTCGCCAGGCAGTGCCCGTCATCGGTGGGGTGCTCATCCTCGCAGCGAGCCTGCAGTCACCTCTACCGGCGGCGGTCGGCCTCGTGGGTCCGATCATGGGCACGGCGGTGGCGTTCGGGCGATGGCAAGGCGCCCCACTGTCCGAGACCCTTATCCCCGGAACTCGGCTGTGGTTGGCGCGCTTGGTGGGTCGCCACCGCTGGATGCGGCCGCCATTGCTTGGCGACAACACCTCCGGTGCGCTGCCGCGACCGCTGCGAGGACTCGAGCTCCTGGAGCAGACCGAGGCGGACACCGCTGTCGTGCGGGATCGGCGAGCTGGGACGGTGACCGCCGTCCTCCGGGTACGGGGCCATGGCTTCCCGCTGTCGAGTCGAGCCGAGCAGGACGCCTTGCTCGCCGCTTGGAGCGCGGCCCTCAGCCCGTTCGCGCGCGAGCGCTCGCCCATCTCCGCCGTCACGTGGCAGGAGTGGGCGCACCCGGTCGGAGCGGATGATCACCGCTCGTTCCTCACCTCGACCGGCGTTCACGAGCGATCGGGAGAGACGGCTGCGTCCGACTACCTCGCGCTCATCGACCAGCAGGCCCCGCAGACCGTCGCCCACGACATCTTGGTGTCGGTCACCGTCGACCAGCGACGGGTCCGAGTGCGACGAGGGGGCGGCGGCCGTCTCGACGCGGCTCTCGACGCGCTCGAGGGAGAACTGCGGCTCTTCGCCAGCCGCCTCGACGCCGCCGGGCTCAGCGTGTCGGGCCCGCTCTCACCGGTCGAGGTGTCGACGGCGGTGCGAGTGCGCTCCGATCCCAGCAGGTCGAGGCAGGTCGCGACGCTGTCCCGGTCCCTGGCGGCTGCTGCGCGGCGGGGCGCATTGGAGTGGGGCCCGATGCTCGTCGAGACGAGCCGGACCCAGGTCCTCGTCGACGGCACGTTCCATCGCTCGTTCCGCATCGCCGGATGGCCGCAACTGCCGGTCGCCGCGGACTGGATGAGCGACCTGCTCACCACGACGCCTGCGGTTCGCACGGTGACCGTCGTGATGGAACCCGTACCGATGGGTCGTGCTGCCCGCGCCGCCGACCGGGAGGTCATGGCCCGGGAAGCCGACGCCGACATGAAGACGCAGAAGGGCTTCCGGGTCAACGCCCGCGAGCGCAAGCGCCTCGCCGACGTGGAAGCGCGTGAGCGGGAGTTGTCCGAGGGCCATGCCGAGTTCAGCTTCGTCGGCATCGTCGACGTGACAGCGACCGACCTCGACCAGCTCGACGACGCGTGCGCCGATGTCGAACAGGCGGCTGCGCAATCGCTGCTCGACCTTCGTCCACTCGACGCTCGACACGACCAGGGGTGGGTCGCGTCCCTCCCGCTCGGCCGGGGCCTCGCCCGCACGGTCGGATGAGCGCGCACACCGTTGATCGGCCGCCGGTCTGGAACCGGCGCCCTGGTCTGCGGATCGAGCGTCACCGGGCGACCATGGCCCACCTGGCTTCGGTGTATCCGTGTCACACGGACGCCAGCCTCGGCGAACGGGGCCCCTACATCGGGGTCAACGTCACCGGCGGCGAATCCGGATGGTTCTTCGATCCGTTCGAGCTCTACCCGAACCCGCTCACCAACCCGAACTGCATCGTCCTCGGCGACATCGGCTCCGGGAAGTCAGCGCTGGTGAAGGCGTTCCTCGGCCGCGAGATCGCGGTCTACGGGTCTCGCCGGATGGTCACGATCCTCGACCCGAAGGGCGAGTACACGGCCTTCGCCCAGGCGCACGGGCTCCCGGTCATTCGCCTCCATCCGGGAGGCACCGACCGTCTCAACCCCATGGACCATCGGGGCGAGCCCACCGAAACGGTCCGTCGTCAGAGCCTCGCGGCGGCACTCGTCGCCGGTGTTCTCGGCCGCGGCCTCGATCCGACCGAGGACGCGCTCCTTGGCTGGGCCGTCGGCACCCTCGCTCGCAGCGGGCGCACGTTCACCCTCGCCGATGTCGCGGCCACGGTGGCCGAGCCCGCTGAGGACCTGGTGGCGCTCTCGCGGCGCACGCCACTCGAGCTCGCGCAGGCCGCGACGCCCGTCGTGTTCGCGCTCGACAAGCTGCTCACCAGGACCCTGGCCGGCATGTTCGACGGGCCGACAAGCGTCCGGATCGACTGGGCCACCGGCCCGGGGTTCGTCATCGACCTGTCCGCTGTCTACGACGACGAGGACGCGCTGCCTCTCGTGATGCTCGCTGCCACCTCCTGGCTGGCGGCCACGCTGCACCGCACCGACGACCGACGGGTCATCCAGGTCATCGACGAGGCGTGGGCCGCGGTCCGCCACGGCGCCCGCCACTTCCAGGGAAGCCTGAAGCTGTCCCGCACCTACGGGGT
>DASSPN010000035.1:0-3876 GCA_035699605.1 Nocardioidaceae bacterium | reverse complement strand
CACGGCCTGGCGCTCGGAGGGGAGGACGGCGTCCGGCACATGCTCCGAACGCTCCTCGCCGAGCTCGAGATCACCCTCACCATCGCCGGTGTCGGGCACCACCGCGAGCTCAACGAGAGCGCGCTCGTCCGGCCGTGAGCGCCGGAAGGCACGTAAGGCCAGCTAGCCCTCGGAACGGTCGCGTGGCGGCGCCGCCTCACGACCGTTCTCATCTGGACCGAGTCTGGCCAGACACCGATCCTGCGTGAAGTCTCGTAGTCGCCGCTGAACGGTCGTGCCGATGACTGTGCCGGCCCGCTCCCTGCGGCGACGAGTCGGTCGGAGTGGCGCAGATCAACGCAGCTCGCGGTCGCGGCCGCAGTCCCCGCTGTCCGTACGTCCGGTCAGACAGTCCCGAGGCAGGCTCACGTGCAGCAGACCGATCACCGAAATGGGGATGATCAGCACCAGGACCATCAGCACCCTGGCCAGGCCGGGCCGCAACCGCCGGCGTACGAGCGGGATAACGGCAGCCACAGCCAGCACCACTCCGGCGTAACAGGCCCAGACGAAGGGGGGCTCGTCGCCGGGACCACACATCACTCGCGAGTACGGCGAGCCCGGCGCCGCCATTGGCCCCTCGTCCTCCCACTGTGGGCAGGTGTCGTCGAACGTGTAGAGCGCCAGGTCGCCGAGGAACGCTACTGCGCAGCCCACCGCAAGCACCGCCAGGGCCGCCCGCCGTCTCGGGCTAGTCGGGGTCATGGCCTAGGACCCTAGGTGTCCCAGCGACGAGGGCGCGGTTCCATCTCGCGGCAGAGGGCATTGTCGGTCCACTACCCGCGGACCGTGTCCCGGCCCGCGGTAGCAACACGTGCGCAGCGGCCATGCGGACATGCCGCCGAGAGCGTGCACATCCCCACTCATGGGGCCGCTACTTTTCGGCGCGCTCGGGGTCGAAGGTCCCGAGCGTGATGGCGTCAGTGGTCCGGGCGATCTGTGTATCGCGGTTCATCAGGTCGGTGAAGAATGTGCACTGCAGCTCGCGCTGGTCACCCCTGAGCAAGACGACCCGGATCGTGAAGGTCTGCACGTCCCTAGGGGATGGGGCGACCGATGACGCAAGCCGTCGCGCGATCCTTGCGCCCAGCCGACCGAGAAAGTCGGTCGCCTGTGGACGGTCGGGGTTGTCGAGGCTGGTACCCGCCATGAGCTGAAGCTCATAGGTCTGGCCCGTGGGATCGGTGATCTGAGTACGGGCGACGGCGGGCTCACTGGTCGGCACCAGCGGAGCGTATTGGAGGTAACCGAATGAATCGGGCCAGGGCGTGCTGTACAGCCCTAGGTGGCCGCTGCTCGGTCGAGGTCTCCACTCGTCGAAGGCAGCGAGGCGATGAGCACGACGACCAACCGGGAGCGAGCCGCACAACTGGCGTGGGGAAGCGAGCATGGCATCGGTGATGAGCGCATCGATGGGCCGTTCGGCCCTGGCGGGAATGCCCTGAGGTCCGTGAAGGTTGTATCTACAACTACTACGGAAGGAACAACCATGAGCAGGCTCGAAGGACGTGTGGCGCTGGTGACCGGTGCGGCCAGCGGAATCGGCAAGGCGACAGCGAAGCGCCTGGCGGACGAAGGTGCCGCCGTGCTGGTCACCGACATCCAGGTCGAGGCCGGCGAGGCCACCGTGGCCGAGTTGCGCGAGGCGGGTGCGCGTGCGGCCTTCGCCAAGCACGACGTGACCAGCGAGGCCGACTGGGCGACCGTGGTCGCGAAGGCCGTCGAGGAGTTCGGATCCCTGGACATCCTGGTCAACAACGCCGGTATGGGCGACATCAAGCCGATCGAGGAGACCACTGTCGAGGACTGGCAGCGCACCATCGACATCGACCAGCTGGGCGTGTTCCTCGGCATGAAGGTTGCAGCCGAGGCGTTGAAGAAGAGCGGCCACGGCTCGGTCATCAACGTCAGCTCGATCTTCGGCACCAGCGGCGGATTCGGCGTATCCCCGGCTTACCACGCCGCCAAGGGCGCCGTACGCACCCTCACCAAGAACGTCGCGCTGCACTGGGCCACCGAGGGCGTGCGGGTGAACTCCATCCATCCCGGCTTCATCGCGACCCCGATCCTCGAGCAGTCCCGGAACACGCCGATCTGGGACGGCATGATCGATCTGACCCCGATGGGCCGCCTGGGCAAGCCCGAGGAGATCGCCGCAGGCGTCGCGTTCCTGGCCAGCGACGACGCGTCCTTCGTCACCGGACTCGAGCTGTACGTCGACGGCGGATACCTCGCCCGCTGAAGCGGCCGGCCTCGTCGCCGCCGATCGTCCCGGTGCCCGGCTGTCCGCAACCCCAACCAGTGCGTTGCTCCCGGCAGACCCTCGGGGTCAGTGGGCCAAGGATCGTGCCAAAGGCGCGGGCATCCGCTCATGGCGCACACAGGCGCGCTGCGGGCATCCGGAATTGCCGCCGAGAGTGGATGCCGGCTTGACGATGAGCGGTCCGTAGATCGACGTCGTTGATGACCTTCGATGCTCGCACCTATCGTGATGATTGTCGCAAGTGTTGGAGGTCCGTGATGGACGACAACGGAGAGACCGCTTATCTCGCCGGAGGCTGCGCCTGGATCATGCAGCCCTTGCTGTCCCAGCCCCAGGGGGTGATCTCCACTCGAACCGGGTGGATGGGCGGGGAGGGCGAGAACCCGACAGAAGAAGACGACGGTGGTCACGCCGAGGTCGTTGAAGTTGTCTTCGAGCCTGAGCGCCTCTCCTATCGTGGCCTCCTGGAAGTGTTCTTTCAGGTGCACCGAGCCGACCTCGAAGTAGGCGTCGTCGGATCCATCTACAGGTCCGAGATCTTCTGCACGAGCGCGGAGCAGCGGAGGATCGCCGAAGAGATGATCCGCGACGTCGACGCGTCGGGCCACTGGCCCGGGAAGACGGTGACCAAGATCAGTCCCGAGGGGGTCTTCTGGCCGGAAGGGCCGGAGCGCCAGAACTACTTGCAGCGTTTCCCGAACGTCTTCAGAGCTCCGTTTCCTCGCCGGGACGGTCACTCGGGTGGCGGCCCCACGTCTGGGTGAACCGGAGCGTCAGCGCGGAACATCATGGCGTGGGCAATGCCTCGGACGGAGTGCGCTGCCCCCCGAAGGTGCCGCAGGGATGGAGACGCGGAACATCCTCGTGACAGGGCTGGTCACCGGTGCCACGCTGAGACATGGACTCGTGGAGGGGGGTCGCGCGCATCACTGGATGGTCGGGACTCGTGGGCGCGGTGCTGTTGTTCGGCGCGATCATTCCGCTGGGGTCCCTGGGCGAGCCCCCTCTCGAGGCGACCACGGACGAGGCCGCAGAGTTCATTCGCAACGCGGCGGAGGCCGATTGGGTCCAGCCGGTCCAGGCGGTCGGAGCAGTCGGGATGATCGGGTTGCTGTGGTTCCTGGTCGGGTTGTCCGTGCTGTTGCGGCGCGCCGAGGGTGAGCCGCCCATGCGTTCGACCGTGGCCCTGGCGTCCGCGGTGCTGCTCCCGGCCTACTACTTGGTGAACGCGAGCTGGGAGTCCGCCGCCCATCGCGGCCTTGAGCTGGACCCGGCCGTGGCGGCGTATGCGTTCGACGTCGGCAACATCGGCTTCGCCAACACCTGGCTCGCGCTCGGCAGCTTCGCAGGCGCTGCCGGATGGGTGATGCTGACGTCCGGCGCCTGGCCGCGATGGCTCGGCTGGTGGGGCGCTGTGGCCGGCGTCGGGATGCTGCTGGCCCGCTTCGTGTGGACTGTCGAATCCGCATGGGTCGTGCCCTACGGCGTGTTCTGGATCTGGTTGCTGACCGTCGCCGTACGCCTGGTGATGGGTCGGGACGTCCCAGCCGCCAGCGCGGCGGCCGGGACGGCGT
>DASSPN010000034.1:0-5435 GCA_035699605.1 Nocardioidaceae bacterium | reverse complement strand
TCGTGAACGACCGACCTGAAGACGATGGCGACATCGAGAACGAGGACGACGCTGCGGGCGACTCCCAGCTGAGTGGTGAAGGCGAGCACGAGGTCGTCCCAAGCTGGCAAGTGCCGGGCATGGAGGCGTACCTCCGCAGTGTCGCCAACCCGATCCTGAAGCAGGTCGGCGCCTTCGACCACATCGCGAAGATCGCGGCTTCGGCGATGCCGAAGTTCGATGTCCCGCGATTCGACCTGCCCGAGCTTCGCCTATCGGTGGAGCTGACACAGTCGTTTGCCGCCGACATCGAGCGGGCCCTGGCGCCGATGCGCGAAGCCGTCGCCTCCATGGTCGACTGGTCGAAGCTCGTCGAGTCGTTTGTCGACCCGTCAGTCTTCGAACGGATCCGCAAGCTCGTCTCGCGACGGATGCCGCCGAACTGGTCCGAGCTCGATGATTGGCGTCGGGGGACCACCTTCATCGAGCAGACCGGGTGGGCCATCGTCTGGCTGCCTCGGTACGAGGTCGTATCTGCGCTACTGGCCGCATCACCACATGAGCGCGAGTCGGTCCTCGTGGCATACAGCCCGGAGCTGGTCGATGACGCGGGTGAGTGCGCGCGGAGCGTTCGGCATGCCGACCTTCGTTTCCTCGGTGAGTGTGTGGCGGAGATCGCCGACTCGATTCGGGCGGGGCGGCACCGTGCAGCGCAGGCGTTGGCCGCGTCCGTTCTCACGGAACTAATCCAGGGCATCCTCGGACACAAGAAGCTCGCGGAGGTCCACTCTGAGTATGGGAAGCCCTGGGAGGAGGAGAGCATCCAGCTGCTTCGGTTCGCGCTGATCACCAGCACGATCCCGGTCGCACTGAGCAACTTCTTCCGGGATAACGGGGATCCGATGCCGTCGTCGTTCAACCGCCACGCTGTCGCCCATGGCGCGAGCCCTGTGCAGTTCACGGAGGTGAATGCCTTGGTCGGTCTGCTACTCGTGGCAGCGCTCACCCGGGAGCTTCAGGAGCTCTACGACGAGGGCCTACTGCCCGACGACGAATAGCAGAGCTGAATGGCAACGACGGCGACCTTCCCCGGTCAATCGGTCCTGCACGAGATCGTCAGCCCAGTAGGTGAAGGCGGGCGGCGTCGACCACCACGCTGGCGAGCGCAACGTCGAGCTCCTTGAGCGCTTCGGATAGTTCTGCGGTCGGGGTGCAGCTGATGGCCAGGCTCGCCCGTGCTGTGTTCGCGAACCCGCGGCACGTTGCCTCGACCGCGACTGCGAACACAGGTGCAGTGAGAGATGGGAAGGTGTCGCGCTGAAGGTGCAGCACCGCGACCGGGGTCGCGTGCACGAACTGCGACAGCACGCTGTAGATCGGTCCCGCAGACTCGACGCCGGATCCGGTTGGATGCCCTTCTCGTAGAAGAGTGGCTAGCTCGGGCAACGGAACGGAGCTTGGCTGCGCCATCAGCAGGTCGGTCGCGTCGCCCAGCAAGTGGTCGATCGCCCCCTGTGGCATGTCCTCGCCCGCCAGCGAGTTTCGGATCTTGACGACCCGACGGCGGCCGTCGTCGACGATGGCGTGGAGGCCCTCCCCTGGCTGTCCGTGGGGCCCCGACCAAGCGAGCCATCCCCACCGGGCGCCTTCCTCGAATATCGGCCTCGCCGCGAACGGGAGCAGCGCAGCTCCAAGTGTCCCCTGCGCGATGCCTCGGAGCACGTGGAGCTGGGCCCACGCCATCTGGAAGGCCGGCCAGATGAGATATGCGCCAGGGTCCTCCATCCGGACCGCACGAGTGGCTGCCTGTCCGACGCGCTCCGCAGACCGAAGGAAGTCCTTCGCGGCCCGAATGGTCGACTGCTGAGCCGGCGGCATGTGCTCGATATCTGCCGCGATGGCCAGCGGACTGATCGGACCGCTCCGGGCAACGGCGCGCACGCGGCGCGGCTCGCCGAGGGGCAGGCCATGGACTTCGCTCGCCAGGCGAGCGACTTCAAGCGAGCGGCTGACGATGCCGTCGGCGCTGAGCCCATGCTGGCTCAGCTGGGCTGCCGAACTTGCAGCTGCCCCAGTCGCGGCAACGTGAGCGACGACGGCTGCCAGTGGATTGGTCAGCTCCTCGCCGCCACCGGATCGCAGAACGCTTGCGGCAGCCAGCCCACCGTGGGACAGAACCTCGAGTACTCGGTATGCGGAGAACACCCCCTTGAAGGTGAGCGGTTGAAGGCTTGCCTCATCGAGACCACCGCCGAGCCGCTTGACCGCCTCTGCGGCGTTCCGGGGTAGGCCGTCCGTGCCGACGCTCGCCACGCTGACGCCGGGCGGAAGCAGCCACCCGGTCCACGTCGTGTCGTCTATCGAGTCGGCGAGCTGCCGAAGTCGGGCCAGCTCACTCGCGGTCTGTCGGACGACGAGGTCTGAACCGGCTCCCGTCGCCAGCGCCCAGTCCCAATAGGCCGCCTGCTCGAGCAGCCCGCGCGCCAGGACGGCGGCCGCCGGCCCCCCGCCTCTGTCCCGCAAGATGACGTTCGCTGTTGAGAGTCGGTACCAGATCCAGTCGAGCTGGGCCTGGAGCCACAGGTCGTCGACCTCCTCGACGATGGCGTCGAGTTCGTCGGCCAGCTTCCCCGCAGCCGCCAACACATCTTCGAGACTGGTCATGCGCGTACTCCAACTCGAGCGGGCAAGCGCTCCATCGCAAGTCTCGCCGCGAGACGCACGCAGATCGTCACCATTTCGCACTCCACCGCGCCCACCAGACGTGGGGTAGGTGGCGCCTCGTGAGAGGTCATCGCACGCGGGCTGCGCGACCTGGAGTTGGTCGAGGCGGCACGCGGTGACGGGTTGCCGAGGCGAGCGTGCCGTAGGCCCCTACGGAATCCCAAACGATCGTGGCTCTGAGCATTGGTACACGATCGATGTGACGACAGCGGCCGGCCGATCAGAGCCCGAGAAGGGCGCTGCACGACCGGCCTCGTCAGGGCCGGCGTCTACGTCGCGGTGGGCGGCGCTGGGGCGATGAGCACTGTCGCCGCGGCGGCAATGCGCTTGCTCTGCCCCTTCGACTTCTTCGCACCGGACAGGGTGAAGATCATCGCGTGTTCGGGTCCGCTGTCGTTGGGCCACCGCACGACGCCTTGGCCTTCGGCCCTCACCTGTCCCGCAGTGACCGTCGCCACGCCGCGCCCCGCGTCCCAGCACAGGTCCGCTGGGGTTCTCCCCGACGTGTCCATCTCCGACTGCAGAAACACCGAGACCGCGGTCGCTGGGACTCCAAGTTCCGGCAACCTGCTCTCGGGCTGGTCCTGGAAGGCATTGGTTTGGACCCGCACGGCGCTGCCATCCGACCACTCGACGTGGGCTGTCGAGATCACCCGATAGAGCACCTCGCTATCCGGGATCGAGCGGTCGTCCGAGTAGACGGTGCCAGGCTCGGCGGCCACGTTGCCGGCGAATCAAGCGTCGTCGAGCAGGACAGCCAGCGCATCGAGGACCTGCTGCTTCAGGGCCGCGAGCGGTCCCTCGACCTCGGTCCCGGTCGACCACGACACGAGCGCCTCGACCGCGCCATCGTTCCCTATCTCCAGCAGCAGATCCACGGACTCGCCTTCCCACTCCAGAAGCACCCCCCCGGTCGTCGAAGCGCTGACCGCTGGTGGAACTTCACTCGGGAGCCCGGCGATGAAACCTTGTGCCGCTCGAATGGCGGTCATGCCGGGGGCGATCGCACCTTGTCCGTCCCAGTTGTCGAGGAGTGCGCCGTGCGCAGCCAGCACCTGGCCTACGGACAGGCCGATCGGTGAAGCCGGTCGGGATTCCGTACGGCGCCTCGGGATCGGCGGGTCGATCAGATCCTGGCTCGACAGGAGATCTGCGGTCGTTGCCGTGCCCAGGTTCGGCCATGGCCTGATCTCGTCGGCGCTCAATGTCGAGCCGTGGCGAGCTGCGAGCAGAGTCACGATTCGGTCTCCTCGTGGTTGGTGTCGTCCCGCTCCCATGCACGGTGCATCGCGCTGGTTGTCAGCTCAGCGAAACCGCGAACGATCCACTCGTGAGCAAGGTCGGCGAAGCGCTTGATCCCGCCCGGGCCGTGGCCGAGCGGTCTTCCGCGAGCCGTCAGGTTCATCATGAAGATTGGCTCGGCAGGCGCGCGGCGGAATCCAGGGACCACCGTGACGTGGAGTCGTCCCACGGACTCTCCCTCGTGCGTCATCACGAACTGCGCGTCGCTCCGCATCTGCTCCGGGGCTCCGAGGAATCCACCGTTCTTCTGTTGGAGGAACGTGAAGACCTTGGTCGCCTCGCTGTGACTGCTCCACACACCGCTGGGTTCGATGTGGTTGACGTAAGTGACCTCGACCTGGTTGTGCTCGAGGTCCTTGTCGGGCGATACGGCCGCCTGCACCCGGTCAACCCATGCGGAGAAGGAAGCCCAGCGGCTGTCCCAACGGCCGTACTTGGCTTCCGGTGTGACCTTGCGCCAGTTCGCAGCCAGCCAGTCGGGCTGCAGCTGCAGCAGCTCGTCCCCGCTGTCGTTGAGGAACCAGTATCGGGTAGGCGGGGGCCCGGTCAGTAGTTCCAGGGACACCTGGTTCGCCTTCGCGCCGGGTCCGAACCGCTCGGTGGGAGCGTCGTATCCCGGATGCTCCTGCACGGTGGGAAAGCCGAGCTCTTGGAGCTGCGTACCGAGTTGCCCGACTGACACGACGGAGTACCGCGCGGCCTGCTCGAACCGGGAGCCGATAACGACTTCGGTGACCGGTGGCGACTTGAAGCTTGGCAGGGTGCTCATGGAGGTCAACTCACCGTAGGGGCACTGGAGATCTTGCGGACATCGCCATACTGTTGTCCATTGAGCGCGAATCGTGATCCACGATTCGCGAACTCACTCCAAGATACTGGCGACAGATGGTGAAAGCAGCGACCGATACCCAGGTGCTCTCGAAGCTCCTGTTCAATGCCCAGCACCGCATCGCCGTCGCTCAGGTGTTCCTCGCCACGGACGAGGTGTTGGTACACGACGACGTTTCCTCACGGTCCGGTGTGGGCCGCTCGGTTGTCCACAAGGAGCTTGCCATCCTGGTGCGGATCGGGGCCCTCAGACGGATGGAGGTCAGCCGACAGGTCTTCTACGAGCGGGCAGACTCTCCATTCTGGGCGTTCATCTCGGACCTCGCGGATCGGGCGTAGCCGAAGGCCTCACCCGATCGCTCGACTTTCGATCGAGACCCCGCGGTTGACCGATTTCGGCGGTCGGTCCAGACTGGCGGCAGCGAGTACCCACCTGTCCATCGAGGTGGGGGTATCTGCCCCGTAAGCAGTCGGTGAGTCCCCCCTCGCCCACCACTCATTGGGACGTCGCCCACGCAGCATTCGAAGGTGAGGTCGGCCTCGTAGGCTCCGCGTCATGGCAGACGAGGCTGGGGATCTCGAGCGGCGTGCCGTGGCCGCCT
>DASSPN010000033.1:0-3024 GCA_035699605.1 Nocardioidaceae bacterium | reverse complement strand
GACGCGTTGGCCTGATCGGGCGGTGGACGCAACGCGGAGGGCAGGAGCAGCGCGGCGAGCGCTACGGCGGCGGCGAGGTAGAGCAGCGGCAGCGCGCCGCCGGTCGGCCGTCGGCTCAACGCGACTCGCAGCCCGGACCGGTGTCGAGGCCGTAGGTGGTGTTGGTCGGCAGGTCCTGGAACATGTAGTCCGGGTTCCCGTCACCCACGCTGTCGAGGCTGAAGCGCCGTCCGCAGTGCGGGTAGACGTACGCTCCGGGAAGCCCGTCGGGGTGGGTGATCGTCGGGCTCCACCACAGCTCGACCGCGAAGTCGCCGTAGGTGTAGTCGGTCGGGCCGAAGCCACCGCCCATCGACCAGACCGGCTCGGCGGGGCGGCGGAACGCCCGCCACAGCGCCTCCTTGAGCGTGTCCACGGTCAGGTTGGGGCCGGCCTCCTGGATCGAGCCGGTGAGGAACGTCATCGAGTGGAACAGCACGTTGCAGATCGAGCCGTTCGGATTGTTGGCCGGATCCATCGACTTGTACGCACGGAAGCACGCCGTCTCCGCGGGGCGCACCGGGATCTCCTCGAAGCTGAACCCGAACGCGTTGCGCCACTGCGTCGGGCTGATGGTGCGGGTCAGATCGATCGCGGTCTCGAACCCGCCGTAGCCCATGAGGTACCACTCGGGGTAGTAGTCGTTCTTGTCCGCCTGCTGGGCGTGGATGGGCAGGGTGAGGATCTCGCCCATGAACACGATCGTCGTGACGCCCGACGACTTCAGTCGCGCCATGGCGGTGGCGATGCCCTGGGAGTTGTTGCTGCCCGCGTCCTGGTCCAGGTTGTACGTCGCCACCGGCACGTCCGTCAGGCCGCAGCGGTCGCGCAGCTTGGTCTGCATGTCGACGA
This sequence comes from Nocardioidaceae bacterium, assembly GCA_035699605.1. GTDB lineage: Bacteria > Actinomycetota > Actinomycetes > Propionibacteriales > Nocardioidaceae > SSC3. Next base: position 2,133 of record DASSPN010000033.1, on the reverse strand, counting down.
GCGCGGCGTGGGTGTCCTCGGAGTCGAGCGCCAGGATCCCGAACTTCCGGGGCTTGGAGTAGTCGATGAGGCGGTCACCGGTCGGGAACGGCTTGTTGCCGTTCAACCGCCGGCAGAGGTACTGGGAGCCGAAGTCGACGGCCTTCGTGGCGTTCGTGCGCGAGCCCCACAGGTGGGGCGTCCGCTTGGCGTAGAAGTCGTCACCGACGACGACGATGTTGGCGAAGTGGACGACACCCCGCCGCGTCGCCTCGTCGGCGACGAAGCCGGAGAACTCGCCGATCGACGCGAACACGCCGAACTCCTCCGCGAGGCGGACGCCGCGGGCCCGCTCGGCCTCCTCGCCCGCGCTCCCGTCGGGCGCGCACGAGAAGAACCAGCGCATCCGGCGCCCGTACAGCTCGAGGTTCTCGTTGAAGAAGTCACGCAGCACGCGGTACGTGCGGTCCGTGTCGCTCTCGCCGGGCTCGGCCGTCGCCGGGATCTCGCCGCAGTCCCGGACGCCGGTGAGGTCGGGCGAGAGCCCGATGCGGATCTCGGTCGCCGACACGCCCTTGGCCGTGGCTCCCCCGTTGTCGCCGGTGAACGCCGGCTGGCACGGTGGGGCGTACACGCTGTCGAACGCCTTGGGCGGGTCGCCGTAGCACTGACCCCGCCCGGGGGCCGTCCGCACCGGCACGGTCGTGGTGGTCGTCGGGGCAGCCACCCCCGTCGCTCCCGCGGTGCGACTCCCAGCCTGCTGGAGCGACTGGATGATCGTCTCCGGGTCATCGTCCGGTGGTGCGTCGGGGCTCAGGGCTGACGACGCGTTGGCCTGGTCGGGAGGCGGCCGCAGCGTCGATGGGAGCACGATCGCGGCGAAGGCGACGGCCAGCGCCAGGTAGACCAGCGGCAGCAGGCTCTTGGACTTGCCCTTGCGCACGACGACCCCGTCCCCCCTCGACCTGAGGATTCCCTCAGGCTACTTCGAGCGACGTCCCGTTCGCACCTTTCGCGGCCGGATGCCGAGGGCGTTGGTCCACAGCCGGACCAGCGTCTCGACCGTCTCCTCGGGCGTGCGCGGCTGGTCGGTCTCGACGACGAACGTGAGGTAGCAGTAGCGGTCGACCATGGCGGCCAGGGCTCGTGAGGTCGGCCCCGGATCGAGCTCGGGATCGGCGGTGCCGGCGCGCTGCGCCTCGACGATGGCCTCGGACAGGGCACCGTCGAGCAGGCGGCTCACGTCCCGCCGCAGGGCGGCGAGCTCGTCGTCGACGTGGGTCGCCTCCTCCCACACCCGCTGGAACTCCGCGGTGTTCGCATAGCCGTGGACGAAGCTGTCGATCACGGCGCGGATGCCCTGCTCGGGCTCGCGCAGGTCGAGAGGCCGGAACATCGTCGACGCGGTGTCGAGGATCGCCTCACCCACGAGCGTGCGCATGAGGTCGACCTTGTCGCGAAAGTACTGGTAGTAGGTCCCGAGGCTGACACCCGCCGCCTCGTGGATGTGCTCGACCGACGTGGCGAGATACCCGCGCCGAACCATCTGGTCGTAGCCGATGATGAGCAGGTGCTGGCGGGTCTTGGCCGCCTTCGGTCCGAGCGGGACCACCTCGGTTCCTTCGCGACGACCGCCGCTGCGCGCTGCGTCCGCCCGGTCCAAGACCGCGGCCAGTGTGTCGAGTGCCGACGGCCCCCCAGCCATGGCCTGAGGTTAGCCTCAGGTCGGGTCCGAGGAGGTGGTCAGCGGGCGCCGCGACGACGGCGCCAGGCGGCGGTGATCGACGGCGGCGCGTAGCCGGCGTCCGCGTCGTTGAGGTTGGTGCCGGGCGGGACGATGCGGTCGATCTCGTCGAGCACGTCCGAACTGAGCTTGACGTCGGCGGCGTCGAGCTGCGAGGTCAGCTGGTCCATCGTGCGGGGGCCGATGATGGCCGACGTCACGCCCGGGTGCTCGAGCACGAACGCGATTGCCAGGTGCACGAGCGTCAACCCGGCCTCGTCCGCCACGTTCGCCAGCCGGTCGGCGACGTCGAGCTTGCGCTGGTTCTCCGGCATCGACAGGTCGTAGCGGCCCGGGATCCGCCGAGCCCGCAGGGACTCCTCGATCTCGACGCCCTTGCGGTAGCGGCCCGAGAGCCAACCGCCGGCCAG
>DASSPN010000032.1:0-194541 GCA_035699605.1 Nocardioidaceae bacterium | reverse complement strand
GCCGACGGATGACGAACTGCGTGACCGGCTCGCGGTGATACGGCTGGCCGCCGCCCACTACGTCGGCGTCGGTGAGTGGGAGCACCTGCTCGTGGATTTGCTTCGCGTGTTGCAGTCGGACAGGGTCCCGCGAGCGAGGGGCGTGCAGTTCGCAGTTTCTCTGGTTGCAGAGTTGTGGGAGCAAGGGACACCCGAACTGTTGGAGTTCACCATGCGCACCCTCCAGTGGCCCGAGGTCCAGGAGGCTTTGCAGACGCATACCGAGAGCGACGCCGACTTTCGGACTCGGGACCTCGCTAGCAGCGTGCTGGAGGTCTACGGCCCCGAGTGGCCGAACGGCGAGATCTACCGCACCTACCGAGCTGCCTCAGCTTGACCGCGCATGCCACACCGCGCCGGTTCCTCGACAGTTCAACACACCGGTCGACACTTGAGCCATGTCGATGGTGAGCATCCGTGACTCAAGCGGACGCATCTCTAGAGTTCGTCTATCGCTCACCGTGGCGGTCATCGCGATTCTGGCGGTGCTGTTCAGCTTGTTTAACCGCCTCTATGCACTCCACGACCAAACAGGCAAGTGGACGTACTCGCCCTCGCCCGCTCCGCCCAAGATCGTTTTCGCCGACCGTGATTACGACCGCGGCACACGCCAGGCCCTACCAACAGGATGGGTCATGGTTGATCGCACGCCTGGCGGCGGCGACGTGTACGCCTCGAAGAGCCACCCGGGCACACCTGTGCTGCTCTTCGTCCGTGATGGTGATGAGACGTGGGCATACGGCCTTATCGGCGGGCCCTGATCCTGCAGAACAAGCGCACGCTAATGCCGCTGGTTGACCTCGCAGTTGCCATTGAACGATCACGCCTACTCCTGGTCGAGTGATGTCATCTCGTCCCGATAACCGCCCGTCCTGTGCAGTTCAGAGAAGACTTCGATGACGGCTTCCCGGTCCTGCTCTCTGACGACGATGAGATCCGGAACTCGGAAGAAAGCCCCCGACTGGCACTCGCCCGACGAGCGCCACGTTTCCATGAGTCGCTCAATCTCTGAGTGCGTCATCACGGTCGCGGCCCAACGACGCCCGTCGCCGTCGACGAGTTCCACGTCGGCGTTCGTCACCGTGCCGTCCTCGTCGACGCCACGAAGCTCGAGGCGACCACCGGCACCAAGGTCAACTGAGATGTCCATTGGCAGTGAGCGTAGGCGCGCACGCCGCCACGCGTCGAAACGCCCCACAATGCCGCTCGAAGGGCGGAGCCCCGACTCTGCCGCTGGGAGGGCGGCTACGCTCGCCCGACATTGCCGCCCGGTGGGCGCAGCAGTCCGACCGTGGTGCAGGTCGCGCCGCCCAGCCCCGCACCCGTGGACGTGGAGTCCTCCAATGGCAAACGCCGAGCGCCGACTGTCAGACAACTTCTGGGACCTACGCGATGACGCATACGACAATCCCGACCGCTGGCGTGGCGTCAGTCCCGACGCCTTGTTTCAGAGGTTGGCCGAGTGCGTCGAGGCAGCCGAGGACCGCGGGGAGCCGATCGACTGGCGTCGGGACGTCACAGAGTGCCTGATGGCGTGGCGATTGAACGCCAGCGAGGGCTGAGTCCGTCCGCCTCTGCCGCTCGGAGGGCGGAGCCCGACTCTGCCGCTGGGAGGGCGGCTACGCTCGTCCGACATTGCCGCAAGTGGCCCGGTCAGTAGGCACCGCAGCGCCGCAACCAAATGCTGCGGCGCCGCGGCTGCTCTGCCAGTTGAGCTACGCCCCCTTGAGTGGAGGCGACGGGACTCGAACCCGCAACTCTTGCCGGCCCTGCGCACCTTCGTGGAAGGACCGAAGCCAACCAATCGAAGGTAGGCCGCTCGCCTTATTCGTCCAACCGAGTTTCCCCAGCGAGGCGCCACTGCGCGCAACGCGGCAAAGTCGGGCGCTCTCCGCGGACCGCCAGAGCACCCATTCCTGAGTCACCTCACCAAGCGTCAGAGGGCATGGGACTGCTCATGGCGCCTGGCCCAGTCGGCGGCCGCCTCGCGTGTGGCTGAGGCGGGTGAATCCTGTAGGCAGACCGAGCAGCGGGCAAAGATCCCTGCACGCTCCTCCCAGCTGTGGACGTCGCCTGCCTTTACCCAGTCAGGCGACCACTCGACATGGAAGGCATAGAGGATGCTCGACGTCACCATTTGCATGATGTTCTCCATGCTCTGCTCGCTCAGCCCGAGGCTGTAGGACAGGTTCGCAATTTGCAGTTCCTCGAGGACGTTGGACTCGAGTAGGGCCACCACCCGTTCCGCGCGCTCCCTGGAGAGCTCCGGTTCCGTCATCTCTGCATCCTGCCAAGTTGGCCCTTCTCGCACTACCAACTCGCGGACGCGGAGCGGCATGAGCGGGCTCCACCCTCCGCGTCACTCGTCCGACCGAAGTGGCTCCGCTGCTGGTTTCGCCTCGCATTCGCTCGGCCTGGATTAGCCTCGCTGGTACGTAGAGAAGTTTTGTCGCACGGGGGTATCCATTGATCCGGTTGGGATTGTCATTCGGCGCGGCCTTGATTGCGCTCACCACGCTGGTGAGTCCAGTCGAGGCTGCACAGAGTCTGGCCCCTGATCCTGTGGCTGACGTTTGGCTACATGACAACGACTACTGGCCTCCCAGCGAAGCAGGTTCGGTTCCGAACACCGACGTCGTGAGAACAACCGTGGCCCACCAGTCCCGTCGAGTCGCGGTCAAAGTGCATTATGCGGACCTGCGAAGGAACGACGACCAACTCATCTTGACTGTGTGGTTCAGGACTAACGAAGGTCTCAAGCGACTCGCGTATGTGGCCGCTGGGCCAGAGCGTCGCCGCGGGACCCACCTCTTCGGCAAGGGCTCCCGCGGCCCGGGCAGCGCAACGTGCAAAGGCTTGCGACACACCATCGACTACACCCAGGACCTGATCACCATCTCCATCCCGAGATCGTGCTTGAGCCGCCCGCGTTGGGTGCAGTTCCAGGGCGAAGCCAGCACCTTCAATTTCGATGAGGTGACCGAGCTGTTTGTGGATGACCTCACTGGGATCGGCTACGAAAGTCAGAACTGGAGCGCCAAGATTCGCCGGTGACCCATGAGCGACATCGGCATCATCGCGGCAATGTCGGGCGAGCGTAGCCGCCCTCCGCCCGGCAGAAGCGGACGTTCACCAACCTCCGGGCGGCGCACGGTGTTGGCTTCGCGGGGCTAGGCGGACACCTATGGCGACGGCTCCGACCCCAACCACGAGGAGTGCCCCCTCGAACCACGTTGGGCCGTCACCGGGGTCGATCGCCATCAGTCCTCCGAGTAGGGCCAGTACCGCGAACAGGACGAGAGCAACGCCAGCAAAGGTCACCACCACGCTGACGATACGGCGGGTGCGTGTGTCCCGAGGTGCCATTCCGCGAGCGTAGACGAGAAGCCCCCGCGGGGTGCACCGCGGCGATGAGTGCGGTGGCGCATGGCGTGAGAGCCAGCCAACTACGAGCTGTGCTGCGCGAAGTCGCGGGCGTTGCGACGCAGGCGGAACTTCGTGAACTCCCAGACCGCTAGCCCGATGATGCCGCCGAGCACGAAGGCCCAATCGACGTTGAGGAAGAGGTTCGCCGCAACGAGGAGACCAATTACTAGGGCGAAGAGCGCGAGGTCGCGGGGGCGCGCAGGCGCGTACTTGGCCTTGATGCGCTCATACTCGGCCCCGGCGTCGGATGTCACCCGCAAAGCGTATGTCGGCAGCCGCACGGGCGAGAGCCGAATGGACTTCCTAACGGCGGCATGAGCGAATGGTTTCGGACGCGTCAGAACGGGCAGTCCGTTTTCCAGGGAGCGTCGAAGGTGTCCGTGTCCACACCGTCGGCGCGAAGCGCCGCTACGGCTTCGTCAACGTCTGCGTATTGCGACTCGGCGTGGGCCAGAACATCTTCCGGCGAGAGGTACTCATCTGGGTCGAAGTCGACTGGAGTCTCAGCAACAACGAGTGCAACTCGGTCACCTGGGCCGACGTGTCGCAGCATTAGCCAGCGACGACGATCCGCGCTGGACGCCGGAACCTCGGCGACCACATCCGCCTTCAGCATCGTCACGCGGTTCCGGATCTCAGTGCGCACGTAGCCATTCTCACCGACTCGGCGTACGAACGCTCATCGGCAGCTCAGCGCGCTTCGATGTGGACCTTCAGTCACCCAATGACTGGAAGTCCACGGCCTGACTCGTCGGCAATCCTTGCGCGCGACTCTCGGCAGTTGCGGGCGCTTCCGCGCACCCGGCGCTGGGACCCGGGCCTGTCATGGATTTGAAGGGACGTTTGGTCTCGGCAGGACGTCCGCGAAGCGTCCCGTCAGGTCCTTTAGAAGTGTCGGATAACCCTGGCATGCTCGTCAGCGACACAAGGGGCACATTCCCCGGGGGTCGGCTCCCCACCTGGCCAGTGGCCGTACACAGCAAACGCCGTTTCGAAGAATCCAAAGGCTGAGGACCTTCCAGGTACCAGCCGTAACGTCTCGGCGCTCTGGCGACCCCGTGTCGAGACACTCCGCGCTGAAGTCGCTGCCCTCCCAAGCCGGGTGTGCTGCGCGGCCGGGTCGCATCAGCCGCGCGGCACACCCTTTGAGGGGTGAGACGAGTGACGGTCGTCTACCCCACCTTGCTCGGCGAAGCGGGGCAAGGCGACGCCGAACGTCGCGTGCGTGGCTGCGTGAAGCCTGTCCGGCTCCGCGGTTCCACACAGCTGGTCGATCTCTCGACTGGCGAGGTGCGCGAGGTGTACAGCTCCGACCAGGAGTTCGACGGCCGTACCTACGTCAGGTGCGGCAACCGCCGAGCGGCTGTCTGCCCCTCGTGCTCCAAGGAGTACAAGAACGACGCTTGGCACATCCTCGCCTGCGGGCTCGTGGGCGGTAAGGGAGTCCCCTCGCAGGTCGCGGCGCGACCGTGCACGTTCGTGACCCTCACAGCACCTTCGTTTGGAGCCGTCCACGGCCTCCGCCGGAAGGGCGTGTGCCGGGCGCGCCGGGAGCGTCCTGTCTGCCCCCATGGCCGGCCACTGTGGTGCAACCGCCGTCATCCACAGGACGACGCGACCGTAGGTGAGCCGCTGTGCCAGGAGTGCTACGACTACGTGGGTCACGTCGTGTGGCAGTTCCACGCCAACGAGCTCTGGCGGAGGTTCCTCATCGCTCTGCAGCGTCGACTTGCGGTGGTCGCCGGCGTGACCCCCACAGAGTTTCGAGCTCGATGCAGGGTGTCGTTCTCGAAGGTCGTCGAGTTCCAGGCTCGTGCCGCGGTTCACGTCCACGCCCCCATGCGCCTGGATGGCCCTGACGGCCCCGACGGACCGCCCAGCGACCTTGCTCTGTCCGTGACGGACCTCGAGGACGCGGTTGCCTACGCCGGCCGCCAGGTGAAGCTCCTTTCGCTCCCCCTCGCCGATGGCACGGTGTACGAACTGCGGTGGGGCGGCCAGCTGGACACGCGGACCATCCGCGGGGCAGCCGAGCGCGACGGCGAGATCCGCAATGAGGTGCACCCCGAGCGTGTCGCGGCCTACCTCGCGAAGTACCTCACCAAGGCCACCGAGGACTTCGGCCTCAACGGCACGATCCGCTCTGCCCGCCACGCGGCCGCTACCGGCGCGTCTCGACATGCGCTGCGGCTGATCGAGGTCGCCGAGGAGATCGGTCAGACGGCTGAGGGCTACGAGAAGCTCCTCCGGCACCTCGGCACCCTCGGTTACCGAGGCCACCCCATCAGCAAGTCACGCGCCTACTCGGTGACGTTCGGTCAGATCCGTCGAGCACGGCGGATGTTCAGGCGAAGGGACGCGGCGCTCGACCCCGACTCCGACATCCGGCAGCTGCTCGACGACGAGGTGCCGGCGGGCTTCGAACGAATCTCGAGCTGGGAGTTCGAGGGCCTGGGCTACCTGGACCTGGACACGTCCGCGGCTGCTGTCGCCGCCGCCTGCCGTTCCCGCACCCGCGCAGCCGAAGCAAGCGCAGCGACAACCAACAACCCCTGAGGAGGACACGAAGTGAGCACCATCAAGAAGATCGACTGGCCGCATCCGCTGCCACCCATGCTCTGGAACATCCACCAGACAGCCGAGTACCTCGGGGTGCCGGTCTCGACGCTGTACTACTGGAGCTACCGCGGCGAAGGCGGACCACCCATCACCCGGGTCGGACGCCTGTTGCGCTACGACCCCTACGCCGTGATCGCCTGGGTCCAATCGCTGGCGGCCTGAGATGGGCAACATCGCGAAGCGGCCCTCCGGGCAGTGGCGGGCTCGCTACCGCGACCCAGCTGGGAAGGAGCACTCACGGCACTTCAACCGACGGCTCGATGCCGAGCGGTGGCTCGCCTCGGTCGAGCACTCCAAGCACCGCGGCGAGTGGATCGACCCCTCGCTCTCGCGCATCACCGTCGGGGAATGGGCAGCCAAGTGGCTGGAGTCTCAGGTCCAGCTCAAACCCTTGACGCGAGAGCGGTACCGCAACATCATCCGCGTGCAGATCCTGCCTCGGTGGGAGAAGGTTCGACTGGCCGAGGTCACGCATGCCGACGTCGTCGCCTGGATCGCCTCACTGCAGGCCGACGGCTACGCGGCGGCCACGCTGCGGCAGGTCCACCGGGTGTTCTCGCTGATGCTGGCACTGGCCGTGCGGGACCGACGGCTGTCGTACAACCCCGCCGAAGGCGTGCGGCTCCCCCGCGTCAACCGCAAGGAGCCCGTGTTCCTCTCCCACGACCAGGTCGACAAGCTCGCTGCGGCGTGCACCGGATTCGAGCTGTTCATCCGGCTGCTGGCCTACACCGGCCTTCGGTGGGGCGAGGCGACCGCGTTGCAGGTGAAGCGCCTCGACCTCATGCGACGCCGCCTCGAGGTGGTCCGCAGCGCCGTCGACCTGGGCGGCGTCAGCTACGGGACTCCCAAGAGCCACCAGCAGCGCGTCGTACCCATCCCACGCTCGATCGTCGACCAGCTCGCGGTCCACGTCGCCGGCAAGGATCCCGAGGACCTGGTCTTCACGACGACCCGCGGGGCTCCCCTGCGCAACCACAACTTCCGGCGACGCGTGTTCACACCGGCGGCCGAGGCCATCGGCGTACCTCACCTCACTCCGCACGACCTGCGGCACACCGCCGCCAGCCTCGCCGTACAAGCGGGTGCCAACGTCAAAGCCGTCCAGCGGATGCTCGGACACGCCTCCGCGGCCATGACACTGGACGTCTACGCGGGCCTCTTCGGAGACGACCTCGACGCCGTTGCCGAGCGCCTGGACGAGGCGGCCGCTCGGGCTCGTGCGGACTCTTTGCGGACTGCGGACCGTGATCCGGCCGTACTGCCGCTCGGCCTCGGAGAGGCACATGGCCTCTGACCTGGGATTTTACTTTGTAGGGCGGGTCGGACTCGAACCGACGGCCCAAGGATTATGAGTCCTCTGCTCTAACCGACTGAGCTACCGCCCCCTGCGGGGACGAGCCTATTTCACTCGGTGTGCCGGTCGCGCGTGAGGCGCTTCTCAGCGACCTCCCAGAGCGCTTCCTGCAGCGCGGGCAGCTCCTCATAGAGCTCCCGGGCCACCTCGCCCGGGAGCTCGAGAAGCTCGCAGTCGACGAGAGCTGTGACCGTCGCGGAGCGCCGCGGGGCCGCGACGAGACCGATCTCCCCCACCAGGTCACCTGGCCGCATCCGACCGATGACCTCGCCACCCTGGGTGACCTCCAGCTCACCGGACAGTACGACGTACGCGCTGCCACCGAGCGTGCCCTCCTCGACGAGCACGTCGCCGTCGGACAGCTGCGCTGTCGAGGCCGCCTTCACGATGCGGCGCACGTCCTTGGCGGTCAGGCCGGCGAACCTGTCCAGCCGGGACAGCCGCTCGGCCCGGGTCTGCTCGGAAGAGGGGAACAACCGCATGGCACGAGTGTCTCAGCCACCGGCGGGGCCAACGTAGGGCAGGACGGGAAAGCAGGGGATCTTCTGCTTCCGTTCGGGATCCAAGGTGTTGAGCACGATGACGGAAGCGATGGGGTCGGAGGCGATCTCGAAGTGCTCCGACAGGTCGAGGCTGCAGAAGTCCTGAACGGCGAAGTTCCGCATGCCCTTCTCACGGCCGCTCCACCAGGGCTGCACGAGCTGGTCGTACTTGGTCATGATGTTCGTGTAGCGGACACCGTCGACGGCCGCGCCGCCTTGGCGGATCCTCGCCATGAACTTCGACTTCGGCCCGAACTGTGCACATGCGGTGCAGAAGGGGGCCTCGTCCTCGTCGAAGCCGAAGACGGCGGCGAAGGGCGCCATCCCCTCACCGGTCTTGGTCCCGTGCCACAGGGGCGCCAGCGACACGTAGTTGCGGACGTAGCGGGCGCCGCCGAGGAACTTGACGTACCACGCCGGCATGATCGTGCCCTGGGAGTGGCCGATCAGGTCGACCTTCCTGGCCCCCGTGGACCGAAGCACCTTCTGCACGAACGCAGCGAGCTTCTCAGCGCTGCCCTTCATGCTGGTGAACCCGCCGAGCTGGTCGATGATGGGCGGCGAGCCGGGCGCCACGCCGTACGTCAGGGCGTACACGCAGTAGCCGTTGTTCTTGAGCAGCGGCGCGTACGTGCGCCAGTTGGTGTTCTTGTTGCCGGCGGTGCCGTGCACGAGGATGACCGGCCGGGGGTGTGCCTTGGTGGGCTTGCAGGTCCAGATGTTCGCGCCCGGAGGGTCGGCGTTGAACGGGTAGCCGGCCGCAACGGCGCCGACCAAGAAGTTGTAGGTGACGGGGAGCTCGTCCGCCGCCCCCGCGCTCCCCGGGGTCAGGCCCAGGAGCGCAGCAAGACAGGCGACAGCAGCGAGGGCACGACGCAACGGGATCTCCTAGAACTCGTTCTAGTTAGTGAACGAGAGAGGCCCGAAAACGTGACGCGCCAGCGCGACGACCGTGCCATGCTCGCGGCATGACCGAGACTCCCCCACCCCCGCTCAAGCCGCTTCCCGAGAACTGGGAGCGGGCCATCGCCATCGTGGCCCACCCCGACGACATCGAGTACGGCGCCGCCGCGGCGATCGCGCGCTGGACCGGGCAGGGCAAGCACATCCACTACGTGATGGTCACCAGTGGGGAGGCGGGGATCGATGCCATGCACCCGGACGAGTGCCGCCGGGTCCGCGAGGCAGAGGAGATCGAGTCCGCCCGGATCGTCGGGGTCGAGACCGTGGAGTTCCTCGGATTCCCCGACGGGATCGTCGAGTACGGCCTCCCCCTCCGCGCCGCCGTGGCGCGCGTCGTACGTCAGCACCGTCCTGAAATCGTCCTCACCGGCAACTTCCGCGACAACTGGGGTCCCGGCGCACTCAACCAGGCAGACCACATCAACACCGGGCGTGCCGTGCTCGACGGGGTTCGCGACGCGGGCAACCGCTGGGTCTTCGCCGACCAGCTCGTGGACGGGCTCGAGCCCTGGGGCGGCGTCAGGGCCGTCTGGGCGTACGGCTCACCCGAGGCCGCGCACGGCGTCGACACCACGGACAGCTTCGACAAGGGCGTGGAGTCGTTGCAGGCTCACGCCGCCTACATCGAGGGCCTGGGCTGGGAAGGTTGGGACCCTCGGGAGTTCCTGGAAGGCTTCGGGCGCGGCGCCGGGACTCGGATGGGGACCACCTTCGCGGCGCCGTTCGAGGTGTACTCGCTGGCGTGGGGCGGCGACGAGGAAGGCTGACGCCGCGCGCATCCGCATGCCAGCCGCGCACCGGGGCACCCTTCCGGTCGAACCCTTGGAACGCGAGGGTCCGAGAGAGGGAGACATGATGTCCTTACGCCAGCGCCACAGCCTGCGCCGCGTGACGACGGCGGCGCTCACCGCCGCCGTCCTGCCCTTGTCCGTCTCAGCATGCGCCGAGGACGACGACGACCCGACGATCATCGAAGAGGACGACGGCGACGACATGGGAGAGACGGAGACGGAAACCGAGACCGAGACTCCCACGGAGACCGAATCGCCCTGACACGGGGCGGAGAGACGCAGAGGGCCTCTGACGTGCGATGTCGCAGGTCAGAGGCCCTCTCTCTGCTCCCCCGGTTGGACTCGAACCAACAACCCTCCGGTTAACAGCCGAATGCTCTGCCAATTGAGCTACAGGGGATCGTGCAGCCGGGCTAGGTTAGCAACTCCCCCGGCGGCCCGTGAAATCGGATCACAGTCCGAGGTCGTCGCGGGCGGCACGCACGGCTGCTCGGGCCGACTCGACCACGTCGGGGGCATCGGGATCGACCTCTCGGTCGTACTCGCAGGTGAACGCGACCTCTCCCCCTCCGGGGGCGCGTCGCGCCATCAGGGTGAAGCCGCCACCGTCAGCCAGTGGCACGCGCCGCGACAGGACCACGCTCGCCGTCACCCGCTCCCTCACCAGCTGAAGGAGCAGCGCGGGGTCGACGAGCTCATAGGTCAGGACCTCGGGCTCCACCAGCGAGACCGTCAGCACTCCCGTCTCCGAGTCCCAGTCCGCGGCCAGGATGTCCTCCCACCGGATCTCCCGGCCCGGGACTCGCAGGACGTCGCGGGTTCCGACCACCTCCTCCCCTGACGTCGTCCTCGCCGAGGCCAGGCCGTTCCTGCGCAGCTTCACTCGTTGCCGCCGATGGCGCGCTCCCGCAGGTTGCGCCGGTGCTGCTCGAGGGCGACCAGTTCACCGAACATGCGGTTGTACTCGGCCGCCTGGTCGACGGGGTTGGTGCGCTGCAGCTTCGACTTGAGGTCGGCGATCGCCCGCATCGCGGTGACCTCCAGGAGGCGGTAGACGTGGGCACCCACGTAGGCGCGGTCCGGTTCCTTCGCGGTGTGCAGCGGGTCGACCGCCAGCGCGTTGATCGCGTGGGCGACGTCCGGGTCCGTCGTCTGAGCTCGCAGCTGGTCAGCCCATCCGGCAGTCGCCGCGGAGACGCCGCCGGCTGCAACCACCGCCTCCCAGACCGCGGCCAACGTCGGGTGGGTGAAGTCGTTCGTGCCGATCTCGGGGGCGAGCGGGACGACCAGCTGCGGGTACTGCACGACGAGCTTGAGGACGTCCTTCTCGAGGCCGAACCGAGGGTCGCGTACGTCGGGCAGCGCGGCGCGCTCGGGGGTCACCATCACCTCGGGCGGGCGCTGCGCGCGGGCAGCCGCGCGTCTCACCTCGGCGCGTGCCTCCTCGATCTCGACACCGACCATGCCCGCGATCTCCCGGGCGAACGCCTCGACCTTGGACTTGTCCCGGATCGACGAGACCAGCTTGGCCGCCTCGCGAAGGGCGTCGACCCGTCCGTCGGCGCGGTCGAGGTCGAAGCGCGAGGCGACGTTGGAGAGCACGAAGCGGTACAGCGGGATGCGGCGCGCCACGAGCTCACGGACCGCCGCATCGCCCTCCTGGAGGCGAAGGTCGCACGGGTCGAGACCGCTCGGCTCCACCGCGACGTACGTCTGCCCGGCGAAGGTCTGGTCACGCTCGAACGCCTTCATGGCTGCGGCCTGCCCGGCAGCGTCGCCGTCGAAGGTGAAGATCACCTCGCCCCGGAACTCGTCGTGGTCCTGCAGCAGCCGACGCACGATCTTCGCGTGGTCGTCACCGAACGCGGTGCCACACGTGGCGACCGCGGTAGGAACGCCGGAGAGGTGGCAGGCCATCACATCCGTGTAGCCCTCCACCACGACCGCCTGGGACGCCCGGGCGATGTCACGGCGGGCCAGGTCGATGCCGTAGAGGACGTGCGACTTCTTGTAGATCGACGTCTCGGGGGTGTTGAGGTACTTGGCTTCGATGCGGTCGTCGTCGAAGAGCCGCCTGGCCCCGAACCCGATCGTCTCGCCCGACGTGTCCCGGATCGGCCAGAGCAGCCGACCTCGGAAACGGTCGTAGTGCCCCCGCTGCCCCTGCGCGCACAGCCCGGCGTTGACCACCTCGGCGTCGGTGAAGCCCTTCTGTCGCAGGTGCTTGTAGAGGTCCTCGCCGCCGCGCGGGGCGAACCCAATGCCGAACTGCTCCGCCGCGTCCTTGTCGAAACCGCGGTCGGCGAGGAACTGCCGGCCCACCTGGGCGTCGGGCGACTGCAGCTGGTCGACGTAGAACTCGGCCGCCGCCCGGTTGGCGGCGATGAGGCGCTGGCGCTGGTTGCCGTCACGTTGGGGGCGCTCGTCCCCCTCGGTGTAGCGGAGCTGGACGCCGTACTTGTCGGCGAGGGACTGGACGGCGTCGGTGAAGGTGAGTCCGTCGTGCTTCATCAGGAAGGAGATGACGTCGCCACCTTCCTGGCAACCGAAACAGTGAAAGCCCTTTCCCGGACGCACATGGAACGACGGCGACTTCTCGTCGTGGAAGGGGCACAGACCCTTGAGAGCGCCCCCGCCTGCGTTCTTCAAGGTGACGTACTGGCCGATGACGTCGGCGAGGTCGGCCTTCTCGCGCACTGTCGCGATGTCTTCCTCGCGGATCCGGCCTGCCACGCGGGCGAGTCTACGTTCTAGCGCAGACGCTGGTGCCACGCGACTGCCGACACGTCCGTGAGCGACGCGACCTGGTCGACGATCACGCGCAGCCGCGCGGCGTCGGTCGCGGCCTCGGCGAAGTCCGTACGGAACGCCGGCTCGAGAACCTCGGGACCACGGAGGCGCAGCATCGAGACGAGCTCGGCGAGCAGCTCCTGCTGGCGGGCCAAGACCCCCCTCCGGTCCTCGGCCCGCATGACGAAGTGTGCTGCGACCCCCTTGAGGGCGGCGATGGCGTACGCCGTCTCCTCGGGGATCACGAGATCGGCTGCGTAGCGGGCGAGCGGGCCGTCGCCGTACCGTTCGTGGGTCGCCCGCTGGGCCGCGGCGCAGAACTGCCCGATCAGGTCCGAGGTGAGGTTCTTCAGGGCGCCCAAGGCAGCACGAGACCCGTCGTACGGCCGGGTA
Source organism: Nocardioidaceae bacterium (assembly GCA_035699605.1). GTDB lineage: Bacteria > Actinomycetota > Actinomycetes > Propionibacteriales > Nocardioidaceae > SSC3. Next base: position 181,621 of record DASSPN010000032.1, on the reverse strand, counting down.
GGCCAGGAGTCGAGCTTCCAGAGCCAGGACAGGGCCTCGTCGAGGTCGGTGTCGTCGACGGCAGGGAGGTACCACTCGCGCACCGTCGCCCAGACCTCGCGGCGGCGACCGGGATCAGCCAGATCGGCCAGGTCGATCCGCCCCGCAACGATGCCGTCCTCGAGGTCGTGCACCGAGTACGCGACGTCGTCGGCGAGATCCATGACCTGCGCCTCGAGGCATCGACCCCTACTGGGCGCTCCCCGGCGCAGCCACTCGAAGGCGGCGAGGTCGTCGCCGTACACCCCGAACTTGTGGGGGTCCTGCTCGGAGCGAGGCCATGGGTACTTGGTGGCGGCGTCGAGACTCGCGCGCGTCAGGTTCAGGCCGGCACCGTCGCGCTTGGCCTCCAGGCGGGTCAGGATCCGGAGCGTTTGGGCGTTGCCCTCGAAGCCTCCGCAGGAGGCACTGAGCTGGTCGAGCGCCCGCTCCCCGTTGTGACCGAACGGCGGGTGACCGAGGTCGTGCGCCAGCGCAGCCGTCTCCACGACATCGGCGTCACAGCCGAGCCTGCGGGCGAGGTCGCGGGCGACCTGGGCCACCTCGAGCGTGTGCGTGAGCCGGTTACGCACGAAGTCGTCCGTCTCGGGGCCCACCACCTGGGTCTTGGCTGCCAGCCGGCGCAGGGCTGCCGAGTGCACGACCCTGGCTCGGTCACGCTCGAACTCCGAGCGGGCGGTCGACTTCGCCGGCTCAGGCAGCCACCGCTCCCGCGCCGCGTCGTCGTACAGCTCGCTCGACCCCATCGGGACCGACCCTAGTGGCAGGGGCCGACAGGCAGAGCCGGCAGCGGAGCCACGCTCGGCTCAGTAGACGGACGCGTGGACGTGATCGTAGTGGTTGGCGGTCGCCGACCCACGGTCGGACATGAACCGCCAGCCCTCGCCGCCACGCTCCTGGGTGTAGATCTGCTGAGCCCAGATGACGTTGTAGAGGTTCAGCTCAGCGGCGTGAGCCCGCAGCCACTCGGCAACGGCCTTGCCCAGCGCCGGGTCGGTGATCATGAAGTCGATCGCCCGCCCCGAGGAGTGCTCGCCGTGGTCGTCCCAGCCGCCGTACGACGACAGCGCCGGGAACGCGGCGCACACGGCGCGGTACATCCGGATCGCACCTGCGGTCAGCCCGCTCTCGATCGACGAGCCGTCGGCACACGGAGCTCCGGAGACGCCAGCGACCGCCGCGGCACCGGCCGGCTTCTCATCCACGACGTAGTCGGCGTTCACGTAGCGGACCTCGCCCTTGAGCAGGATCTCGACCCACCCGTCGACGACCTTGCCGGTGACCGCGAGACGGCTCCCGGCCTCGATGGTGCCGACGTTCTTCGACCGCTCGCTGGGCTGGGTCCAGAGGTTCAGCTCTGCTGCGGCGAACTTCTTGGCGACTGCTTCGGGCTCGAGCTCGACTCGCTTCGCCATCCGGGAGACCGGCCGCGAGCGCGCCGCGAGGTCGGCGTCGGTCGCGCCGGAGACGCTGAGTCCGGTCTTCTCGGCGGCGAACGTCGTGAGCTTGTCGGTGTCGGCGTTGGCCAGCCCGATCGTCACGACCACGCCCGTCACCGACGTGGCGAGGGCCACAGGGAGCACGAGCTTGCCCACGCGCACGCGCAGGCCCGGGGCCTCAGCGCGGTGTCGGGACGAGCTCACGAATCTCACCTGTTCCGGTAGACATTGGAAAACAACAGGTTCGAGTAGAGCACAGGGCTCCCCGCGAAGTCATATCCACACGCGTGGTTGTGGGCCCCTTCACAGCGTGCCGGAAACCCAGCAGGACGCACGCCGCCGTGCTAGCAGGCGGCAAGCAAGCGCTAGCCAGCGCTTGCTGCTGGTCCAGACAGCTGGTCTCGGCTTCAGAGCCAGCCGTTGTCGGTGGCGATGCGCGCGGCCTCGGCACGCGTGGCCGCTCCCGTCTTCCCGATGGCGCTCGACAGGTGGTTGCGGATCGTGCCCTCGGAGAGCACCAGGCGCTCGGCGATGGCCGCAACGGTGTCGCCGTTCACGGCCGCTCGCAGGACGTCGGTCTCGCGGGCGGTGAGGGGTGACTCCCCAGTGGCGAGGCTGTCGGCGGCGAGCGCTGGATCGACTACTCGGAGACCGGAGTGGACACGGCGTACGGCGTCTGCCAGCTGCTTGGCGGGGGTGTCCTTCACCAGGAAGCCGTCCGCGCCGGACTGGAGAGCACGACGCAGGTAGCCCGGGCGACCGAAGGTGGTCACGATGAGGACGTGCGTGCCGGGCAGCTCCTTCTTGATCTGGAGCGTGGCATCGATGCCGTCGAGTCCGGGCATCTCGACGTCGAGGACGGCGACATCCGGCCTGTGGGCGAGACAGGCCGCGAGCACCTCGTCGCCACGGCCGACCTCGGCGATGACGTCGAGATCGGTCTCCAGGTTGAGCAGCGCGGCGAGGGCGCCTCGCACCAGGGCCTGGTCGTCGGCGAGCAGAAGGCGGATCAATGCCGCCCTCCCACGACCTCGAGGACGAAGCCCTGCGGCTCCAGGGTGCGGGTGGTCACCGCCGCGCCGGCCGTCGCCGCGCGCTCGGCGAGTCCCGTGAGTCCGTTGCCGCGCGAGACGTCGTCGTGCGGGCCCTGCCCGTCGTCCGTGACGACGATGCGGTCGGGATACAGCTCTATCCGGCAGGTCTCCGCGTCGCTGTGCCGGATGACGTTGGTGACGCCCTCGCGGATCGTCCAGGCGAAGAGCTCCCGCAGGTCGCCCTCGACATGGTCGGCGGAGTTGGGCAGCAGCGCCTGGATCCCAGCGGAGTCGAGGGCGCGCTTGGCCCGCGCGATCTCGCCGGAAAGGCTGAGGTCCTTGTAGCCGTGGACTGCTCTTCGCACGTCCGCGAGGGCGTCGCGAGAGAGCCGCTCGAGGTCGTCGATCTCCGCACGCGCCCGGTCGAGGTCGATGTCGAGGAGCCGACGAGCCAGCTCCGCCTTCACGGTGATGACGGTGAGCGAGTGGCCCAGGATGTCGTGCAGGTCCTGGGCGAAGCGGTTCCGCTCCTGCTGGAGGATCAGCGACTCGCTGACCTGACGCATCGAGACCAGGTCGACGTTACGGGCGATGATCTGTTTCACGCCCCACATCACGAAGCCGGCCGAGAGCACGATCATGGGCGTGACGACGTCGGGCTCGAAGTCGTCGACGGTGAAGGTCGCCACTCCGAGCGCGGTCGCCAGTGCCGGGATGAACAGGACGGCCTGCAGGGAGGGCAGCACCATCGCGGCGGTCACCGCGATGTAGATGACCGAGCCGTTTCCGTCCTGTCCCAGACCGTTGATCATCACGCCGTCGAGGAACATCAGCGCGATCAGGAACCCCCAGGCCGTCGGCACCGGCAGATCCATCTGCAGCCGCTCCCGGCGGCGACGCAGCAGCTCGAACGCGGTGAGGTACGTCGCGGCGAACGCGACCACCGCAACGAAGGCGATGACGACGGCAGGCTCGTCGCGACGGTTCCAGTTCTGGCTGACGGGGAGGCCGAGGAACAGCAGCCACACCGCAGGCAGGAGCAGGCTGACGGGACCTGCATGTCCCTCAGCCGATCCTGCCGGATGCTGGCGTGCCATGGTCAGGAATCTAACCGGCGATCGGCCTCTCCCGAGGGAGGTCGCGCAGATGAGGCGAGGGACTCCGCAACCCCCCGGTACGCGAAGTCCCTCGCTCAGCGTCGTACGGAAATCTGTCGCCAGTTGCCTGGCACCCCTTTACGCCTCGTCCCCACCCGGTCGAGACGTCCGCCGCAGCTTGGTCTGCGCCACACCTTGGGTCCTGTTTTGCACGACTCCTACAGATTCGTCTGCACCTGCCCCCGGAGGCAATGACAGATGTCACGTATCTGTCATCCGCCGGTGGTTTCCGCCGTTTCCTCCCGCAGGACGCAACCGGATCCGTCGGTGTCGTCGAGCCAGCCTTCGGGAAGCACCACCCGCCGCGGGGAGCCCTGCCGACCGCGCGGCGAGCCCAGCTCAGCCACCGGGAACGGCTCCTCGGGGTCCAGCTCGGCCAGCAGGCGGTCCAGGTCGGCCAGGGTCGAGACCAGGGCCAGGTTGTGGCGGAGCGGACCGCCGGCGCGGAAGCCCTTGAGGTACCACGACACGTGCTTGCGGAACTCCTTGCAGCCGCGCTCCTCCCCCATGTGGAAGCAGAGCAGCTCGGCGTGGCGGCGCATCATCGCGCTCACCTCGCCCAACGTCGGCAGCGTCGCGACCTCCTCGCCGGCAAACGCCGCGGCGAGGTCGCGGAAGATCCACGGACGTCCGAGGCAGCCGCGGCCGACGACGACGCCTGCCGCGCCGGTCTCCTCGACCATCCGCAGGGCGTCCGCGGCCTCCCAGATGTCGCCGTTGCCGAGCACCGGGATGTCGACGTGCTCGACGAGCCGTCCGATCGCGTCCCAGTCGGCCCGGCCGGAGTACGCCTGGCTGACCGTGCGGCCGTGCAGCGCTATCGCAGCACAGCCGGACTCCTCCGCGATACGCCCGGCGTCGAGGAAGGTCAGGTGGTCGTCGTCGATGCCCTTGCGGGTCTTCATCGTGACCGGGACGCCGTACGGCTCGGCCGCGGCGACGGCCGAGCGCAGGATCTCGCCGAGCAGGTTCCGCTTCCACGGGAGCGCGCCGCCGCCCCCCTTGCGGGTCACCTTGGGGACCGGGCACCCGAAGTTCAGGTCGATGTGCGCGACGCCGTACTCGGCGCAGAGGATCTCCGCCGCCTTTCCGACGTACACGGGATCGGTGCCGTAGAGCTGCACCGACCGGACGTCCTCGAGCTCGTCGAAGACCAGCATCGACATCGTCATGGCGTCGCGCTCGACCAGGCCGCGCGAGGTGATCATCTCGCAGACGTAGAGGCCGGCGCCCTGCTCACGGCAGAGTCGTCGGTACGCCGCGTTGGTGATGCCCGCCATCGGCGCGAGGACGACAGGAGTGTCGACGCGCAGGGAGCCGAGGGTCAGGGCGGGCATCCGCCGATTGTCCCTTGCCGCGCCGAGGACACCCAAATCAGAGCAGTCGTCGGGCCGCCTTGGCGGCAACCGAGCTCGAGCGGCTCTCGGCGAGCGCCACCAGGTGCGGAGGTACGGCGATCCGCCGGCCGGACCGGTGCACCAGCTCGGCGGCGAGCTCGACGAAGGCCGCGGTGTCGCGCCGACCGCCTGTCGCGGGCAGCAGCACCTCGAGGGTCTCGAGGACAGGCCGGACGGCGGCGTCGTCGACGACCGCAGCGGCCAGGCTCCCGCTGAGTCGCTGCCCCACGACGGTGCCGTCAGCGAGGTGGGCGACCGCCTGCCGCCCGAGCTCAGGACCGTCGAGGAGCCCGTGGCCGGCGAGGTCGAGCAGCGCGTCCTGGCCGGCCGTGCGGACCCGGACGTCCTTCGCACAGAGCCCCAGCACGAGGGCTGAGGACTCGACCGGCCCGGGCCGGCGGCGCGTCAGGGAGTCGAGCACGGGAACCCCGAGGCCTCGATCGTGGGTCAGGTCGCCGACCATGGTCGGATGGAGGTGGGCCGCGAAGAGGTCGGGATGGTGCGGGAAGTAGGTCGCCCACCAGGCGACGAGCTGTTCGTAGCGGGTCTCCCAGACGCCCATGTCGCGGTCCCACCCCGCACCGGCCAGCGCGTTGCTCCGATCCGCCACCTGGCCGACAGCGCCAGCCTTCTCGCGGGAGGGTTTCCGGTCACGGAAGGTGACCAGGGGCTCGGGTGTGCCGTAGCCCCAGCGTGACTTCGACTCGCCGCGGACGCGCTCCCACTCCGGTGACCAGTCCCGCAGGAGCCGGATCGCGCCGGTGACCCAGCCGTCGCGGGCGCTCCTGGGCACCAGGTCCTCACTGAGGTCCTGCGGCGGCACCCGAAGAAGCGCGACTGCGAGGTCGAGCGACCCGGCCGCGGCACCTTTCGGCAGCCCGCCGAGGCGCTCTGCGAGGGTGCCGGCCTCGATCGAGCCGTCGGCGTGCGTCGGCAGCGCGAGCGGCACGGCAGCGCGAGCGGCGGCCAGGCGCACCAGCTCGGCCACGCGGGCCTGGTGGAACCAGGCGAGGCTCCCTTCGTGCGGGCCGGCACCGAAGGTCGCCGAGACGGCTGCTCCCGCCGACTTCCTGAACCGGTCGCGCCACGTGGGTCGCACGATCCAGGCCTTGGCGACGACGGCAAGGTCCCGTCGCGGGTCGAGCCCCCACAGCTGGCTCTCCTCCGCGCGCCGCAGCAGGACGGCGGTGGTGGCCGCAGAGGTCTGCCCACCGAAGCGCAGCACACCGTCGAAGCAGCGCTCGATCGCGATCGGGTCGTCTGCCTCCTCGAGCAGCCGCAGCAACAGCTCGGCGAGCTCGTCGGGGTCAGCGACGGGTACGACCGCGTCCGGAGCGGGCAAGGGTTGGGGCTCCGGCGCGACGAACTCGAGGGTCGCTGCGGAGTCGGGCGGGGCCACCCCCCAGTCGTCGAGAAGGGCACGGGCCCGCTCTCGCACGTCGGGACGAGGATGGTCGAGCGCGACCTGGACGGCGGGGACAGCAGCCTCGGTGACGCCGCGGACCTTCACCAGCTTCTTGAGGAGGCTGAGCTGCGCGAGCACCGAGGCCTTGTCGGACCTGGCCAGGGTCGCGTGGCTGGCCGAGAGCAGCGCGTCGACGTCGAGGCGATCGTCCGCCAGGACCGGCGTGAGGCACTTCTGGGCCACCTTCACCGCGGGGCCGTGGTCGCAGGTGAGCAGGCGGGAGTAGGTCGCCTGCCGGTCGAGCACTTCGTCCGCCGTGGGCACGAGCGCGTCGTGAAGACCCACGAACCACGTGACGTCGGAGGGCGCCCAGTCGCGCAGCGGGGCTGCCAGCGCGGCGTCGAGAAGCCGTCCCCGCTCGAGCCGGCCTTCCGCGGCGAGTGTCACGAGCGCATGCCACCAGGTCCGAGTCGGCATGGGGATCTTCGACTTCTGGAAGGTGTCGTAGAACTCCCGGAGCGAGCCGTCAGTCGTCGTGAGCTGCCGGCCCACGCGTTCCGTGGCCAGCATCAGCCACAGCTCGCGGTCGAGCAGACCGGGGTCGGCCAGGAGACCGTCCCGGGCGGCGCATCCCTGGTGCGCTTGGAAGGCGTTGGGCGCCACCACGCCCCAGACCATCCAGATGAGGTACTCGGGCTCGTCCGGCATCTCGACGACGCCCTCTCGCACGAGCTGACGCACGAGGTTCCAGTGCCGTGCCTCTGAAGCGAGCAGAGCGCCCGGCAGCTTGGGCAGCCAGTGCGGCGACCGGTCCCGCAGGACGCGGACCCCGTGGTCCCCGAGCACGTGCAGGTTCCACATGTTCTCGAGAGCGCGTGCGACTTGCCGCTCGCCGCCGATCGTGCCGAGGACCGCGACAGCGAGCGGCCACTCTGGGTACTGGCTCCGGTTGCGGTAGTCGAGCATCTGCTTCACACCAGGGACGAGGAGCTTGCGTTCCTTCTCGTTCAGCGGCGCCAGCCGGTGGACCAGAGTGTCGACCTGCCCGTGCGCGACCAGATCGCTCAGCTCTCGGGCGTCCACGTGACCCCTCGCCGCGCCAGGTCGACCGCGAGCGCGTGCTTGCAGGGACCGCGACTCGACTTGTGCTTGCCGTACCACGGGCACGAGCAACGGTCACCCTCCGGCGTACGGCGTACGACGTGCTCGGCGTCACCGCTACGGACGAAGCCCACCTCCCCCTCGAGCCGGACCGCTCCGGCCTCCACGAGGGCTCGGGCGTCGCGGAGCCGGGGGTGCATCGCGGCCAGGCGCTCGGCGTCGTACGGCAGCTCACGGTGGAAGTACGCCGACTCCGCTGCGTCGTACCCGACCCGACCCGACGCGCCGAGCCGGCCGAGCGCACGGAGCACCCGCTCCTCACTGATCCCTCCCTCGGTGGAGAGCCGGGCGGGGTCGATCGTCGGCTCGAACGCGAGGAGTGCCGAGACCAGGTCCGCGTCGTCCGACGCCTGGTCGTCGGCGAGGTCCCAGAGCACGCCGCCCTCACCCGAGAAGCCGCGGCTGACATCCGGGCTGAGAGTGAGCAGCAGCCTGGCGTCCTCGAGCCCGAGCTCCCACAAGCCGCCGGAGCCGGAGGGGTCGTGGGGTCCGGTATAGGCGCGCAGGGTGCGGGCGAAGCGCAGCAGGGGTTCGAGCGGCTTCAGCCGGTCGGTGCCGGAGATGCACACCCCGTCGGGCGTAGGCCTCGTGGTGAGCCGGAGCGCGCGGCCGGACTGGACGACCCAGAGCGGCTTGCGTCCCGTGGAGCTGGGAAGAGACCGGAGGAAGCGGCGGGCCTCCGAGGCCGCGACCTCGAAGGCCGGCTGCATGCCCGCGGCCGCGAGCTGCACCTCCGCGAAGCCCTTCAGCCAGCGCTCTGGGAGCGGCACCTTCTTCTCCGTCACCGCGCCGTCCATGGTCGTGACGACCACGTCCTCCCCGACCATCAGGTGCAGGGGGTCGATCCCGCCGACGCGCGCCAGCGCCTCGCGCATCGGTGGGTTGAAGTCGACGTTGGTCGTGCCGGTGTCGAGAGCCGGGCCCTCGAGCGCACCGGGCAGCAGGTCCAGCCGCGCGTACACACCGCAGCACGCGGAGAAGCTCTCGAAGCGCAGTCGGTCACCGTTGCTGGTGACGACCGGATCGGCGGCGCGGAGGATCGCCGCCAGCATCCCCGGCGGCGTGTAGAAACGCGTGCGGGCGACCTTGGCGACCGCGAGGAGCGCCGCCGAAGTCTGCTCGGGGTGACCGAGGAAGCCGTCGAAGAACGCCGGGTGCGCGGCGGCGCCGGCCGAGGTCACTCCCCCGCTGGTCGCCAGCAGAACGTCCGTGCGTCCGTCGGCGAACGTCACCGCCGACGGACGTAGATACGAGTAAGTCTGCTCCGTCCCCGTCACCACTCAGGCAGAGTAGATCCGACATCCGACACGGCGAGGGGGAACGGTGACACACGTGCCGTCGTACGACGAGCTGCGGTCGCTCGACGTGCGGCACCTCAACGGTCTCCTGCACCTCGCCGACGCTGCGTGGCAGGCAACGTACGAGCACACGTGGGAACGGGACCGGAGGACGTGGGACGCCGTCATCGACGCGCTGGCTCGGCGACCGTCGGCCGAGCCGGAGGACGCGCCGCCTCGATGGCTGGAGGGACTGGTCGCGCGCGACCTCAAGGAGATGGGGGCCAGCAGCTGGGCGGGTGGACGGTTCCACCGGGTCCGGCTTCTCGAGCAGCTCGGCCTGGTCTCACCCGACCACGACGACACCTATGTGCTGGCATTCCTGGGCGGCTGGGGCGGCAGCGACCACCAGGGCCGCGGACTCAGCAAGGCGCAGCGACTGGCGCAGGACCCGGAGCTGCGCGACGAGCTGCTCTGGCGGCTCTTCGAGGTCGAGGGCGGCGGCGAGGTCAGCTTGGCCAACCTCGACCGGTTCTTCCCCGACGGATGGCAGGGCACGTTCCGGACCCTCGTCGACGGCGGGGTGATCGACCGTGAGCGGGTGCTCACCAGCTGCCTGGAGGCGCTGCAGCGCGACTTCAACCACTATCGGGCGGCCTGGTTCTCCGCGACGTACAACGCGTTCGAGCCGACGCTCGACGAGCTCGAGCGACACCAGCCGCACCTGCGGTCGATCCTGCTGTCCTCGCTCCCCGCCTCGGTCGCCTTCTCGGTCCGTCACCTGAAGGTCCTGGCAAAGGCCGGCCTCCTGGACGCCGCCGCCCTCCCGTCCCTCCACTCGGCCGTGCTGGTGCGGACCAAGGGGACGGCCCTCGACGTCCTGCGTCTCGCGGGCGGGTTCTCCGACGAACACCGAGCCGTGGTGCTCGAGATCGCCACGTCGGCGCTCGGCCACGAGAGCGCCGACGTGCAGCGCGCCGCGAGCACGCTGCTCACCAAGCTCGGTTCACGGTCGACCGTCGAGTCCGAGGCAGCCGGGATGGCCGCCTCGGTGCGGCAGTCCCTCGGTCTCCCCGTGCCGGCGCCGGTTCCGGAGGCCGGGACCCTCGAGCAGCCGCTCGAGGAGCCGCCACCCGAGGTCACCCCGGTCGACCTCCTCGAGCGCACCGCCGCCCTGCTGGAAGGCAGCTTCGGTGCGGGCGAGCTCGAAGCGGTGCTCGCGGGGCTGGCCCTGCACGGCACGCCCGAGCTCCTTCAGCCGTTGCACAAGCGCGCAGCCGCCGTTGCGAAGCGGGCAGCGGAGCGCGACCCCCGGTCACTGTCCGGGCAGCTCGCCCGCCTGGTGCTCGGAGACCTCGGGCAGGACACCGCACGAGCCGGGGTCGACAACATCGAGCAAGACCTCGTCCTCGGGCGTCTCGCCGAGGTGGCGGAGGTCGTCGCCGGTCGACGGGAGCGACGTCGCCTGATCGCCACGCCCGACCTGCCGGGCTGGCGGCTGAGCCGCCAGGCCTTTCTCGGTCGCGCGGGGAACGGCACGCCGTACCCGAACGACGTGGCGGCCGCCCTGCTGCGCCTGGACCCGGGAGACAGAGCCGAGCTCGCGGCAGCCCTTCCGGCCGTCGCGGGCCACCCCGCGCTGGTCGAGCCGACGCCGGTGCGCCTGCACGGCGAGCTGAAGACCTTCACGTGGACGGAGAACGGCACCGAGCGGACCGGGCGGTACGTCGACTGGGATCCCGGGCCGCGCGGAGACTGGTCCTCCGGCGCCTGGCTGCCTGTCCTCGCCGCGACGCGACCGCACGATGCCGAGCGCTTCCTCGCGATGGGGATCCACGCGCTGCTGGACGCGGCGAACTACCCGACCGTGCACCACGACATCCCGGTCGTGCTCGACACCCTGGCGTGCCACCCCGGGCACATGGGTCCGCTCGCCGCGCTAGCGCTGGCGCTCGGTCTGGTGGCCGGGCGGGGCGACCAGCGCCTGCACGCGGCAGACGCCTTCGCCGACCTCGTCCCCACCGGGCGGGTGGCGGCGGGGCACGTCGCGGACGCGCTGGCCCGCTACGCGGACGGCTGGACGATCTCTCGGGCAGCCGACAGCCTGCAGCACGCTGCGCAGGCACCCGGCGTCGCTCCTGCGGTGGTCGAGGTGCTCACGTCGCTCGTGGCCCGACTCGGTCCGTCGTACCGCGGACTGGCCGCCCTGCTCGACGTACTGCACGACCAGAGCCTGCGCCTCGGCGTGGCCACGACCGACCCGACGCTCCGCGCCGCGCTCGAGCAGATCACCGGGTCGTCGAAGGCGGCTCGCACCGCCCGGGCGCTGCTCGGTTAGCCGTTCTTCCTGCCTGGCTTCTTCGCCGGCGCCGGCTGCTTGATCTCCCCGGTCCAGGTCACCGCTTCGACCGTGCCGTCGGTCAGCGTGCTGACCGCACTGAGCTCGCCCTTGTCGGGCGACAGGAAGACGAGGCAGGTCTCGAGTACTGCGCCGTTGCCGAACTCCTTCGGCAGCTGCTTGCTCGGGCACTTCGGGAAGGCCGACTGGAACACCACCGGCGGCAGGTACGTCCCCTCGCCGTTGACCCCGACGAGCGGGACGTCACGCCCGCCGAGGTCGCCGTCCCCGACGTTCTCGATCTTCACGTTCACGAAGTAGTAGTTCGCGTTCTTCTTGTAGTCGGTGTCGAGGTTGAAGCCCTTGAGGTCGCTCAGCCTGCCCAGCGTCGCGTCGACGACCGTGAACGTCACATAGGTGCTCAGTGACTGGGTCGGGGCGTACTCCACCGTCCCTGACTCGCCGAACGACAGCTCGGTGCCCGGCTCGGTGAGGACCACGCCGGCGGGCAGTGTCTCTGTCGGAGTGGGCGTCGAGGTCTCGCCACCGTCCGTGTTCTCGTCGCCACCGTCGCCGCCGCACGCAGACAGCGTGAGGATCGCAGCGACGGCAAGGGAGACGAGGCGCAGCTTCCGAGGAGTCACGCGGTCATTGTGCCGTACCGCGACTCAGCAGCCGAGCAGGCGCTGCGCGAAGTACGACGAGACCTGGTCGATCGCGATGCGCTCCTGCGCCATCGAGTCGCGCTCGCGGATCGTGACCGCGTCGTCCTCGAGCGTGTCGAAGTCGACGGTCACGCAGTACGGCGTGCCGATCTCGTCCTGACGGCGGTAACGGCGACCGATCGCACCGGCGTCGTCGAACTCGACGTTCCAGTTCCTGCGCAGCTCGGCGGCGAGGTCCTTGGCCTTCGGGGTCAGGTCGGCGTTGCGCGAGAGCGGCAGAACCGCGACCTTGACCGGCGCGAGACGCGCGTCGAGTCGCAGCACCGTGCGCTTGTCGACACCGCCCTTGGTGTTCGGCGCCTCGTCCTCCTCGTAGGCGTCGACGAGGAAGGTCATCAGCGACCGCGAGAGACCAGCTGCGGGCTCGATGACGTACGGGACGAAGCGCTCGTTCGCCGCCTGGTCGAAGTACGACAGGTCGCTGCCGGAGTGCTTGCTGTGGGTGGTCAGGTCGAAGTCGGTGCGGTTCGCGATGCCCTCGAGCTCGCCCCACTCGGAGCCGGCGAAGTTGAAGCGGTACTCGATGTCGACGGTGCGCTTCGAGTAGTGCGACAGCTTCTCCTGCGCGTGCTCGTAGTGCCTCAAGTTCTCGGGGTTGATGCCGAGGTCGACGTACCACTGCGTGCGCTCGTCGATCCAGTACTGGTGCCACTCCTCGTCGGTGCCGGGCACCACGAAGAACTCCATCTCCATCTGCTCGAACTCGCGGGTGCGGAAGATGAAGTTGCCGGGGGTGATCTCGTTGCGGAACGACTTGCCGATCTGCGCGATGCCGAACGGCGGCTTCTTGCGGCTCGACGTGACGACGTTGGCGAAGTTGAGGAAGATGCCCTGCGCGGTCTCGGGCCGGAGGTAGTGCAGGCCGCTCTCGTCCTCGATGACGCCGAGGTAGGTCTTCAGCAGCCCGGAGAACTGGCGGGGTTCGGTCCACGCACCTCGCGTGCCGCAGTTGGGGCAGGCCAGGTCGGCGAGCTTGATGTCGTGCTCGTCGAGCCCCTTCTTCTCGGCATACTCCTCGAGGAGGTGGTCGGCACGAAAGCGCTTGTGGCAGGACTGGCACTCGGTCAGCGGGTCCGTGAACGTCTCGACGTGACCCGACGCCTCCCAGGTCTGGCGCGGCAGGATCACCGACGAGTCAAGGCCCACGACGTCCTCGCGCGACTGCACCATCGCCCGCCACCACTGGCGCTTGATGTTCTCCTTCAGCTCGACACCGAGCGGGCCGTAGTCCCAGGCCGACCGGGTGCCGCCGTAGATCTCGCCGCACGGGTAGACGAACCCGCGACGCTTGGCGAGTGAGACGACGTTGTCGATGACTGAGGAAGGCTTGGCGGCCACGGTGATGCGCTCCTGGGTCAGCGCCGGCTGGATGTCGGCGTGCGGTCCCCGATCCTATCCGCGGGCGCGCGGCTCGTTCGTGGGCGACCCCGGCTCCACGACCTCGTAGGCGGACGGCTCCTCGATCGCTCGTCCGAGCACGGCCCAGGCGGTCACCTTGACGTCGTACGCCGAGAGCGCGCGTCGGTAGGCACCCGGACCCTCCCACTGCGTCTGGAGCACCCAGAGCTCGGGGTCGTCCACGTTGCGGCCGAGCGTGCCGCCGACGTACCCAGGCTGCTGGGAGAGCACGGCGAGCGCCGTCTCGAGCCCGCTGCGCAGCGCGGCCGCCTCGTCGACGGCTGCACGGAATCGGTTCACGACGAGCACGCTTGACCCTAACCTGGCTCGTGTGACGACTTTCGTGCTGATCCATGGCGCCTGGCACGGCGCGTGGTGCTGGGACCGGCTGATCCCCGAGCTCGAACGACACGGCCACAGCGCCGTCGCCGTCGACCTCCCGATGGACGACGCCTCGGCGACGTTCGAGGACTACGCCGACGCGGTGCTGTCGCAGTGGCCCTCGGGCAGTGACATCGCCGTCGTGGGGCACTCGCTGGGCGGCATGGTGGTGCCCTTGGTCAGCGCCCGGCGGGACGTCCGCGTCGGGGTGTTCCTCTGCTCGGTCGTGCCCAACCTCGACGGCCTGCCCTGGGACGACGCACCGGCGATGGGGCTCGAGGACTACGGCACCGAGACGGACGAGGACGGCGCGATCGTCTTCCGCTCGCTGGAGGCCGCGACCCACGTCTTCTACCAGGACTGCGCGCCGGAGGACGCCGCCTGGGCGTTCAAGCAGCTGCGCCCGCTGAGAAACGCCTCGCTGTGGGACCGCCCCTACCCGCTGAAGAAGTGGCCGGCCTCGAGAGCCGCCGCCATCGCCTGCCAGAACGACATCGCCATCTATGCGTCGTACCAGCGGCACTGCCTGCGCTACCGACTGGGCATCGACGTCCTCGAGCTCCCGGGGCACCACTCCCCGTTCTTGTCCAGGCCGGGGCTACTCGCCGACACCCTCCACGCTCTATTATGACGATCGTCATAATCGCGTCGAGGAGGTCCCCGTGCCCGAGAGCGTGTCGCAGGAGTGGATGAAGTCCGCCTGCATCTTGTGTGAGTGCAACTGCGGCATCGAGGTCCAGGTCGAGGGACGCAGCCTCGCCAGGATCCGCGGCGACAAGTCGCACGTGGGGTCGCAGGGCTACACCTGCGAGAAGGCGCTGCGGCTCGACCACTACCAGTCACGCACCGTGCGACTGACCTCTCCGCTGCGCCGTCGCCCCGACGGCTCGTACGAGGAGATCGACTGGGACACGGCGATCCGTGAGATCGCCGGGCGGCTGAAGGCGATCCGCGACGAGCACGGCGGCGACAAGATCTTCTTCTACGGCGGTGGCGGTCAGGGCAACCACCTCGGCGGCACCTACAACAAGGCTCTGCAGGGCGCTGTCGGCGCGCGGTACACCTCCAACGCCCTCGCCCAGGAGAAGACCGGCGAGATGTACGTCGACGGCCGGCTGTACGGCGGTCACACCAAGGGCGACTTCGAGCACGCCGAGGTCGTGGTCTTCGTGGGCAAGAACCCCTGGCAGTCGCACAGCTTCCCCCGCGCGCGCCCGGTGCTGCGCGAGCTGGCCCGCGATCCGGGCAGGTCGATGGTGGTGATCGACCCCCGCCGCAGCGAGACCGCGGAGATGGCGGACATCCACCTGCAGGTGCGGCCCGGCACCGACGCGTGGTGTCTCGCCGCCCTCGGTGCGGTGCTGGTCCAGGAGGACCTCGTCGACCACACGTTCCTCCAGGAGCACACGGTCGGCGCAGAGCCCGTGTTGGCTGCCTACAAGACCGTCGACGTCGCGGACTACGCGACCCGGTGCGGGGTGGACGAGGAGCTGCTGCGCACGACCGCCCGCCGGATCGCCGCTGCCGAGAGCGTCTGCACCTACGAGGACCTCGGGGTCCAGCAGGCACCGCACTCGACCCTGAGCTCCTACCTCAACAAGATGCTCTGGATCCTGACCGGCAGCTTCGCCAAGCGTGGCGGGATGTTCGTGCACTCGACGTTCGCGCCCATCGCCGGATCGGGTCCGCGGTCGGGGTCGGGCGGCTCGGGATCCCGACGCACTCCCCCGGGCCTGGGGCTCGCCCTCCAGCTCCCTGCGTTCCTTCCCAGGCTGGTCGCCGCGCCGCTCGCGAACGCCGTACACCCGACGTTCGCGAAGGTCGCGAACGGTCCGGCACCGAAGGCGCCCTCACGGGAGGCGTCCCCGGGTCGTCGTACGCCGGTGACGGGTGCGCGCATCATCGCCGGCCTCGTCCCCTGCAACTCGATCGCCGAGGAGATCCTCACCGACCACCCGGACCGCTTCCGCGCGATGTGGATCGACAGCGTGAACCCGGCGCACTCGCTCGCGGACTCCGAGTCGTTCCGCCAGGCGATGCGGTCCCTCGACCTCACCGTCGTCATCGACATCGCGATGACCGAGACCGCGCGCGAGGCGGACTACGTGCTGCCCGCGTCCAGCCAGTTCGAGAAGTGGGAGTCGACCTTCTTCAACGTGGACTTCCCGAAGAACGTCTACCACTTGCGCAAGCCCGTGATGGCCCCCGTGGACGGCACCCTCGCCGAGCCCGAGATCTACGCCCGTGTGATCCGCGAGCTCGGGGTGGTCGACGCCTCGGTGATCGACACCCTCAAGCGAGCGGCTCGCCGCGGACGTGCACAGTTCGCCCTCACCTTCTTCGGCACGGTCGGCGCGAACCCCAAGCTGATGCCGCTGGCGCCGTACCTCCTGCACGAGGCGCTCGGCGACACCGTCCCGCCGGGCACCGCGTCACTGTGGGGCGTCGCACACCTCTGCGCGATGGCGAACCCGGAGTCGGTCCGGCGAGCCGGCTTCACGGGCAAGGGCTTCGAGCCCGGCGAGAAGCTCTTCGAGCGAATCCTCACCGGCGAAGCCGTGGCGTTCACCGTCGACGACTACGAGCACGCGTGGAACTACGTGAAGCGACCGGACAGGCGCTTCACGCTGGACGTGCCCGAGCTGATCGAGCGGATGGTGGCGCTGGCCGACGAGCCTTCGAGCTGGACGACCGCGGAGTTTCCCCTGGTGCTGTCCGCCGGCGAGCGGCGCGCGTTCACGGCGAACACGATCATCCGGGACCCGAGCTGGCGCAAGCGCGACGCGGGTGGGGCACTGCGGCTCTCCCCCGCCGACGCTGCGTCCTGCGGGGTCACGTCCGGCGACGCGGTGCGGGTGGTGACGGCCAAGGGCGCCGCCGAGGCCGTGGTGGAGGTGAGCGAAATGATGCAGCCCGGCCACATCTCCCTGCCGAACGGGCTCGGCATCGGCGCCGGGGTCTCGCCCAACGAGCTCACGTCCCTCGACAACCGTGACTGGCTGGCCGGCACGCCCCTGCACAAGTACGTCCCCGCAAGGCTGGAGCGCGTGGGTGTCTGAGGCCCGGCAGAAGATGCTGGACAGCGCGATCACGCTGTTCCGGCAGCGCGGCGTCGCCGCCACGTCGATGCGCGACATCGTCGAGCACGGCAACGCGCCACGCGGCTCGATCTACCACCACTTCCCCGGCGGCAAGGAGGAGCTGGCCCGAGAGGCGACCCAGCAGGCCGGCGACTTCATCGGCTCGCTGCTGACCGCCCTCGCGGGACAGGACCCAGCCGCGGCGATCGAGAAGTTCGTGTCCTACTGGCAGCGCTCCCTCACTGACGCCTCGTTCGTCGACGGCTGCCCGGTGGCCTCCGCGGCTCTCTCCGACGAGGCACGGTCGGAGGCCGGCCTGGCGTTCTCGTCGTGGGAGGCCGCCCTGGCCGCGGGCATCGAGGCGCGCGGTGTGCCCGCCGCGCGAGCGGCCTCGCTGGCGACGCTGGCCATCGCGTCGGTCGAGGGGGCGCTGCTGATGGCGCGGGCACAGAGGTCGGACGAGCCGCTTCGGCGGGTGGGCGCCGAACTGCGGGCGCTCCTCGCCTGAGCGGCACGTGGACGGACCTACATATGTTCCCGATCAGCGAGTTGGCGCGGACTGTCGGCGACTTGTGTAGGTCCGTCGACGCACGAACTCGGTGAGGACGTCCCGAACGTAGTCGGGTCGGAGCATGACGTGCTCCCACGAGAACCGCACGACGGTCCAGCCGAGCAGGGCGAACACGTTGTAGCGCCGCAGTCCCTCGTGAGGGCTGACCGCTTGCCGTGCCACTCGAACGACTCGGCCTCGATGACCAACCGCAGGTTCGCGTCGGCGAGATCGGGGTGCCGGGCAACCCGCCCGTCGTCGATCCGGTACTGGGGCTCCACCTGGAGCCCATTCACACCCAAGGCGATCGCCCGGAGGCAGGACTCGAAGGGATTGGCGGCTCGGCCGTCCGCTGCTGCTGCCACGGCACGGACCCGCGCAGCCCCAGGGCCACACACCCCGGCAGCGAGGGCCAGCAACTGAGCCTTCGTGACGGCGCCTTGTCGCAGCGCCGAATCGGCGATGCACAACCCCTCGTCGAACGGCAACGACTTCAGGCAGTCGACCAAGGTCCGGCGGGGACTGGTGACCATGCCGATCACCTCGTCCGGCCTGAGGTCCGACCAGGTGACGTCGACGCCGTCATCATGGGCGGGACGGACCTTACGTCCGCGCGGCACCGTCACCCTCGGCCGTTCCGGGACACGCTTCATCGCCCACCCCCAGTGCCCGGCCGCGCTGAGGTGCGAGGCAACACCACTCAGCGCATGGGCGGCCTTGACCCCATCGTCGACGAACGGCAGCGAGTACCTCCCCCGGCCGTTCCGGAGGATCCGACCCTCGGCGAGCGCGACCTCGAAGGTCTTGCGCGAGGTGAGTCCGATGAGCTGTGTCCTGGTCGCGACCCCACCCAAGCGCGTCAGGTGCTGCTCCAGAGTCATGGCGGCAGACTCCCTCAGCAGCTGGGTCCACGACCGGCTTCATCCAAAGTTTGACAACGGTTCTCATTTCAGTTGAGAATCATTGTCATGAAGGCACTCGCACTCGTCCTGCTCGCTCCCCTGCTCGTCGCCTGCGGCGGTGGCGCAGCAGGCACAGACGGCGGCCCGACGATCGTCACCTCCTTCTACCCCCTGCAGTACGTCGCAGAGCGCATCGCGGGCGACCACGCGACGATCGAGACGCTGACCCAGCCGGGGCAGGAGCCGCATGACCTCGAGCTGTCCATCCAGGCCGTCGGCGAGATCTCGGACGCCGACCTCGTCGTGTACGAGAAGGGGTTCCAGAGCGCGGTGGACGAGGCTGTGGAGACGGCCGACCCCGCGCGCGTGGTCGACTCCAGCGAGGGCCACGACGTCGAGGCGGACCCGCACGTGTGGCTGAGCCCGGCCAACATGACGGAGACGGCCCGGCAGGTGGAGTCCGAGCTCGCGGACCTCGACCCCGACAACGCGGCTGAGTACTCAGCGAACCTCGAGGCGTTCGAGGCCGACATGGACGCCTTGCTCGAGGAGTACGACGCCGGCCTGGCCGACTGTGCCATCAGCACCGTCGTCGTCGGCCACGACGCGTTCCGCAACCTGCCGGTCCGTGACGTCACGTGGGCTCCGATCAGCGGCCTCTCGCCCGACGCCCAGCCGTCCCCGGCCCGCCTGCAGGAGATCCGGAATCTCGTCGAGAGCGCCGGCGTCACCACCATCTTCAGCGAGGAGCTGGTCAGTCCCGAGGTGGCCGAGTCCCTCGCTACAGACCTCGGCATCGAGGCAGCCGTCCTCGATCCCATCGAGGGTCTGACGGACGAGACGGCCGACGAGGACTACGTTTCCTTGATGCGCAAGAACCTCGCTGCCCTGCGGAAGGCCAACGACTGCACATGACCGTCATCAACGTCCAGGACGGCGCCGTCGAGCTCGGCGGCCGCCCGGTCCTGCGCGGCATCGACCTCACCATCTCCGCCGGTGAGGTCGTTGCCGTTCTCGGCGCCAACGGCTCCGGCAAGTCGACGTTGGTCCGCGCGATGCTCGGCCTGGTGCCGACCACCCGCGGCAACGTCGAGCTCTTCGACACCCCCTTGTCCCGGTTCAAGGACCACCATCGGGTCGGGTTCGTCCCCCAGCGCGTCACGGCTGCCGCCGGCGTCCCGGCCAGCGTGCAGGAGGTGGTGGCCTCGGGCCGCCTCTCCCGACGGCGGATCGGACGACCAGTACGACGGGGGGACCGCGAGGTGATCCGTGCAGCGATCGAGGCGGTCGGGCTCACCGAGCGGACCCAGGACAGCGTCTCGACCCTCTCCGGTGGTCAGCAGCAGCGGGTCCTCATCGCCCGCGCCCTCGCCGGCCAGCCCGAGCTCCTCGTCCTCGACGAGCCCACCGCCGGCGTCGACCTGGTCAGTCAGGCCACGTTCGCGGAGGTGCTGCGCACCCTGATCGGTCGCGGGATCACCATCGTGGTGGTCGCCCACGAGATGGGCCCGATCGAGCCCCTGGTCAGCCGCACGGTCGTGATGCGCGACGGACGCATCGCGTACGACGGGGAGCCGCTCGCGAGCTTCCACGAGGCCCACCACCACCACGGCCACCATCATCCCGACCTCGACCGCGCGGTTGACTACACCCCGGGCGTGACCACTCCCCTCGACGGGGGGCACCCGCGATGAGCATCCTGACGACCGACTTCATGATCCGGGCGATGCTGGCCGCCGTCTTCACCGGGCTCGCCGCTCCGGCGGTCGGGACCTACCTCGTCCAGCGGCGGCTCTCGCTCATGGGCGACGGCATCGGGCACGTCGCCGTCACCGGTGTCGCGATCGGGCTGCTGACGGGGACGTCCCCCACGATCACGGCGGTCATCACGGCGATCATCGCTGGCATCCTCATCGAGGTCATCCGTGACGCGGGCCGGACCAGCGGCGACGTCGCCCTCGCGCTCCTCTTCTACGGCGGCATCGCGGGTGGCGTTCTCATCACTGGTCTGGCGGGCCAGAGCGCGACGACCCTCAACCGCTACCTGTTCGGGTCGATCGCGACCATCCAGCCCACCGACGTCTGGGTGACCGTGGCCCTCGCCGCCGTGGTGATCACGGTCGCCGTCGGCCTGTCCCCGCAGCTGTTCGCCGTCGCCCAGGACCCGGAGTTCGCCAAGGTTGCGGGCCTGAACGTCCGGTTCTACAACTTGCTCGTCTCGGTCCTGGCTGCCGTCACGGTCACGGTGGCGATGCGCACGGTCGGGTTGTTGCTGGTCTCCGCCCTGATGGTGGTGCCGGTCGCCACGGCTCAGCAGCTGACGCGCGGATTCCGCGCCACGCTGCTGGTCGCCATGGCGGTGGGAACGGCGGCGTCGCTTGGCGGCGTGGTGTTCTCCGGGTTCCGCGACGTCGCGCCAGGCGCCACCATCGTGCTGCTCGCTCTCGCCTGCTTCGCCGTCGCCTGGCCGGTGGGCATGCTCACCCGGAGGCGCCGTCGCATCACAGCGCCGTTCCTCGAGACCCATGCCGACGACCTGCCGGTCGACCTCGGCCACACCGCCGTACCCGAGACACACGACCACGAGCACGGCCCCGACTGCGGCCACCAGGCCGTGACGCACGGCGACCACGTCGACTACCTCCACGACGGGCACCGGCACGCGCCGCACGGAGGCCACTATGACGAGCACTGACCGACCGAGCACCGACCGGCCGAGCACCGACCGACCGAGCACCGACCGGCCGGCCACCGAGCTGCGCCCGACCCGCCAGCGCAAGGCGGTCGCAGCCTGCCTGACCAGCTTCGACGACTTCCGGAGCGCCCAGGACATCCACGACCTGCTCAAGCAGAACGGCGAGAACGTCGGCCTCTCGACCGTGTACCGCACGTTGCAGGCGATGGCGGAGAGCGGTGATGTCGACGTGCTGCGAGCAGAGGACGGAGAGGCGCTCTACCGGCAGTGCAGCACGGCGCACCACCACCACCTGGTCTGCCGGTCCTGCGGCCGGACCGTCGAGGTCGAGGGTCCCACCGTGGAGCGCTGGGCGGACTCGATCGCCGCCCGGCACGGCTTCCGGGACGTCAGCCACACCCTGGAGATCTTCGGAACGTGTCCTGCGTGCGCGTGAATCCGCGGGAGAAATGCACGCGTACCACTGAAACCGCCGCCAATCGGACGACACGATCGGGCCATGGATCGGCGACCTGACCGCGCATAGCGTCGAAGGACAAGGACCGCAGTGCACGCGGTCCAGGGTGGGGAGATCTGTCATGCCGCGTCTTCGCTGGAACCGCACACGTCTGGTCGTCGCTGCCGTCATCGGCTGCCTCGTGCCCCTGGTCGCCATGAGCCCCGGCGGAGCCGCGCCGGCTCCGGTGGCGACGTCGATCAGGGTCGTCAGCGTCCTCACCCAGAACCTCACGGTGCCCACGAGTCCCGACACCCCGACGATCTGGGTGGCGGCCAACACCCCGTTCGACGTGACTGCGAGCGGCATCGACGACGCCACCGGCCTGGAAGCACCGCTGTCCTCCAACAAGGACACCAGGGTCGACGTGACCGCGGTGACCCCCAACGGCACCGTGAGCCTGGGATCGGTCACGTTCCCTGCGGGCGTGTCGACCATCACCTTCACGCGCACACTGGACGCCGGGATCGACAACGCCTACCTGCACCTCGAGAGCGTCGAGAGGAGGACCGACCCCGTCCGCAGTGGCGACTCCGCCACCTTCGACGTCCAGCGGAGCTTCACCTACACGAGCGGCCTCGATGTCGCCATCGGCGGCACCGTGACCGGGGCATCGTGCCAGCCGACCACCCAGAGCAAGATCTGCTACCGGGTGAGCATCCCGGCCGGTGCCCTCACCGGTGACCACCTCGTGTCGGTCGGCAACTGCACGAACTCCGACGCCAACAACCTCTGCACCACGCAGTACTGGTGGTCGATCGCCTCGGTCAACGCGACCCGGACCAACCCCGCCGTCACCGAGATGGGCCTGGACAAGAGCCTCAAGGGTGTCGCGTTCGCCAACGGCGTGCCCACGGTCCGGTGGGTCGTCCGACCGAGCGGCGAGGAGGTCTGGGTCGACGCCCCGTCGTGCCCGAGCAAGGGTGTCGTGGGCGCGGACCAGGAGTTCTGCCAGGACACCAGTGCCAGCAGGCGCGACAACTCCGGCGACACCTGGATCCGCCTGCTGTGGCTGCGCGATCTGCGAGGCAGCACGAAGTAGCCGCGAGGAGCCCCCGGGCGCGGCCATAGTCACCTGTCACGGAACTACCCGTCCAAACGGGTCAAGAGGTGGTGAACTGGACGACCCGAAGGTGTCATACCCACGAACGGTCGTGTTCACCTACCTTCTTCGTGGGGAGGGCCAACCCGAAGGGAAAGCCCACAATGACTCGTTCGGCCGGGGGGCTGAAGGCTTTTGCTTTGGCAGCGTGCGCTGTGCTCGTCGCTGCCCTTGCTCCGAACCAGGCGCAGGCCGCACCAGGCCTCGCCACGCACATCGAGTTCACCAGCATCTTCACGCCAGGCGTCACGCTGCCGGACACCATCGGCACGCCGGACATCTTCGTGACCAACGACCGGGACTTCACCGCAGTCGCGGAGTTCCAGGACGACCGGGGCGCCAAGCGCGCGGCGTACGTCTTCCCGGCCAGAGCACACCTCTTCGCGGTCGCTGCCAACGGCACCGAGACCGCGCTCGGTACCCGAGAGGTCCCTGCGAACGCCACAGGCGTCACCTTCACCGGACTTCGACTGCCCGAGCAGAACGGCGTGCGGCTGCGGATGGAGCTGCGCACGCTGCTCGGCCTCCTGATCGAGGTGCGCGAGGGGATCTCTGCGCCCTTCGACGTCCAGCGGAACATCGTGATCGCGCCGGCCTCGCAGAACAACGTGGCGATCCCCGGCGGCGGCACCGGACCGTGTGACCCGACCGGCAACGGCATCTGCGCCAACGTCATCACCCCCGCGGGCACGGTGACCTCGTCGCAGATCCTCACCTACGGCTTCTGCCAGTCGGCCGACGCCTGCCTCACGGGCGAGTACATCCAGTCGCTCCTCGACACGACGTCCGCCGTCACGAACCGGAACCCACTGAAGGTGGTCCTGGGCTGCGCGCCCACCCTGTGCGACGCGATCATCCAGGAGCGTCACCAGAACACCAGCGGTGGCGGCCACACCGGTGGCGGCGGCGAACCGGGTCACCTCGAGCTGTCGCACATCAGCATCGCGTTCAGCCACCTCCCGACGGGCCCGCTGGCCACGGCGCCCGAGTGCCAGCAGAGCGGTCGCGTTCCCAACGGAAGCGCCGGCTGCTTCGACGTGGCGGCCAGCTACGTCGACTCGCTGGGCATCGCCCGACTGGTCTTCCTCACCGACGGAGACCTCCGGACCAGCACGAAGTAGCGATCACCGCATGCAAGGGGACAGGGCCGGCCACCGTCAGGTGGTCGGCCCTGGCAGTCCGCGCGGGAGGGCCGAGACGCCGAGGGAGTCGAAGATCTCGGCTGCCGCCGCACCGGGGTCGGCCTCGGCAGTCGGCTCGCCCGTGAGGGCCAGCCCGGTCAGGTTGACGGCCTCGGAGTAGCGGTCCTTGGCCGCACGGGCGACGTGCACGCCCAGCTCGAACTCGTCGGCCGCGTCCCGGGACCGACCCAGGTCGAGCAGGGCGAACCCGGCGATCCATCGCAGGCTCGTCTCGTGCTCCTCCCTGGCCCCGCTCGAAAGGAGCTCGCCGCACACGCGCAGGGCGCCCTTCGGGTCGCCGTCGTAGAGCAACGCCTCGGCACGCAGGACATCGACCCCGGCCAGCTCGCCCTCCTCCTCGATCGCGACGAACATGCCCCCCGCCTCGTCGAGGAGCTCGAGACCGCGTGTCACGTTGCCCGCCCGCAGGTAGGCCTTGCCGAGCTGGCGTACGGCGAGCGCGACCAGCTCGTCGTCGGACGTGGACCGGGCCGCGATGATCGCCCTGTCGAGCAGTGGCAACGCCTCGAGGTACCTGCCCTGGTTGACCATCACCTCGGCCTCGTTGCAGGTCGCGTTGCCCTCGTTCGCTGTGTCGCCCAAGGAGGCGAACGTCGAGGCCGCGCGACCGAACATCTCGACGGCGTCGGACCACCGGTCCTCACCGTGCGCCTGGTAGGCCAGGTTGTTCGTGCAGTGCGCCTGCCCGACGAGGTCACCGAGCTCGACGTACGCATCGAGACAGAGCTCCCCCCAGTTCTCGCTCATCGGCCGCCCAGCGGTCAGGTGGATGACGTGGAGCCCGCTGTAGGCCTGGGCCAGGCACTCGGTGTCACCGGCACGCTTGCCCTCCTCGAGAGCGCGCACGGCGAAGTCGATGGCGCGGTCGTAGCGGCCCTGGTTGAGCTTCCCGAGGGCGTACCTGGTCAGCAGCAGCGAGCGCGCCTTGGCGAGCCGCGCGTCCTCCTCCTGGCCCAGGCGCTTGAGCTCGCGGCTGATCCGCGCGAGGGACTGGGGCAGCCGACGCAGGCGCTGCTCGATGCGCGCCTGCTTGTCGGCGACCCTCGCCCGGTCCACCCGCTCCTCCCGGAGGAGGGAGTACGCCTCGCGGTAGGCCTTGGTGGACGGGTCCACGAGACCGATGGTGAACCAGGCGTCCGCCAGCCGTTCGTAGGTGATCCCCAGGGCGGAGCGCGGCACCACCTGGGAGGGCAGGCGACGAGCGGCGTCGACAGCGCGGACGTACTGGTCGGCCGCCTCGGCGTTGGCGAACTTCGCCTTCGCGACGTCCCCCGCCTGGCGCGCGTACGCCCACGCCTTCTCGAACCTGTGCGCGTGGTAGAAGTGCAGCGACAGCAGCTCGGGTCGTGCCCCCACCGCTCCCCCGGCCTTCTCCATCGCCGCCCCGATCCGTGCGTGCAGCTGCTGCCGCTGCCGGTAGGGCAGACCGCTGTAGGCGACCTCGCGCATGATGGCGTGCCGGAAGGTGACCCAGCGCCGGGCGCGCTCCACGTGCAGGAACTCGTCGAGGCGAGCAAGCGCGGCTTCCTCGGGCGGCTCGTCGAACAGCAGCGGGAGCTGCTCGAGGTCGAAGCCCGTGCCCAGGACGGCTGCGCGCCTCAGGATGGTCCGGTCCTCCGGCGGCAGCCGGTCGATGCGAGTGGTCACGAGGTCCGCGACGGTGTCCGGCAGGTCCGTGACGTCTCCTGTGGGTCCGGCCGCCTCGACGAGCGACTGCAGGAAGAGCGGATTCCCGCCGGCCTTCTCGGCGAGCTGCTGCGCGACCTGGGCGGGCAGCGGGCGGTCCTCGTGCGCACCCTGGACCATCCGCATGGAGTCCTCGGCGGACAGAGGCTCGAGCTTGAGCGTGGCGATCTCGACGCCGGGCGGCGGCGTCCAGCCGGACTCCACGTCGTGACGCCCGAGGATCACGAGCATCGGCCGCGGCGACAGGTCGGACACCAGCCGGTTCAGCACACCCACCGAGGCACTGTCGAGGAACTGGACGTCATCGAAGACCAGCAGCGTCTGGTCCGGCAGGAGCCGGTACAGCAGCTCCGCCACGACCTCCTCCGTCTTGGCGCGGCGGAACTCGTCGTCGAGGCCCTTGGTCACCGCGGTGTCCTCGACGTCGTACTCGAGAGGGGTGCAGAGCAGCGGGAACCACGGCATCAGGTCCGGCGCGACCCGCTCGACGTGACCGGCGAACGCGGCCACTGCCTCGTCGCCGGTCGAGCCGACCGTGAGCCCCATGATGTTGTGCATCAGCACCCAGAACAGGTGGTACGGCGAGGCGCCGTCGTACTCGACGCACTGCACCATGTGCACCACGCGGTCCCCCGCCATCCGGACCGCCTCGGCCAGCAGCCGGCTCTTGCCGATGCCCGGGGGCCCCACGATGTCGATCGCCTGACCGCCGTACGACGACAGCCGGTCGAGGGCAGTCTCGAGGAGCTCGAGCTCGGCGCCACGGCCGACGAGGAGGCTGGCGTGGCTGCGCCGGTCGCGAGGGCTCTGCACCACCGCCCCGATCTCGAACGCCTGGACCGGCTCGGTCTTTCCCTTGACCATGAACGGCTCGAGCACCCGAGTGTCGAAGACGGTCTCGGAGCTCTCCACGGCGGCGCGACTTGCGAGAAGGGTCCCGGGTGCCGCCTTGCCCATGATGCGGGCGGCGAGGTTGATCGGGTCTCCCTTGATGGAGTACGTCCGCCGGAAGCTCGGCCCGAAGTCTCCGGCGAAGACGTGACCGTAGTTGACGCCGATCTTGAGCGGGAGGCGCCCGGCCCGGTCGAGCATCAGCCGGGTGGCGCGCAGCATGCGCTCGGCGTGGTGGCCCGAGCTGGTCGGCACGCCGGCTGCCAGCATCACCTTTCCGCCGTCCGCGTCGAGGTCGGTCTCGAAGAACGTCACGCCGAACTCGTCGGTCGCCGACGAGACGTTCCGGACCACCTCGTCCAGAGCCAGGGCAACCGCGCCCGGACCGTCCTCCAGCGCAACCCGGTCCGTCCCGGTGAACTTCACGAATCCGACGGCGATGTCGCGGTGCTCGGGGTCGGCCTCACCCCGCAGCAGGTGCGCTCGGATCTCGGCGGGCAGGAGGGTGCTGATGTCGAGGTCGAGGGCTGTGGTGCTGAGCTGGGCAGGGGGCGGGTCGGGGCAGCCCTTGAGCAGGACGCCGTCCTCCGACACCCGCTTGGCTTCGTACGACGCTCCCAGGGCGACCAGCGTCTCGTTGCTCACGGCGATGTCACCGGCGTTCGCGATGCTCTCGAGCCGCACACACTTGCTCACCTCCGGGCCACTGACCAGGAGCTCACGGTGATGGGTGGGGTCACCGACGAGGAAGAAGTCGAACTCGCCGGAGTGGATGCCCACCGACATCCGCAGCTTCACGGCGCCGGACGTCGTGCCGAGGGACCCGACCGTCTTGAGCCGGGCTCGCATGTTGTACGC
The DNA here is from genome assembly GCA_035699605.1 of Nocardioidaceae bacterium. GTDB lineage: Bacteria > Actinomycetota > Actinomycetes > Propionibacteriales > Nocardioidaceae > SSC3. The sequence continues at coordinate 154,408 of DASSPN010000032.1, read as the reverse complement.
CGCCCGGCAGGCGCGGGCCTCGTGGTGGTCGTCGGTGAAGAGCAGCAGCACCGCGTCGCCGCCCCACTTCACCAGGTCCGCGCCGTCCTCGTGGGCAGGCTCGAGGATGTCGCTGAAGACCGCGTTGAGGGCGTCGCTCATCTCCTCGGCGCCGACCTTGCCCTTGCGGGAGAGTCGCTCGGTCAGCGCGGTGAAGCCGCTGATGTCGGCGAAGACCAGGGTCCCCGGGATGCGCCGGTGGATCTCGTCGGGCGCGCTGGCAAACCACGTCGCGTGCAGTCGCGCGACGTACGGAAGCAATCCCCGCGAGTCAGCCTGCAACCAAGTTCCGCCCCACCGTGAGCCACCCTTCCCCTTCCAGGGAGTCTAGGGTGACAACTGCCCTCCGCCCACGAGCATTTTCGGGCGTTCCGGGAACATCACGCGTTCGGCAGCGCCCCGCCGTACCGTCGGTCGCGCCGGGCGTACTCGTCGATCGCGGCCCAGAGGTGCCGGCGGTCGACATCGGGCCACAGCACGTCGCTGAAGACGAACTCGGCGTACGCCGCCTGCCAGGTCATGAAGTTGGACAGCCGCTGCTCGCCCGACGTCCGCCAGACCAGGTCCGCGTCCGACCACTCCGGGACGTACAGGTAGCGCGCCACGGTGCTCTCGTCCACCCGATCCGGGTTGACCTTGCCCGCGGCGACGTCCTGGGCCAGACGCTTGGCCGCGTCCGCCAGCTCGGCCCGTCCGCCGTAGTTGACGCACATCGTGAGGGTGCAGACGTCGTTGTCCTTGGTGAGCTCCTCCGCGACCTGGAGCTCCTTGATCACCGAGCGCCAGAGCCGCGGCGCGCGCCCCGCCCAGCGCACCCGGACGCCGAGCTCGTGCATCTCGTCGCGTCGCCGCCGGATGACGTCTCGGTTGAAGCCCATGAGGAAGCGGACCTCGTCGGGCGAGCGGGACCAGTTCTCCGTGGAGAAGGCGTAGGCGGAGACCGCCTTCACGCCGATCTCGATGGCGCCCTCGACCACGTCGAACAAGGAGGACTCGCCCTGCTCGTGGCCGGCAGTGCGCGGGAGACCCCGTTCCTTGGCCCAGCGGCCGTTGCCGTCCATGACGATCGCGACGTGTCGGGGAACCAGCTCGGCCGGGATCTCAGGGGGTCGGGCGCCGCTCGGATGCGGCGTGGGACGACGCACCTCGGCCCGGGGTGCGGGCTTGCGTCCTCGCGCCACTGTTCTTCCTCCGATACGGTCCCGGTCATCGGCCCGACGCCAACCTAGACTAGGTCCGCTCCAGAAGAGAGGGCCCCCCGTGACCGGACCGAACACGCAGATCGAGCAGCAGCTGACCATCCTGCTGCGCCGAGTGCAGAGCATCCATCTCTCGACCGCCTCGGGTGAGGTCGACCTCGACCGCTCGGCCTACGGCATCATGTGCCGGCTGGCCGACGAAGGGCCTCAGCGGCTGGGGTCGCTCGCCCAGGCCTTCGGCCTCGACCCGTCGACGATCACCCGTCAGGTGCAGGCACTCGAGCAGGCGGGGCTGGCCCAGCGGGCCACCGACGCCGCCGATCGCCGGGCGTCGATCCTCGACCTCTCTCCCGAGGGTCGCGAGGTCCTCGCCCAGACGCGGGAGCACCGGCGAGCCCGGCTGAACGCCGCGCTGTACGACTGGACCACCAAGGAGACCCAGGAGTTCGGCAGGCTGCTGGAGAAGTTCAACGCCTCCGTCGAGGCGCTCAACGAGAAGGTCACCTCCTGACGATGAGCGAGAGCCGTGCGTCGCACCGTCTGCTGCGCATGACCGGCCGTGACCCCCATGAGGAGCACCGTGCCGCCACTCCGCTCGAACTGCTCTACGACCTGACCCTGGTGGTCGCCTTCGGGGCCGCGGGCAACGAGCTCGCCACCCAGCTGGCCAAGGGCCACACGTCGGTCGGGGTGATCGGCTTCTCCTTCGCCGCGTTCGCCATCTGCTGGGCGTGGATCAACTACTCCTGGTTCGCGTCGGCATACGACACCGACGACTGGCTCTTCCGCGTCCTCACGATGGTCCAGATGGCGGGCGTCATCGTCCTCGCCCTCGGCCTGCCCGAGATGTTCGCCTCCATAGACGGCGGCGACACCTTGGACAACGGCGTCATAGTCGCCGGCTACGTCGTGATGCGGGTCGCGATGCTCGCGCTCTGGTTCCGGGTGTACGTCGAGGACGAGGAGCGACGCGGAGCGGCCACGACCTACCTCGTCACCATCACCGTCGGCCAGGTCGGCTGGTGCCTCCTGGCGCTTGCCGACCTGTCCGTCGGTCTCTCTTTCGCGCTGATGGCCATCCCCCTGCTGATCGAGCTCAGCGGCCCGGTCATCGCGGAGCGCCGGTACGGCGGAACCCCCTGGCACCCCCATCACATCGCCGAGCGCTACGGCCTCCTGACGATCATCACGCTGGGCGAGGGTGTCATCGGCACGGTCGCTGCGATGTCCTACTTCGTGCATCTGCCGGAAGGTGGTTGGAGCAACGACGCGAAGCTCGTCCTCGCCGCGGGAATCGGTCTGACCTTCGGGATGTGGTGGGTGTACTTCTCGATCCCGTGGGCAGAGGTGCTCCACCACCACCGCGAGCGATCCTTCATCTGGGGCTACGGCCACATCCCGCTCTTCGCGAGCATCGCCGCGAGCGGCGCCGGTCTCCACGTCGCGGAGTACTACCTCGAGCACAAGTACGCCATCGGCGAGGTCGGCACGGTGCTCAGCGTCGCCGTCCCGGTCGGCGTCTTCACGCTGCTCATCTACATCATGTACGCCACCGTCATGCGGGCCTTCGACCCGTTCCACCTCTCCCTCCTGGTCGGCACGGCGGCAGTGCTCATCACCGGCGTGCTGATGGCCGTCGGAGGCGCGTCCATGCCGCTGTGCCTCGTCGTGGTCGCCTGCGCCCCGGTGGTGACCGTCGTGGGCTACGAGATCCTGGGCCACCGGCACATGCAGGACCACCTCGAAAGACTTCGCGCGACTTCTTGAGAGAAAGTTGTTGGGATCGCGGGCGCCCGTGACTCCTACTGGTGAACGGCCCGACCAACGGGCCCAGCCGCCAGAGGTGGTGACGACGATGAACACCCACACCGACACCCGAGAGACCAGGACCCACCGAGACCTGTTCGTCACCTGCCGCTGCGGCCAGGACCTGGACGCCCACCACGGTTCGCACTGCCCGCGCTGCGGGAAGAGCCGCCGGAACGCTTTCGTCCTCGTGCTCGCGGCCTGACCTCCCGGTCCTAGGCCCTCTCCACAAGGGGCAAGGACCTCAGGCCGCGCTCGAGGTGCCAGGCCAGGTACGCCGAGACCAGGCCGGTCGCCTCCTTGCGGTGGCGCTGCTCGCTCGCTTCGACAACCTCCCAGTCACCAGCGAGCAGCGCTCCCATCAGGGCTACCGTCTCCTGCGCGGGGCGGGCCGAGCCGGGCAGCCGGCAGTCGGAGCAGAGCATGCCGCCGGCGGCGGGGTTGAACGCCAGGTGCGGCCCCTCGACGCCGCAGCGGGCACACGCCTCGAACGTGGGCGCGTAGCCGGCGACGGACAAGGACCTCAGCAGGAACGCGTCGAGGACCTGGCTCGGCGGCCGGCCCTGCTCACACACGGCACGCAGCGCTCCCACCAGCAGCAGGAAGTGCTGGAGCGCGGGCTCCTTGTCCTCCACGACGAGCCGCTCGGCGGTCTCGAGCATCGCCGTCCCGGCGGTGTACCGCTCGTAGTCGCCGCCCATCTCCGCCGCGAACGGCGCGAGCGTCTCGGCCTGCGTGATGACGTCGAGGGTGCGCCCCTCGGCGATCTGGAGGTCGACGTGGGTGAACGGCTCGAGCCGGGCCCCGAACCGGGAGCTCGTGCGGCGCACCCCCTTCGCCACGGCCCGGACGCGCCCGTTGCGCCGCGTCAGCAGGGTGACGATGCGGTCCGCCTCGCCCAGCTTCTGGGTGCGGAGGACGACTGCCTCGTCGCGGTAGAGGGCCATGCAGTCATTGTCGCTCAGCGGGCGAGGGAACGCCGCCGTCGGGCGGGGCGGGTCGCCCAGGCGATGTTGACCACCTTGGCCGCAGCCGCATCGAGCCGCTGCGGCGCGAGCCGCCACTCCAGCGGTCCGGAGGCCTCGACGTACTCGGCCCGGGGCAGCTCCTCCGCTGCCATACGGGCGTCGTGCACGGAGTGCAGGGGGTCACGGCGGTGCCCCACGACCAGGGCGGGTACGTCGATCGCGGCCCGCACTCGGCTCGGGGGTGCGATCCGCCCGAAGAAGACACCGTGCAGGGCGGCCGCCATGGACCGTGGCCGCTGGTTGAGCGTGTCGAGCACGACGCCCGCCCAGAGGGGTACGACGCCCCGGGGCACCAACCTGGTCGCGACCCGCACCGCGTCGACGGCGAAGGGCGCCGTGCGGGCCGCAAGCATCAGCGGCGCGTAGACCAGCACGCTGGCAGCCAGGGAGTTGTCGAGGATCGGCATCTCCAGCAGGAGGGCGCGGACTCGCTGCGGCGCGACGGCGGCCACCTCGAGGGCTACGTTCGCCCCCATCGACGTACCGCCCACCACGGCCTGCTCCGCACCCAGGTGGTCCAGGAGCGCCAGCACCTGGTCGGCGAACTCGGCCATGGAGTAGCGACGCGGATCCACCGGTCGGTCAGAGCGTCCGTGCCCCAGGAGGTCCAGCGCCACCACGTGGGCACCGTCTGCGGCCAGGACGCGCGCGAGTCGCTGATGCAGCGAGCGCGGCACGAGCTGGCCAGGGACCAGGACCACCCAGCGCCCGCCGGAGCCGTACTCGGTGTACTCGAGCCTGTGCTCGTCGACGAAGAACTGTCCGACCCGTTCGGAGACCAGCAGCGCCACGGTCCCGCTCCCTTCCCTCGCGGGACACGCTAAGCCCTGGCCGCACCCGCGCCACAGGGGTTGACCGGTTTGGCCCGAGGAATGGACACGCCCCGCCGGAGATGCGGCGGGGCGTGTCCTGTACCTGTTCGGGTCAGCCGATCGAGACGACCGTCCTGCCGACCTCTGTGCCACCGTTGGTCCAGCCCACCAGGCCGAGCCAGCGCTTGGTGGTGTCGAGACCGCTCCAGGCGGCGTTGAAGGTGACCTTCTCCCCCACGGTGACGGGCTGGCTGGCCGGGGTGACGGTCAGGTTGCCGGCGTCGGCACCGCCCACCGTCCACTGGGTCCAGACGTAGTTCCCGTCGCCCGCGAACCCGTTGACGTACGCCACGTAGGTGCCGTCCTCCGGGTCGAGCAGGGTCACGGCCTCGTCGGCGTCACCGTCGGCGGCGAGGTCGATGAGCTCCTCCTCACCGTCGACCACCTGGTAGACCCACAGGTCCAGGTCGGCACTGGCGGCGCCGTCCACGTCGAACCTGATCGCCTTGGCGTTCGCCACGGTGACCTCGAACCGGTCGGTGTCGGCGTCTGCCACGGGGGCAGTGTCGTCGAACGGACCCACGGTCACGGACTCGGCCGACGGCGTCGCCCCGACCAGGCCGTGAACGGCGCTGCCCAGCGTGCCGCTGAAGCCGGAGGTCACCTCGATGTCGACGTCGCCCGAGGCACCCTCGCCCGAGACCTCCGCAGGAGCCGCCACGTCGAGCGGACGCACCGCGAGGGGCATCCGAGCCTGGTGGCCCTGGTTGCCGGTCCAGGTGAGGCTGCCGGTGGCGTACGCGTTCGCGTCGGCGTCCTCACGGGTGAACGTGATCTCCACGTCCGCCGTGCCGCCCGCGGGGACCGTGACCGTCGCGGGCTCGAACGTCACCGAGATGCCGTCCAGGTCCACCGACGGGGTGTAGGTCTCCGCCTGCCCACTGACGCTGCGCAGCGTCCGGGTGATCGTCTCGACACCGGTGAGGCTGCCGAGGGCGATCGACGCCTGGTTGAGCTGGCTGCCGTCGACAGTCGGGATGTTCGTCCCGAACGCGCCGTCGAGGTCACCCACCAGGGTCTCGAGGTAGCCGAGCCAGTCGATGATGTTGCTGTCGAAGACGATGCCCGGGTCGGCTGCCGGGTTCGGCTGGACGAAGCCCGCACCCTGCGCGAACACGCCGCCGTCCTCGGCACCCGTGGACGCGTGGTCCACAGCGGTGGTCATCAGCGCCGACTTGATCATCATCGGGCTCCAGGTGGGGTGCTTCTGGTAGAGCAGCGCACCCAGACCCGCAATGTGCGGCGACGCCATCGACGTACCCGACACCAGGTCGTAGTTGCGGCCGAAGTGCGTCGGACCGGCCGGCGAGACCGCCGCGAGGACATCGACACCCGGAGCCGCGATGTCGGGCTTGAGGATGTCACCGCTGGTCGTGATCGACGGGCCGCGCGACGAGAACGCCGCGACCTCGGGGACCTCAGTGGTCGACTCGCCGGGGTCGAGCTTCACGATGCTGCCCACCGGGTTGGCCGTCGCCAGGTAGTCCTTGATCGGCTGGAGGGCCGTGTTCGCCAGGTGCACGCTGGGGACGGCGTGCAGGTCACCGTTCAGCGAGTTCGGGTTGGTGTTCACGAGCACCATCCCGACGCCACCGGCAGCCTTGACCACGAAGGACTTCTCGATGCGGGCGTTGACGCCGCGCTCGCAGACGACGAGCTTGCCCGCCACCTTGCTGGCGTCGAGCGAGCCGGGAAGGCACAGGGCGGCGTTCGCCTCGGTCACGCCGGCCGCTGCGGAGGCGCGGGACGCGACCATCGGCGTCGGGGTCTCCAGCGAACCGGTGGTCGATGCACCGATGAACTCCTGGCCGTTGCCCAGGACGAGCTTCTGCTCGGCGATCCAGTGCGTGCTGGCCGCAGCGGACGTGGTCCACGGGGTCGGCCACTTGCCCAGAGTGCTGGCACCCGGACCGTTGTTGCCGGCCGAGGTGGCCACGAAGACGCCGGCCTCGGCGGCGAACAGGAAGGCGACGTCGACGGCGTCGAACGAGCCGGGCTCGCTGGTGCCACCGATCGAGTAGTTGATCACGTCGACGCCGTCGACGACGGCCTGGTCGACCGCTGCGGCGGAGTCGGAGTTGCTGCAGCCGTCCGGGATGCCGGCCTTGATGTCGCCCGTCCAGCAGACCTTGTACGCCGCGACCTTCGCCGCAGGAGCCATGCCGGAAATGTCACCGAAGGCGGTGCCGTCCACGTTCACGTTCGAGACCGCGTTGCCCGCGGCGGTCGACATCGTGTGCGACCCGTGGCCGTCCTGGTCACGCGGCGACAGGTAGTCGCTCTTGTCGACGTCCTGCTTGCCGAAGCCGTCCACGTAGAACCGCGCGCCGATCAGCTTGTCGTTGCAGTCCTGGGAGTTGAACAGCTCGCCCTGCTGGCAGATTCCCCTCCAGCTGGAGCGGATGCCCTGGCCGGGAATGATCTGGCCGGCCTGGTTGCGCTTCACCGCCGAGCCCGCGAAGGACTTGCTCTCGGGCCACACACCCGTGTCGAGGACGCCGACGATGACGCCCTTGCCGGCGTTCGCCTGGCCGCCGACCTGCTGCCAGAGGCTGCCCTGGTCACGCAGCCCGAGGAACTCCGGCGAGTTGAACGTGTCGATCGTGCGGGTCTTGTCCGGGGTCACCGCGAGGACGCCCGGGGTCCGCGAGAGCACCGTCGCCTGCTTGGCGCTCAGGTGCGCCGCGAAGCCGTTCAGCGCGACCGTGTAGTCGTAGAACTTCGTCGCACCGACCTTGGCGAGGAGCTGGTCGTGCTTGGCCGTGAGGTAGCCGCGGTACTTCACCGAGGCGGCCGACGTGGAGTCGAACTTCTGACCGCGCGCCGGCTTGGTGGCGGCGTAGCCCTTGACGCCACCCGCGTAGGCGGCGGCAGGGATGTCCTTCAGGAGGACGATGTAGTTGCCCGCGGCGTAGGCGGCCGGCTCAGGCCGGTTCTTCGCGGCGGTGACGGAAGGGGCGGTGGACAGGGTCGCTGCCACCAGTCCGACTCCCGCGACAGTGGCGAGTGCGCGCGTGCGCGCCTTCGCCCAGCGGTGTTGTGACACGTAGGCCTCCAGGCTCATAACCGAGACGGCGGCAGATTCTCGACCGCCAGGAGAGATACCAACCCGACTCAGGTGGTCCAGTCAAGGGCCTGGGCCCTCAGACGCAAGATTTTCCCGTGAGATGCCCCGATCGCCGCAGGATCACGCTAGCCGGGTCTGCGCGACCTCGCGGTCCGTAGACTCCGCGAGATGAGACTGCACGCAGGCGCCAAGGAGAACCTCATCCGGCAGGTGCCGCTGTTCGCGGAGTGCTCCAAGGCCGAGCTGGCCGAGCTGGCGCTGCTCGCCGACGAGATCGACCTCGCGCCGGGCAAGCACCTCACGGAGGAGGGCGAGGCGGGGCGCGAGTTCGTGGTGATCATCGACGGGACCGTCGACGTCGTGCACGCCGGCGAGGTGGTCAACTCGCTCGGGCCCGGTGACTTCGTCGGCGAGCTGTCCCTGCTCACGGGAGCACGACGGACCGCGACCGTCGTGGCGACCTCACCCGTCCATGCGCTCGTTCTGACCTATCACGACTTCAGCCAGCTGATGGAGGACTCGCCCGCCGTTCACGAGAAGGTCATGCGCGCCGCCGAGCAGCGGCGCGCCGACCTCGCGGAGTGAGCGTCAGCCGCGGTTGACGGCGCTGATGACCGCCTTGAGCGAAGCCGTCACGATGTTGGCGTCGAGCCCGACGCCCCAGAGGATCTGGTCACCGACCGCGCACTCGACGTAGGCGGCCGCGATCGCGTCGCCTCCGGACGACAGCGCGTGCTCGGAGTAGTCGAGGACGCGCACGTCGTACCCCAGGGACCCGAGGGCGTCGACGAAGGCCGCGATGGGCCCGTTGCCGTTGCCCTCCAGCACCCGCTCCTCGCCGTTCTCGTAGACCTTGACGGTGAGCTGGTCCTTCTCACCCGCGGCACTGGACGTGTGCACCGAGTTGAGCCTCAGCGGCACGTCCTTCTGGAGGTACTCCGCCTGGAATGCGTCCCAGATCTGGTCAGGTGTGACCTCGCCTCCCACGGTGTCCGTGTAGGCCTGGATGACGCGTGAGAACTCGATCTGCAGCCGGCGCGGCAGGTCCAGCTTGCGCTCGGTCTTCATCACGTAGGCCACGCCGCCCTTGCCGGACTGGCTGTTGACCCGGATGACGGCCTCGTAGGTGCGGCCGACGTCCTTCGGGTCGATCGGGAGGTACGGGACCGCCCACGGGTAGTCATCGACAGGTACGCCGTCCGCGGCCGCATCGCGCTCGAGCGCCTCGAACCCCTTCTTGATGGCGTCCTGGTGAGAGCCCGAGAACGCCGTGTACACCAGGTCACCGCCATACGGGTGGCGCTCGGCGACCGGCAGCTGGTTGCAGTACTCCACCGTGCGACGGATCTCGTCGATGTCGGAGAAGTCGATCTGCGGGTCGATCCCCTGGGTGAAGAGGTTCAGGCCCAGCGTGACCAGGCAGACGTTGCCGGTGCGCTCGCCGTTGCCGAAGAGGCAACCCTCGATGCGGTCGGCGCCGGCGAGGTAGCCCAGCTCGGCGGCAGCGACCGCCGTACCCCTGTCGTTGTGGGGGTGCAGCGAGAGGACGACGTGCTCGCGGTGGTTCAGGTTCCGGTGCATCCACTCGATCGAGTCGGCGTAGACGTTCGGCGTCGCCATCTCCACCGTCGCCGGCAGGTTGATGATCACCGGCTTGTCGGCCGACGGCTCGAAGATCTCCAGGACCGAGTTGCAGACACGGACCGCGAACTCGAGCTCGGTGCCCGTGTAGGACTCCGGGGAGTACTCGTAGTAGACCGTCGTCTCGGGGATCCGCTCCTCGAACTTCTTGCACAGTCGGGCACCCTGCACGGCGATGTCCTCGATGCCGTCCATGTCGAGTCCGAAGACGACGCGACGCTGCAGGGTGCTGGTCGAGTTGTAGAGGTGCACGATCGCCTGCTTGGCGCCGCGCAGCGACTCGTAGGTGCGCTCGATGAGCTCCTCGCGGGCCTGCGTCAGCACCTGGATCACCACGTCGTCGGGGATCAGGTTCTCCTCGATGAGCATGCGCACGAAGTCGAAGTCAGTCTGGCTCGCACTCGGGAAGCCGACCTCGATCTCCTTGTAGCCCATGCTCACGAGCAGCTCGAACATCTTCTTCTTGCGGGCCGGGGACATCGGGTCGATGAGGGCCTGGTTGCCGTCACGCAGGTCGACCGCGCACCAGCGCGGGGCCTTCTCCATGCGCCTGGTCGGCCAGGTGCGGTCGGTCAGGTCGACCGGGATGAACGGCACGTAGCGCTCGAACGGCATGCCGGACGGCTGCTGGGGGTTCTGGCTGGAAGTCACTGCAAGTTCCTCGCTGGTCTGTGGCTTGGTCCCGGAGGGGCGACGCAAGAACTCCGCAGCGAGGGGGTCCGGTTCTAGCGAACCTCGCTGCGGCAGCGAAGAAGGAGGCTGCGCGTCATAGTGCCCTCAGGGTAGCAGGTTGGTTGGATGAGGTGTGCCTGTCCTTCTCGTCGTCCACCACTCCCCCACGGCCGGCGTGCGCGCCCTGACCGAGCAGGTCCTGGCCGGAGCGCACGACGACGCGATCGAGGGCGTCGACGTCGTGGTCCGCGCCGCGCTCGAGGCGACGGCCGACGACGTCCTGGCCGCCGACGGCTACCTGCTCGGCACTCCAGCGAACTTCGGCTACATGAGTGGCGCCCTCAAGCACTTCTTCGACTCGACGTTCCTGGCGATCGGCGGCTCACTCTCCCCGAGCGGGGCTCCCGACGAGTCCGAGGGCGGTACGACGAGGCGCCCGTTCGGGCTGTGGGTGCACGGCCGCTACGACACCGTGGGCGCCGTGCGGTCGGTCCTCTCGATCGTGGGCGCCCTGGGCTGGCGACAGAGCGCCGACGTGCTGGAGGTCCTGGGGGACGTCGAGCAGGCTCACCTCGAAGCGGCGTACGACCTCGGCGGTACGCTTGCCGCACTGCTCGCCGACTCCTGAGGAACCCGATCGTCCATGCGTCCCGCCGCCGTGATCCTCGGCGCGCTGCTGGCTCTGGGCACCTCGGCCTGCGGCGGTGCCGCCGGTCCGTCCGACAGCGCCACCCCGCCCGAGGTCGGGGCCTGCCGGGCGCTCGTCCCGATGGACATCACCAAGCCGACCAATGACGCCGAGTCGGTCGACTGCGGGAAGAACCACACCGCGGAGACGTTCCTGGTGAGTGCGTTCACCGGGTCTCTGTCGGAGAAGGACGTCGACGACCCGGCCCTGGGGTCCTACGTGTTCGAGCGCTGCCAACAGGGTTTCCAGGAGTTCCTGGGCGGCGACGAGAGCCTGGTGAAGCGCTCGACCCTGACCTGGGCGTGGTTCCGGCCGTCGGAGGAGGGCTGGAAGGACGGTGCTCGCTGGTTCCGCTGCGACGTCATCGGCGGCGGGGAGCAGTCGAAGGCGTTCGTCTCGCTCCCGAAGACCGCCAGAGGGTTGCTGCTGGGCCGCCCGGACGACAAGTGGCTGACCTGCGCCGAAGGACCCACGGTCGCCGGGTCCGTCAAGGTGCCGTGCAGCGAGCCGCACGACTGGCGGGCCATCTCCACGATCGTGCTCGGCAAGGCCGACGACGAGTACCCCGGCGATCGGGTCGTCGAGGTCAAGACCCGTGAGTTCTGCTCGGACCAGGTGGCGGCGTACCTCAACTACCCCGTCGAGGACTACGACTTCGGCTACACCTGGTTCCACGAGGGCGAGTGGAACGCCGGCAACCGCCGCTCGGTCTGCTGGGCGAAGACGGACCAGTGAGGCGCCGGACCGCGGCCCTCCCTGCCGCCCTCCTGCTTCTTCTTGCGACCACGACCGGCTGCTCGGGCGCCGACGACGACAGGGCAGAGGAGCCAAGCCCGACGCCGCCGACCACGGCCACCCCCACCCCCGGCCGTCCCGACGTTCCCGCGGCACCACCCGAGAAGGGCTGCTACCGGCTGAGCCTTGCCGAGCTCACCGAGCCCACCAACAGCGCCGAGCCGGTTCGCTGCGGATCCGGGCACACGTCCCAGACGATTCACGTCGGCCGCCTCCGGCTCGTCTACGACGGCCACGCCGTCGCCGTCGACTCCCAGCGGGTACGGCGCCAGGTCGCCGAGGACTGTCCCCGCCGGCTGGCCGACTACGTCGGCGGCTCGGCCGAGCAGCGGGACCTGAGCCGGTTCGGGGTGGTCTGGTTCAGCCCGACGCTGGAGGAGGCCGACGCGGGAGCTCGGTGGTACCGCTGCGACCTCGTCGCGTTCGGCAGGGGCGACCAGCTGTTCCGTCTCGACGGGGTCGTCCCGCGCGGTGTGCTCGGTGACGGTGGCCTGGCGCGCTTCGGACTCTGCGGCACGGCTGCGCCTGGCTCCAGCGGTTTCGAGCGCGTGCTGTGCAGCTTGCCGCACACGTGGCGCGCCATCGCCACGATCCAGCTGGCCGGCGGCGAGGACTACCCGGGTGAGGACGCCGTCCGGTCGGACGGGGACGGCGACTGCCAGGACCGGGTGCGGGAGCTGGAGGACTTCGCGCTGACGTTCACCTACGGCTGGGAGTGGCCCACGAAGGCACAGTGGCGGGCCGGCCAGCGCTACGGCTTCTGCTGGGCGGAAGCCGACTAGAAACCGAGCCGGCGGAGCTGCTTGGGGTCGCGCTGCCAGTCCTTGGCGATCTTCACGTGCAGGTCGAGGTACACCGGGGTTCCCAGCATGGCCTCGATGCCCTGCCTGGCCTGCGTGCCGACGGCGCGGAGCCTGGACCCCTTGTGCCCGATCACGATCCCCTTCTGGGAGTCGCGCTCGACGTAGAGGTTGGCGTGGATGTCGAGCAGCGGCTTGTCCTGGGGCCGGTCGGGGCGGAGCAGCATCTCCTCGACGACGACGGCGATCGAGTGCGGGAGCTCGTCACGCACGCCCTCCAGCGCCGCCTCCCGGATCAGCTCGGCAACGATCGCCTCCTCGGGCGCGTCGGTGAGCTCGCCGTCAGGGTAGAGGGGCGGCCCGGCAGGCAGCTGCTGGACGAGGAGGTCGGCCAGGAGGCTCACCTGGTTCCCCGACTGGGCCGACACCGGCACGATCTCCGCCCACTCGGTGCCGGTGGCCTCCCCGAGCCGGGCGATGTCCAGGAGGTGCTCGCCCAACCGCTCGGGTGACACGAGGTCGGTCTTCGTGGCCACCGCGAACTTGATGGTGCGCTTGACCTTCTTCAGCTGGTCGACGATGAACCGGTCGCCAGGTCCGATCTTCTGGTCGCAGGGGAAGCACACCGCGACGACGTCCACCTCGCTCCAGGTGGCCAGCACGAGGTCGTTGAGCCGCTCGCCCAGCAAGGTGCGTGGGCGGTGCAGCCCCGGGGTGTCCACGAGCACGAGCTGGGCGTCGGGCCGGTGCACGATGCCCCGCACGACCGTGCGGGTCGTCTGCGGGCGCGACGAGGTGATCGCCACCTTGGTGCCGACGAGGGCGTTGGTCAGCGTGGACTTGCCGGCGTTGGGCCGGCCCACGAAGCAGGCGAAACCGCTCTTGAAGTCCTCGGTGAGATCCTCGGGCACTGGGCGATTGTGTCACCCCTGGCGCAAGCTCCTGTCGCCGCTCTTGCCGCCGCCCTTGTTCCCACCGTCCCCAGGGTCTTCACCTTTGGTCGTGGCGTCGGACGGGCTGTCCTCGCCCTGGTCGCCCTGGTCGCCCTGCTCACCGGCACCCGGGCCGCTCGGGTCGCCCTCACCTGGGTCCTCGCCACCGCCCTGAACGGGTTTGTCGGGTCGGTCGGGAGCCGGGGGTGTGGGAGTCGGGGGCGTCGTGGGCCGAGCGTCGGGCTTGCCTGGTTTGTCGGGGGCCTTACCCTCCTGGCTGCCGGGGTTGGCGGTCTTGCCGCCGCCCTCACCCTTGCCCACGTGCTTGCCCTGGTCGGTGTCGTTCTTCGCCTGCTCGGGCAGCTGGACCGGCCCCTCGCGACCCTGTGCGTGACGGTCGGGGTCGGGAAACTCGAAGGGAAGCACCTTCTCCGACACGTCGTGGGCGAACCGCTGCAGTGGGTCCGGCAGGTTGTTGGTGGCCGCAGCGACACCACTCGCGAGAACCAGCGCGGCTGTGACGCCCGAGGCGACTGCGAGGCTGTTCCGGCGCGGCCGCAGCGCAACCACGGTGCCGGCCGTGAGGAGCGCGGCGAGCTCGGCTGACGGGGTGGGCGGGTCGGCCGGCACGACGGAACGCAGCGTCGCCAGTGCATCGGCCACACCTGCATAGTCGTCGGCGTCCAGTCCCGACTCCGCAATCATGTCCCTGATGGGATCTCTGCCTTCCTGCATGGCGCTCACCGCCCGTCCCTGTCCGTCATCAGCTGGCGGAGGTTCTCCAGACCCCGCCGCTGGAGCTGCTTGATCGCCCCAGTGGTCTTGCCGAGAACCTGCGCCGTCTGCTCCAGCGACAGGTCACCGAGGATCCGCAGTCCGATCACGCTCCGCTGCTCCTCCCCCAGGAGGCTCAACAGACCGAAGACCTGTGCGGACCCGTTCTGCTCGATGGCTGTCACTTCGGCTGACGGGGTGGTGCGCTCGTCGTACTCCTGCTCGTAGGCCGTCTGGACCGGTCGCCGTGCGCGGCGTCGGATCTCGTCGACGTAGCGAGCGTGCGCCACGGAGAACACCAGCGTCCGCAGCCCCGCTGCCCCTCCCTCGAGCGAGGGCAGCCGCGGGATCACCGCGAGGAAGACCTCGTTCGTCAGACCTTCCGGGTCCTCCGCCCCGCGCGCCCTGAGATAGCCCAGGACCTTGGGGGCCAGCACCCGGTAGACCATCCCGACGGCATCGCGGTTGCCGGACTTCGCGTCCTCGACCGTCGACTCCGTCAGCTCCACACGAGCATTTTGCCAAGTAAAGGCCCGCTCATCAGGTGAACGGGCAACAGGCGAAACGGGCCGACGTACTGCGGAGGGGGTTGCAGCACGCCGACCCGCCCGTCATGGTTCACGTCACCTGGGGTGACGTGAGTCTGTGTGTGCCCTTTGTCAGGGCTTGTTCTTCTCGGCCCCCCGGCCCCGGTCGCCGGCCTTGCCGTGGTCCTCACCGGCTCGGCCGTGCGACTCGCCCGACTTCCCGGGCGACTGCCTTCCTTCCTCGGCCGGCGCGCCTCCGTGCTGGCCGTGGACGTTCCATCCCAGGTGCCTGCCCTGGGAGTCGTTCTCGATGACCTTCGCCCATCCGAGATGCTTCCCGTGCTCGTTGCCCGACTCGCCCGGGCTGGTCGGCAGGTCCGGCGTGGTGCCGGACTGGGCGACCGCGGCGCTGACTCCGACCAGCGCAGCTCCCGTGGCGAGCACGATCGAAGCGACCGCGAGGCGCTTCCTGGGCGTCACGTGAGTCCTCCCCTGAAATCACGTTCGGTGGGCACGTTCGCTCGCGTAATCGCTGGCCAGGGCTCCCGGGTTACGGTCTCGGGCCCGCGATCCCGGCCCGACGTCAGCTCAGCCAGGTGGGACGCAGCGGGAACTCCGAGCGGCCGTCGTCGTGCGGCAGCACACCCAGCACCTGGTGCAGCTGGATCTCGTTCCACTCGAAGCCGATCCGCGACCCGGCGAGGTAGATGCCCCAGACCTTGGCGGTCCCTTCGCCCACCTCCGCGACGCACTCGTCCCAGTGTTCGACCAGGTTGCGGTTCCAGGCGGCGCAGGTGAGGGCGTAGTGCTCGCGCAGGTTCTCCTCATGGCGGACCTCGAGGCCGACCTCCTGCATCTCGGTGATGATCTTTCCCGAGCCGGTGAGCTCACCGTCGGGGAACACGTAGCGGTCGATGAACGGACCGGTCTGCAGGCTCTTGTTCGTGTGGCGGGTGATCGAGTGGTTGAGGACCCGCGCACCCGGGACGAGCTTGTCCTTGATGAAGCCGAAGTACGACGGGTAGTTCTTCACGCCGACGTGCTCGGTCAGACCGATGGAGCTGAGCGCGTCGAAGCCCCTCTCCTCGATGTCGCGGTAGTCACCGAACCGCACCTCGGCGACCTCCTCGAGCCCCTCGCGCTTGATCGCCTCCTCGGCCCACAGTGCCTGCTCCTGTGACAGCGTCACCCCGATCGCCGTCACCCCGTAGTGCTTCGCCGCGTGCCGGACCATCCCGCCCCAGCCGCTGCCGATGTCGAGCAGCCGTTGACCCGGCTGGAGGTCGAGCTTGCGACACACGAGGTCGTACTTGGCGGCCTGGGCGTCCTCCAGCGTCGTCTCGGGGGTGTCGTAGACCGCACACGTGTAGGTCATAGACGGGCCGAGCACCAGCTCGTAGAACCGGTTCGAGATGTCGTAGTGGTGGCTGATGACCCCGGCATCGCGGGCCAGGGAGTGCCGGGCGCCCTCGACGAACCGGCGCCACCGCGGGAGGTGCTCCTGAGCCGGCGGAGGCGGCGGCACGAGGTGCGTGATCCCGATGCCGGCCAGGATCTTCGCCATCTCCACCGGCCCGGGGAGCGTGAAGGTCAGGTTGTTCTTCATGCGGATCAGCGCTGGGTACGGGTCTCCCGGGTGGATGCCTTGCACCTCCACGTCGCCCATCACGTAGGCGCGCGCCATCCCGAGGTCACCCGGCGCCGTGAGCAGGTAGCGGAGTCCGCGCTCGTTCTTGAGCACCACGTGGATGTCGGAGTCGGCCGGACCGGCCGTGCTGCCGTCGTACGCCGAGAACCGGTAGGGCACCCCGTGATGTGCCATCAGTCGTTCGAGGGCGTCGCCGATCTTCATGCTCATCCGCGTCTCACCGCTTTCTCGTACAGGCCGGTCAACCGGTCGTGGGGGTCGAACGTGCGCTTCACGGCAGCGAGGTTGTCGGTGCCGTAGAGGGAGTCGAAGGTGGCGCGGTCGTAGAAGGCGTCGGAGTAGAGGGACTTGTGGCCGCCGAGCTCGGTCACCTTCGCCTCGATCGCGCGGTTGCGGTCCCCGTCCTGCGCCCCGGGCTCCCGGAAGACCGTCCCCCAGAACCCGACGTTCACGTACGTCGTGCCGGCGTGCAGGGGGTACGTCGGCCAGGTACGGTCACCACGCAGCCGCAGCGGGCACAGCCAGACGGGCCGCATGCCGATGTTCTCGTCGAACCAGGTCAGGAACTCGGCAAGCCGGTCGACGGGGATCTCGATGTCCTGGATCACCCGCTCCCGCTCGGGCAGACCCTTGCGCCGGTCGATGCGCCGGCCGATGCCGTGCCGCTGCTCGAACCCGACAAGACGGTGGTAGACGTCGCTGCGGCGGTACCGACGCGGCCACCAGCGGCGGATCCTCGGGTTGTGCAGGCCGAAGGCCCCGCTGCACCAGAACCAGTCGGTGTCCCAGCGCCAGAGGTAGTCGTACGTCGTGAGGTGGTCGGTCTCACGCTGCTGCAGGGACGTGAAGTAGGGCTGCATCCTCGTGTAGTCGCTGGTGGGTCGCTGCTCCTCGCTCCACCTCGCGAGCGTCAGGTAGCACTCGTCGGGCGCGAACACCGTGCCGTCGACGGCGTCCACGGTCACGCCGTCCCACTCCCCCGCCTCGACGATCTCGCCGATCGCCTTCTCTGCCAGCGCGGGCTCGTCGAATCGGACGTGCCGCAGTGCGACGTACGGCGACACCGGCTCGAGCTCGATCCGGAGGCGGGTCGCGTATCCCAGGGAGCCGTAGGAGTTGGGGAACGCGTCGAAGAGAGCCTCACCAGGCCGTGTCGTGACGACGTCACCGGCGCCTGTGAGAACGTCCATCTCCAGCACGGACTCGTGCGGGAGTCCGTTGCGGAACGAGGTGGACTCGATTCCGAGACCCGTGACGGCACCGCCGAGCGTGATCGTCCGGAGCTGAGGCACGACGAAAGGCATCAGGCCGTGGGGAAGCGTTGCGTCGACGAGGTCCTCGTAGGTGCACATGCCCTGGACGTCGGCCGTGCGCTGCTCGGTGTCGACCTCGATGACGCCTCTGAGACCGCTGACGTCGAGCCCGGCGACGTCCTGGGCGACCCGCGCGCGGAACAGGTTCGACGTGCGCTTCCGCAGTCGGACGGGAGCGCCGGAGGGGATTGCGTCGAACGAGTCCTTCAGCCGCCGGACGGCTCGCTCGTGCGCATCGTGTCCGAGGGTGCCCACCCCTCAAAAATACTCAGGTGAGGACGCGCTCCGCCACGCTTCCGTCGGCCGCGGCAAGGAACACGGGCACGCCCTCCCCCGCGAAGTCACGGATGGCAGCGAGGTCCGCCTCCGTCACCGACTCGCCACCCAGCACCGCCACTGCCTCGAGTCCGGCAGCGGCGCTCGACACTGCCATCGCCACCGCGACGCCGATCGCACTGATCGACAGGGACGGGAGCGAGACCGTGGCGCCGGCGTAGGTGCGTCCGTCGGTGTCGCGGACACACGCACCCTCGGCCGCTCTCGTGCGCGCCCGGGCGGAACGCGCGAGGGTGACGATCTTGGTGTCCTCGGGATCGGTCAGCTCGATGGCCATGCGCCAACCCTAACGACGTGACGCCGGTCGACTCAGGAGGCCTCGGACGACGTGGCGACCTGGTCCTCGGCCTCGTCCGGTGCCTCGAGCCGGTTGATCAGCACCGCACCGATCCGGTTGCGGCGACCCAGCGGCGCCTCGGCCTCGAAGCGCAGCCCGGCACACTCGACGACCGACCCGGCGATCGGCACCCGTCCGAGGTGCTTGGCCATCAGACCCCCGACCGTGTCCACGTCGTCGTCCTCGACCAGGACTCCGGTGACCTCCTCGAGGTCGTCGACGGGGAAGCGCGAGGAGACACGGACGGTGCCGTTGGACAGCCGTTCGACATCCATCTCGGCGACGTCGTACTCGTCGGTGATCTCGCCGACGATCTCCTCCAGCACGTCCTCGATCGTCACCAGGCCGGCCGTGCCGCCGTACTCGTCGACGACGATGCCGACGTGCTTGCGCTCCGCCTGCATCTCGCGGAGCAGCTCGTCGACAGGCTTGGAGTCGGGGACGTAGAGCACGCCACGCATCACGGACTCGACGCGCTCGGTCTGCTCGGCCTCGTGCCGGTCGAAGACCCGCTTGGTCACGTCCTTGAGGTAGACGATGCCCACGACGTCGTCGATGTTCTCGCCGACGACCGGGATGCGCGAGAACCCGCTGCGCAACGCGAGCGACATCGCCTGCCGCAGCGTCTTGTGGCGCTCGATGAAGACCACGTCGGTGCGCGGCACCATCACCTCGCGGACAATCGTGTCGCCGAGCTCGAAGACCGAGTGGATCATCCGCCGCTCACCGGACTCGATGACCTTGCTCGCCTCCGCGAGGTCCACGAGCTCTCGCAGCTCCGCCTCGGACGCGAACGGCCCTTCGGAGAAGCCCCGACCCGGAGTGATCGCGTTGCCGATCAGGATCAGCAGCTGCGGCAGCGGCCCCAGCACCTTGGTGATCCCGTGCACCAGTCCCGCGCCGGTGAGCGCGACGCGCTGTGCGTGCTGACGACCCACGGTGCGCGGCGCGACCCCGATGACCACGAAGGAGACCAGCAGCATCACCGCGACCGTCGCGACGATCCCGAGCCAGCGCTGCGCGAAGAGGGTGCTGTCGTCTCCGAGGAAGACCTCGGCCACCAGCACGATCGCGGTGATCTCGAAGAGCATCCGGACGAACAGCGCGGTGTTCAGGTAGCGCGGTGGGTCCTCGACGATCTCCAGCAGTCGCTTGGCGCCACCCTTCCCCTCGGCCACCAGCTCCTCGGCGCGGACCTTGGAGAAGGAGGCGAGCGCGGCATCGATGCTGCTGAAGACTCCGGCGAGCACGACGAGGGCGGCGGCTGCGAGGCACAACCAGGTGTCATGTGCGCTCATGAGGCGGCCCCCAGCCGACTATGGGCAGGCTCACTCAACGGGATTCCCACGGGAGACACCTTGCCACTCCGCGAGCAGCCGCGCCTGCAGGCCGAACATCTCACGGTGCTCCTCGGGCTCGGCATGGTCGTAGCCGAGGAGGTGCAGGATGCCGTGCACGGTGAGGAGGTCGATCTCGTCGGCAGCTGCGTGACCGGCTTCGGCCGCCTGTCGCTCCGCGACCGCCGCGCACAGCACGAGGTCACCGAGAACCCCGTCCTCGGGCTCCTCGTTGACCAGGCCGGGGCGCAGCTCGTCCATGGGGAAGGCAAGGACGTCGGTGGGTCCCTCCTTGCCCATCCACTGCTCGTTGAGCGACGCGATCGTGGCTTCGTCGACCAGCTTGATGCAGAGCTCGGCCTGGGGGTGCACCCGCATCCGGTCCATGACGAACCGGCTGAGCTGCGCGAGCCCCTTCTCGTCGAGGGCGGCGCCCGACTCGTTCAGGACCTCGATGGTCAACTGCGGTCCTTCCTGATGCCGGGCACTTCCGCGTCCCGGCGCGCTTCGTAGTCGTCATAGGCCGCGACGATGTGACCGACCAGCTTGTGCCGGACGACGTCCTGTGCGGTCAGGCGGTTGAAGGACACGTCCTTCATGCCGGCGAGGATGTCCTCGACGACGCGCAGTCCGCTCTTGGTCCCTGACGGCAGGTCGACCTGGGTGACGTCGCCGGTCACGACGATCTTCGAGCCGAAGCCGAGCCGGGTGAGGAACATCTTCATCTGCTCGGGAGTCGTGTTCTGCGCCTCGTCCAGAATGATGAACGAGTCGTTCAGCGAGCGGCCCCGCAGGAACGCCAGCGGTGCCACCTCGATGGTGCCCGCGGCGAGGAGCTTGGGGATCGACTCCGGGTCGACCATGTCGTGCAGCGCATCGTAGAGCGGGCGCAGGTACGGGTCGATCTTCTCGGTGAGCGTGCCCGGGAGGAACCCGAGACGCTCGCCGGCCTCCACGGCGGGGCGGCTCAGGATGATCCGGTTCACGTTCTTGTTCTGCAGGGCCTGCACTGCCTTCGCCATGCCCAGGTAGGTCTTGCCCGTGCCCGCGGGGCCGATGCCGAACGTGATGGTGTTCTTGTCGATCGCGTCGACGTAGCGCTTCTGGTTCAGCGTCTTGGGACGGATGGTGCGACCGCGGTTCGACAGGATGTTCAGACTGAGCACGTCAGCCGGCCGCTCGGCCGTCTCGGCGCGCAGCATCCCGATCGCGCGCTCGACGGTCTCGGGGGTCATGCCCTGACCCGTGCGCAGGATCGTGACCAGCTCGTCGATCAGCCGCTCGGCGAGCGCGATCTCACTGGACTCGCCGCGCAGGGTGACCTGGTTGCCCCGGACGTGGATGTCGGCGGAGAAGGCATTCTCGATCAGGGCGAGGTGTTCGTCGGCCGGCCCGAGCAGCGAGACCATGTTGATGCTGTTGGGCACCACGATGGTGTGCGTGGGGTAGTCGTCGTAGCTCATAGCGGCCTGGTGGCCGGCCTCCTCGGTGGTGCTGATGGAACGCTTCCATGCTACGGGAGCCCCCCTGGGGCGCGACCAGGGATTTTGACCAGCCTCGTCAGCCGGGGGGCCAGGTCATCGCCCGGCCGCCCAGGACGTGGCAGTGCACGTGGAAGACCGTCTGGCCGGAGAGCGGCCCGGTGTTGAAGACGAGCCGGTAACCGTCCCCCAGTCCCTCCTGCTCGGCGACCGCTCCAGCGGCGCGCACGAGGTCCGCCATCACGCCCGGGTCAGCCCCCGCGAGGGAGGCAGCGTTCTCGTGGTGGGCCTTGGGCACGACGAGGACGTGGGTGGGCGCCTGGGGGTTGATGTCGCGGAAGGCGAGCGTCGTCTCCGTCTCGTGCACGACGTCGGGCTCGATCTCGCGCGAGACGAACTTGCAGAAGAGGCAGTCGGTCACGCAACGAGCCTAGTGACGCGCCGGGTAAACCCCGAACGAGAGGTGCGCGTGCTACTAGCGTGATGTCCCTCAGTGCAGCTCCAGTGAGGAGGTCGAGCGCCGTCTCCACGACCTGGGACGCCGACGAGGCAGTCGAGCAGCTGTACGCCGCCCACTACCGCCAGCTGGTGCGGCTGTCCGTCCTGCTCGTGCGCGACCGGGAGACCGCGGAAGAGGTCGTGCAGGACGCGTTCGTCGCGATGCACGGTCGCTGGCGGTCGCTGCGGGAGCCCGACAAAGGTCTCGCCTACCTGCGGCAGACGGTCGTGAACAGGTCCCGCTCCGTGCTGCGCCACCGCGGAGTGGAGCGACGGTACGCCGACGTCCTCCCGTTGCCGGCGACCGAGGTCCCAGGCGCCGACGACGCAGCGCTGGCGACCGAGCGCCGTACCCGCGTGCTGGAGGCCCTGCGCGAGCTGCCGCAGCGGCAGCGCGAGGTGATCGCGCTGCGCTACTACCTGGACCTCTCGGAAGAGGACATCGCCACCACGCTCGGCATCTCGCGAGGTGCCGTGAAGAGCCACGCCTCCCGGGGCGCGGCGACACTCCGCACACTCCTGGAGGAACGGCCATGACCGACGACTGGCTGAGGGACGCGCTCGACGACGCCGTCTCCGACGTCGAGCCGCGCGAAGCCCTGGACTCCATCCGCAACCGGACGAAGGTGACCCCGATGAGCAGCAAGCGACCCTGGATCTACGGCGTCGGAGGCGCGGTGCTGGCCACCGCGGCGACCATCACTGCGTTCGCAGTCGTGAACAGCGGCGGTGCGACGAACGCGGGCAAGGACGACCCCGGGTTCGCCAACCCGCCATCCTCGAGCGCGACCGACTCACCGACCACGACCACGCCTGGCGTCGGGACGCAGAGCGCACCCGTCTACTACCTCGGCGAGGTGACGTTCCACCAGGGCGAGGGCGGGGACATGCAGACCGCGTTCC
This sequence comes from Nocardioidaceae bacterium, assembly GCA_035699605.1. GTDB lineage: Bacteria > Actinomycetota > Actinomycetes > Propionibacteriales > Nocardioidaceae > SSC3. Next base: position 131,715 of record DASSPN010000032.1, on the reverse strand, counting down.
GGTTGTTCCGCGAGTGGCACGACGTCCAGGTGACCCCCGGAGCGACCGCCCTGGCGAAGGGCGCGCTGCAGGCGATGTTCGACGCGCCTGCCGATGCCGACTACTCCACTGCCTGGAAGGGCGAGGTCCTCGGCGTGACCCACGAGGACGGCGTGATCAACGTCGACCTCAGCGGGATCTCCGCGATGTCGGTCGGCTCCGAGACCGCGGAGCTGTCGGTGCAGCAGCTCGTGTACACGGTGCAGGCTGCCCTATCGGTCGCGGACGACGACGCGGCCACGGACCCGGTGCAGATCCTCGTCGACGGTGAGCCGGCAGGGGACCTCTGGGGCTCAGTGGACGCGAGCCAGCCGATCGCCCGCGCCGACGCGACTGGCGTGCAGGCTCCCGTGTGGATCACCGAGCCCGCCGAGGGTGCCTCCGTCGCAGGCCCCGTGACCGTCCAGGGCGTCGCTCAGGTCTTCGAGGGCAACGTGAACTGGCGGCTGCTCAAGGACGGCACCGAGGTCGACAACGGCTTCGCCACCGCCAGCGAAGGAGCGCCCGCCTTCGGCGAGTACGAGTTCGAGCTGGAGAACGTGGCTCCTGGCAGCTACACGCTCCAGGTCTTCGAGGCCTCCGCCCTCGACGGGTCCGACACGTTCATGGACACCAAGACCTTCACGGTGGAGTAGCCACTCCAGAGCGCGTCGGATCCGGGCCACCTGGTGGCCCGGATCCGACGCAGTCCTGCAGACCGCCATACTTCCGCCATGACGAACCAGCACGGCACCTCGACGGCGGCCGCGATCTCCCCGACGCTCCACGCTCTCTTCGGCACCGTGCTGCTGATGATCGGCGGCACCCTCTTCGTCAACGTGAACGAGGACCCCGAGCTCTTCATCGCCTTCAGCGCGGCCTTCATGGGTCCCGGCCTCTACCTGCTGATCATCGGAGCCGTGGCGCGCGGAATCGAGCTGGGTCGCCGCTGAGGCAGCAGGTTAGGTTGGCCAGCGTGCTGACCGAACGGGCCCTCAACCGCACCCTGCTGCAGCGGCAGCACCTGCTCGAGCGCACCTCGATGGAGCCGCTCGCGATGGTCGAGCACCTGCTCGGCCTGCAGGCGCAGGAGCCACTGCCGCCGTACCTCTCGCTCTTCGCTCGCCTCGAGGACTTCGACCCGCAGGTGCTGTCGAAGAGCCTCGAGTCGCGCCAGACCGTTCGCCTCCTCGTCATGCGTGGCACCATCCACACGCTGACCGCGGACGACGCGCTGACGCTGCGCCCGTTCACGCAGCCGCTGCTGACGAAGGTCATCAAGTCGACCGACTGGGGGCGCGGCTTCCCGCTCGAGATGTACGACGACGTGGTGGCCCGCACCCGCGCCGCGCTGGTGGACGGACCGCTCCCGGTGAAGCAGCTCGGGGAGGTGCTGGCAGAGGCCTACCCGGACCGCTCCCCCAGTGACTGCGGCAACCTCGCCCGGTCACTGGTGCCGTTGGTGCAGGTACCGCCACGCGGGCTGTGGAAGCAGCCGGGCGGGCAGGTCTACGAGACGCTGGAGACCTGGCTGGGCGAAGAGCTCCGTGAGCCGGACCGGGCGGAGATCGTGCGGCGGTACCTCCGGGCCTACGGCCCTGCGACCCCCGCGGACGTCACGACCTGGTCGGGCACCACCGGCATCCGGGAGATCTTCGCGGCCCTCGGCGACGAGCTGGTGACCCTGATCGGTCCCGACGGCAAGACGCTGTGGGACCTGCAGGCGATGTCCGTCGCGACCGGCGAGGAGCACGCTCCCGTGCGGATGCTCGGTCGCTACGACAACGTCTGGCTGTCGCACGCCTCACGGGAGCGGGTGACCACTCCAGAGAAGCGCAAGAAGTGGATGGGCACCAACGGTGGCATCGGCTTCACGATCTTCGTCGACGGCTGGCTCGAGGGAACCTGGTCGCAGACTCCGGCCGGCAAGGTCGACGTGACCCTGCACCGCGAGCTCACCAAGGCAGAGCACGCGGAGCTCGCGGCGGAGATCGCCGCGGTCGAGAAGTTCCTGGCGAGCTAGCGCCAGCGCGGGGTCCGCGAGAGGAGCGCAGCGGCGGCAGCGACACCCGCCGTGGACGACCGCAGCACGGAGCTGCCCATCCTCACCGGCTCGGCGCCAACGGCTGCGAAGGCCGCGAGCTCCTCGTCGGAGATGCCGCCCTCCGGGCCGACGACGATGACGATCTCGGCCCGGCCCGGGATCGGGATGTTGGACAGCGGACCCGAGGCGGCCTCGTGCAGGACGACCGGCACCCCCGCCTTCGCGAGCAGCGCCGCGACGTCGTCGGTGGAGGCGACGTCGGTCACCTCAGGGAACCACGAGCGCCGGGCCTGCTTCGCGGCCTCACGGGCAGCCGACCGCCACTTCGCCAGCGACTTCTCGGCGCGCTCGCCCTTCCAGACCGCGATCGAGCGCGATGCCGCCCAGGGCACGATCACGTCGACGCCGACCTCGGTCAGCATCTCGACGGCGAGCTCGCCACGCTCGCCCTTGGGGATCGCCTGCACGACGACGACGCGCTGCACCTCGGCGGCGGCGCTGGTGACCGTGTCGACCGTGCCCTCGAGTGACTTCTTGCCGGTCGAGGTGACGGTGACGACAGCGGTGGTGCCCGCACCATCCGTCAGCGCGATCTGCTCACCGGCTCGGATGCGGCGAACCGTGACTGCGTGGTGCCCTTCCGACCCGTCGAGGGTGACGGCGTCGCCGGCCTGCACCGAGGCGACGCCGTCGTGGACGAAGGTGGCCAGGCTCATCGGGTGCTCACTTCGTGCCGAAGGCGTCACGGAGCCGGTCGAACACGCTGCGGTGCTCGCGGGCGAACGACGCCTCGGGCTTCTCCTCGCCACGCAGAGCAGCGAGCTCGCGCAGGAGCTCCTCCTGACGTTCGTCGAGCCTGGTCGGCGTCTCGACGACGACCTGCACGACGACGTCGCCGCGGCCACCGCCCCGGAGCGAGGGCACGCCCTGGCCGGGGATGAGGATCTCCGAGCCGGACTGGGTGCCGGGCTTGATGTCGAGCGACACGGTCGCGGGCGCCTCGCTCTCCTCGAGGTCGGACTCCAGCGTCGGCAGGGTCAGAGAGGTGCCCAGTGCGGCTGCGGTCATCGGGATCGAGACCGTGGCGTGCAGGTTGCGGCCGTGGCGGACGAAGACCGGGTGCGGGTTGATCCGCAGCTCGACGTACAGGTCACCGGCCGGGCCTCCGCCCGGGCCGACCTCGCCCTGACCGGACAGCTGGACCCGGGTGCCGGCGTCGACACCGGCCGGGATCTTCACATTGAGGGAGCGGCGCGAGCGCACCCGACCTTCGCCGGAGCACTCGCGGCAGGGCTCGGGGATGATCGTGCCGTAGCCACGGCAGGCGGCACAGGGACGCAGCGTCCGGATCTCGCCGAGGAAGGACCGCTGGGTGTGGAACACCTCGCCACGGCCCGCGCACGTCTCGCAGGTCACCGGTCGCGAGCCGGGCGCGGCACCGCTGCCGGTGCAGACGTTGCACAGCACGGCCGTGTCGACCTTGAGCTCGTGGGTGGTGCCGAAGGCCGCCTCGGCGAGGTCGATGTCGAGGTGGACAAGGGCGTCCTGCCCGCGCCGGGTGCGGGGCCGGGGACCGCGACCCCCACCGCCGGCCGCGCCGCCGCCTCCGAAGAAAGCGTCCATGATGTCGGTGAACGAGAAGCCGGCCCCGGCACCGCCGAAGCCGGCACCGCCCCCGAACGGGTCGCCGCCGAGGTCGTAGAGCCGTCGCTTCTCCGGGTCGCTCAGCACCTCGTAGGCACGAGTCACGTCCTTGAAGCGCTCCTGCGTCGCGGGGTCGGGGTTGACGTCGGGGTGCAGCTGACGGGCGAGCTTGCGGTAGGCCTTCTTGATGGTGTCCGCGTCTGCGTCCCTGGACACGCCGAGGGTCTCGTAGGGGTCCTGGCTCACGTGATTGCTTCTCATCCTTCGTCGAGGATCTTGGACAGGTAGCGCGCCACCGCGCGCACGCTGCCCATCGTCCCGGGGTAGTCCATGCGGGTCGGACCGACCACGCCCAGTGTGCCGAAGGCCTCGTCGCCGGCTCCGTAGCCCGTCGCGACGACGGACGCTCCGCCGAGTCCTTCGTAGGGAACCTCCGACCCGATCCTGACCGTCAGCGTCGACGGGCTGGTGGCCTCGCCGAGCAGTCTCAGGAGAACGACGTGCTCCTCCAGCGCCTCGAGCAGCGGACGGATCGAGGTCTCGAAGCCGTCACCGAACTGCGCGAGGTTGGCGGTGCCGCCGACCACGACCCGCTCGTCGGACCGGTGGTCGCTGATCGCCGAGACCAGCGTGGCAACCGTCAGCGAGACCGGCGCCCGTTCGTGGTGCTCGAACAGGTCGGGCAGCGCAGCGAGCGACTCCGCCGCGTCGACCAGGCGCTCGCCCGTGACGGCGTGGTTGAGCCGCGAGCGGAGCACGGCGACCGCGTCGTCGTTGATCGGCTGGGGCAGCTCGACGATGCGCTGCTCGACGCGGCCGGTCGAGAGGATCAGTACGAGAAGCAGCCGAGTGCTGGTGAGCGTCACGAGCTCGACGTGACGAACTGTGGAGCGAGACAGCACCGGGTACTGCACGATCGCGACCTGCCGGGTCAGCTGCGACAGCAGCCGCACGCTGCGCTGGACCACGTCGTCGAGGTCGACGGCACCCTCGAGCAGGGTCGTGATAGCGCGCTTCTCCGCCGCACTGAGGGGTTTCACCTGGCTGAGCCGGTCCACGAACATCCGGTAGCCCTTGTCCGTGGGGATCCGGCCGGCACTCGTGTGCGGCTGCTGGATCAGCCCCTCGTCCTCGAGCGCGGCCATGTCGTTGCGGACGGTGGCAGGCGAGACGCCCAGGCGGTGTCGCTCGACCAGCGCCTTGGAGCCGACCGGCTCCTGGGTGGAGACGTAGTCCTCGACGATCGCCCGTAGGACGGCCATCTTGCGGTCCTCGACCAAGACCGGCCTCCTCTCTGGCACTCGCGTGTTCCGAGTGCCAATGGTACTAGCCTGACGATCGTGGAGGAGATCGCAGACAAGGTGTGGGTGGCGCGCCACGAGTACCTCGACGTGAACGTCGGGATAGTCGGCGGGTCGCGGGGCCTGCTGGTCGTCGACACGCTCTGGTCGGAGGAAGCGGCACGTGACCTGGCGGCCCGGCTTCCCGGCGAGGTGGTCGCGGTCGTCAACACCCACGACCACTGGGACCACGTCCTGGGCAACGCCGTGTTCGGCTCGCCGATCCATGCCCAGGAGCACGCGGCCGCGGTCATCGCGGCGATGGAGCCTCGGAACGAGTCGCGCATCGTCGTGCCCGACCAGACGTTCTCGTCGGTCGCCGCCATCGACCTGGGCGACCGGCTCGTCGAGCTGCTCCACCCCGGTCGCGGCCACACGGCGGGTGACGTGGTGGCCCGCATCGCCGATGCGGACGTGCTGTTCGCCGGCGACCTGGTCGAGCAGGGCGCTCCTCCGGCGTACGGCGAGGACTCCTTCCCGCTCGAGTGGCCGACCACGCTCGATCTGCTCGCCGAGCTGATCGGCGGCTCCACCGTGGTGGTGCCGGGTCACGGGCGGCCGGTGGACAAGGACTACGTCGCACAGCAGCGGGCCGACCAGGGCTTTGTCGCGGAGACGATCCGCGACCTGGCGTCGCGAGGTGTCCCGCTGGCCGAGGCGCTCGGTGCCGCCGACTGGCCGTACGACGCGGAGGCGCTCGCTCACGCCGTACCTCTGGGGTATGCGCATCTTCCCCGCTCCGCGAGGACTCTTCCGCTCGTGTGACGCCGGTGCCACTCTGGTCCTACGCCCGAGCACGCGAGAGGCCACCAGGAAGGGAAGCACCGATGCAGAACCTGACTGCACGCAAGGAAGACCTGCCCAGCAACTCGACGCCGCGAGGAGAGAGCCGGCACACGGATCTCGGCGGGTACACGGTCGAGTTCGGCACGGCGACGGCTGGGACGAAGCTGGACGCCGTCCACTACCACGGGCTTCCCGACGAGGCCTGCCCGACGCCGCACTGGGGTGTGCTGACCAGCGGCGAGTGGCGGGTGACGATGGTGCACGGACCGGACATGACCATCCGCGCGGGCGAGGCGTACTACCTGCCCCCGGGACACCGGCTCGAGATCGTCGCGGACTCGGAGTACATCGAGTTCAGCCCGCACGAGCTGCACCGGCAGACGCGAGAGGCAGTCGAGCGGAACCTGCGCGCGCAGTCGGTGTCCTAGCGGCAGGCGGACCGACCGCACGACGCCAGCACCATCCAGCCGAGGATGAGCCAGCCCCACCACGGCACGCCCAGCACTGCGAGCAGCACGAGGGCGAGCACGATCAGAGGAAGGGGGATCCCCCGGCGGCGACGCCGGGCACGCTGCTTCACCTTCGTGGGCGGCTGAGGCGCGGGCTGCTGCACCGGCAGGTCCCAGAAGAGCGGCTGCAGCTGGGACATGGTCTTCGCCGTCCAGGCCGCAGCAGCGCGGTCGTCGTACTCCTCCTTGGTGAGGCGGCCCGCAAGATAGTGCTCGCCCAGCGCGCTCACCGCGTGCTCGCGCTCGGCGTCGCCGATCCTGGTCTCGGCCTGCTGGGCCTGCTGGGGGCTCACCGCTGCTCCTCGGGATCCCCATCGGCCAGCAGCCCGTAGAGCCGCCTCCGCGTATCGGCCAAGATCTCCGCTGCCTCCGCCTGCTGCTGGCGGGTGCCCGACACGATGACCTGCCACACCGCTCCCATCACCTGGCCGATGACGGGCTTCAGGTCGTGCGTGTCCTCCAGGGCCCCGCCCTCCTCGAAAGGGCGCCACGTCTCCGCGAGCTCCTCGGGGTGCTCCTCGACGTACCGCCGGCCCGAGTCCGTGAGCTGCAGCAGCCGTCGGCCGCCGGCCTCGGTCGTGCCCTCGACGAGACCCTCGTCCTCGAGCTGCTGCACGGTCGGGTAGACCGAGCCGGGGCTCGGCTTCCACGCGCCACCGCTTCGCTCGGCGATCTGCTGGATGATCTGGTAGCCGTTCATCGGCTCCACCGCGAGCACGTCGAGGATCGCGGTGCGTACGTCGCCGCGACGCACCTTCGGACCCCGCGCCGCCTGGCTGCCCGCCTGGGCGAAGCCGATCAGGCCCTGCACCCACGGCGGCGGACCCCCGTGCCGCCACGACTGGCCACCGCGCCCGCTGCCGCCCTGCCAGCCGCCGCTCCACCCCTGGTCCCAGCTCGACCACTGTCCGTGTCGCGTCATCTCTCACCCTCCGTGTCGACCACTCGCGATACGTTGACGATATATCGGGAGCGGTCGCCAGCCAAGGGCTTTCGGGTTGAGCCGGGCGTGTTGGGTGGTTGAGCCGCGAATCCCCGGGTCCGACACGCCCGGCTCAACCACCCGACACGCCCGGCTCAACCTTCTAGCGTTCGCACCATGCCCCTCGACCGGTACGGCTCCGACGTCCTCAACACCGACTGGCGCGCACCCAAGCGCGGGAGGGCGGTGGAGATCGACGCGGACCTCGGCCTGGTCGTCGAGGAGGTCACCACCGACTGGTGCGGGGAGATCGTGCGCGTCGAGCGCGACCTCGGAACCGTGGTCCTCGAGGACCGCAGGGGAAAGCAGAAGACGTTCGAGCTCGGCCCCGGCTTCCTGCTGGAGGGCGTGCCTGTGATCCTCAAGGCGCCCACCCGGCAGGGGCCGACGGCTCCCACCCGCACGGCGAGCGGCTCGGTCGCCGTACCCGGCACCAAGGCTCGTGTCGCGCGTGCCAGCCGCATCTTCGTCGAGGGCCGGCACGACGCCGAGCTGGTCGAGAAGGTCTGGGGTGACGATCTCCGGATCGAGGGCGTCGTCGTGGAGTACCTCGAGGGCGTGGACGACCTCGGTGCGCAGCTGCAGGACTTCCGCCCTGGCCCGGAGCGCCGGGTCGGCGTTCTCGTCGACCACCTGGTGCCCGGGTCGAAGGAGAGCCGCATCGCGCAGGCCATCCAGAAGAGCCCGGTGGGCAAGCACGTGCTGATCGTCGGCCATCCGTTCATCGACATCTGGCAGGCGGTGAAGCCGCAGCGCCTCGGCAAGGAGTCCTGGCCGACGATTCCCCGCAACCTCGAGTGGAAGAAGGGCGTCTGCCAGGCCTGGGGTTGGCCGCACCGCGACCAGGCCGACATCGCGCGGGCGTGGAAGCACATCCTGGGTGGCGTGCGCGACTTCAACGACCTCGAGCCCGCGCTGCTGGGCCGGGTCGAGGAACTGATCGACTTCGTGACGTCGGACTAGGCTGAAGGGGTGACGACGCCGCCGGAGCAACCACCCAGCGAGACCCCGCCACCCGGCTACCCGCCGTACGGCTACGTTCCGCCGCCCCCTCCTCCGCCGGTGCCGGGCAGCGCGTGGGGCTACCCGCCGAACTCCGATGAGAAGACCTGGGCCTGGCTCTCCCACGGCGGCTTCGTGGTGGGCGGTTTCATCGTGCCGCTGGTGATCATGCTGACGAAGGGCAAGGAGTCGCCTTTCGTACGGCGGCACGCGGTCGAGGCGCTGAACTGGCAGATCTCGGTGATGATCTACTTCGTCGTCTCGTTCGTGCTGATGTTCCTCCTGATCGGGTTCGTCACCATCGTGGTGCTGATCGTGCTGGTCTACGTCTTCGGCATCATGGCGGTCGTCAAGGCCGCGAACGGCCAGGAGTGGCGCTACCCGGCGTGCATCCGGTTCGTCTCCTGAGGACGTGCCGCTCAGCCGACGAGGTCACGGACCACGGCGTCCGCGAGCAGGCGACCCCTCGTCGTCAGGACGACAGCTCCGCCGAAGGGCTCGATGAGCCCTTCCCTCTCGAGGTGCGGCAACCATCTCCTGCCCTCGGCGTCGAGCGAGGCGACCGGCAGTCCTTCGACCAGCCGGGTCTCGAGCAGGATCCGCTCCACGCGCCGGGTGTCCTCGTCGAGGACCTCACGGGCCAGAGCCGGGCTGGCTCCGGCGCGCAGCCGCTCGGCGTAGGCGGCCGGGTGCTTCACGTTCCACCACCGCACTCCCCCCACGTGCGAGTGCGCGCCGGGGCCGACACCCCACCAGTCGCCGCCGCGCCAGTAGAGCAGGTTGTGCTCGCACCACTGGTCACGTGACCGCGCCCAGTTCGACACCTCGTACCAACCGAACCCGGCCGCGCCGAGGACCTCGTCGGCCATGAGGTACTTGTCGGCTAGGTCGTCGTCGTCGGTCATGGGGACCTCGCCGCGTCGTACTCGTCGGGCGAGCTGGGTGCCGTCCTCGACGATCAGGGCGTACGCCGAGACGTGGTCGGGCTCGCAGGCGAGCGCAGCGTCCAGCGAACGCTCCCAGTCGGCGAGGGACTCCCCCGGCGTGCCGTAGATCAGGTCGAGGCTGACCTTCTCGAAGCCGGCCTCGCGTGCCCACTCCACCACCCGTGGTACGCGCTCCGGATCGTGCGTGCGGTCGAGCACGCGCAGGACGTGCGAGACCGACGACTGCATGCCGAACGAGATCCGGTTGATCCCGCCGTCGCGCAGCCGCTTCAGGTCGTCGGCGGTGACGGAGTCGGGGTTCGACTCCGTGGTGACCTCGGCGACGTGCGACAGGCCGAACCGGTCGTCGATCGCGGCGACGACGCGGGTCAGCTCCTCGGGCGCGAGCAGCGTCGGTGTCCCGCCGCCGAAGAACACCGTGTCCACGCGTGCGCCCGGGAGCACGCTCCAGGCGAGGTCGATCTCGGCGATCGCCGTGTCGGCGTACGACGCGCGGGTGGCGCCCTCACCGAGCTCGGCGGCCGTGTAGGTGTTGAAGTCGCAGTACCCGCAGCGGACCGTGCAGAAGGGAACGTGCACGTAGAAGCCGAATGGTCTCGTGCCGAACCCCTCGACGGCGGACGCAGGGAGCTCACCCGAGCTCGGCGCTGGGTCGCCTTCGGGGAGGGTGCTGGGCATGCGCCCAGTCTCTCAGCCCAGTCAGTGCGTCGCGTCGAGCAGCCCGTCGAGCTGGGCGTCGAGCTCCGCAACCAGCGCCGTGGCGCCGAGCTCGACGAGCGTCGCTCGTGCCTCGCTGACCAGCTGGTCCGCCTCCTCCGACGGCCCCTGGGCCTGCAGCCACTGCCCCAGCTCGGCCTGCGCTCGGGCACGCATCGGAACCGAGCCCCACTGCTCGTACAGCTCGATCGCCGAGCGAAGGTGAGACTCGACCTCGAGGAGTCGGCCCGGATCCAGCTGGGCACGCAGACCGCTCAGTCGCGCGTAGTGGGCCCTGACGGCTCGCTCCGGGGACTCCTCACCCTCCGCCACGAGACGGAGCAGCCGGTCCGCGCGATCGCGGTCCCCGACACGCAGCGCCAGCTCACACGCGAGGGACCAGAGCTGGACGAAGTCGTCCGCGAGCCCGGAGTAGGCGTGCAACGTCATCGTCGCGGTCTCGGCCAGCTCCGCGGCCGTGGCGAGGTCGCCCTCGATCAGCGAGTGGACCGCGTCGCAGATCTCGAACCAGGCGACGTCGGCCGCCGAGTCGCTCTGCTGTGCGCTGGTGTCGAAGGGCGGAGGCGCCGGCAGCCCCCGGTCCGAGGCCACGAGCGCGCTGACGAAGTAGCCGATCGTCCCGGTGAGCGGGTTGCTCTGGAAGGCATCCGTCCGCCCCACCAGCTCCTCGAGCTCGGTCCAGCGTCCTGATGCCCAGAGGGCGAGCGCCAGGTTGGCCTCCGCGAACAGGATCAGCGTCCTGGCACCGATGCGGGTGGACACCGTCGCGGCCTCACGCCCGAGCTCGACGGCCTCCGCGAGGTCCACGGGGATGCGCCCCGCGGTCAGGTTGACGAGGGATCGGGCGAGAGAGGAGTGCAGCTCGTTGCTCCGCGCCAGGTTGGCTGCCGCCTCCAGGTACGTGATGGCCACCATGGGCGCGCCGGTGTTCGAGTAGTGCATGCTGAACCCGCTCAGCACGTCGGCGAGCTCACCGACGTCGCCGAGCTTGTCGGCCAGCCTCATGCGCCGGTCCAGGGTCTCCCGGGCATCGACCCCGACGGCGGTCTGGGCCCACGACAGCGCCAGACCGAGCTCCATCGCCGCCTGCTCGGCACCCTCTTGGCCGTAGAGGGCGGTGAACCGAGGCTCCGCGAGCTCCACCGCCCGGTTCACCTCACCGGCCAGTGAGTGGGCACGAGCGGAGATGGCCACAGCACGGCCCGCGGACACCGCGTCGCCCAGGTCGTCGAACGCCCGTACGGCAGTGTCGGCGTGCGCCATGGCCTCCGGGTGATGTCCGGCGTCGAGGAAGGCGCGGGCCAGACGCCGTTCGACGTCCGCGCGACGCCAGGGGTCCGACGTGTGCTCGAGCGTGGTCCGGAGATGGACGGCCGCCTCCTCGGGCGACCCCAGGCTCGTTGCACGATCGGCGGCTCGGACGAGCAGGTCGATCGCGGCAGTCTCCAGCTCGGCCACGTCCGGCTCGGACGGCATCGCCGCCTTCGCGTCGAGGTAGTGCTGGGCGATGATCGCGTCGAGCTCCGCTCCCGGGTCCACCACGGACTCGAGATAGCGCGCCGCCGCCAGGTGTCCTGCCTTGCGGTCACGGCGCGACAGGGTCGAGTAGGCGACCTGCCGCACCACGGACTGGACGAACTTCAGCCTGCCGTAGTCGACGCTGAGCCGGTTCGTGTCCTTGGTGAGCATCTGCAGGCGGATGAGCTCCAGGACCGCCGCATCGACGTCGATGCCCGGGCAGAGCACGCGCAGCGCGTCGATCTCGAAGGTCGCTCCGAGGATGCTGCCCTCGTTGACGACCATGCGCTGCTCGGCGGACAGCGAGTCGAGTCGCGCGGCGATCAGTGTCTGCAGCGAAGCAGGGGCGCCGATGGCGGTCAGGTCGAGCGTGGGGTCGGCGAGGACATACTGGCCGCCGCGGGGGATCACCAGGTCACGGTCGATGAGCGAGCGCACCGTCTCGACCGCATAGAGGGGCATCCCCTCTGCCCGCTCGACCAGCGCGGCGGACACCTCGTCCGGCAGCCCGGACACCAGCCCGTTGACCAGGGCCGACATGTCCTGCGGCTCGAGCTCGGGCAGGTGCAGGACCGCTGCGCGGCGGTTCGTCGCCAGTGCGGGGCGGCGCTCGAGCAGTCCAGGTCGAGTCAGGAGTACGACGAGGCACGGGAACGTCGCAGCTTCGAGGAGGTACTCGACGAAGGCGAGCAAGCCGTCATCGGCGTGGTGCGCGTCGTCGACCAGGAGCACCACCTCGGTGCCCTCACTGAGGCGCTCGAAGAAGGTCACCCAGGCTGCGAACAGCTCGTCACGGGCGAAGGTCCCGATCGAGGCTCCACCGAGGAGCGCCCCCACGCGGGGAGTGACCCAGCTCCGCTCCTCCTCGGTCATCGTCAGCGCCGCCAGGCCCTCGTTCACCAGCTCGGCGGCGTCGATGTCCTCGACGTCGTCCTCACGCTCGGCCAGACGCACGAGCCTCAGCCGCACCGCCTCGGCGAGCGCCCAGAACGCGACGCCCTCGCCGTACGCGAGACAGCGGCCTTGGTGCCAGTAGGTGTCCTGCGTCAACCCGTCGACGTACTTGAAGAACTCCCAGCCCAGGCGGCTCTTGCCGACACCGGGCTCACCGTCGACGACGAGCAGTGCGCCACGCCGGTTCTCCGCAGTCGAGTGGTAGACCTCCTTGACCAGGCGCAGCTGACGGTCGCGCCCGACGAAAGGCGCCTCGAGCCCGTCCGCCCGCGACGCGCCGCCGACCGACGCGACGATCGCGCGCGCCGACCAGAGCGGCATCGGCTCGGCCTTGCCCTTCAGCGTGTGGCTGCCCACGTCGACGTACGACACCGCAGCGGAGGTCAGGAGCCTGGTGGTCTCGTCGACCCACACCTCTCCGGGCGCGGCAGCGGACTGCACCCGCGAGGCGGTGTTCACCGCGTCGCCGGCGACCATGCCCTGCTGCTCGGCACCGATCGTGACCGCCACCTCGCCGGTCACCAGCCCGACACGCATCGCCAGCTCGGGGAATCCGACGTCCTCGCCGAGGTCGGCGACCATGCGGGTCAGCTCCATGCCCGCACGAACCGCCCGCTCCGCGTCGTCCTCATGGGCGACCGGGACACCCCAGACCGCCATGACCGCGTCGCCGATGAACTTCTCGATCGTGCCGCCGTAACGACCGACGATCTGACGGCACCGGTCGAAGAACCGCGAGAGCATCTCTCGCATCTCCTCCTGGTCCCGCGACTCCGACAGGGTCGTGAAGCCGACCAGGTCTCCGAAGAGCACGGTGGTGATGCGACGCGCCGCCACCGGGCCCGCGGTGGCGGGGCCGGACGCAGCCGGGGCCGGCTCCTCCTGGTCCTCCCCGCACTTGAAGCAGAAGCGGGCACCGGGGATCAGCTCGGTCTCGCAGGACCGGCACTTCGGTGCGGCCAAGGCGCTACCGCACTTGAAGCAGAACTGAGCCCCCGGCGGGTGCTCGGTGAAGCCACAGTTCGCACACGCGCTCATCCGACCCCCTGCACTGACGCGTCGAGCTCGAGGATGAGTCGGGTCGCACCGAGGTCGGACAGAGTGCTGCGCGCGTCGGCGAGCAGCTGCTCGGCTTCGTCGCCTCGGCCCTGCAGGCGGAGCCAGCGCACCAGGTCCGCCTGGGCTCGCGCGCGCTGGAGCGGCGACCGCCAGGAGTCGTAGCGCTCGATCGCCTCGCGCAGCAACGGCTCGACGCTCTCGGGGGTGCCGTCTCGCGCCCGCAGGCCGCGAAGGTGAGCGTGGTGCGCCAGGACCGCGGGCGAGAGATAGCTCGAGCTCAGGTCGACGAGCGCCAACAGCTCGTCCAGGCGCTCGGTCTCGCCCAGGTCGACGGCCAGCTGTCCGGCCAACGGCCAGGCGTGCACGAAGTCGTCGAAGGTGCCGCCCAAGTTGTAGAAGAGCATGGTCGCGTCGCTGGCCAGCTCCAGCGCGTGGCGGGCGTCGCCGCCGGTCAGCTCTGCGGCCGCATCGGCGAGGCGGTACCAGGCGATGTCCGAGAGGGCCGTGCTCGTCCAGGACTCGTGATCGGGCAGGGGCGGCGCGGGCAGGCCTCGGTGCAAGGCGGCCATCGCCTCGGCGAAGTACGTCGACGAGTCCAGTCCTGCCCCCGGCACCGGGTCGGCCTCGGTCATGAGGACGTCCAGCTCGTCCCACCGACCGGCCGCGTTCAGGGCCACGGCAAGGTTCACGATGGCGAAAGCCTGCTGGTTCCGGCTTCCCGCACGGATCGAGGCGGCGATCGCCTCTCGCCCCAGCTCGATGGCGTCGGCGAGGTTGACGCCGACCATGTCGGCCGTGAAGTTGACGAGGGACCGCGCCAGTGGAGTCATCAGCTGGTGCTCCTTGGCCAGGCTGTTCGCCGCCTGCTGGTAGATGCGGGAGACGCGGACGGCACTCGTGTTGGCGTAGAGCAGGCTCAGGGCAGCCAGCGAGTCGGCCAGCTCGTTGATGTCGCCGACGGCGTCAGCCAGGCGCAGCCTCGTGTCGAGGATCTGCAGGGTGTCCTCTCCGAGTGACCCCATGGCACCGCCGAGGACGGCGGCCAGGTCGAGCGCTGCCTGTTTGCCGTCCTCACGGCTCTGCATCTCCTCGAAGCGCTCTCTCGCCATCTCGATCGCTCTGGCCGGGTCGCCGGCCCACGACACCGCATGCGCCCACGTTGCGACGCTGCGTGCCGCGGACACCCGGTCGCCGAGGGCGTCGAAGGTCTTCGTGGCTTCCTCGGCCTGGGCCATCGCCCCCGGCCAGTCCTGCAGCTGGAGGCTGGCCCTCGCCAGCCGACGCTGCACCTCGGCCCGCAGGGGGGTGTCCGACGTGTTGTCCAGCGCGGTGCGCAGGTGGGCAGAGGCGTCGTCGGGCACGCCCAGGCTCATCGCCCGCTCCGCTGCGGCGAGCAGCAGGTCGATCGCAGCGCTCTCCAGGTCGGCGACGTCGGGCTCGCTCGGCATCGCCTCCTTCGCGTCGAGGAAGTGCTGGGCGATGACGGCGTCGATCTCGGTACCGGGCTCGACTGCCGACTGGAGGTAGCGGGCCGCGGCCAAGTGACCGGCTTTGCGATCGCGTCGCGAGAGGGTCGCGTAGGCGACCTGTCGCACCACGGACTGGACGAACTTGAGCTGGCCGAACTCCACGCTCAGCCTCATCGTGTCCTTGGTCAGGATCTGCAGTCGGACCAGCTCGGTGACTGCCGCGTCGACGTCGATACCAGGACACAGCACCCGCAGCGCGTCGAGCTCGAAGGTCGCACCCAGGATGCTCGCCTCGTTGACGACGTACCGCTGCTCGACCGACAGGGCGTCGAGGCGCGCGGCGATGAGGGTCTGCAGCGACGCCGGAGCACCGATGGTGGTCAGGTCGATGTCCGGGTTCGCCAGGACGTACTGACCACCCCGCGGGAGCACGAGGTCGCGATCGATCAGCGAGCGCACGGTCTCGACGGCGTACAGGGGTATGCCCTCGGCACGGTCGACCAGGGCCGCAGAGATGTCCTCGGGCAAGCCCGACACCAGCCCGTTGACGAGCGCTGACATGTCCTTGGACTCGAGCTCCGGCAGGTGGAGCACGGCGGACCGGCGGTTGGTGGCGAGGGCCGGCCTCCGCTCGATGAGGCCCGGTCGGGTCAGGAGTACGACGAGGCAGGGGAACGTCGCAGCCTCGAGGAGGTACTCCACGAAGGCGAGCAGCCCGTCGTCGGCGTGGTGGGCGTCGTCGACGAGGAACACCACCTCGGTCCCGCCGCTCACCCGCTCGAAGAACGTCACCCACGCAGCGAACAGCTCGTCGCGCGCGAACGTGCCGATCGACGCGCCCCCGAGGAGCGCCGCCACCCGCGGCCCCATCCAGGCGCGCTCGTCGTCGGTCATCGACAGCGCGGCGAGTCCGTCCGAGACGAGCACGGCGGCGTCGAGCTCCTCGTCGTCGTCCGCGTGCTCGGCCAGCCGCACGAGTCTCAGCCGCACCGCTTCGGCGAGGGCCCAGAAGGCGACGCCTTCGCCGTAGGCGAGGCAGCGGCCCTGGTGCCAGAACACCGAGGCGCTCAGCCCGTCGACGTACTTGAAGAACTCCCAGCCGAGCCGGCTCTTGCCGACTCCGGGCTCGCCGTCGACGACGAGCAGCGCGGCGCGAGCGTTCTCGGCGGTGGAGTGGAACAGCTCCTTGACCAGCCGCAGCTCTCGGTCGCGTCCGACGAACGGCGCTTCGAGGCCGTCCGCCCTGGCCGCCCCACCGACAGAGGCGATGACCGCGCGTGCCGCCCAGAGCGCCATCGGTTCGGCCTTGCCCTTGAGGGTGTGGCTGCCCGCGTCCACGTAGGACACAGCGGCGGAGGTCAGCAGCTTCGTCGTCTCGTCGACCCACACCTCTCCCGGGTTGGCGGCCGACTGGACACGCGAGGCCGTGTTGACGGCATCGCCGGCGACCATGCCCTGCTGCTCGGCGCCGATCGTCACCGCCACCTCGCCGGTCACCAGGCCGACGCGCATCGCCAACCCCTCGATGCCGATGTCCTCGCCGAGGTCGTTCGCCATCCGGGCGAGCTCGAGACCAGCCCGCACCGCGCGCTCGGCGTCGTCCTCGTGCGCGGTCGGGACGCCCCACACAGCCATGACCGCGTCACCGATGAACTTCTCGACCGTGCCGCCGTAGCGTCCGATGATGCGCCGGCACTCCTCGAAGTAGCGCGACAGCAGCTCGCGAACCTCCTCGGTGTCCCGCACCTCCGACAAGCTGGTGAAGCCGACCAGGTCACCGAAGAGCACCGTGGTGATCCGTCGGGCCGCAACGGGGGCCGCGATCGTCCTCGCCGGCGGCGGTGCAGCCGGAGCAGCCACCACGCCCGTCTGGCTGGCCCCGCAGCTGCTGCAGAACTTCGCACCCGGGACGAGTGACTCGCCGCACGACGAGCACCCCGTGATCGTGGGCGCTCCACACTCGTGACAGAACTTGGCACCGTCGAGCAAGCCCGTCGCACCGCATGTGCGGCAGGAACCCCCAGCGGTCATGCAGTCAGCCTACGAGCGATGATGTCGTCAGCGGCGACTTTCGACTCATCGCTGCCCGCCAGTGCGCCGAGGAAGTTGGCCCGGCTGAGCGCGAGCAGGACGGTCTCGGTGGTCGTGGTGACGTTCGCGGTCCGAGGTACGTCGCGCAGCAGGCCGATCTCCCCGAAGTACTCGCCCGGCCCCTCGTGGCGCAGTACCGCGCCGCCCTGGGTCACCTCGACGCCACCCGACTCGATCACGTAGAAGCGGTCGGAGTCCTCGCCCTCACGAAGGACGCCGTACCCCGCCGGGAGGGTGACCCGCTGGAGCTGGCGCGCCAGTGTCTCGAGCTTGGCCGGGCCCAGCGGCGAGAACATCGGAATGGCGCGCAGGAGCTCGAGACCCTCCGGCGGCCGCAGCCTGCCGTCCAGGCTGCGACAGGCGGGCAGGAGCAGCACGGCCGGCACACCGACGATCAGGGCGAGCGCGGTGAGCGCACCGCTGAGTTCCAGCTCCTCGACGGCCAGCGGCATCACCGCGGCACCGAGCGCCATCGTCGCGATCAGCAAGCCCTCCGTCGCACCGAAGACCCGACCGAGGACGCGGTCCGGCGTGATCCGCTGGATGATCGTGTAGTAGTTCACGTCGACGAGGGGATTCCCGAAGCCGAGCAGGAACATGGTCGCGAACACGACGACGAAGCTCGGCTCCCAGGCGACGAAGAGCAGCGGCAGCGACCACAGGACCACGCCCCAGCCCAGGTCTGTTGCCAGCTTGTTCCGGGATGCTCGGGCGATGGCGACGAACCCGCCGACCACGGCACCGACACCGAACATCGAGTCGATGTAGCCGACTCCCTCCGGCCCGGTGTCGAGAACCTCGATCGCGAGCAGCACTGCGAAGACGACAGTCGATCCCGCGACAAGGGTCTGGACCATCATCAGGAAGGTCACCAGGAGCAGGTCGCGGCTCTTGCCGATCGTCGTGAAGCCGGCGAAGGCCTCCGCAACCACGCCACGCTTCTTCTCCTGGTCGGCTCCGTCTTCGTCCTCCTCCTCGTTCTCGGCATCCTCCCGGGGGCGAGGCCGCACCCCGGAGACGAGCAGCGCCGACCACAGGAACGTGCCTGCGTTGAGGAGCCAGACGGTCTCGATGTTGCTCACCGTGATGAGCAGGGCACCCAGCGCAGGACCGAGGAAGAACCCCAGGCTCTCGATGGTGCTCGATGCACCGTTGGACGCCGTGAGCTGCTCGGGACTGTCGACCAGCGACGGCAGGAGTGCGGCCTGGGCCGGACGGAACGCGCTGCTGAGCAGCCCGGTGATCGTGGCGAGCACGAAGATCGGCGCAGCGGGCGTGTCCAGGACCAGGCAGGCGGTGGCCGCGACGATGAACAGGGCGCGGGTGAGGTCGGCGGCGATCATGATCAGCTTG
The DNA here is from genome assembly GCA_035699605.1 of Nocardioidaceae bacterium. Lineage (GTDB taxonomy): Bacteria > Actinomycetota > Actinomycetes > Propionibacteriales > Nocardioidaceae > SSC3. The sequence continues at coordinate 113,282 of DASSPN010000032.1, read as the reverse complement.
CGCGAGTACTTGTCGGCCAGTCCCGCGGCGAAAGGCGAGAAGAGCGCCATCATGAGCAGCCGGACGGCTGACCAGATCCCCACCGCCTTCGCGCCGCCGACGTCGTAGGCCCACACGATGACTGCGGTGCTGTAGGCCCAGTCGCCGATGACCGATCCGGCGAAAGCCAGCTGGATGCGCCTCAGGTTCCGGTTCTGGAAGACCTGGGCGATGGACGAGCGGGTATCGGAGATCGCGGTTCGAACCGGGCCCTTGTGGCTCCCGGACTCTTCCGTGTCGACGCTCACTCGCACTCCCCTCGCACGCACGGGCGTCCCCGCCCGGTGCGGGCCCTCGACGCTGACTCTTCAGGACAAAGGTGACAGGTGCCATAGCCAAGATGGGCCATGACGCGCAGCACGGGGCCGGCGCCGCCCCCCTCGGGAAGCGGCGCCGGCCTCGTGGTCCAGGGTCAGGCGTACAGCGCGTCGATCTTGTCGCGGTTGTTCTCCTCGACGACCTTGCGCTTCACCTTCAGGGACGGCGTGAGCTCGCCGGACTCGATGGTGAGGTCGTGGTCGAGGACGACGAACTTCTTGATCGTCTCCCAGCGGTTCAGCCGCGAGTTCAGCTCGTCGACGTCCTTCTGGAGCATGGCGCGGACCTCGTCGGAGGCGACCAGCTCGGCGTACGACTTGCCGCCCAGGCCGTTGTGGTTGGCCCAGTCCGCGATTGCCTCCGGGTCGAGGGCGACCAGCGCCACGCAGTAGTTGCGCTCGTTGCCGTGGACCAGGAACTGGCTGACGTACGGGCAGATCGCCTTGAACTGTCCCTCGATCGCCGTCGGCGCGACGTACTTGCCTCCGGACGTCTTGAACAGGTCCTTCTTGCGGTCGGTGATCCGCAGCAGGCCGTCCTTGGTGAACTCGCCGATGTCACCGGTGTGCAGCCAACCGTCGACGATCGTCTCTGCGGTCGCCTCGGGGAGGTTGTGGTAGCCCTCCATGACCCCGGGGCCCTTGATCAGGATCTCGCCGTCCTCGGCGATCTTGACCTCGGAGCCCGGGAACGGAATGCCGACGGTGCCGAAGGCGTACTGGTCGGGGTGGTTCACGACCGAGCCGGCCGAGGTCTCGGTCAGGCCGTAGCCCTCGAGCACCAGGATGCCGGCGATGTTGAACCACTCGGCTACCTCGCGGTTGAGCGCCGCCGATCCGGAGATGAAGAAGCGCACCCGTCCGCCGAAGCGTTCGCGGACCTTGGAGTAGACCAGCTTGTCGAACAGCGCACGCTGTACGGCGAGCAGCGGCGGGATGCTCTTGCCCTCGGCGCGGAGCGCCTCGACCTTCTTGCCGACAGCGAACGCCGCGTCGAAGATCTTCTTCTTCGCGCCGCCCTCCTGCTCCTGCATCGTCTGGATGCGGGCGTACGCCTTCTCGAAGATGCGGGGGGCCGCACCCATGAAGGTCGGCTTGATGACAGCGAGGTTCTCGATGATCTTGTCGACGCGGCCGTCGACGGCGGTCGCGAACCCGCAGGCGAGCTGCGTCGACAGCAGAACCTTGCCGAACGAGTGCGCCATGGGCAGCCAGAGGAACTGGAGGTCGTCCTCCGAGAGGATGTTCTGCGCTGCGATCGCGGCCCCCTCGTAGGTCCACGAGCTCTGCTTGAGCCGCACGCCCTTGGGTCGGCCGGTGGTGCCCGACGTGTAGATGAGGGTCGCGAGGTGGTCACCCTCGGTCGCGTCGAGGGCCTTCTCGACAGCCTTCGGATCCTTCGCAAGGTGCTCCTGGCCCAGCTTCTCGAGGTCGGCCAGCGAGATCACCCAGTCACCGTCGCCGGCGCCTTCGAAGGTGATGATCTTGGAGAGGTGCGGCAGCTCGCTCTTGTGCTCGACCAGCTTCGCGATCTGGGTGTCGTCCTCGACGAAGACGATGCGGCTCTCGGAGTCGCTCAGGATGTAGGCGACGTCGGCGGCCATCGTCGACGGGTAGACCGTCGTCGTGGCGGCGCCGGCGGCCATGATCGCGAGGTCGGCGAGGATCCACTCGTAGCGCGTGCCGGAGGCGATGCCCACGCGCTGCTGGGACTCGATCCCGAGCGCCAGGAGGCCGGCGGCCAGGCGTGTGACCCGGTCACCGGTCTCTTGCCAGGTGACGGACTCCCAGTGCTCGCCGACCGGGTAGCGGTAGGCCTCTCGGCCCGCGCTCTTGGCGACACGGTCGAAGAACTGACGGCCCACGGTGGCGGGGCGCTTCTCGATCTCGGTGAGGTCGTAGTTGATCGGGCTCACGGCTGCCTCTCAAGAACTGTGGTGGTTCCCACAATCTAGAACAGGCGCCTACTGGTCGGTAGCCGCACCCCTCTTCCTGGACAGGGCTCTCTCGTACACCCACGGCTTCAGGCCCTCGGCAACGACGACCTCGGGCAGGAGCGCGGGCTCGGTGGTGAGCGCACGGAACAGCCGCTGCACCGTGACGTCGTGGTGCGGCCGTTCCACGACGGTGATGGCGTCACCCGCCTGGACCTTGCCGGGCTCGAGCACTCGGAAGTAGGGCCCGACCCTGCCTGCCTCGGTGAAGCGCTTGACCCACGCGGTCTCGTCGTACCCGGACGCTCCCATCCAGCCCTTGAACGTCTGGCACGGGATGCGGACGTGCGAGATCTGGAGGAGTGCACCACCGACGCGCCACACCTCCCCCACCAGCGCCGCGTTGAGGTCCATCCCCTCGGTCGTCAGCTGCTCACCGAACAGCCCGGGACGCGTGGCGGCACCGAGCTCACCCTCCCACCAGGCGTAGTCCTCCGATGCATAGGCGTACACGCGCTGCCACCGGTCGCCGTGGTTCTCCGTGTCGCCGCACTGGTTGCCCTCGACGCCGTACGTCGTGATCCGCACCGGGCCCTGGACGCCGTGCTTCTCGATCGCCGTCACGGGGAGCGCACCGGAGTCCCACGGGACAGACCTGACCTTGCCGACGCTCACGGCCACGACTCGCATGGCGCCATCCTCCCCTGCCTGGCGAGTCAGTCCTGCACGGCCTTGGCCACGGAGATGCAGGTGGTGATCCACTGGTGCGGGTCGCCGTCCTGGAACGCCCACATCGCGTTGTGGACCATGCGCACCACCACCCAGTCACGCGCACGGTCCTCGTCGAAGCCGGCGGCGTCCACGAGCGTGTGGAACCGCCTTCGCACGCCGTCCCGAACCTGGCCGTCCAGCTCGTCCCAGCGGTTCCAGAGCATCGGCGCGACCTCGTAGTGCGGGTCGCCGCTCATCGGCTTGGGGTCGATGACCAGCCATGGCTCGCGATCGCCGGCCAGGACGTTGTAGTAGTGCAGGTCGCCGTGGATGATCCGGCCGTTCGTCGACTCGTCCCGCTCGAAGTCCCGACTGAGGGACAGCGCCTGCTCGACGAGCCGCCGGGGCACCGGCGCGTTGCGCGGCAGCCGGGCGAGGTCGTCGTTCCATCCCTCCAGGAAGGAGGACAGGGTCCGCAGCTGGGGCAGGGCTGGGAGGTGCAGCCGCGGGTAGAGCCCCGCCACGATCTCGCACGCCTCCAGGTCCCAGAGTTCGCGGAGGTCCTCGGTGTGCAACCGCTCCAGCAGCAGCGCGAACCGTCTCGGGTCCGCGCGCAGGAGCTGCACCGTGCCGTTGCCCTTCCAGTGCTGCAGCGCGAGGTGCTCGTTCTCGTGCTCCGGGTCGGGGATGCCGACCTTCAGCACGGCAGGCCTGCCACCTGGCGTCCGCACCGGCAGGACCACGGAGCAGAAGCCGTGCATCGTCGCGCCGTCGACGGTCAGCTCCCACTCCTCGAGAAGGTCGGCAACCCGTCGTGGCAGCTCGTCCAGCCACGTCGCCCACACCGGCGTGAGTCCCCGGTTCGCCTCGAGGGCGTCCGGGACGACGAAGGTGCTCACGCTACGAGAGTCTCAGGGTGCGCCCCGCGACGCACAGCAGGACGTCGTCACAGACCGCCGCGACGGCCGCGTTCAGCAGTCCCATCTCGTCGCGGAAGAGCCGCCCCGAGGCCGAGGCGGGTACGACGCCCTGGCCCACCTCGTTCGTCACGAGCACCACGTCACGACGTGCGGAGGCGAGGGCCGCGACCAGCCGTGAGGTCTCCTCGCGCAGCCGGGAGCCGCTCCAGGCACCCCCGTCGTCGTCCTCCCAGCAGCCCGACTCGTCCATCACCCGCGTCAGCCAGAGGGTGAGGCAGTCCACCAGCAGTGGGCCGCCGTCCGCGGCCAGGAGTCCCGCGAGGTCCGTTGTCTCGGCGGTGACCCAGCCCGCAGGGCGGAGCGCCTGATGCCTCGCGACACGCTCCACCCACTCGGTGTCCTCGGGGCCGGGGGCATAGCCCGTCGCCACGTAGGTCACGTCGTCACGACCGTCCAGCAGCCGTTCCGCCACCGCGGTCTTCCCGGAGCGGGCACCACCGATCACGAGCGTCCTCATCGCCGCACCTCGGCCAGCTCGAAGACCGCCTGCGCATCGAATCGAGCCAGCCGCGAGACCCTGCGCAGCGCCCGCAGGAGCGGCGCACCGACGAGGACGATCAGCAGGAGCGTGAATATCCCTCGGGACAGGTCCCAGACCACGGACGTCACGACGTAGTAGTGCGCGTAGTTGAGCAGGTTCTCGGCGGCAGCGGCGGTGGGATCGAAGCTGATGCCGTCGCCGTAGCGGCCGAACGGCCAGAACCACAGGTTCATCAGCGCCCCGTACAGGACGCCCAGGACGAACCCCTGCGCCGCGAGCAGGACGACCTCTGTCCGCCCCCGAGCCGGAGGGAGACAGCCGGCCAGGAACCCGACCCAGCCGGCGGCCATCATCTGGAACGGCAGCCAGGGCCCGACACCGCCGGTCAGGAGAGCGCCGACGAAGAGAGTCAGGCAGCCCTGCACGAAGCCGAAGCCACGGCCGAAGACGCGACCCCCGAGCATGATGAAGACGAAGCTCGGCTCGAGGCCCGCGACGCCCGGAGAGAGCGCCCGCATCGCGCCGCCGACCGACGCCAGCATCCCGAGCAGCGCCACCGCCTTCGCGTCCAGACCACCGGCGTTCAGCTCGGCGAGAACGATCGCGGCCAGCAGCGGCAGCACCAGGACGAACAGCCAAGGAGCGTCGGCGCTGTGCGACGAACCCTCGGCCACCGTCTCGGGCGGGACGAAGAAGGGCCACCCGAACGCCGCCAGCGTCACCACGCTGGCGAGCACGAGGGCCAGGGCGGCCGCCGACCCCACCCGGATCACCGCGCGCTCACGCATGGGTGGCCTCCAGTGCGGCCACGACGTCGTCGGCTGTCAGCCACGCCTGCGGCGCCATCACCTTGGCGACCTGAGGTGCGAACGCCGGCGAGGACACCACGACCTCGGGTGCCGGCCCGTCCGCGACGACGTCGCCGTCGGCGAGTACGACGACGCGCGTCGCGACCTCGGCCACCAGCTCCACGTCATGCGTGGCGAGCACGACGCCGTGGCCGGACGAGGCGAGCTCGCGGAGGAGGACGACCAGGCGGCGCTTGGCGGCGTAGTCGAGGCCGCGCGTCGGCTCGTCGAGGAGCAGCAGGCGCGGCTCCGAAGCGAGGACCACGGCCAGCGCGACGGTCAGCTTCTGACCCTCGCTGAGGTCGCGCGGGTGGCTGTCGTCAGGGATGCCTGGGGCGAGCCGGTCCAGGATGGTGCGCGTAGCCCCTGCGGCGGCACCCGCGTCGCGGTCCGACGTCCGGCACTCCGCGGCGACGGTCGAGGAGTAGAGCAGGTCGGAGGGCACCTGAGGCACCAGCCCCGGGGCGTGTCCCTCCACGCGACCCGACTGCGGGCTGTGCATTCCGGCAAGGAGTCGCAACAACGTGGACTTGCCGGCGCCGTTGCGTCCCATCAGGGCGACGACCTCCCCCTCACGCACGGTGAGCGAGACGCCCTTGAGCACCGGACGCCGACCGTAGCCGGCCACGACGTGGGTCATCGTGGCGACCTCGGGCCCGGTGCTCGGCGCAACGTGGGCTGGTGGCAGCACGCCGTCGAGGCGCTCACGCAGCTCGCCCGAGCGGCGGCGGGCGTCACGCACGGTGAGCGGCGGCGGGCTCCAGCCGACCCTGCGCCCCAGGTCGACGACCGGCGGAGCGATCGGCGTGGTCGCCAGCAGGTGCTCGGGCGTTCCGTCGACGACGGGCAGCCCGTCACCGGGCACGTGCACCACGCGGTCGACGTACTGCACGACGCGTTCGAGCCGGTGCTCGGCCAGGACGACGGTCAGGCCGAGGTCGTGCACGAGCCGCTGCAGGGTGGACAGCACGTCCTCCGCCGCCAGGGGGTCGAGCGCTGAGGTCGGTTCGTCCAGCACCAGCACCGCGGGGTGCGCCGTCAGCACGGCGCCGATGGCCACGCGCTGCTGCTGTCCTCCGGAGAGGTGCGCAAGCGGCCTTCCCCGGAGGTCGGCAAGACCGAGCAGGTCCAGGGTCTCCTCGACGCGCTTGCGCATCGTCGTCGGCGCGACGCCGAGCGACTCCATCGCGTAGGCGAGCTCGTCCTCGACGTTGTCGGTCACGAAGCCGGCCAGCGGGTCCTGGCCGACGAACCCGACCACGTCCGCGAGGTCGCGCGGCCGGTGCGTCGCCGTGTCCCGGCCCGCGACCACGACGCGGCCGCGCAGGGTCCCGCCGCTGAAGTGCGGGACCAGGCCGTTGATCGCCCGCAGCAGCGTGGTCTTGCCGCTGCCCGTGCGCCCCATCACGAGGCAGAGCTCACCCTCGGCGATGCGCAGGCTCACGTTCGCCAGTGCCGGCGTCTCGGCGTCGGGATAGGTGATCGTGACGTCGTCGAACAGGATCACGCAGCCTCCTCCGGCAGTGGAGGGGCGAGCACCGCCGGGAGCATCGCGACCAGCAGGCCGAGGCAGGTCAGCACCGGAACGGGAGGTACGTCGGTCGGCGACGCGAGCACGAGCAGCGCCGGGCTCTCCCCCAGCTCCCAGAACGTCAGCACGGCAGCCACGGCGCCGCAACCCACGACGAGCCACTCCGGCACGCCCCACGGGTCGGGGCGGTAGCGCGTTCGCGAGGTACGACGACCGCCGACGACCATGCCGACGGTCGCCAGGGCGACTCCGACCACGAGTGCCGGTGCGCCGAGCCACGAGCTCGAGGTGCCACCGAGGACGCCGTACAGGCCGAGGCAGACGCCGATCATTCCGGCGATCATCAGGGCGGAGGTGACCCGGCGCGCAGCCGGGTCCGCGACCGTCGTCCGGCCGTAGCCGCGCGAGTCCATGGCTGCGGCGAGGTCCACCGAGCGCTCGAGCGAGCCCTCGAGCACCGGCATCGCGAGCCGACCGTAGCGCCGGAGACGGCCGCCCGACCCGCGCAGACGCGACGCGGTCGCCACGCGGCGCGCGTCGCTCACGAGCTGCGGCGCGAAGGTCAGGGCGACCACGCAGGCGATCCCGATCTCGTAGAGCGCTGCGGGGACGTACCGGAGCAGCCTCTGTGCCGAGCCGAGCGCGTTCGCCGCACCGATGCAGCAGAAGATCGCGGCGAGCTGCAGCGCGAAGTAGAGCGCCGTCAGGACCGTCTCGAGAGTGACGTCACCGCCGATCGTGATGCCCGACGACTCGGGCAGGGGGATCTCCGGGAGGGTGAACAGCACCCTGACGCCCTGGGCATGTCCTGACAGCAGCGACTGGAAGACCAGATGGATGGCGATGACGACCATGGCGAGCCGGAAGAAGAAGCCGTACGACGCGGCCCACGGGGTGTCACCGCGACGACTCGTCACCACGAACCAGGTCACGGCCATCAGCAGGAGCAGCGGGACGGGGTTGGTCGTCCGGCTGGCGGCCGCGGCCAGGCCGAGCGCCCACAGCCACCAGGCCCCCGGGTGCAGAGCACGCGGGTAGGTGACGCGGTGGTGTGGGCGCACGAGCAGTGCCTCAGGACTGGGTCTTGCGAGCCCGCTGGCGGGCGACGCCGGCGCCCAGGATCAGGACCACGACGACGATGACACCGGTCAGCAGCAGGCCGTTGCTCGACTCCTCGTCCTCGTCAGCCGTCTCCTCCGCGGAGTCCTCAGCACCTGCGATGGCGAAGGCGACCGGCTCACCGTCCGCGGGAGAGCCCGCCTCCGCGAGGGTGCCGAGGCAACCGGTCGACGGGTAGCCGTCGATGGCACACAGCGCAGGCCCGAACGACGACTTCTCCGTGCGGAGCTCCGGGAACGCCGCCTGGAGCGTCTGGAGGCCCGTGGCCTTCGTGGAGACAAGGGCGCAGGCGGCCCGCGGTGCCGGTGGTACGTCGCCGTCGACGGCGTCCTCGGCCACGCCGTAGTCCACCACCACGGCGACGCGCTTCTGGCCGGAGACCGCCTCCGTGTCGGCGCACACGGCGTCGAAGGTGACGACGTCGAGGTCCGCCCGCGGCAGGTTCGGCTTGTTGAAGTCGGCCGGCGCGGCGTACCGGTAGGCCTCGATCGAGCCGTCAGCGGGGTTCGTGTCACCGGGGCCCGTCGCCTGGGCGACGAACGCGCCCTCCTCGACCGAGAAGTAGGCCCAGTACTTGTAGATGTCAGCGGCCTGCGCCGACGACGGGACGAGAACGGTGAGGGCCGCGAGCACCGTGACAAGGGTCCGGAGCGGGATCCGCATGGGTTTTCCTTCCCCGCTGCTGCAGGGCGGGGAGCGCCCACCTGCGTACCTCGACAGCGTGGATGTCAGTCGCCGGGCGGCAGGTTTTCCGGCTCGCCTTCCGTGTGAAAGGCCTACGGTTGCGGGTCAGCGCCGGACTCGGACCGGCTTCCCCTGACATGCCCAGTGAAGTTGTCTGTCCACCGATTGGCGGACGGACCAATCTACCTCCGAACGACTACTTCTTGTCCTTCGGGGCTTCCCCCGTGGACAGCGCGGCGATGAAGGCCTCCTGGGGGACCTCGACCCGGCCCACCATCTTCATCCGCTTCTTGCCTTCCTTCTGCTTCTCGAGCAGCTTGCGCTTGCGCGTGATGTCACCGCCGTAGCACTTCGCCAGGACGTCCTTGCGGATCGCGCGGATGGTCTCGCGCGCGATGACCCGGGAGCCGATGGCGGCCTGGATCGGCACCTCGAACTGCTGCCTCGGGATGAGCTCCTTCAGCTTCCCTGCCAGCGCGACGCCGTAGTTGTACGCCGAGTCCTTGTGCACGATCACGCTGAAGGCGTCGACAGGTTCGCCGTGGAGCAGGATGTCCACCTTCACCAGGTCGGCCACCTGGTCGCCCGTGGGCTCGTAGTCCAGCGAGGCGTAGCCCTTGGTGCGGCTCTTGAGCATGTCGAAGAAGTCGAACACGATCTCCGCGAGCGGGAGGGTGTAGCGCATCTCCACGCGGTCCTCGGACAGGTAGTCCATCCCCATCAGGTTGCCGCGCTTGGCCTGGCACAGCTCCATGATCGTGCCGATGTACTCCTTGGGGGCGAGCACGGTCGCCCTCACGACGGGCTCACGGACCTCGGCGACCTTGCCGCCCGGGAACTCGCTCGGGTTGGTGACGACGACCTTCGAGCCGTCGTCCATGGTGACGTCGTAGACCACGTTGGGCGTGGTGGAGATCAGGTCGAGGTTGAACTCACGCTCGAGCCGCTCGCGGACGATCTCCATGTGCAGCAGGCCGAGGAAGCCACAGCGGAAGCCGAAGCCGAGAGCGCCCGAGGTCTCCGGCTCGTAGGTGAGCGCCGCGTCGTTGAGCTGCAGCTTGTCGAGGGCCTCGCGCAGCGTCGGGTAGTCGTCACCGTCGATCGGGTAGAGCCCGGCGAACACCATGGGGTTCGGGTGCTTGTAACCGCCGAGCGGCTCGGTGGCCGGCCCCTGGTTGGTGGTGACCGTGTCACCGACGCGCGACTGCCGGACCTCCTTCACGCCCGTGATCAGATAGCCCACCTCGCCGACGGAGATCTCCCCTGCCTTCACGGGCTCAGGACTGATGACTCCGACCTCGAGCATCTCGTGGACGGCGCCGGTCGACATCATCTTGATCCTGTCGCGGTGGGTCAGCGTCCCGTCGACCACGCGGACGTAGGTCACGACACCGCGGTACGTGTCGTAGACCGAGTCGAAGATCAACGCGCGCGCCGGGGCGTCCTTGACCCCGACGGGCGGCGGGGTCTGCGCCACGATCTCGTTGAGGAGCTCCTCGACCCCGTCCCCCGTCTTCGCGCTGACCTTGAGCACCTCGGAGGGATCGCAGCCGATGATGTGCGCGAGCTCCGCAGCGTACTTCTCAGGCTCGGCGCTGGGCAGGTCGATCTTGTTCAGGACCGGGATGATGTGGAGGTCGGCACCGAGCGCGAGATAGAGGTTGGCCAGGGTCTGCGCCTCGATCCCCTGCGCCGCGTCGACCAGGAGCACGGCGGCCTCGCACGCCTCGAGGCTTCGGGACACCTCGTAGGTGAAGTCGACGTGACCCGGCGTGTCGATCATGTTGAGGACGTACGTCGTACCGGCGTTGTCGCCCTCCGTGACCGTCCACGGCATCCGGACGGCCTGCGACTTGATCGTGATGCCGCGCTCGCGCTCGATGTCCATGCGGTCGAGGTACTGGGCGCGCATGGCCCGCGGATCCACGACCTCGGTCTTCTGCAGCATCCGGTCGGCCAGGGTCGACTTGCCGTGGTCGATGTGCGCGATGATGCAGAAGTTCCTGATGATCGCGGGATCGGTGTGGCCGGGCTGCGGCGCTGGAGGCTTCGACACGTGGCTCTTCCGTGGTGCTCGAACAGGACCCGACATTCTCCCATGCCAGGACGAGTGCAGAATGCCTGCCATGACGCCTGAGCAGGTGCCCCCTGTTCCCCACGGCCGAACCGCCCGCCGGCTCGAGTGGCAGCACCTGCCGCCCGAGATCCGCGCGTACGTCGAGCAGCGGCTCGGCGCCCCCGTCGTCACCGCCGTGTCCCAGGGGTCCGGCTACACGCCGGGCTTCGCCTCACGCCTCACTGGCAGTGGTGGCGAGCGCGTGTTCGTCAAGGCGGCCAGCAAGAAGGCGCAGCGACCCTTTGCCGAGGCCTACGCCGAGGAGGCCCGGGTCATGGCCGCGCTCCCGCGTGACCTTCCGGCCCCCCGCATCCTCTGGGCCCACGAGGACGACGGCTGGGTCGTGCTGGGGTTCGAGGACGTGGAGGGGAAGGCGCCCTCGCGGCCGTGGCGCGGCCCCGAGCTCAAGGCCTGCCTCTCCACGCTCGAGCGCGTCGCCGCCGTGCAGCCTCCCGCCACCCTCCGCACGGTGCACGAGGAGCTGCCCTCCCTCGTGACCGGGTGGCAGCACGTGTGGAAGACGCGGCCGGACTGGCCCCACCTGTCCGAGGCGGCGTCGCTCGCGGCCCGGCTGCCCTCCCTCTCCGGCGAGGCCCTGGTGCACTGCGACGCTCGCGACGACAACTTCCTGCTCACCGCCGAGGGCGCGCTGCTGTGCGACTGGAACTGGCCTGTCACCGGCCCGGCCTGGCTGGACGCCGTCTCCCTCATGATCTCGGTCCATGGCGACGGCGGAGATGCCGAGCTGGCCCTCTCCTCCACCCCTCTCACGCACGGCGTCGACCCGGCGGAGATCGACGTCTGGCTCGCCGCGATGAGCGGCTTCATGCTCGAGGCGCGGGACCGGCCGGTGCCGCCGGCATCGCCCTACCTGCGGGACCACCAGTCCTGGTACGCCCAGGCCGCCTGGTCCTGGCTGGCGAGCCGCCGTGGGTGGGCCTGATCCTCGATTTGGCCGGGTGAGGGCCCTCCCGGTATCGTGGTCCCTCGCGTGTGCTGCCTTCGGCGTGCCCGCACCCAGACAACCACCAGAACAACCGCAATCGAGGCTTGCCCAGCTATGGCGAACATCAAGTCGCAGATCAAGCGCAACCTGCAGAACGAGAAGGCGCACGAGCGCAACAAGTCGGTGAAGTCCGCGCTGAAGACGGCCATCCGCTCGTTCCGTGAGGCTGCCGCCGCCGGCGACGCCGACAAGGCCAAGGCGCTTGCCGCCGCTGCGAGCCGCAAGCTCGACAAGGCAGCCTCGGCCGGGGTGATCCACAAGAACCAGGCCGCCAACCGCAAGTCGGCCATCGCCAAGAAGGCCTCGTCGCTCTGACGTTGCCGCCAGGCATCCGACGCCGTCTCCCCTCGGGGAGGCGGCGTTGTTCGTTCTCCGGCCCGCCGCCCTCGCCTAGCGGCGGGAGGCACAGATGGTGAGCACCATCCGCTCCAGCGCGTACGCCGCGTCGGCACCGGCGCCCTTCACGTCTGCATCCGCCTTCGCCACAGCCGTGATCGCCTCGGCGAGGCCGCGCTCGTCCCAGCCGCGTGCCTGCTCGCGCAGGATCCGCACCTTCCACGGGGGGACGCCGGACTGGTCGCCGGCCTTGACGCGTGCCAGGCCACGCACCGACGTGGCGAAGGAGCCGGTGATCGCGGGTGCGCCCACGCCGGACTCGAGGGCCCATCGAAGCTCCTCCAGAGCCTTCGCAGCGCGGCCGTACAGTGCGTGGTCCGCGATGACGAACGACTTCACCTCGGCCCGACCGGCGAAGTACCGCCCCACGACCTCGGCCGACAACGGCTGGTCGGGGAAGTCTCCGGCGAGCTGGGCCGCCGCGCCGGCCAGGGCTCGGAGATCCTGACCGACCGCCTGCACGAGGAGCTCGGCTGCATCGTCCTCGATGCGACCACCGTTGCGGCGGATCTCAGACGCGACGAATCGGGGGAACTCGGACGCCTTGAGAGCCTCGGACTTCACCTCGCTGAGCGTCTTCACCTTGCGCAGCTTCGTGAGGAGTCCGCTCCCCTTGGGGCCGCCGGAGTGAACCAGGACGAGGGAAACGTCCTCGGGGGGTGCCGCGGTGTAGTCGACCAGCCCGTCGAACGACGTGTCCGGCGTGTCCTCGAGGTTGCGGACGACAACGAAACGGACGCTCGAGAAGAGCGAGGGGGCGGACAGGTTGTCGAGCTCCGCCATCGTGAGCTGGTCGCCCGTCGTCTCGCTCAGCTCCGCCTCGGGATCGACCGCCAGGACGGCGGTGCGAGCCGCGACGACCGCTCGTTCGCGGAGGAACTCCTCCGGGCCGGTGACGAGGGTGACCCGGCCCAGGACGTCTGCGGGCGATGCCATGGGCTCACCCTGACACACCGCCCCGACAGGTCCGCAGCCAGCCGTCGTCCACCCCTGCCTGTCAGTCGGAGGTGGCAACCCGTAGCTCGCCGTCCCTGACCAGGACCGCGACGTCTCCGTCGCGATCAGTGCGACGGACGGTCATCCCGGCGCGACCGAGCAGGTCCAGTGTCGAGGCCGACGGATGGCGGTACTGGTTGTCCTCCCCCGCCGAGACCAGGGCCAGCCGCGCACCCAGGCCGGCGAGGAACTCCTCGCTCTGGTGTCGGCTGCCGTGGTGTGGCACCTTCAGCACGTCGACCGTGAGGGGCCCCAGCTCCCTGTCCAGGCGTTCCTGGGCAGGCGGCTCGGCGTCACCCGTGAGCAACATCCGCACACCCCTGACCTCCACGAGAAGCACCAGGCTCGCGTCATTCGCAGGAGACCCTTCGTCGACCGCCGCCGAGGCGATCGGGTCCGGGTGGCTCGGACCGACGACCTGCCAGCTGACGCCTCCCACGCTGCCGGTCTCGCCGTACGCCGGCACCCGCACCCGCAGTCCGGCGGCGTCGCGATCCACCTGCTCGGCGCCTTCTGCCGGGTCCCGCAACGCCGTCACGAACACCTCGTCGACCGAGCGGCCACGCAGAGCACCGGGAAGGCCATCCACGTGGTCGGCGTGGAAGTGCGTCAGCACGACGAGAGGCAGCCGGTCGATGTGCAGGCGACGCAGGCAGTGATCCATCAGCCGCGGATCAGGGCCGGTGTCGACGACGACCGCGGCACCGTTGCCGGCGTTCAGCACGAGGCCGTCACCCTGACCGACGTCACAGGCGACGAGCACCCACCCGTCCGGCGGCCAGCCAGGGTGCGGAGGCGGGCGGACCATCACGCTGACGGCGAGCAGCGCAGCGACGACGGTCCTGCCTCGGTGCGCCAGGAACCGCGGTGCCCCCAGGGCAAGTCCGAGGCACAGCGCGGTCAGCCCCGTCAGCGCGAGGGGACCCGTGGGCCAGGCCACCGCCCCGGTGGGGAGCCCTGCGGCCCGGTCGGCCACCAGGATGATCCACGAGGCACACGCGCCTGCGCAGCGTCCGAGCGCGGCGCCGACGAACGGCACCAGGGGCCACAGCACGCCCCCCAGCAACCCCAGTACGGTGGCGGGTCCCACGACGGGGGCGACCAGCACGTTCGCCGCGACGGCGACCAGCGACACCGAGCCTGAGAGGGCAGCTACCAACGGCGTGCATGCGAGCTGTGCCGCCCACGGCACGGCCAGCGCCTCGGCTGCCCAGCGAGGCATCCAACGGGCCAGAGCATCGCGCGTGGGCGGTCCGAGGAAGAGGATCCCTGCGGTCGCACTGGCGGACAGGGCGAAGCCAGGGCTCCGCGCGAGCCACGGATCGACCAGGACCAGCACCAGGACCGCGACTGACAGGGCGCGGACGCCTCGCTCCCGACCGTCGCTTCCGAGCCCCATCAGCGCGACAGTGCCCATGGCTGCCGCGCGGACGACGCTGGGCTCCGGGCGGGCAAGCAGGACGAACCCCACCACGCCGAGCGCACCGACCACGAGCAGCCCGCGCCCCCGGACCCCGCACCAGCGCGCCACGAGCAGCAGGAACCCTACGACGAGCGTGAGGTTGGTGCCCGACACTGCGGTCAGGTGGGTCAGGCCCGCGTCGCGGAAGTCGCCGATCACGTCCGTGGGGAGCCCGGCATCATCGCCCACCACAAGTCCGGGCACGAGCTCGCGAGCCACCGGTCCCGACCCAGCAGCCGCCGCGCGAACTCCCTGTCGCACGACGGCTGCTGCCCCCAGAGTTCCCGGAGGTGGTTCGAGCACGACCGGCGGTCGTGTCGTGGACAGACGCGCCTCCGAGCCCCCGACGAGGGGCGGCGCCAGACGCCCGGAGACACGAATGGTCGAGCCGAACGACGCCTCGCCCCAGTCCCCGCTGCCGAGCAGGAGCAGCGGCGCCCGAGTCCGAGCGCTGACGCCTGCCCGAGTGATCTCTTGTGCCTTCCCCCGGGCGACGACGTAGTCACCGAAGCGCCCCACGCGGGTGGTCGGGTCCGTCGTCAGCACGACGACGAGCTCGACGAACGAGTGGTCCCGCGCGGCGTCGACCACCAGGCTGCGCTCGTTGCCCTCGACGCGGAGAGAGGCCGACACCGCGCAGGCGCCGGCAACGGCAACGACCGCGGTGAGGAGGAGCGAACGCTCGTGGAAGGCGACCGCAGCCCCGAGCGCGAGCAGGGAGACCACGGCCCACGCAGGTAGCCCGAACCCGGCGAGCGCGCCACCCCACGCCGCCAGGGCCGGAAGCAGGAGCCGGAGGTCCGGTCGCCGGGCTGCAACGGGCTCGGTGACGCCAGCCGTCACAGCGTCACATGGGGCGCCAGCTCGGCCAGCGTCGCGTCCCCGATGCCACTGACGTCGAGCAGCTGGTCGACGGAGTGGAAGCCGCCGTTCTCGGTGCGCCAGGCGATGATCGCCTGCGCCGTCACGGGACCGACACCCGGGAGGGCATCGAGTGCCGCCTCATCGGCGAGGTTCAGGTTGACCAGCGTGGGACCGCCCGGGACACCACCGAGGGCCGCGGCCGCAGCACTTCCCGGCGGCGGCGTGCCCACGACGATCTGCTCCCCGTCGACCAGCAGCCGCGCACGGTTGATCGAGACCAGTGCGACGCCGGGTCGGACCCCACCAGCCGCCCGAAGCGCATCGATGACGCGGGCTCCGGCCGGAAGCGTGGCGATGCCAGGCCGCCGCACCCGTCCCGTGACGTCCACGACGACCACACCACCCGACGGAGTCGCCGAGCCACCGGCAGTCGGCGAGGCGATCGGAACCGAGACTCCGGCATCAGCGCGTGCTGACACGGGGACGAGCGTGCCGCCGTCGTCCGAGCGCAGCACCCACCACGCCGACACCGCGAGCCCCACGGCGACCGCACCTGCCAGCACGACCAGGTGCGCCGAGCCGAGCTCGACCCGCCCCTGCACCGTGGCAGGGAGCCGGTCTTGCAGCCAGGCCAGCGCGCGAAGCCGGGCACCGACGGGTCGGCGGGCATGCCGTCCGGGCTTCAGCGGATCGGGGGCATCGCGGGGGGCTCGTCCTGCCGGGCGGTCGACAGACACGTCGGGCGTCTCGTCGAGACGGACGGGTGATGCGGCCCGAGCCCCGGCGATCTCTGCGCTCAGCAGCTCGAGCCGACGCCGGGTGATCTCGGTCAGCTGGTCGTGGGAGAAGCCCTCGGTGCGCATGCGGGAACGGTAGGAAGCGCCACGGCGACGAGCGGTTCCCCGCCGCGCTGGTGTGCAGATCGAGGGCTGGGGACGATTCGTGCGGAGTTGTGGCCCACAGCACCTGCTCTCGATCGTGAGAGTGCTCTCACGGCCGGCTCACGCCCGCTTCATCTCGTCCCGGCAGCGTGTCTCTCGACAGCACAGCCATCGCGAGAAAGGAACCACCATGCGCAAGGCCCCGATCATCGGACTCGCCGGACTCGTGGGGGCGGGCCTCCTGGCCGCACCTGTCGGCCACGCCACCACGACAGCCGGCGACGAGCAGGCTTACCTCAAGCGGGACGACCAGGTCTCCGACCTGGTACTCGTGGCCGACGACGATGACGACGACACGAACGACACCAACACCGGCACGAACACGGGAAACACCAACACCGGCACCGGCACGAGGTCCGGGGACCAGAACGACGCCACCAACAGCCGGGTGACCCGGGTCAGTCGCGACCGCGACCTCAGCCGGAGTGACAAGACTCGCGACTGGACACGTGACGGTGGCAGCTGGACCCGCGACCGGTCCGCGAACCTCACCAACGACCGCTCGCGCAACGACACCCGCCGATGACCGGTCACGACTCGTGGGGGCTGGCCGAGGGCGAGCCGATCACCGCCGAGCTGACCTGCCTCCGCAAGCTCGGAGGCGGGTCGGCGTACGAGGCGATCCTCGCCTTCGACCACGTCACGTACTCCCCCGTGGTCGTCAAGCTGGTACGACCCGCGCAGGTGGCCGATCGGTCCACCCTGCGCGGGTTGCGCCGCGAGGTGGAGATGCTCGAGCGGGTACGCCACCCAGCGGTCGTGCGGATGCTGCGAGCCGTCACCGACGGCGAGCGGCCGCATCTCGTCCTCGAACAGCTGGACGGACCCAGGCTGTCGAGCCTGATCCGACGCTACGGCCCGCTGGAGGAGCAGCAGTACCTGCCCCTGGCCATCGAGGTCGCCTCTGCCCTGCACTACCTCCACGGCCAGGGCATCGTGCACCTCGACGTGAAGCCCAGCAACATCATCATGGGCGCGCCGGCCAGGCTCATCGACCTCAGCGTCGCGCGCACGGTCGAGCAGGCGACCGACCTCGGGTACGTCGTCGGCACGGACCGCTACCTCGCACCCGAGCAGGCCGAGGGTCGCCCGGTGCCGGCGAGTGACGTGTGGGGGCTGGGCGCCACGCTCTTCGAGGCCGTGGCGGGCTATCGGGCGTTCGACGACTCCGACGAGCCGCACCCGCAGCTGACCGCCGAGGCGTTCGACCTCCCCGCGCGTGTGCAGCCCGACCTGGCGAAGGTGATCCAAGCCTGCCTGGATCCCGACCCTGCGGCTCGCCCTGCCCCCGCCGAGGTGGCCGACCTGCTCGGCCCTCTCCTCGAGCGCGCACCCCGTGGCCGGCTGGCCGGGTTCAAGGTCACGCGTTGAAGCGGTAGCCCATCCCCCGCACGGTGCTGATGCTCGCGGCGCCGAACTTCCGGCGCAGGTAGCCGACGTACACGTCGACGATGTTGGACCCGGGGTCGAAGTCGTAGCCCCAGACGTGCGACAGCAGCTGCTCCCGCGAGAGGACCTGTCCGGCGTTGAGCATGAAGATCTCGGTCATCTTGAACTCTCGCGCGGACAGGTCCACGCCGCGCTGGCCTCCCACGGTCGCCGTGCGGGCACGCAGGTCCAGCCGCACCCCACCCGCCTCGAGTACGTCGTCCCGTGCGGCCGGCTGGTCGGTGGCCTGCCGGAGGCGCAGCCGGACGCGAGCGAGCAGCTCGGCGAAGCGGAACGGCTTGGCCATGTAGTCGTCGGCTCCACCTTCCAGCGCGGAGACGGTGTCCGTCACCGAGTCGCGCGCCGTGAGCACGACGACGGGCAGCTGGCTGCCCGTGTCCCGCAGCCGCGCCAGCACCTCGAAACCATCGATGTCGGGCAGTCCGATGTCGAGCACCATGAGGTCGAACTCCCCCGACGACGCGAGGTCGAGGCCGGCGAGTCCCGTGGTCGCGACGGTCGTGGTGAACCCGTCGCTCGCCAGGCCCTTCGAGACGAAGGAGGCGATACGAGGCTCGTCCTCGACGATCAGGATGCGGGCCACGCGCTGCTCCTCCTCATCGGGATCTCGATGACCACACGGGCACCGTGCGGCTGGGCGTCCAGGATCGCGACGCCCCCACCGTGACCGTGCGCGATCGCTCGGACGATCGAGAGCCCGAGACCGAACCCCTCGTCGCCGACCGTAGCCGCACCTCGGTCGAACCGGTCGAAGACCGCGGTCTTGTGCTCGTCGGGAACGCCGGGCCCGGTGTCGCGGACCCAGAGCCGTAGCGTGTCGCCCTCCCGCTCCGAGCCGATCGCTACGACGTCGCCCGGCCCGGTGTGCCGGACCGCGTTGTGCGCGAGCTGGAGCAGCGCCTGAGTGATCCGCTGCACGTCGAGCTCGGCCGCACCACCCGCGCGGGCGTCGAGCAGCCAGGTGCGGTCGCCCAGGGCTCGGCACTTGTCGCGGACGTCCTCGACGAGTGATCCCACGTCGACCGTCTCGAAGACGAAGAAGTCGGGCCGCTCACTCTTGGCCAGGGTCATCAGGTCCTGCACCAGGCGTGACATGCGATCGACCTCGTCGAGGACGAGGTCCCGGGTCCTGGTGATCTCCGCGGGATCGCCGACGTCCAGCAGCTCGAGGTGCCCGCGCACGATGGTCAACGGCGTGCGGAGCTCGTGCCCGGCGTCGTCGAGGAAGGCTCGCTGCGTCGCGAACGCGTGCTCCAGCCGCGCCAGCATGGCGTTGACCGTGCGGGTGAGGTCGGTGATGTCGTCGTTGCCCGTCTCGGGAATGCGCCGCGACAGGTCGCCTCCGGACTCGATCTCCTCGGCGGCCCGGCGAAGCGTACGCACGGGGCGCAGGAGTCGCCCGGCAAGCCAGGCAGCCATCGCCGTCACGAGCGCGAGAGCGAGCGCAGCTGCTACGGCGTAGGTCCGCAGCGTCTCGTGGAGGCCGTCGTACTCGTCCTCCAGGAAGTACGCCACGAGAAAGGCGCCTCGGTCGGACAGGGGCTGGGAGGCGACGTAGACCTCGCCGACGTTCGTCTGGAGCCACCGAGCCCGACCCGACGCGGCGAGCTCGTCGGCCACGCGCTCGAACACGGGCTCGTCAGCGAAGTACGACATCTCGGAGAAGGACCGCACCTTGGTCTCGCCGTCCCAGTAGCCCACGAGCAGCTCGGCGTCGGTGCCGACGTTCTGCTCCAGGAAGCTGGTGACCAGACCTCGCGAGGTCGAGTGGTCGGAGGTCTCCTGAAACCGAGCGAACTCGGCGAGCTCCTGGTCGACCTGGGCGCGGACCCGGTCCTCGATGCTGGCGTGGCCGAGCGCGAAGACCAAGGCACCGGCCGCGGTCAGCGCCACGGCCACGAGCAGGCCGACGGCGATCGTGATGCGAGTGCGGACGGACAGGACGAGACGTGACCGCTCAGTCGTCATCGTCACCGAGGTCATCGTCGCCGGGGTCGTCCCGGGTGCCGCTGTCCTCGGTGTCGCCCCGGTCGGGCCCACGGTCGTCATCGTCGTCGTCCTCCGGGCACGGGATGATCACGTCGTCATCGTCGTCGTCATCGTCCTCGCAGCGCCCGGGATCATCGGAGACGGTTGGGCTCGGCTCCGGGGAACGTGTCGGCGTACCGGAGACCTCGGGCGTGCGTGACTCACCCGATGGTCGCAGGACGATCGCCGGTCGAACAGGTGCCTCGTCGTCCGCCCCGGCCAGCGCGCCCGTGACGTAGGCCGCCGGCGGCAGCACGACGAGCGCGACAACCAGCACCTTCCACACCCTCATGAACCCATCGTGTCAGCCGTCGATGGGCGGAAGATGAGACCTGGATGAGAGGACTCTCATCCAGGTGCACATCGCTCACCTGACCCGAACGCGTACCACCACGGTGTCACGGGTCTTCGGGTCCGCCTCGCTGTTGAAGCTCACCGCGTGGAAGGTCCAGGTGCGAACCGTTCCCGACCTGACCCTCGTGCCCGCCTTGACGACGAGCCGGTAGAGGGTGCTGCCCGCAGGAGCCAGGACACCGGAGCTCGCGGTCCCGGCTCCCACGGTCGCGGTGACGTCACTGCTGCCACGGAAGTACCTGGTGGTGAACCCCCGCTGGCTACGCGTGCCGACGAGGGAGTAGGAGTCGGGGACGTTCCCGTCGTTCTGGACAAGGAGGTAGAACGTCTTGGTCAGACCACGCTTGGAGCGCACCGTGATCGTCTGCCCTGCACCGGTGCGGTTCCGGACGTTGCCGCCGACGTAGCTTCCGCCCGCCTTCTTGACGGCCACGTCGGGCAGGTACGTCGACGGAGGCGTCACCGGACCGTCGTCGTCGACGATCGTCGCCACGCCCGACCCGTCGAGGATGGTGGCGTCGACCGGGTCATGAAGGGTCACGGTGATCGTCTCGTCGGACTCGTCCACCGCGTCCTGCACGACGTCGAGGTACACGTAGCCCTGGTCCGCTCCCGCGTCGAAGGTCACGAGCCCACCAGGGGTGTCGTCGTGGTAGTCGGTCTCGTTGCCGACGGCGGTGCCGCCCAAGGTGTAGGCAACCGTCGACGGCGCGGAGAGGTCGCCCGTGCGCGTCACGACGATGTTGAGGGGCGTGTAGCCGACGCCCGTGCCCTCGGCGACGGCGATGTCCTGGACCGAGAGCGCGGGACCCTGGTCGACGACGTCGAGGATGCGGCTCGCCAGGGCGGCGCGTGCATCGTCGACCGACTGCTGGCTCACCGTCGTCGAGAAGGTCGCGGTCTCGAGGGTCGGACCGAACACGCCGAGCGCGGTCTGCTGGGCGAACGCGGCGTCCGTGGGGTCACCGGTGCCGTCGAGGAGGGCGAGGTACTCATAGTCCTCCCGCCCGTCGCGGATGTGCTTGAGCCGCATGGACTCGATCGGGATGTCCTTGGTGCCGCCGATGCACCCGGCGCCGTTGGCGACAGGGCAGGCCTTGCCCGGGTAGAACAACGTGCCGTCACCGTTCAGCCCGAACGCGTAGAGGCAGTTCCCCATCGTCCCGCCTGTCACCGAGGTGCAGGGGTCCCACGCCTGTGCCAGACGCAGGGTGGTGTCGTAGTACAGCTCCCCGGTCGCGCCGTACTCGTAGGCGAGCCAGGACGCCGCGCGGGACTGGGAGGCCGGAGCATCGACGGCGTAGCTCGCCCAGCCGTTCCAGTACGGCGCGTTCCAGGCCGTCGACTGGTCGGCGGAGTACCGCCCGTTGCAGCCGCCCGACTCGCACGCGTGGTACAGCCAGAGCTCGCGTCCGCCATCCCCGTCGTTGCCGGCGAGCCACGTGTCGTAGTCGGCGCGCTGGTTGCCCGACCAGCGGTTGCCCGGCTTGCCGGCGACCTGTCGGATGAGAGGAACCATCGTGTCGATCCACTGGTGGGCGTCGTCCCCCTCGACGTCGGCAGTGTCGATCGCCGCGGTCACGAGCTCGCGCAGTCCGGACGCACCGGACACCTGGGTGTGGGTCTCGTTGCACTCGTCCCACCAGGCCTCGTTGGTGTAGGGCTCGTCGCAGGCGTAGTAGAGGAGTCGGTCGGCGAACCCGCTGGTGGCCGCCTCTGTCTTCCACGAGTTGACGCAGGCCGTCCCACACCCGTCGGCGAGAGCTGCCCCGCGGCTTCGCCCGTGGAGCGCCAGCGTCGTCGCGCGCGCACCGGGCAGCCTGAGGGCGGATCCGAGCGAGGGGTCCGTGGCCGTCCCGTTCAGCACGGGGACGACGTACTTGCGGAAGGCTGTGTGCATCGCCTGTCCGATGCCCCAGCTGTTGTCGTCGAGCGACTGGTTCTTGGCGACCGGCCACGGGTTGGAGAGCGTCACACGGTTCTCCAGCGCCACCCTCTCGTAGAGGGCCTGGAACCGCATCGCCTCGTCGATGTCCCAGCCGCACTGGTTGTGCCCGGTGTGCGCGTAGCACGCGGCATTCCAGCTCGTCAGGAAGAGGTTCTCGAGGCTGGAGGTCGAGGGCAGCGTGAAGTCGTGCACCTGCACGCTCAAGGGAACGGTCTTGAGCACCGTCCCACCGTCCTTCACCCGGATGGCGCCGCTGTAGACGCCGGCCGACTGGTCGGCCGGCACCAGGACGTCGACCCAGACGACCACCCGCCCGCCGGCCGGAACAGCGGCATGGAAAGCGGCCCGGTCCTCCCCGTAGATGTAGTCCTTCTGCGGGATGAGGGCGTCGGGCCACTGACCCGCGACGCTCTCGCCGTCGGTGCGGGTGTCGATCGTGTCGGTGGAGAGGACCTCGTAGTAGGCCTCGCGATAGAAGGTGACGTTCGAGGTCGCCAGGGTCGGGCCCTCGGGTGTCCCCGTCTGCAGAGGGGCCGCCACGTCCAGGACCAGGTTGCTGATCTGCGCGTCGGGCTCGATCACGAGCTGCACGGACTCGAACTCGTTGCGGGCCGCCTTGACGGAGGCAGAGGTGCTGCCCGTCGGGACCGGCAGCCCAGGACGCACGGTCACGGTGGGGCCGACGACGGTGACGGTGGTCGCGGCCTCGGCCGGGGCAGCGAGTCCGACAACCGCAGCGAGTGCCGATGACGGCACCAGCACGGCCGCGAGCACGGCGGACAGACGACGGTTCACGTGGGTGCGCACGCTCATGTTCTCGAAAACCCTCCCTGGGACCCAGACAAAGTAAAGGACGGGGGCGGTCGCCAGGCACCGGCCGACCGGACGTGCTCGTCCTCTGTTCAGGCAAGAGACCTGGGCCGGGTGGACTAGCCAGGCCGGTCAGGCCGGCGCGACGACGACTCCGACCAGGCCCGGTCCCGTGTGGGCACCGATCACGGCGCCGACCTCGTGCACGAGGACCTCACGCCCGTCGAGGTTGCCGACGAGCCGGGTGCGCAGGGTCTCCGCGAGAGCCTCCGCCCGCTCGGCGTTGGCGAGGTGCGCCACCGCGAGTCGCACGGGCTGGTCCCCCGCAGCAGCGACGGCGAGGTCGCCCAGCCGCGACAGCGCCTTGCCAGCCGTCCGGACCTTCTCGATGTTCGCGATCCGACCGTCGACCATCTGGAGCAGGGGCTTG
Organism: Nocardioidaceae bacterium; assembly: GCA_035699605.1. Taxonomy (GTDB): domain Bacteria; phylum Actinomycetota; class Actinomycetes; order Propionibacteriales; family Nocardioidaceae; genus SSC3. The sequence goes on along the minus strand of DASSPN010000032.1, from coordinate 89,838 downwards.
ACCGCGAGCGCCGTACCCAGGAGCGCCGAGGCCGCCCCGATGCGACCACCGCGGCGCAGGTAGTCGAGCGTGTCGACGTAGAACAGGGACGTCGAGCCCGCCGCACTCAGCCGCGCGGCTGCCGCGGCGGTCTGGGCGTCCGCGCCGTCGGCGAGCGCCTCAGCGGCCGACAGGACCGCGAAGCCCGTCGCGATGCCCACCTGCCGGCTGTCGACCAGCACCACCGGGATCTTCGACTGCTTGGCGGCCAGCACCGCGGACTCGTAGGTGGCGCTCATGTCGGCAGACAGGTGCACCGAGACGATCTCCTTGGCCCCGGACTTCGCAGCTGCCCGGTACGCCTCGAGCATCGACGCGGGAGTCGCACGCGAGGTGCTGACCGGCACCCACTCCTTCAATGCCTTGGCGACCAGCGCAGGGGTGGCCTCCTCGTCGACGCCTTCGTCGTAGGCCTTGCCCCCGACGATCACCTGGAGCGGGACCACGACGATTCCGTGCTTCTCGGCGAGCTCCCGGGGCAGCGACGCCGTGGAGTCGGTGACGAGAGCTACCCGTGGCTTGCGCGGCATGGGGCGCAATCTATCCGGCGACGATGTTGACCAGCGACGGCTCGCGGACGATCACCTTGCGCACGGTCTTGCCTTCCAGTGCCCGCACGACGTTCTCGTCCGCCATCGCGGCGGCCTGCAGGTCCTCGGCCGAGATCGCCGGCGAGACCTGCAGCTTGGCACGCAGCTTGCCCTGCACCTGGACGATCGCGGTGACCTCGTCCTCGACCAGCAGCGCCTCGTCGACCGCCGGCCAGCCGGCCTTGGCGACAGTGGGCTGGTGGCCCAGCCGCTCCCACATCTCCTCGGCGGTGTACGGCGCCACCAGGGACAGCATGATCGCGACGGCCTCCACAGCCTCGCGAACCGCCGAGTCGGCTCCGCCCGGTCCCGAGTCGATCGCCTTGCGGGTGGCGTTCACCAGCTCCATGATCTTGGCGACCATGACGTTGAATCGGTGGCTCTCCACCAGCTGGGCAGCCTCGTGCACCGTCTTGTGGGTGACCTTCCGCAGGGCGACGTCTCCGGTAGAGACGTCCGCCCCGGCCTCGGAGGTCACGTCACCCGACAGCCGCCAGGCGCGCTGCAGGAACTTCAGCGACCCGCCTGGTGACAGGTCGGCCCAGTCGATGTCGTCCTCCGGCGGGCCGGCGAACACCATCGTCAGGCGGGTCGCGTCGACGCCGAACTCGTCCAGCACCGCGCCCAGGTCGACGCCGTTGCCCAGCGACTTGCTCATCGCCTTGCCGCCGTTGATGACCTGGCCCTGGTTCAGCAGAGCGGTGAAGGGCTCGACGAAGTCGACCATGCCCATGTCGTGCAGCACCTTGGTGAAGAAGCGGCTGTAGAGCAGGTGCAGGATCGCGTGCTCCACGCCGCCCACATATTGATGAGCCGGCATCCAGTTGCGCACGGCCTCCTCGTCGAACGGGCCGTCCGTGTAGTCGGGCGAGCAGTAGCGCAGGAAGTACCACGACGAGTCGACGAAGGTGTCCATCGTGTCGCTGTCCCGCTTGGCGGGGCCTCCGCACGACGGGCAGTCGACAGTGACCCACTCCTCGGCAGCCGCCAGCGGCGACGTGCCCTTCGGCTTCAGGTCGGCACCCCGCAGGTCCGGCAGTACGACGGGCAGCTGCTCGTCCGGGACGGGAACCTCCCCGCACGACGGGCAGTGCACGATCGGGATCGGGCAGCCCCAGAACCGCTGACGAGACAGCAGCCAGTCACGCAGCCGGAAGTTGACGGTGCCGTTGCCCAGTCCCTTGCCCTCCAGCCACGCGATGATCGTGGACTTGGCCTCGGGGACGTCCATGCCGTTCAGCGACACCTCGTCGTTGGCCGAGTTGATGGCCGGGCCGCTGCCGGTGAAGGCCTCGTCGGGGAAGTCTGCAGGGGGCTGCACCGTGCGGACGATGGGCAGGTCGAACGCCTTGGCGAAGTCCCAGTCGCGCGCGTCCTGGGCCGGAACGGCCATGATGGCGCCGGTGCCGTAGTCGGCCAGCACGTAGTCGGCGGCGTACACCGGGATCCGCTCGCCGTTGACGGGGTTCGTCGCGTGCACGCCCAGGAAGACGCCGGTCTTGGGGCGCTCGGTCGACAGCCTGTCGATGTCGGTGGCCTTGCGCACCTCGTCCAGGTAGGCCTCGAAGGCCGGGCGCTGCTCGTCGGTGACGATCTCCGCGGCCAGCTTGGCGTCGGCGGCCACCACGAAGAACGTCGCGCCGAACAGGGTGTCAGGCCGCGTCGTGAAGACCGTGACCGGACCGTGCCCCTCGATCTCGAAGACGACGTGGGCGCCCTCGGAGCGACCGATCCAGTTGCGCTGCATGGCCAGCACGCGGTCGGGCCACTTGCCCTCCAGCTGCCGCATGTCGTCCAGCAGCCGCTGGGCGTACTCGGTCACCTTGAAGTACCACTGGCTCAGCTCGCGCTTGGTGACTTCAGCACCGCACCGCTCGCACATCCCCTGCACGACCTGCTCGTTGGCCAGCACGGTCTGGTCGTTGGGGCACCAGTTGACCGGGCTGAACTTGCGGTAGGCCAGCCCGCGCTCGCGGAAGCGCAGGAACAGCCACTGCGTCCAGCGGTAGTACTCCGGGTCGGAGGTGTGCAGCCGGCGCGACCAGTCGAAGGAGATTCCGTAGCGCTTGAACGACTCGGCCTGGGTCTCGATGTTGGCGTAGGTGTACGTCGCCGGGTGCTCGTCGCGCTTGATGGCGGCGTTCTCGGCGGGCAGGCCGAAGGAGTCCCACCCGATGGGGTTCATGACGTCGTAGCCCTGCTGCCACCAGAACCGGGCGATCACGTCGTGCAGCGCCATCACCTCGGCGTGACCCATGTGCAGGTCGCCGCTCGGGTACGGGAACATCGTGAGGGCGTAGCGACGCTCCTTCGAGCCGTCGTCCAACGCCTGGAAGGGGTTCAGCTCCTCCCAGACCTTGCGCCACTTGTCTTGCGTGGCGACCACGTCGTAGGCCTCACGCTCGTCCCGCTGCTCGCTCATCGTCTTCCCTTACGTCACAGTCCTGCTTCTGACACAAAAAAACCCTCCGGGCAGGAGGGGTGGCCGCACTGAGTCAGTTTCAGCGCGGCCGGCCAAGAAGCAGGCTCTTCAGCATGGAGCAAGCCTACCAAGCGGTCAGTCGTGGTTGTGGTTCGCCGGTATCGGCACTTCCTCGAAGTGCTCGTTGAGCAGGATCAGGGCCGACCGCAAGGACACGTAGGCGTCCTCCCCGAGCACCTCGCGCCACTCCTTCTCGACGGCTTGTACGACGGTCTCGAGCTCGGCGTACGCGGCCTGACCCCGCTCGGTGAGCCGCACGATGCGGGTACGCCGGTCTGTGGGATCGGCGTCGCGAGTGATGTAGCCGAGCGCCTCGAGCTGGCCGAGCAGGTGGTTCATGGCCTGCTTCGACGCGTCGGCACGGGCTGCGAGCACGCCGGGACGGACCCCGTCGGGCCCCGGCCACGCGAGCACCGTGAGGTGCCCTGGCTGCAGGTCGGTGAAGCCGGCGGCGTGCAGGCCGTTGATGATGCGGCGCCGCACGGCGACAGCGGGTCGGCGCACCAGCGCGCCGACGGGCGCGAGCCCGTCCAAGGCAAACCCCCCCAGGTCTGTGTCGTTGGTTCAATCTTGAACCAGACGTGCGATTTTGGGGAGTGCCCTTCGGCCCCTTCCCGACGAGAGGGCACTGACCGAACGGACGATAGGGTCTGGCCCATGACCTGGTTGGTGACCGGCGGCGCCGGCTACATAGGCGCCCACGTCGTCCGGGCGTTCCTCGACGAAGGCCTGGATGTCGTCGTCCTCGACGACCTGTCCAGCGGCCACGCCGCCTTCGTGCCGGACGGCGTGCCCTTCGTCCAGGGCTCGATCCTCGACGAGGAGCTCGTCGCCGCCACCCTCGCAGAGCACGCCGTGACCGGGGTGGTGCACCTGGCTGGGTTCAAGTACGCCGGGGTCTCGGTGCAACGCCCTCTGCACACCTACGAGCAGAACGTCACGGGCACCGTGACGCTCCTGCGGGCCATGGAGCGGCAGGGGGTCGACAAGATCGTCTTCTCGTCGAGCGCGGCGACGTTCGGCACCCCCGACACCGAGCTGGTGACGGAGCAGAACCCGACCCGCCCGGAGTCGCCGTACGGCGAGAGCAAGCTGATCGGCGAGTGGCTGGTCCGCGACCAGGCCGTCGCCGTCGGCCTGAAGCACACCTCGCTGCGCTACTTCAACGTCGTCGGGTCGGCCACCGACGAGGTCTACGACACCTCGCCCCACAACCTCTTCCCGCTGGTGATCGAGGCGCTCGTCGAGGGCCGTACGCCGAGGATGAACGGCGACGACTACCCCACCCCGGACGGAAGCTGCGTACGCGACTACGTCCACGTCGGCGACCTCGCCGTCTCCCACGTCGCGGCTGCGAAGGCACTCGAGGAGGGTCGCGCCCTCGAGCCCGTCTACAACCTGGGCAGCGGCGAAGGTCTGTCGGTGAAGCAGATCATGGACGCGATGGCTCGGGTGACCGGCATCGACTTCACCCCGGAGATCGGTCCGCGGCGTCCCGGGGACCCGGCGAGGATCGTCGCCACCGGCGAGCTGGCGGCCCGCGACCTGGACTGGAAGATGCGCCACACCGTCGACGACATGGTGGCGAGCGCCTGGCAGGCAAGGAAGGCTCAGCTGTGACCGTCTTGGATCTCTTCCGACTCGACGGCCGGGTCGCGGTCGTCACCGGCGCCTCGTCCGGCCTCGGGGTCGCCTTCGCGCAAGCGCTGGCCGAGGCCGGCGCGGACGTCGTCCTCGGTGCCCGGCGCGTCGAGCGGCTCTCCGACACGGCCCGTCTGGTCGAGGCAGCCGGACGACGCGCGCTCCCTGTCGCCACCGACGTGTCGTCGCCGCAGGACTGCCAGTCCCTCGTCGATGCTGCGATGGCGGAGCTCGGCCGCGTCGACATCCTCGTCAACAACGCGGGAATCGGCACGGCGGTTCCCGCCACCAAGGAGACACCCGACCAGTTCCGCGCGGTGATCGACCTCAACCTCAACGGCTGCTACTGGATGGCGCAAGCATGCGGGCGCGTGATGCAGCCGGGGAGCAGCATCATCAACATCTCCTCGGTCCTCGGCATCACGACAGCCGGACTCCCCCAGGCTGCCTATGCCGCCTCGAAGGCGGGCCTCATCGGCCTGACCCGCGACCTCGCGCAGCAGTGGACCGGACGGAAGGGGATCCGGGTGAACGCGATCGCGCCAGGGTTCTTCGCTTCGGAGATGACCGAGCAGTACCCGCCGGGCTACCTCGACCAGATGATGATGCGCGTGCCGTCGGGCCGGAAGGGCGACCCGATGGAGCTCGCGGCCGCCGTCGTGTTCCTGGCGTCACCGGCCGGGGGCTACGTGACCGGTCAGACCTTCGCAGTCGACGGCGGAATCACCATCACCTGACGGTGAGCTGCGGCGCGATGAAGCGCTCGATCATCCGGCGCTCCTCTGCCTCGTCCGTCCCCGGTACGGCGAGGAACGACACGATGCAGCGGAGCACCCATCGCGCCAGGTCGAGATCGGGGAACTCGTCCTCGCCGCCCACGAACCGCGCAGTGAAGGACTCGATGAGGGGCGACTCGCGCAGGATCTCGCTGATCTCCCCCGAGTTGCCCGGACCGACCCACGCGAGCAGGGACGGCTTCGCCCTGACCTCACGCAGGGCACCGACCACGGCCTCCACAGCTCGCTCGGTCGGGTCGGCGATCGGCTCGATCAGGTTGCCCACGTTCTCCACGATCCGCAGCGCCTCGCGGTGGGCGAACGCGAACTGCAGCGCGCGCCGGTTGTCGAAGTAGCGGTACAGCGTGGCGCGGGAGCAGCCGGCGGCCCGCGCCACCGTGTCCATCGTGATGCCGTCGAGCCCGTGCTCGGCGTACAGCTGCTCGGCAGCGTCCAGGATGCGTTCGGCAGCCATCTCCGAGACGTCTTCAGCGAGCCAGGGCATCAGAGAACCTCCAGAGGTACGTGGGTGGGACGGCGGACGTAGGACCCGGGCGCCCAACGCACAGCGTCGAGGTCGACCGAGAAGTCTGGGATGAGCCGGAGCAGCTCCTCGAGCGCCACGCGACCCATCATCCGGGCGGCCGCGGCCCCCAGGCAGTGGTGGGCGCCGTGGGAGAACGTCAGGATCTGGCGCGGGCGTCGGGTCACGTCGAGCTCCTCGGCGTCGGCACCGAAGACCTCGCGGTCGCGGTTGGCCGCGCCGTAGCACATCAGCACCTTGCGTCCGGCGGGGATGACGGTGCCACCGACCTCGACGTCACGCGTGGTCGTCCGAGCCAGACCCTGCACCGGGGAGGTCAGCCGCAGCAGCTCCTCGACCGTGGAGTCCACATCGTCCAGAGCCCGCCTCCGCTGGTCCGGTCGCTCGCTCAGCAGCTGCACAGCGCCGCCCAGCAGACCGGTCGAGGTGTCGTTGCCGCCGGTCACCATGGTGAAGGTGAACGCCAGGATCCGAAGCACCCCTGCGTCATCGTCACCCTCGCCCGCAGCGACGAGGTGAGAGACAGTGTCGTCCTCGGGTCGGCGTCGCCGCAGCGCGACGAGCTCCGTGAAGTAGCCCATCAGCTCGGCGACCGCGTCGGCCACGTCGCCGTAGCTGCCGTCGGCATTCGCCGCGACGATGGCGTCTGTCCAGCCGTCGAAGCGGGCTCGGTCGGTGTCCGGCACGCCGAGGTAGTGGGCCACGACCATGCTCGGCAGTGGCTTGAAGAGCTCCGAGACGATGTCCCCGCCGCCGGCGGACCGTAGCCGGGCGACCCGATCGGCCACGAAGGTGCGCACGGCAGGCTCGACCGCCTCCACCTGTCGCGGGGTGAAACCACGCGACACCAGGCGCCGGAACTCGGTGTGGGCAGGGGGGTCGGTCATGACCATCGGCGGGTTGTCGGTCAGCCCGATCCGCGCGAGCTCGTCGTACTGCGTGGTGAGGCCCAGCGCCGACGAGAACGTCTCGTGGTCCCGCACCGCCTCGAAGACGTGCCGGTGCCGGGTCAGGACCCAGTAGTCACCGGCCTCCACGTGATGCACCGGGTCGTGCTCGCGCAGGGCGGCGTACATCGGAAACGGGTCACGCCACGAGGCGCCCGAGCACGGGACGTACGTCGCCCGCGCGGAAGACGCCAAGGAGATCATGTCTCATGATTGAGACATGACATCTACTTTGTCAAGGGGTCGGTGCCTCGCTCGGCAACCCGACCAGCTGGCACTCCTGGATCGGCTCCATGGCCTCGGCCATGGCCTCCTGGTCGGACATGAACGTCGCCTTCATCATGGCGCGGTACGTCTCGTCGTCCAGCTTCTCGGTGATGCACTCGAGCTGCTCGCCGGCCTCGTCAGCCATGTCGGCGAGCCGCGACTCCAGGTCCACGCAGTCCACGAAGGCGTCAGCGGCACCTTCAGCGTCGGCTTCGTCCATCGACATGCTGCCGATCTCCTCGCCGTACGCCAGGTCGTCGTCCAGCACGCCGTACTTCTTCAGGTCCTCGACGCCGACAGCGGCCACGAGCTTCTCTCCGAAGCAGTCCGCCTCCTCCGTCTCGAGCGGGGAGTCCCCCTCGGCGATGCCGGCGCTGATGTTCTCAGCCGCCGTCTGCTCGTCTCCCGATCCCCTGCACGCGGTCAGCAGCAGGAGCACGGCAAGGAGGGCTGCGGTCTTCTTCACCCTGGGAGCATATCGGCGGCGGACCTCACCGCCAGGCGCGGTCACAGTCCACGGACGGGAGGGCGTCGCGTGCCTCCCCGCGGCGCAGCAGCACCTGTGCACCGCACACCTCTGCGGCCACGTCGTACTCCTGCTCGAGCAACGCCTGCAGTCTCCCGTCGCGGTCGATCTCCCAGGAGTTCACCGGGTTCCACTCGACCACCCACGTAGGCGCCTGGTTGCTGGCGAGGAGGGCGCGCAGTCCGTCGAGCTCGGGGTCGAGGGTCCGCGCCGGGAGGCTCCACAGGTGCTCGTACACCGGGTCGAGCCCCGAGGCCAGCACGATGTCGGCGCGCCCGTAGAGGACGACGATGGTGTCGCCGGGCGCGGCTGCCGCCCCGACCGCCGTTCCCACGTAGTGCGCGTCGGGCGCGGTCCGCCCGAGCAGGTGACCGGCGGTCCACCCGATGGTCGTGATCACGGTGGATGCGACTGCCACGCCAGTCACGATCCTCATCCCTCGAGGTGCCCGTCCCGACGGCTGCCCGACGACCAACGCGACGGCGATGACGGCACCGGGCAGCAACGCCGTGAGGTACGGCGTCCAGTAGCTGCCGCCCAGCAGGAGGCCGACGCTGTCGACGAGCAGCATCGCGGCAGTCGCGGCGGCCGCTGCGGCCTGGCTCCTCCGGACCGTGGCGAAGCAGCAGGCGAACCAGACCAGGAGGAACGCCAGGCCCGAGGTCGTGAACAGCACACCGAGGCTCGCCAGCCGCGACAGGGGGGCGTCGGCCGACGAGCTGGTGATCACCTCGAACGCATCGCCTCGGAAGCCGTAGAGCGTGTCCCACAGAACATGCAGCTCGACTCCCGAGGCGGCGGCCCACGCCACCACCCCGGCCACCGGGACGAGGAACCCCGCTGCGGCGGCACTCCCGAGCCGAAGTCCCCGGGACCGGTCGAGCTGGTGGGTGCCCAGGGCGACGGCGAGCAGCACGATGCCGAACACCGCCCCGCCGCCGAGGTTCTGCTTCATCCCGACGGCGAGGGCGCCAGTGAGTCCCGCGGCCAACGCATAGGCGGCGTTGCGCCTCGTCGCCGTCAGCGCCTCGAGGCTCAGCCAGCAGCTCGCCAGCACCAGAGGCATCCCCAACGACTCGCTCTTGCCGGCCCAGAGCTCGAGGTCCGGCTGTCCGGCCAGCGCCACGGCGGCCGCCGTCGTCCACCGCGCGCTCGAGGTGCCGCCCAGCAGTAGCCCGATGCGGTAGGCGGAGTACACGAAGAGGAGGCCCAGCAGGCCCGACGCGACGCGTGGCGCGTAAGGCCCACCCACCACGTCACAGAGCCGGAAGAGGCCGATGAGGATCGGAGGACGGTCGACGAAAAGGGCGCCGTAGAGGCTGTCCGACGTGGCATCCCACTGCCTGCTCACGAGCAGGAACCCCGACTCGTCGGGCTTGAGCGGCCACAGCAGACCTTCGAGCCGCAGGAGGGTCGTCAGCGCGAGCGCACCCCAGAGGAAGCGCAGGTCACCCGCCGACCGGTCGACCGTCCGAGGTTCGTCCTTGAGCCTCGTCGCCGCCAACCTTCTCCCCCGTCCGGAACTGCTGAGTCGGGGACAGACTACTGTCGCGCGTCAGCTCACAGGGCGATCACCACGGCGGCGATGACGAGTGCGAGCCCGAGCGCCGCCCAGAGACCCCACAGTCCCCACATCAGCACCGGCGTTCGGCGTGTCAGCACGGGCGGGTCCTGCTCGGGCACGGGCGCGCTGGTGGTCTCGCTCTGCTCGTCGAGGTGTGACTCGCCTTCGGAAGGTGCGGGAATGCTCATCCCTGACCGGTGCCCGGCGGGAACCGACTCATGCCCGGCCGCTAGAACCGGACCTGTTTCGTGTAGCGGAGCGCGGGGACGACCACTGGGCCGTCGTTGCCGGGTGCCGCGTGCCCGATGAGCCCCTCGTTGCTCCATCCCTGCCGCTCGTAGAAGCGCCTCGCCCGCTGGTTGCCTTCGACGACCGCGAGCCATGCCACGGGATGGCCGGCCGCGGCCACGAGCCGCTCGGCCTCGGCAAGCAGCATCGACGCCAGGCCCGTGCCGCGGTGCCGCTCGTCGACGTACACCTGCTCGACCTCGCTGCCGGCCACCATGACGAACCCGGCGACCTGGCCGCCGACCTCGGCGACAACCGTGTCCTCGACGTGCTGCTCGGCGCGTTCGCCGAACGACTCCTCCGTGCGGATCCGGGTGAGCTCGTCCGGAACGTTGCCGAGGTGACCGTCGCGCCACCCGGCGAACCAGATGGCGGCGACTGCCGGGGCGTCGCCAGGCGCTGCCGGACGAACGGTCGTGCCCTGGTCGTGGGTCGCCATACGCCGAGCGTACGGCGACCCGCCGACAGCGACGCTCAGCCGACCAGCGGGCGGTAGAAGCGCCAGAAGGGGTGGTCGATCGGCAGCACCTCGACACCCGAGAAGCCGGCCTTCCTCGCGATTGCGTCGAACGTGTCGGGGCGCATCACCGTTCCCGGTGCCTCGGAGGTGGGGTCGACCCGGCCCTGCGGCAGGCACCACAGGACGCTTGCCGTCGCGAAGAAGAGCTCGGTCGGGTCGCCCGGCGTCAGCGACTCCGCGACGCGCTCGTCCATCACGACGACGCTTCCACCCGGCGCCAGGGAGCGCCTCGCCGCCTCGAGTGCAGCAGCCGGGTGGGCCATGTCGTGCACGCACTCGAAGAAGAAGATCGCGTCGTAGCTTCGGTTGCCGTAGCCGCCGGCTGCCGCGTCCACGACCGTGAAGGTGACCCGGTCGGCGACGCCGTTCTCCTGGGCGTTGCGCCGTGCCCGCGAGATCGACTCCTCGTCGGAGTCGTAGCCGTCCACGTGCACGTGCGGGAACGCCTTCGCGAGCTCGATGGCCGCCCAGCCGAGCCCACACCCGACGTCCGCCACCAGGGCCGGGTCGGAGGCGTCCATCAGTCGCGCGTGCACGTCGGGGATCGCCGGCAGCCAGCTGGCCACGAGGTCGTTGACGAAGGCCGGGCGGTTGAGTGCTGCCTGCGCCAGCACGGCGTCCTCGCCGTAGGCCGGGTACGGCACGCCCGCCCCCGTGCGGAACGCGGCGAGCAGCTCGGGAAGGATCCCGCCCACCGCACCGAGGGCGAGCCCGAGCCCACCGAGGTACGCCGGCCCGGTCTCTTCCACCAGGACCTCGTGCACCCCGGGCGCGAGCCGGAACCGCGCGTCCCCGAGGTCGTCGCCGTCGGCGATCACGAGGCCGGCGGTCGCCTCGGCCTGGAGCCACTCCCGGACGTACCACGCGTCCAGGCCGCGGTCCGTGGCGAGCTCGGCGGCGGTGAGCGGACCGCGCTCGGCGATGCCCGCGAACAGCCCGAGCTTGATGCCCAGGTAGACCGAGCTCAGGTGGAAGGCGCCGACGCCCTCGATGAAGATCCGTCCGACGAGCTCCTCGACGGTCTCGGCGGATGCGGGTGGTGTGATCGTCGCAGTCATGTCTGCCTCCGGGTCCCGGGGACGCTTCTCGTCCCTGTCACCCGGAGGGCGTCACGACTCGTGTGGCGATGTCATGAGCGACTCGTCAGGTTCGCCACGTCACGGGACGCTCGGGTCGGTAGCAGCAGAAGCGACCGGTGGAGACCGAACGGGAGAGGTGCCGGGCGAGCTCGGGGTGAGCCTCGGCGATCGCCTTGAGCGCCGTCGAGATGCGCATGGTGACCGCCTTTCGGGCGCGCTCGGCTCGATCCCCTGAGACCCGGTCACGACCCCCGAGGCCGGTTGCTCCCGCCAGCTCGGCGAGCAGGAACTCCCGTTCGCCGGTCAAGGAGGACATCCGGCCGAGATCGGCGTTCTGCTCGGCCTCCGCGATGTCGTCGTCGAGCTCGGCCAGCCTGCGCTCATAGGCGTGCCTCGCCTCCCGGTCGAGAACGGGGCCTGTGTCACCACCCGCTTCGCGGCGCCTGGGGCCGCCGGCGGCTTCGACGAGGTCGAGGACGTGGACCTCCCGCCCGGGACGAGACACCAGGGCGGCCAGGTCGGTCATCCCCTTGGAGTGCGGCACTGTCACGTGCCGTCCACGGAAGCCGACCTGCCAGACCCTGCCTTCCCGACGCAGCTCGCCAGACTCCGACACGTCGAGCAGCGTCGGGTGCTCCGGAAGCCGCTCGTCCGCCAGGAACGCGTCGATCCGGCCCAGGATCTCCGAGACCCTGCCGAAGACGGCTCCTCCGATCCCGTCGACCGCGTAGAGGTCGGAGTACGGCGTGAGCCGCTCGTGGATCGCGCGCGCGACCTGCTTGTCCGCCAGGACGAGGGAGGCCTCTGCCACCTGCCAGAGGAGCTCGAGCCACTCCGCGTCCTTCGGCACGCTGTCGAGACCGCTGGCCACGACCCGGTCGAGGTGGAAGCGCGCCTGGTCCAGGACGCCCATGTAGGCGTAGATCGAGGCGAGGCAGCAGTCCCATTGCGAGGGGTCCCAGATGCCGAACCTCGACACCTCCTCGAGGAGAGAAGCCAGTCCGACCGGGTCCTCCTCCGCCTTCGCCTGGTGAAGACGCATCGTGAAGGCCATCAGCGCGGCGTTGGTGCTCCCGGCCTCGCGGCCCAGCTTCTCGACCTCGTCCGCACAGCACATCGCCCGCTCGCCGTCCCCCTTCATCTGTGCGCGCATTCCGGTCCACAACGGCACCGGCCAGGTGTACAGCGGGAGACGGAGCTTCTGCGCCCGGCGGTCGTACTCGTGGATGTCGGAGTCCACCCCAGCGAGATCCCCGACCTCGAGTCGCGCCAGCAGCCGCAGCCGCAGCCCGAGCAGCGCGAGCGCCGTGTCGTCCGCGGCGTCTGCGATGGCGACGATCCGGTTGGCTCCCTCCAAGCGCTCCTGCACGTGGTCGGGTCCAGACAGGGCGTCGTTGAGCGCCGCCAGAGCAGCGGCCTCGACGCCCGGCTCGTGCAGCCGCCGGGCGATCGCGATCGCCTCGTTCGCCAGGGCCGCGCGCTCCTCGATCGATGCGGTGGGAGCTTGGAGAAGCGAGAGTCTCGCGAGTCCGGCCGCACGCATCGCGTGGTCACCCTCGGGAAGCAGGACCAGCGCCGCACTGAGCAGGTGCCGCTGGCGGGCATCGCCGATGTCGACCTCGAAGCCGCCGAGCCCCGTACCCATCGCCAGCACCGCCTGCACCGCCTCCGCGCCCCGACCCGCAGCAATGGCTTCGCTGGCGGCCTCAGCCAGCGTCACGCGACCCGCGTCGACGTCGCCGGCCAGCACCTGCGCGCGTCCGAGCCCGAGCCGCACCCCCACCGGGTCTCCGACGCCGTCCCCGAGCGCCCACGCGTAGTACCGGGCCGCCTGCTCGTGCGCCATCAGGTCCTGCGCCTGCGCCGCGGCCTGGAGGGCGTGCTCCGCGGCACGCGCACGCGCCTCGGGCCCGTGGACCCGAGCCCAGTGCTCGGCGAGGGAGATCGCGTCCTCGACGGGGGCCGCCTCGGCAACCGTGGCATGCAACCGAGCCCTGCCCGCCTCGCTCAGGCCGGCGTACAGGGTCTCCCGCACCAGGTCGTGCGCGAACCGCAGCTCGCGGCCCGCCCCGACGAGGATCCGCGCCTGGAGCGGCTCCTCGAGCAGCTCCAGGACCTGCTGCTCCTGCAAGCCCGTCACTGCGCACAGCAGAGCAACGTCCGGACGTCCGACCACCGCCGCGACCTCCAGGAGCCGCACTGAGTGCTGGTCGATACGAGCCAGTCGCCGGCTCAGCACGTGCTGTACTGCGGTCGGTACGTCGCTGCCGGAGGCCACGCCCTGCTTCTCGCGTGCGGCGTGCAGCCGGGCCACCTCCGAGGCGAAGAAGGGATTGCCCCCGGTACGACGCTGGACGGCCGCCACGAGCTCGTCGGACGCATGCGGGTCCAGACCACGCACGAGGGTCGCAGTGTCGTCGCGGTCCAGCCCCTCGAGCTCGATCCTCAGGACGCGGGCGGGCAGTGCGGCGAGTGTCTCGGCGGCGAGGCCGGACAGGTCGATCCCGTCGTCACGGCTGGTCAGCAGCAGGACGACTCGCGTCCCCTGCAGCTGGCTCGCAACGAAGGACAGCAGCTCCAGCGAGCCTTCGTCCGCACGGTGCACGTCGTCGAGGATCGTCACGGCGGGACGGTCGACGCGCTCGAGCCGACCGAGCACCTCACCGAACAGCTCCGCGCGGCCGCCGCTCGGAACCGTACCGAAGGGCTCCGCGATCCCCAGACCGCCGAGCACCTGACGCCACGGCCAGTACGGCGCCGCCACCACGTCGGGACTGCGGCCCCAGGCGACGACGAAGCCGCGCGCCACGGCCTCCGAAGCGACCGCCTCGACGAGCGACGTCTTGCCGATACCTGCCTCTCCCAGCAGGACTGCTCCCCCACCTTGCCCCGCCTGGGCAGCATCCAGCAGCGCGGTCAGCCGCGCGAGCTCGGCGTCCCGCCCCACCAGCGGGATCGCGGACTGCAGCACGCTCCTATCTTGGTGCGCCAGGCCCCCCTTTGTCCTTACGGCGGAGTGACGTCGCGATACTCGGTGCGTGAGCACTGCGCGCGCCAGGCTGGAGTCGCTCCGGCACGAGGACCTCGCCGCTCTGCACGCGGCCGGGCACGCACCAGACCCGGCTGCCCTCCACGGCGCGATGGACGGCCTGGTGCTCACCTCCACCGTGATGCGTGAGCTGCGGCTGTGGCGCGGCAAGGTCTTCGAACCCCAGGCGGACGGCTGCGTCGGGGGCCTCAACCGGCTCGGTCTCGGGCCGATCGAGGTCCGGCGCTACCGCTTCAGGGCTTACGTCGGCCCGTCGCTCTTCGCCGACCGAAGCGTGCTGCTCCTCGACCACGACACAGCCGCGAACCCGCCGTACATCCGCCGGTTCCACGACGAGCTCGTCCAGATCGACGACGCCGTGTTCCTCGCAACGTCGCACTACCGGGTCAAGGGCGAGCAGCGGTTCGCCGCCTACTTCGCGCTGGTCAGGGAAGAACCTGCGTCGTGACCGAGCTCAGCCGCAGGGCGTTGACCGAGCTCTTGACCGAGGAGTTGGACTGCAGGTTGACGTTGAACGGGCCGACCGCCGTGCAGACCAGCCTGACGTCAGAGCTGCTGTCCACCACGATGATGTCCGCCCCACTCAGGTAGACGTCACCGTCCCCGTCCGTGGGCGCAAAGGCCTGCGCACGGTAGGGCACTGCGTCGGAGACACGCACGAAGCAGCCGGCCGTGGCCGCCGACGTGTTGATCAGGGCGTTGTAGGTGATCAGGTAGGTCCCTGGCTGGAACGGAAGATCCTCGCTGATCTGGCTTGCGGGGTCGTCGCTGGGGAGCTCGAACCGGATCGCTCGCGATCCCAGAGAGCTGGCGTGCAGACCGTCGAGCATGTCTGCGTTGAGGTTGGCCACCCGCCCCCTGCCGTTGACCACGAACGGTGCGTTCTTCTTTGTCTTGGTCCTGACGCTGAGCGCCGGTCCGCTCTTCGTGCGGGTCACCGTCGTCAGGTCCGGCGTGGAGTTGCTCCTGCCCAGGAGCAGGCTCGAGCCGGTGGCGGCGTAGGACGCGTAGTCGACGGCCATGACGAGCATGCAGGCCACGAACAGCGGGGACAGGACCTTCTTGAGTCGGTTCATACGCACTCCTTGGCTCGAAGACTCCGAGGACTCTAGGGACTCGGGAATCGGCACCGGAAGGGCCCAAAGTCCGAAAAGAGAATGGTGCGGAAACGACGAAAGCGAGGTGGACCATCCGGTCTCACCTCGCCTCGAACGAGTGGAGCTGAGGGGACTCGAACCCCTGACCCCCTCCATGCCATGGAGGTGCGCTACCAGCTGCGCCACAGCCCCGCCGCCCGTGCTTCTCAGCGCTGGGCAACCAGGGAATCTTAGCCAACCCTGGTCAGGAACGTGAAATCGGGGGTACGCCGTAGCCGGCCAGCCGGATCCGGCCGTCGCGGACCCTCTCCTCGAGGATCGCGAAGTGACAGTTGTCGAGACCGCGCAGCGTCGAGATGACGTCCTGCGGCCAGCCGAGGAGGCCCGCAACAGCGACCTTGGAGCACGCGCCATGGGTCACGACCAGCCCCGTCTCCCCCGACTGCAGGGACTCGAGCACCTCCCTGCACGCCGGCACGATCCGGGCCGCCACGTCGTCGTACGTCTCACTGCCCGGGATCCCGGCAGGCGGGTTGCCGAGCTCCCAGTCGGACCCCAGCTCGGGCCAGCGCTCGGCCACCTCGGGGACGGTCAGACCCTGCCGCTCCCCCACGTCGTACTCCCGAAAGCGCGCGTCCGCCTTCACCGGCCTCCCCGCGGCGACGATCTCCGCGGTTTCCCGAGCCCGGGCGAGGTCCGAGGTCCAGACGACCCCGAGCGGGACGTCGGCGAAGTACGCCGCAGCCGCGTCCGCCTGCGCACGTCCGAACTCGTCCAGCGGTACGTCGGCATGCCCCTGTGCGCGGCCGGTGTCGTTCCAAGCTGTGCGGCCGTGCCGAAGGAGGATGAGGGTGCGAGTCATCCCTTGCCGGAGGTGACCGTGTCCGGAAGCTGGATGAGCGGGCAGTCGCGCCACAGCCGCTCCAGGGCGTAGAAGGTGCGCTCCTCCTCGTGCTGGACGTGGACGACGATCTCGGCGTAGTCGAGCAGCACCCAGCGACCGTCGCGCTCGCCCTCACGACGCAAGGGTTTCGCGCCGATCTCCCGCAGCTTGTCCTCGATCTCGTCGACGATGGACTTCACCTGCCGGTCACTGGGCGCCGAGCAGAGCAGGAACGCGTCGGTGATCACCAGCTGCTCGGACACGTCGAAGGCCATGATGTTGTCGGCCAGCTTGTCGGAGGCTGCCTGGGCGGCGGTGCGGACGAGCTCGAGTGCGCGGTCGCTTGCGGTCACGGTGGTTCCTAGCCGTTCTCGTAGAGGTGGTGCTTGGCGATGTACTGCACGACGCCGTCGGGGACGAGGTACCAGACAGGCTCGCCCTTTGCCGTGCGCGCCCGGCAGTCGGTGGAGGAGATCGCCAGGGCGGGGATCTCCACGATGGTCACGCGGTCGGTTGGCAGTCCTTCGAGGGTGGCCGGCATCATCTCGTAGCCGGGCCGGGTGCAGCCCACGAAGTGGGCCAGCTCGAAGAGCCGCTCCTGGTCGCGCCACTGCAGGATGTCCCCGAGGGCGTCGGCGCCGGTGATGAAGTAGAGCTCCGCGTCAGGATGCAGCTGGTGCAGGTCCCGCAGGGTGTCGATGGTGTACGTCGGCCCGTCGCGGTCGATGTCGACGCGGGAGACCCGGAAACGGGGGTTGGAGGCGGTCGCGATGACCGTCATGAGGTAGCGGTCCTCGGCGGCCGACACCTCACGGATGTCCTTGTGGTACGGCTGGCCGGTCGGGACGAAGATCACCTCGTCCAGCCCGAACCAGGCCTGGACCTCGCTCGCGGCGACCAGGTGGCCGTGGTGGACAGGGTCGAACGTGCCACCCATGACACCCACGCGTCGCGCGGGTGCCTCCGGAGTGGCGGAGGCGCTCAGGAGTGCTCTCGCCCTCCGGCGAAGGCCACGAGGCAGATGAGGAGAGCGACCAGGACGGCGAAGGTGCCGCCACCGACGAGCCAGGGGTTGACGCCACCCTCTTCGTGGGCACCGGACTCGGCGGCGAGAACTGCGAGCGACAGGATCGACATGGAGGTCACCTTATCGCGAAGGGATGGGGATGCCGATCCGGACCAGCCTGACGAGAGACGTGCACTTCATCACGAGAAGGCCGGTGGCGATCACTGTGCCGATCGCCACAGCCGCCCCGGCCCCGACGTACTCGTTCACGACGAGCAGCAGGACGGCGAACAGCGAGCTGTTGACCGCCTTCGCGGGCTTGGACCAGTTCCAGAGCCACGTCGGCCTGTCGATGACGAAGAAGTAGTTCGGGCTGCGCACCGGCCAGGCCAGGAACGCGAGGGAGAGGAAGCAGTCGATCACCATGAACTCGGCGAGATAGATCACGATCGCGGGGGCAAGGTCAGGCTCGAGGAACATCAGCCCGACGTAGAAGACCGCGCAGCAGAACCGGTCGCACAAGATGTCGAGGGACGCGCCGATACGGGTCTCGCAGCCTCGGACGCGCGCGACGTACCCGTCGAGCATGTCTCCGACCCAGTAGACGGCGAGGGCGGCGATCAGGAGGCCGAGGTCGTGCTCGCGCGCGGCGAAGACGCCCAGCCCGACGGCGATGATGGTGCGCACGAAGGTGATGACGGTCGCCGACGTGCCGATGCGCTCTTTCGCAGGATCGCTCCAGACGTCGAGCGTCCGGGGGTCAGCGAGTGTGTCCATCGCCCGTGACGACGTACTTCGTCGAGGTCATCTCGGGCAGACCCATCGGCCCCCGGGCGTGCAGCTTCTGCGTCGAGATCCCGATCTCCGCGCCGAAGCCGAACTCGCCTCCGTCGGTGAACCGGGTGCTGGCGTTGATCATGACGGCGGCGGAGTCGACCGCCGCCGCGAAGCGACGGGCTGCCTGCTGGTCACGGGTCACGATCGCCTCGGTGTGACCGCTGGACCAGCGGCGGATGTGGGCGATCGCGGCGTCCAAGGAAGGTACGACGGCCGCGGAGATGTCGAGCGAGAGGTACTCCACGGCGTAGTCCTCGTCGGTCGCCGCCACGACCCCGTCCTGCTCCTGGAAGACGTCGTCGCCGTGGACGGTGACCCCGGCAGCCTGCAGGGCCCGGGTGATGCGAGGCACGAACTCGGCCGCCACCGCCTCGTGGACGAGCAGCGACTCGGCAGCGTTGCAGACCGAGGTGCGGTGGGTCTTGGCGTTGAGCACGATGCGCTCGGCGGTGTCGAGGTCTGCGGCAGCGTCGACGTACACGTGACAGTTGCCGACTCCCGTCTCGATGACGGGGACGGAGGACTCCTCCACGACCGAGCTGATCAGCCCGGCTCCGCCGCGCGGGACGAGGACGTCGACGAGGCCGCGGGCACGCATGAGCGCCTTGGCCGTCTCGTGGCCCTCGCCGGGGACGAGCTGGACGACGTCGGCGGGAAGTCCGTTCGCCTGCGCGGCGGCCCGCAGCACCTCGACGATCGCTGCGTTGGATCGCAGGGCGCTGGAGGAGCCGCGAAGGAGGACGGCGTTGCCGCTCTTGAGGCAGATGCCGGCGGCGTCGGCCGTGACGTTGGGGCGCGCCTCGTAGATGATCCCGACGACGCCGAAAGGGACCCTGATCTGGCGGAGCTCGAGCCCGTTGGCAAGTGTCGATCCGCGAACCACCTCACCCACGGGGTCTGCGAGACCGGCCACCTCGCGCAGGCCGTCGGCCATGCCCCGCAGGCGGTCGTCGTTCAGGCGCAGCCGGTCGATGATGTTCGCAGGAGTGCCGCCTGCCTCGGCCGCGGCACAGTCCTCGGCGTTGGCGGCCAGGATGGGCTCGGAGTGCTCGAGGAGCGCGTCGGCCATCGCCAGCAGGGCGGAGTCCTTGGTGGCCCTGGTCGCCAGCGCGAGGTCGGTCGCCGCCACGCGGGCGCGCCCGGCGATCTCGGCGACCGTGGCTTCAGGGGTGCTGGGTGTCACAGGCAAAGCCTATGTCCGCGGCTCCGTCAGAACGGCAGGGGTGTCACGTCGTGGAGGTCCACGATGACGTTGTACTCGTGGCCACGGCCTTGGAAGACCGTGCGCTCGAGCACCTCCAGGCCGACGACCTCCCACGCGGGCAGGCCGGCGGAGTCGCGGTACTCGTTCCAGACGCGGAGGGCCAGCGACGAGGCGTCGAGCAGGGTCTCGGCCTCTTCCCAGTACTGGATCTCGGCCCGGTCCGTGGCGAACTTCAAAGAGTGCAGGAAGGGTCGCTGCTCAGCCAGTCGTCGCAGCGCAGCGCGCACGATGAGAGGCTCCACATGTCCGCCGGCCACCGTCAGCGAGACGTGCCACAGGCGGATGTCGTCGTCGACCACCCACTACCCTCTCTGGTCCCTCAGCCGTCGGGTTACCCTCCGCGCACCAGTCTCCCGAACCGATGCGAAGCCGGCAGGAGAATGCGAGAAATCGCGGTGCCCAGCGGACTCCGAGGGCCGGTCAGAGAAGGACGAGGTCGTCGCGGTGGACCACCTCACGCTCGTACGACGAGCCCAGGTCGCGGGCGAGCTCGCGCGTCGAACGACCGGCCAGGGACGGCAGCTCGCCGGAGTCGTAGTTGACCAGGCCCCTGGCCACGGCGGTGCCGCTGCCGTCGACGAGGTCGACCGGGTCACCAGCCTCGAAGGCCCCCGTCACCCTGGTGATCCCCGCAGCCAGCAACGACGCCTTTCGTTCGACGACCGCCCGGACGGCACCGTCGTCGAGGTAGATCCGACCCTTGCCTTCCGTGGCGTGGGCCAGCCAGAGCAGGCGGGTGGGGCGCCTCCGGCCGGTCGGGTGGAACATCGTCCCCACCGGGTCGCCGGCAAGGGCGGCGCCAGCCTGGTCGGCGCTTGTCAGGAGCACCGGGATCCCGGCACCCGTCGCGATCGCCGCTGCCTCGACCTTGGTCTGCATGCCCCCGGTGCCGACGCCTGCAGCGCCGGCCTTGCCGATGTCGACCGAGGACAGGTCGGCGCCGCCGTGCACGTCGGGCAGCAGCCGGCTCCCCGGCTTGGTGGGGTTCCCGTCGTACAGGCCGTCGACGTCCGAGAGGAGCAGGAGCAGGTCGGCGTGCACGAGGTGGGCCACCAGGGCGGCGAGCCGGTCGTTGTCGCCGAACCGGATCTCGCCCGTCGCGACCGTGTCGTTCTCGTTGACGATCGGCAGGACGCCGAGCTCGAGGAGCTTCTGGAAGGTCCGGTAGGCGTTGCGGTAGTGGCCTCGACGGGTCACGTCGTCGACGGTGAGCAGGACCTGCCCCACCTGCAGCCCGTGCCGTGCGAACTCCTCGGTGTAGCGGTGCACCAACAGACCCTGTCCGACGCTCGCCGCCGCCTGCTGGGTGGCGAGGTCCTTGGGTCGGCGCTTGAGGCGCAGGGGAACGAGTCCGGCTGCGATGGCGCCCGACGAGACCAGCACGACCTCGACGCCGCGCTTGCGAACGTCGCCCAGGGTGTCGACGAGCTGGACCACGCGATCCGGGTCGATGCCGCCGCCCTTGGTCAGCGAAGACGAGCCGATCTTGACCACGACGCGGCGGGCCGCGGTGACCTCACTCCTCGTCATCGTCGTCACCGGGGTCGGTCTCGTCCCACCCGTAGAGGTCTGCTCCCGCCGCTGCCGCGGCCCCCTGTTCCTCACTGTCTCCAGTGGAGGCCCCTGCGTCCGCCAACCGGCGCGCGACGTCAGCACGAGCCTCGTGCTCGGCCCGGCTCTCGAAGGCTTCGTCGATCGCCCGACGGCGCGCGGCGGCGGGCCGCTCCTCGTAGAACCGCTCGTCCTCGCCCCGGCGGCTGCCGAGCACCGTCGCGCCGGCGTCGACCATCGGCTTGAAGTCGAACACCACGGCGTTCTCCTCGGGGCCGATGATGACCGCGTCGCCCTCCTCGGCGCCCAGCTCCAGGAGCCGCTCCTCGACGCCGAGCCGGTTCAGCCGGTCGGCGAGGAAGCCGACGGCCTCGTCGTTGGAGAAGTCGGTCTGCCGCACCCAGCGCTCGGGCTTCTCCCCGATCACACGCCACCCGTCGGATGTCTTCTCCACCGCGAAGTCGGGAGCGCCGACGGTTGCCCTCGGCCGAAGCACGATCCTGGTGGCCTCGACGGCCGGCTTCTCCTGGCGCGTCTGGGCGACGAGCTCGGCCATCGCGAAGGTCAGCTGGCGCAGACCCTGGTGGCTCGCGGCGCTGACGGGGAAGACCCGCAGGCCACGTGCCTGGAAGTCCTCGAGGGTGATGTCCGCCAGATCGCTGCCATCGGGAACGTCGACCTTGTTGAGCGCGACGATCCGAGGTCGGTCCTCGAGCCCGCCGTACTTGGCCAGCTCGTGCTCGATCACGTCCAGGTCGTCGAGGGGACTGCGGCCCGGCTCCATGGTGGCCATGTCGATGACGTGCACCAGGGCGGCGCACCGCTCGACGTGGCGCAGGAAGTCGTGTCCCAGGCCGCGGCCCTCCGCCGCTCCCTCGATCAGCCCGGGTACGTCGGCCACGGTGAACGTGGTGTCTCCGGCCGTGACCACGCCGAGGTTCGGGACGAGCGTGGTGAACGGGTAGTCGGCGATCTTCGGACGCGCCCTGCTGATCGCGGCGATCAGACTCGACTTGCCTGCGCTCGGGAAGCCCACGAGCCCGATGTCGGCGACGACCTTGAGCTCCAGGACGATCTCGAGGTCGTCCCCGGGCTCACCCAGGAGGGCGAAGCCGGGCGCCTTGCGCTTGGCACTGGCGAGTGCCGCGTTGCCGAGTCCACCCCGGCCGCCCTCGGCCACCACGACCTCGGTGCCGAAGCCGACCAGGTCGGCCAGCACGTTGCCTTTCGTGTCGCTGACGACCGTGCCGTCCGGCACCGACAGGATCAGGTCGGCTCCGTGGGCGCCGTTGCGGTGTCCCCCGGCGCCGTGGCCGCCGTGCTGCGCGCGCCGTACGGCGTTGTGGTGGTAGTCGACCAGCGTGGTGACGTCCGGGTCGACCCGGAGGATGACGCTCCCGCCGGGACCGCCGTTGCCGCCGTCAGGGCCGCCGAGAGGCTTGAACTTCTCCCGGTGCACGCTGGCGACGCCGTTGCCACCGCGCCCCGCAGTGACCTGCAGGGTCACCCGGTCGACGAAGGTGGGGACTGCCACGGGAGGATCCTTCCAGAAAGAGAGAGGGCGCCCTGCTGGACTCAGCAGGGCGCCCTCTCGAAAGTCAGTCTGCTGAGCTCACTCAGCGGTCGGGACGATGTTCACGACGCGACGGCCGCGCTTGGTGCCGAACTCGACGTTGCCCGCCACCAGGGCGAACAGCGTGTCGTCGCCACCGCGACCCACACCCGCACCCGGGTGGAAGTGCGTGCCGCGCTGACGGACGATGATCTCGCCCGCGTTGACCAGCTGGCCGCCGTAGCGCTTGACGCCGAGGCGCTGTGCGTTCGAGTCGCGGCCGTTCTTGGTGCTAGCCGCACCCTTCTTGTGTGCCATGTCAGTCCCTCTTCGTCTGGTTGCTCAAGGTGGCCAGAGGCCGTCGTGGTGAGCCGAGGCTCAGGCCTTGATGTCGGTGACCTTGACCTGGGTGTACTTCTGACGGTGACCCTGGCGCTTGCGGTAGCCCGTCTTGTTCTTGTACTTCAGGATCGTGATCTTCGGGCCCTTGGTGGCACCGAGGACCTCGGCGGTCACCGAAGCCTTGGCGAGCTTGTCGGCACCCGAGGTGACCTTCTCGCCGTCGACGAGGAGCAGGACCGGAAGGGTGACGGACTCGCCCACCTCGTTCGACACCTTGTCGATCTCGATGACGTCACCAACAGACACCTTCTGCTGGATGGCGCCACTGCGCACGATCGCGTACACCGCGGTCTCACTCTCATTCGTCGGACTAGCACGTTCTGGATGCCGGGGCCGACGCCGCACACGACCACCGAGGGGGTGGGAGCGGGATCGTCGACACGCGACAGCGGGCGCGCCTGAGCACACACCGAGGAGCAAGTCTACGGAGGCTGCTCCCCGCCCGCAAATCCGGCGCCCGCGGGCTCGCCTGGAGGCTCAACGGCAGCGAGGCGGAGGCACACGGGCCACGGCGATCTTCGATCGCCCACCGCCCGCCTCACCCGGAGACTCGCTCGCCTGGAGGCTCAGCGGCAGCGAGGCGGGAGGCACACGGGCCACGGCGATCTTCGATCGCCCACCGCCCGCCTCACCCGGAGACTCGCTCGCCTAGAGGCTCAGCGCTTGCGGGCGCCGCCCTTCTTCTTGATCGGGACGTGCGCTGGTGCCGCGGGCTCGTGGTGGTCCAGCTCGGGGATCTCCAGCGTCTCTCCGGCACCCTCGGCCGTGCCCTCCACCTCCGACCGGGCACCGTCGGACTCCACGGGCTTGGGCGGTCCGGCGGCACGCCGGGCGCTGACCCGACGGGTCGAGGTGACGATCTTGGGCGCTGCGGGGGCGGCAGGCGCCGGCTCCTCCGCAGCCTCTGCGGCAGGCTCCTCCGCAGCCTCTGCGGCGGGCTCCTCCGCAGCCGTTGCGGCCGGATCATCGCCGGCTCTGGCCTCGGGCTGCTCGGGCTCGGCCTCCTCAGGAGCCTCAGGAGCCTCAGAGGCCTCGGGAGCTGTCGTTGCCTCGTCCGCCGGGGTCTCGACGTCCTCCGCGGGGGTCTCGACGTCCTCAACAGGGGTCTCGTGCTCGGACTCCTCGTGGCGCGGGAACGCGGCGAGGTCGGCGGGCGACGGCGCACGTGAGGCACCACCGTTGGTCGGCGCGGCCTCGTCGGATCCGCCCTTGCCGCGGCCGCGGCTGCGCCGGGCGCGTCGGGGCTCCTCCTCGACCTTCTTCTTCGGCTCGATCGGCTCGTGGTGGACCAGCAGACCGCGACCACCGCAGTGCTCGCAGGTCTCGCTGAACGCCTCCAGCAGCCCGGTGCCGATGCGCTTGCGGGTCATCTGCACGAGACCCAGCGAGGTCACCTCCGCCACCTGGTGACGGGTGCGGTCGCGCCCGAGGCACTCGACCAGGCGGCGAAGCACGAGGTCACGGTTGCTCTCGAGCACCATGTCGATGAAGTCGACGACGATGATCCCGCCGATGTCGCGCAGGCGAAGCTGGCGGACGATCTCCTCGGCGGCCTCGAGGTTGTTCTTGGTGACCGTCTCCTCGAGGTTGCCGCCCGAGCCGGTGAACTTGCCGGTGTTGACGTCCACGACCGTCATCGCCTCGGTGCGGTCGATGATCAGCGAACCACCCGAGGGCAGCCACACCTTGCGGTCCAGACCCTTGGCGATCTGCTCGTCGATGCGGAACTCCGCGAAGGCGTCACCGTCGGTGTCGTCGTGCTTCTCCACCCGCTCCGCGAGGTCGGGGGCGACGTTCTCGACGTACTCCCTGACCGTGTCCCACGCGTCGTTCCCGGAGATGACCAGCTTCGAGAAGTCCTCGGTGAACAGGTCACGGACGACCTTGAGGGTCAGGTCCGGCTCGCCGTAGAGGAGCGCCGGCGCGTTGCCGCCCTCGACCTTCTTCGAGATGTCCTCCCAGCGGGCGGTCAGGCGCTCGACATCGCGCGTGAGCTCCTCCTCGGACGCACCCTCGGCGGCAGTGCGCACGATGACGCCGGCCGTCTCGGGGACGATCTCCTTGAGGAGGGTCTTGAGACGGTTCCGCTCCGTGTCGGGCAGCTTGCGGGAGATCCCACTGGTCGTGCCGTCCGGCACGTAGACCAGGAAGCGACCGGGCAGGCTGACCTGACTCGTGAGGCGGGCGCCCTTGTGGCCGACCGGGTCCTTGGTGACCTGGACGAGAACGGCCTGGCCCGGCTTGAGGACGGCCTCGATCTTGCGCTGCGATCCGTCCTTGGCACCGAGGGCGTCCCAGTTGACCTCGCCGGCGTAGAGCACCGCGTTACGGCCCTTGCCGATGTCGATGAAGGCGGCCTCCATCGACGGCAGGACGTTCTGGACGCGGCCCAGATAGACGTTTCCGATGAGCGACGTCTGCGACTCACGTGCGACGTAGTGCTCGACGAGCACCTTGTCCTCGAGCACGGCGATCTGGGTCAGGTCCTTGCGCTGCCGGATGACCATGACGCGGTCGACCGACTCACGCCGGGCGAGGAACTCCGCCTCGCTGATGATCGGTGCGCGGCGACGGCCGGCCTCCCGGCCCTCGCGACGGCGCTGCTTCTTGGCCTCGAGGCGGGTCGAGCCGGAGAACCCGGCGATCTCGTCCTCGGCGGACCGGCCCTGTCGGACCCGGGTGACGGTGTTCGCGGGGTCGTCGCCAGCGCCGGCGCGCTGCTCCCCGGCGCGCGCCCGCACGCGGCGTCGACGGGTCGACCCGCCTTCACCCTGCTCGGTGTCGTCGGCGGACTCGCCCTCGCCGCTCGCGTCGGCGTCGGAGCCGGTCTCGGCGTCCTCGCCACCCTCGCCGTTGCCCGGCTTGCGGCGGCGACGGCCACCCCGACGGCGACGGCGACGTGCCGCACCCTCCGGGGAGTCGTCCTCCTCGGCCGCCTCCGTGTCGTCCTCGGACGCCTCGTCGGTTGGCTTCTCGTGCTCGGGCGCGACCTCGGCCTTCGGAGCACTCTTCTTCGCCGCTGCCTTCTTCGCGCGGGCCGGCGCCTTGGTCGGCTCGGGGGCCTGGAAGAGCAGCATGGTGCCCGGGCCGGTCCCCGCATCGGCCTCGTTCTCCCCCGCGTCGCCGGAGGCGGCATGGTCGGGGGCAGCCTCAGCCTTGGGCGCCGCCTTCTTCGCAGGTGCCTTCTTGGCGGCCTTCTTGGCCGGCGCCTTCTTGGCGGCCCGCGTGGCGGGGGCCTCGTCGCCCTCCGCGGTCGGGGCCTCGGCGGTCCCCTCGAGGGGGACGTCGGCGTCCGCGGGAGAAGCGGCGACCTTCTTGGCGGCCGCCTTCTTCGCCGGAGCCTTCTTGGCGGCGGCCTTCTTGGCCGGAGCCTTCTTCGCCGCCTTCTTGGCGGGAGGCGCCGCGTCGCTCGCGGCAGTCGGCTCGGTGCTGGTGTTGTCGGTGGGGCTGGTGGTGTCGACGGTGGTGTCGTCGTCGAGCATCTGCTCTCCTTGCCGCCTCTGCGCCGTCGGACGGCACGCGAGGCGTGTCATTCGCCCGTACGGCGTGAGCCGCCGGACGCAAGCTTGCGGTGGTGGCGACGGGGCGCACCGTCCGGGCCACGACCGCGGTCAGCGGGGGTTCCGTCGCTGTCACCAACGGGTCTCCGCGTCGCGGTCAGGGCGCCAGGGGGTCGCCCACCGTGCCGGTCTCCACCTCGAGCGGACCCTGGGCCAGCCGCTGGAAAAGCGCAGCGGCACCACCCGGAAGTCCGGCTGTCTGACGAAGTCCGGCGAGGATGTCGTCCGGTCTCACGGCGGGGGTGCCGTGCCGTAGGACCACGTCGAGTATCGCACACTCCCCGTTAACCCCGTGGTTCATCGACACGGCGAGCGACACCACGGGCAGCCGGCAGTCGAAGGACCGCAGCCCGCGCTTGGTCATCCGCTCGACGGTCACCTCGGAGGCGGCAAGGAACCGCTCGACGGCCGCAGTCGCCTCCTGCGGCGGTACGTCGGGGAGCGTGATCAGCCAGTGGCTGGCCTCCAGCCGGTCCGCCAGGGCGCCCGCGGCTGCCGGAACGACCTCGAGCACGTCGAGCCCGGGCGGCAGCGCCTCGTCCAGAAGGTCGCGCACCTGCGCAGGGTCGAGGACCTCGCGGAGCCCGATCTCGGCGTACTCCGCCTCGCTGGCCGACCCGGTCGGTGCCGCGTTGGCGTAGGAGATCCGCGGGTGGGGGTTGAAGCCGGACGAATAGGCCATCGGGACGCGCGCGCGCACCAGCGCACGCTCGAACGCCCGGGAGAAGTCCCGGTGGCTGGTGAAGCGCAGGCGTCCGCGCTTGGCGTAGCGGATGCGCAGCTTCTGGACCGGAGGAGCCTGCTGCTCCGGCTGCTCGCGAGGCGTCACCTCACACCACGCTCAGCGGGAGCAGCTTCTTGCCCGTCGGCCCGATCTGGATCTCGAGGTCCATCTGCGGGCACACGCCGCAGTCGTAGCACGGCGTCCAGCGGCAGTCCTCGACCTCGACGGTGGAGTCGGGGTCGATGGCGTCCTGCCAGTCCTCCCAGAGCCAGTCGCGGTCGAGACCGGAGTCGAGGTGGTCCCAGGGCAGCACCTCGGAGTACTCGCGCTCACGGACGGTGTACCAATCGAGGTCGACCGGCGTTCCGGCCAGCGCCTTCTCCGAGCCGGCCACCCAGCGGTCGAACGAGAAGTGCTCGCTCCAGCCGTCGAAGCGGCCGCCGTCGCGCCAGACCTCCTCGATGATCCGGCCCACGCGCCGGTCGCCTCGGGACAGCAGTCCCTCGATGATGCCGGGGCGGCCGTCGTGGTAGCGGAAGCCGATGGCGCGGCCGTAGCGCTTGTCGGCACGGACGTCGTCGCGGAGCTTCTTCAGGCGCTCGTCGGTCGTCTCCCAGTCGAGCTGCGAGGCCCACTGGAACGGCGTGTGCGGCTTCGGCACGAAGCCTCCGATGGAGACCGTGCACCGGATGTCGTTGTGGCCCGAGACCTCGCGGCCCTTGGCGATCACCTTCTTGGCGAGGTCGGCGATCTCGAGGACGTCCTCGTCGGTCTCGGTCGGGAGCCCGCACATGAAGTAGAGCTTCACCTGACGCCAGCCGTGGGAGTACGCCGTGGCGACCGTCCGGATCAGGTCCTCCTCCGTGACCATCTTGTTGATCACCTTGCGCATCCGCTCGGAGCCACCCTCGGGCGCGAAGGTGAGGCCGGAACGGCGCCCGTTGCGGCTGAACTCGTTGGCCAGCGTGATGTTGAAGGCGTCAACCCTGGTGCTCGGCAGCGACAGTGAGACGTTGCTGCCCTCGTAGCGGTCCGCCAGCCCCTTGGCGACCTCGCCGATCTCGGTGTGGTCCGCCGAGCTCAGGGAGAGGAGGCCCACCTCCTCGAAGCCGGACTTGCGGATGCCGTTCTCGACCATCGCCCCGATGGTCTCGATCGACCGCTCGCGGACGGGGCGGGTGATCATGCCGGCCTGGCAGAAGCGACAGCCGCGGGTGCAGCCCCGGAAGATCTCGACGGAGTAGCGCTCGTGCACGGTCTCGGCGAGCGGCACGAGCGGGTTGCGGGGGTAGGGCCACGCGTCGAGGTCCATGAGCGTGTGCTTGGTGATCCGCCACGGCACACCGGCACGGTTCGGCGCGACGCGCTGGATGCGACCGTCGGGCAGGTAGGTCACGTCGTAGAACTTCGGTACGTAGACGCCGCCGCTCACCGCGAGCCGGTGCAGCAGCTCGTCGCGGCCGCCGGGGCACCCCTCGCCCTTCCACTCCCGGACGACCTCGGAGATGGCGAGGACGACCTCCTCGCCGTCGCCGAGAACGGCGGCGTCGAGGAAGTCGGCGATCGGCTCGGGGTTGAAGGCGGCGTGCCCGCCGGCGAGGACGATCGGGTCCGCATCCGTACGGTCGACCGCGTGCAGCGGGATGCCGGCCAGGTCCAGCGCGGTCAGCAGGTTCGTGTAGCCGAGCTCGGTGGAGAACGAGATGCCGAAGACGTCGAAGTCCCGAACGGGGAGGTGGGAGTCCACGGTGAACTGCGGGATGCCGTTCTCCCGCATGACCTTCTCCATGTCCGGCCAGACCGAGTAGGTCCGCTCAGCCAGGGTGCGGTCTCGCTCGTTGAGCACTTCGTAGAGGATCTGCACGCCCTGGTTGGGCAGGCCGACCTCGTAGGCGTCGGGATACATCAGCGCCCAGCGGACGTCGGCGTCGTCCCAGTCCTTCTGCGTGGAGTTGAGCTCTCCCCCGACGTACTGGATGGGCTTCTGCACCGACGGCAGGAGCGGCTCGAGGCGGGGAAAGACCGACTCAGGGCTGGGCATGCAGGAACCTCGCGAGACTGGGGAAGGAATGCCCCAGTCTACCTACTCGTCGAGGTGGGCGAGTTCCTCGAGCGCCTTGCGCGCCACGACCAGGTGCTCCTGGGCGAGGGTGATCAGCTCTTCGAGCCCCTGCGCCCCGAAGCGGTTCGCAACGTGCTCGACGTAGTCGACGATGACGGGGTCGATCTCGCGGTCGGCCATGGGACGACACTACAAACCATCGACCAAGCGGTCCCTCAGGCCTGCCAGTCCGCCCGTCGTCCGTAGCCGGCCAGGAGCTCCGTCTGCGGGTCACCGGTGAGGTCCACGTGCTCCGCGATGACCCCTGCGGAACGCACCATGTCCTCGACCGGGCCGAACCAGGCCGCCACGTCGGCGACCGACTCGGGGTCCATGTCCCTCGACTGGCCGGTCGCCGCCGCGAGGTCCCAGGCATGGATGAGGTGGTCCGCCGCCAGCTGGCGGACGTACTCCTCCGCGGGAATCTGGCCCCACGACACGTTGACCATGCCGCCGGCCGGTAGGAACTCCTCCGCGGCGCCCATAGCCTGGGCGGCGCTCGCGCTGCTCCGGGCGACCGGGTCGTCCCCCAGCACGTCGCCGTCGAACTGGTCCCCCACCTCGGCGATGGTCTTGCCCTCGAGCAGCGGCCGGGTCCACAGGTCCTCGCCGACCACGTGGTTCACCAGGTCACGCACCGTCCACTCGGTGCACGGTGTCGGGGCGTCCCACTGGTCGGGGCCCACGGCCTCGACGGTGCGCTGCCAGTTCTCGACGGTACGACGGTGCAGGGTCACAAGGTCCATGGAGCCCACCTTGCACCGTGGCGGCCCACGCTGTCACGCATGGGCCGCCCGGTGTCCCTGCGAAAGGTCAGCTCACCGTCAGCGACGTGTCGTCGATGACGAAGCTGGTCTGCAGCGTCGAGTCCTCCGTGCCGACGAACTTCACGGTCACGGTCTTGCCGAGGTAGGCGCTCAGGTTGAACGTCTTCTGCACGTAGGTCGAGTTCGCGTTGACGTTGGAGTACGTCGCGAGCGTCGTCGTCACCCCGTTCGAGACGACCTGCACCTGAAGCCGGTCATAGACCGTCGAGCCGGACTCCGACGTGTTGATGCGCAGCCAGAACGACAGGCTCGCACTCGTGCCTGCGCCGAGGGTGACCGTCTGCGACAGCGTGTCGGTGTGCGTCGTGCCGTAGCCGTTGAGCCACGCCTTCCAGGTGCCCGTGCGTGCGGGGCGGCTTGCCGAGTTCGTGATCACGCCGCTGCTCGCCGACCACACCGTGTTGCCCGACTCGAAGCCCGGGTTGCCGAGCAGGTTCGACCCGGTCGGCGGCGGCGGGGGCGGCGGCGCCGTCGTCAGCAGCGAGTAGAGCAGCCGGTTCGGGGAGCCGGTTCCGGCACCGGTCACCTTGCCGGTCGTCGCACTGTTGACGATCGCCGACGTGACGGTGGCGGGGCTCGCCGTCGGGCTGCCCTGCAGGTAGAGGGCGGCCACGCCTGCGACGTGCGGCGTCGCCATCGACGTACCGCTGATCGTGTTGGTCGCCGAGTCTCCGGTGTGCCACGTCGAGGTGATGTTCGAGCCCGGCGCGAACAGGTCCAGGCAGCTTCCGTAGTTGGAGAAGCTGGACCGGGCGTCGGTGCTCGTGGTGGAGCCCACCGTGATCGCGTTCGCGACACGCGACGGGGAGCCGTTGCACGCGTTGGTGTTCTCGTTGCCCGCCGCGACCGCGTAGGTCACGCCGTCGGCGATCGAGTTGTTCACTGCGGTGTCGAGGGCACTGGACACACCGCCGCCGAGGCTCATGTTGGCGACGGCCGGAGCGCCCGCCGCGTGGTTGCCGGTCACCCAGTCGACGCCGGCGATCACGCCGGTGTTGGTGCCGCTGCCCTGGCAGTTCAGCACGCGCACGGGACGAAGCGTGACGCTCTTGGCAACGCCGTAGGTCGCACTGCCGACGGTGCCGGCGACGTGGGTCCCGTGGCCGTTGCAGTCGTTGGTGCCCTGGCCGTCGTTGATCGACGTGAAGCCCGAGAGGACGCGACCGCCGAACTGCCCGTGCGTCGCCCGGATGCCCGTGTCGATGATGTACGCCGTCACCCCTGAGCCAGTGGCGTCGTACGTGTAGCTGTTGCTGAGCGGAAGGTCCCGCTGGTCGATCCGGTCCAGGCCCCAGGTCGCCGGCGACTGGGTAGCCTCGATGCTGACCGTCTGGTCGGCCTCGATGAAGGCGACGTTCGGGTTCGATCGCAACCCGTCGAGCGCCCGCGCCGGCAGCTTTGCGGCGAAGCCGCGCAGCGCGTGGGTGTACGTCGCGCGAACCGAGCCACCGGCGGCCTCGGCACTGCGCCGGGCATCCGCCTGTGCGGCGGGCGAGGTCCGGTCCTTGAGTACCACGATGTACTGCCCGTCGATCGCGGTCGCCCGCTGCGTGCCGACGAGCGGTGCCCGTGTCCCCGCGGCGTCGGCCGCCGGCAGCCCGGTAGCGCCGAGGGCGGCCGCCGTGGCGAAGGCTCCGATCAGGAGCCTTCGGGCTGGTCTGTTGTGTTGCATCGGGATCTCCGATCTCCCCTTGGTGGGACGGCGGTGTCTCCGCCGCGCCCTCGGACCGTAATGAGGAGGATCGGTCCCGCGCGAGAGATACATGACTACACGTTCGTGCAGCGCACGGATCTGCATCCGTGGTCAGCCGTCCAGAACCTCGAGTCCCTCGGCTGCTCGCGCGAGCCACCAGGCGAGACCGTTCCGCTCACGCTCCCGGACCGCGGCGTCCGGGTGGTCGCCGATGTCGAGGCTCTTGTTCCATCCCAGCCACACCAGCCCGGACAGCAGTCCCAGCCGGGTGGCGCGGTCGTCATAGAGGTCGGCGGCGTGGTGCCGGTACATCGCCAGGAAGTCGTCGGGGCTTACGTCCAGGGTGTGGGCGCAGCCGACCAGGAAACGGCCGATGTCCACGGCTCCGGGGGCTGCGGCAGCCAGCCCCCAGTCGATGAGTGTCAGTGCGTCGTCCTCGAACGCGAGGTTCACCCCGGCCAGGTCTCCGTGGATGAACGTGGGCGTGCACGCGGTGAGCGCAGCGCTCAGCGGCGCTGTGTCCTGGGCCAGGGTGAGCACCCGCTGACCCACCTCACCCGGGACCAGGTCTGCCCAGAGCTCCCAGCCGCGCAGTGCGTAGTCCACGAGGGAGAGCCCGCGGTAGGGCGCAAGGCGACGAGGCTCGAAGAGCCCCACGACGTCCGCGATCGGGGTGAGGCCGTCCGGCGGTGCGCCGTGAAAGCGCCGGTGCAAGGACGTCACCCCCTTCAGCAGCGCGTCACAGCGGCCGGCGTCGAGCCGGTCGTCCCAGCTCAGCGGCGCCTCCCCCAGGTCGCGCATGACCAGGACGCCGTACCCGTCCTCGAACCAGCCGCCCAGCACCGCGTGCCCCACGTCGGACGGCAGCTGCTCGAACAGGCCACGGTGGAGCATCTCGACCTCGCGCCCCCGGCCGTCTCCCGTGAGGCGCATGACGAGGTCGTGCTCCGGATCGAACCGCTTGACGATGACCCGCCTGCCGTCGGCCAGCACGACTCGCTCGAGGGTCGCACCGGACTTGCCCTCGTTCTCGACGAGCGGCACCCGTTCCCGGGCGGTGTCGAGCGCCGATGCGTCCATGTGCCCATGCTCCCGGCAGTTTGGTGCTGTCGACATGGCCCGACGTGACGGTTGGCTTACGACATGCGGCGTCAGAGGTAGCGCTCGGCCGTGTCCACGATGAACTCGGTCAGCCGCAGACGGCCTTCCAGGTCGTCCTTGCGCGCCGGGTCGTCGAGCCACTCCCACGGGATCGAGGTGAAGGCGCTGCGCAGCAGGAGAGTTCCGGCGTAAGCCGTCAGGAGGTCCTGGTCGTCGAGGTCGACCCCCGTGGTTCGGAAGCCTTCTGCGTACGACGCGAGCACCGTCTTCTCGACCTCCTCGAGCTGGTCGGGGGCCAGCTCGCCCGCGTGCGCGAGTCCCACCACGAGCTGAGCCAGGTCGGTGCCGGGAGGAGACGGCGCCTGGAACGAGATGTCGATCATCACGAACTCGTCGCTGCCGCGAGGCACGAGCAGGTTCTGCGGGCTGCAGTCGCCGTGCGGCATGCCGTGGCGCATCGACGCCAGACGTGACAGGACGTCCTCGATCAGAGACCCCGCTGCGACGACCCGGCGTCGGACCTCGGCGTACGGCGCAAGCACCGGATGCACCCAACGGGCGGGGTCGTCGAAGTCGGACAGCCGTGGTCGAAGCCCGTTGCCGGCCCACATCCGCAGTGCGTAGTCATCCTCAACGCCGCATGCCGCCACGACCTCCTCGTCGCACATGCGCGCGTTGTGCTCGCCCATCAGCCTCGCCGCACGGCTGAAGGTGTTTAGAGACCACGGGCGGGGGTCCAGGTCGACCTTCTCCATCCACACGGCCACCCGGTCGTCTCCGAGCTCTACGGTGTCGTAGAGGTGCGGGACCCGTATGCCTGGCGGGAGTCGGTCGACCAGGGCAGGTCGCCACAGCTGCAGCTCCTCGCGCCACGGGTAGAACCGGATCATCTCCTCGGCGACGTGTGGCGGAATCATCGGCAGCAGTGCCCAGTGCCGGAGGTGCTGGAGGATCTTCACGAAGGCCGACCAGCCCCCACCGTCCGCCCAGGCGCCATGCACCGTCACGAGTCCTCCGCTCGCGGGCGAGCCGAAGTGGTACTCCTCCGTCTCCACGCGCACCGACGAGCGATCCACCGGCCGACCGAGCACGGAGTCCAGGGGGCGATCACCGAGCAGCTGGTCCAGCTCCCAGACGACCTGTGACGGGTCGAACGGCACCTGTGGACTCATCGTCCCCCCTAGGTTTGTAAGGTTACCTTGATTGATAGTAAGGTTGCCTTATGAAGTTGGTCAACGACGACTATCCCGACCACATCTTCGCGATCCTCGACCGAGCGCTGCGGACGCTGCGCGACGACATCCAGGAACGAGTCGTCGACCACGACACCCGCGGACTGCGCACGTCCCAGCTGCGCGTCGTGAGCCTGACGCCCGCGGACGGCCTGCGGGTCACGGAGCTCGCCGAGCGCGTCGGCATGACCGCGCAGGCGCTCGGTGAGTTCGTCCGCGGGCTGACAGCGGCCGGCCTGCTCGAGGTCGTTCCGGACCCGAGCGACGGCCGGGCCCGGATCGTGCGCCCTACCGCGGCGGGCCAGGAGGCAGCGGAGCAGTGGCGTCGTGACATCGCCGCGATGGAGGAACACTGGCGCCAGCGTCTCGGCCCGCGTCGGTGGGAGGCGATGCGTCGAGTGCTTCTCGACGTGATCGAGGCTCAGTAGCGCGAGCGGGTCAACCGTGAGCGGGCCACGCCCAGGCCCGACCGCTCGGTGCGCACGTGCACGTTCTGCAGGAGGCCGACCGCGATCAGGGTCGCGAACATCGAGGACCCGCCGTACGACACGAACGGCAGAGGTACGCCGGTCACCGGCATGATCCCGAGGCACATGCCGATGTTCTGGAAGGACTGGAAGCCGATCCAGCAGGCGATGCCCGCCGCGACGACCCGGCCGAACAGGTCGGGTGCGTTGCTCGCGATCGAGAGCGCACGCCACAGCACCACTCCGAGCAGGACGATGACGGCACCGGCGCCGATCAGGCCGAGCTCCTCCCCCACCACCGTGAAGATGAAGTCGGTGTGCTGCTCCGGCACGAAGCCGGACCGGGTCTGCGATCCGTCGAACAACCCCTGGCCGAAGAGGCCTCCGTTGCCGATCGCGATGCGCGCCTGCTCGGTGTTGTAGCCCGCGCCACGGGGGTCGAGCTCCGGGTTCGTGAAGGCCATGAAGCGGTCGAGCTGGTACTGCTTCAGCACGCCGAGCCGCACCACGGCCACCGCCGCCGTGACGGCCCCGACCAGCAGACCGACCAGCCAGCGCCGCGGGGCACCTGACACGGCGATCACGCCGAAGACGGTCGCGCTCAGCACCAGCATCGTGCCGAGGTCGGGTTGCAGCAGGATGAGAGCCGCGGGCACTGCCGCGACGGCGAGCATCAGGACGACGTCGAGGTGCCGGACGTTCCACCGACGCCCCTCGGCCCGCTCCGCGACCACCAGCGCCATGCCCACGATCACTGCCAGCTTGGCGAACTCGGCCGGCTGGATCGACAGCGGTCCCAGCAGGATCCAGGACCGTGAGCCGTTGATCGTGCTGCCCATGACCAGGACGAGCACCAGGCCGGTGAGCGAGGCGAGGTACACGAGGGGCGTGAGGATCCGGACCCAGCGGTGGTCCGTGGTGGTCACCAGGACAGCGAGGACGATCCCGATCGCGATGTTGACCAGCTGGCGCTTCAGGAAAGCGTCGTCGGCCGCCGACCACACCATCACGGCGCCGATGGCCAGCAGGGCGGCCGTCACCCCGGCCAGGGCCCAGTCGAGCCGCGGCACGCTGGCCGTCGACATCTCGGTCCGCCCGGTCCGCGGTCGGCCCTGCAGCAGGGTCATCCCCGCCTCCTTCGCGGTTGCTCACCCACGAGGTTCGGCAGCACGGGAGGCAGGATCTCGCCGTCCTCTGCGAAGACGGGCAACCCCTTCGGCGCCACCGTGCCCGGGATCGCGGACTCGCGCGGGACCACACGGTCACCCTGGACGCCGTACAGCGCCTCGTAGATCTTGCGGAGGTAGGGACCTGACGTCCCGGAGCCGGTGCCGCCCTGGGACACCATCATCACGACCGCGTAGTCGGGCGTGTACGACGCGACCCACGAGGTGCTCTGCTTTCCGTAGACCTCGGCCGAGCCGGTCTTGGCGCGGATCGGGACCTCGTCGAGGGGAAAGTCGACCAGCCGCCACGCCATCGTGCCCTGCTGCGCGACACCCTGCAGGGCGTCGTCGATGAAGGCGAGGTCGCTCCTGCTGACCTTCACCTTTGCCTGGATCTTGGGCTTGATCCGCCGCACCACGTTGCCCTCGGGATCGACGATGGCCTTGCCGATGCGCGGCTCGAAGAGCTTGCCCCCGTTGGCGATCGCGGCGTAGGCACGGGCGAGCTACAGCGGGGTCACGATCGTGTCGCCCTGACCGATTGCGAAGTTGACGGCGTCACCGGCGCGGTAGGCGTAGCCCTCGATGCAGAACTCGCGCGCGAACCGGTGGATGAAGTCGTCGCCGGCCTTCTCGGCCAGCCGGCAGTAGTAGTCCTTGTTCGACTCGTAGTAGGCGCGCTTCCACTTGCGGTCGGCGATGCGCCCGCTGGCCTCCCCCGGCACGTCGATGCCGGTCTCCTTGCCGAAGCCGAACATCTTGGCCGCCGAGACCAGGGGGTCCTTCGCTTTCACGTCGCCGACGTCGGTGCCGTACTTCTCCCAGAAGTGGTAGCCGATCCGGTAGAAGAAGGTGTTGCAGGAGACCTCGAGAGCTCGCTTGAACCCGATCAGCCCGTACGACCCCGACTCGAAGTTCTTGAAGACGCGCCCACCGACCTGCAGGCCGGACGAGCAGGTCAGCTGGGTGCTCTGCGAGTAGCCGTTGTTCAGGGCACCGGCGGTCATGAACGGCTTCCAGGTCGACCCGGGGGCGAACTGACCTTGGGTCGCCCGGGAGAGCAGCGGCGTGCCCGCCTTGCCGGAGTAGAGCCGGTCGAGCTGCTTCGTCGAGATGCCGCCGACCCACACGCCCGGGTCGTACGTCGGCTGGCTGGCCATCGCGACGACACGACCCGTCCTGACGTCCAGCACCACCGCGGCGCCGGAGTCCGCGACGAACTTCCGGCGGGTCACCGGGTCGGTGGTTGCTCGAGCGACCTTGATCGCCTCCTCGAGCTGGCGCTCCACCACAGCCTGGACGCGCGCGTCGATGGAGGTGACGAGCGTGTCGCCGACCCGCCCTTCGACGACGCCCGAGTCGCCGAGCACGCGACCCATCGAGTCCACCGCGACGCGCTGGTAGCCAGGGAAGCCCCGCAGGAACCGGTCGTACTGCTTCTCGATGCCGGCGCGCCCGACCACCGAGGCGCCGTGCACCGACATGTCGCCCGACGCCCGCGCCCGGTCGAGCTCCGAGTCGGTGATCGGGCTCAGGTAGCCGAGCAGGTGCGCCGCGTTGATGCCGTACGGCGACGGGTAGGCCCGGACGTTCTCGGCCTGCACGAGCACCGCCGGGAACTCCTCGCCCTGCTCCATGATCGAGATCGCGGTCTGCTGACGGATGTCCTCCGCGACCGGCACCGGTTGATACGGGGAACCGTTCCAGCAGGTGCCCTGCTCCGAGCCAGGGTCACCGCAGATCAGCGTGCGTGCGAGCACCTGCTCGTAGGGCCGGTGCACGGCCTTCGCCAGACGCCGCAGGAGACGCTCCTGGTCGCCGCTCTCCATCCTGTGCAGCAAGGTGCGGTCGACGGTCACCACCCACGACGTGCGGTTCGCGACCAGGGGCCGGCCCATGTCGTCGACGATCAGGCCGCGTGCGGGCTGCTGGACGATCTCGCGGACCGACTGCGACGCGGCCCTGGCCTGGTAGGTGTCCCCGGCCATCACCTGGAGGTACCACAGCCGGGCGAAGAGGGTCCCGAAGAGCGAGAGCACCAGCACCTGAAGCACGACCAGGCGCAGCAGCCCGCGGTTGGACCGGCGGACGCCGGGGACCACCGTCATGAGAAGGCAACCTGGTGGTCGTCGAGCCGCTGGAAGAGCTTCATCACCAGCGGCAGCACGAACGGGGTCAACAGGACGTCGTACCCGACGCTGATCGGGATGACGCGCAGCGCCTCACCGACCGACACGGAGTCGTCCTGGAGCAGCAGCCCGCTGAGGGCGAAGAGACTGGTCGCCACGAAGCTCGTGGCGGCGACGGTGACCACCGACGCCAGCGCGGACTGCCCCGCGTCCTGGCGCACCCGGCCTGCGAGATAGCCCGCCACGACCAGCGCCAGCGCCCACCGCCCGGCGACGTGGTCGGCAGGTGGCGCGAGGTCCAGCAGGATGCCGCCCAGGAAGCCCAGCGTCATCGCGAACTCCGCGCCGCGCGTCAGCGCTGCCCCGACCACGATCAACAGGACGAGACTGGGGACGACCCCGTCGTAGGAGATGCCGTCGAAGAGGCTGACCTGCAGCACGACGGCTGCAAGCAGCAGAGCGGCGCAGACAAGCGCTCGGGTCACGGCGATCACGGCAGCTCGCCTGCCCTGATCACGCCGCCCCGCGCGTCGTCGTTCACGACGACGCCGACGATGTCCAGGGCGGAGAAGTCGACCAGGGGGCGTACGACAGCCTGCTTGGAGAGCTCCCGGGGACTGGAGTAGACCGACTCGATCGTGCCGATGGGGATCCCCGGGACGTACGGCGCGCTGGTGCGACTCCCCCAGGTGGTGACGACGTCGTCCTTGCCCGGCATGGCGGTCGTGTCGACGAGCTGGAGGTCCAGCCGCCCGTCGCCGCCCACGTCACCGCGTCCTCGGACGAATCCGACCTCCAGGCTGGAGCCGAGCCGACCGCCGACGACGGATCCCTGGTCGACGACGAGCAGGACGGTCGCCGTCCCGCTGTCGGCACGCAGCACCCGGCCGACCAGGCCGTCGTGGTTCAGCACGGTCATGTCGGCGTAGATGCCGGACGAGGTGCCCTTGTCGATGAGAACCGTGCGGGAGAAGGACTGGGCCGGCCCCATGCCGATGACCCGGGCCGGGGCGATGGAGTACCCGGTCTCACGGCTCGCGTCGATCAGGCCGTCGAGCTGCGCGGCACGGTTGCGCTCGAGACTGGTCGTGGCGAGCTCGCTGCGGAGGTTGGAGTTCTCCGCCTCGAGGCGGGCGAGGTCGTCACGGAGACCCTTGTTGGTCCGGAAGAACCCAGGGATGTCGCCGAAGGGGGCCAACGCGTCGGAGGTGACCTCCTCGACCGGGCCCACCACGTTGCCGACGGCAGCGCGCACCGGCGCCAGCGGCGAGTCCTCACCGCCGCGGTAGTCCAGCGTGATCAGCGTCGCGCACGCCAGCAGGAGCAGGACCAGCAGGCTCCGGGACGGGCGCTGCTGCGAGTCCTTCATCGACATCGGCGAGCCGCCCTATCGCCGTCTCGGCTCGGACACGAGCACCGGCTGGAGCGCCTCGAACTCCTCGACGCACTTGCCGGCACCCAGCGCGACCGAGTGCAGCGGGTCCTCCGCGACGTGGACCGGCATGCCGGTCTCGTGGCGGATCCGTTCGTCGAGACCGCGCAACAGGGCACCGCCCCCGGTCAGCACCAGGCCACGGTCCATGATGTCGCCCGCGAGCTCGGGTGGGGTCTGGTCGAGGGTGGTGCGGACCGCGTCGACGATCGCGTGCAGCGGCTCCTCGAGCGCCTGGCGCACCTCCGCGCTCGAGACCACCACTGTCTTGGGAAGTCCCGAGATCATGTCCCGCCCTCTGATCTCGGCCTCGGGCTCGCTGGGCAGCGGGAACGCCGACCCCAGCGTCATCTTGATCTCCTCGGCGGTGCGCTCCCCCAGCAGCAGGGAGTACTCCTTCTTCATCCAGGCGATGATCGAGGTGTCGAGCGTGTCTCCAGCCGTGCGGATGCTGAGGCTGGTGACGATGCCGCCGAGCGAGATCACGGCCACCTCGGTGGTGCCGCCGCCGACATCGACCACCATGTTTCCCGTGGCCTCGTGGACCGGGAGGCCGGAACCGATCGCGGCTGCCATCGGCTCCTCGATGATGAACACCCTGCGGGCACCGGCCTGGTAGCCGGCCTCCTTGACCGCGCGCTGCTCGACGGGCGAGATCCCGCTCGGCACGCAGATCACCAGCCGCGGCTTGGCGAAGTAACGGCGACGGTGGACCTGCCGGATGAAGAACCGCAGCATCTGCTCGGTCGAGTCGAAGTCGGCGATCACCCCGTCCTTGAGCGGACGGATCGCCCGGATGTTGTCAGGCGTGCGGCCGATCATCCGCTTGGCCTCGTGGCCGACGGCGAGGATCTCGCCGGTCGTCTCGTTCAGCGCCACCACGCTGGGCTCGTCGAGGAGCACGCCCTTGCCACGGACGTACACCAGCGTGTTCGCCGTGCCGAGGTCGACGGCCATGTCCCGGCCGACGAGGTTGTTCACCATGGCTCCGCCCCAGATCGTGCGCTTGTCACACGCGTCACACGTGTCACGCACCAGGCTAAGTCGGGAGCGCGTGCTCGCCCGGGAGACACGCGGCGCTAGCGACCTGCGGACTTCCCGGCGGACTTCCCGGCGGACCTCCCGGCGGACTTCTCCGTGAACCAGGCGTCAGCCAGCGCGTGGACGGAGTCCACGACGGCCTGGACCGCGGCGGCCGCCGGATCCTCGGCAGGCCTCCAGGACTCGGCACGCGGTGGCGTGTCGAGGAACGCCCGCACACTCTCGGGCATCGGCACCTGTGCCCGGCGCACCACCCGCTGCACGCGCGTCCGCAGCTGCTCGATCGAGTCCGCCGCCGCGGACAGGACCTCGTCCGTCGTCGGGCGGCTCAGCCGGTCGGGGCCGTCGGCCGGCTCGAGCGGAAGGTCGTCGAGGTCGCCGGACACCGAGACCCCGGAGGCGAGCACCGCATCGCGAACCACGCCGTTCCACCGGGCTCCGAACGCGCGGAGCGCGGCGTTGCCGGTCACCGGCGTCTCCGAGGAGCGTCGCCTCGCCAGGATCTGGTCCGAGAGCACGACGGTGCTCGCCTTGTGCACCGCCATCGAGCGGTCGTGACCGAGGGCGGTGTTCACCCGCCGCACCAGCTCGGCCGAGGCGTGCCCGATCGACTCGTTCGCGGGCGCCGGCAGCTGGGTCGCCACCCCGGGGTCCACCCCGACCGTTGCGGCGAAGCGCCGCCACAACAGGTCGGGCTCGGCGCCCGACTGCGGCACGGTCACCACGTGCACGCGCTCGCGCGGCACGTGCGCCAGCCACGAGTCCAGCATGCGCGGTACGTCGTACACGCGGAGGAAGCGGCGCCACGCTGCGTTCGCCCGGTTCTCCGGCTCGGCGGTGAGCTCGGAGACGAATGTCCGCCACGGACGCACCCCGTAGTTGCGAGCGCCGGTCTGCCAGATCGCCGGGAGTAGCCGCGCGGTGTCACGGATGCCCAGCACGACGTCGACGTCGGCGCCTTCCAGCCTGCGGACGAACTCCGCGGCGCCCTCGGCGTCGACGTAGCTGATGAACTCCATCGACACGACGGAGGTGCCCGGGTGCTCCATCACCTGGGCGTGGAGGTTGCGCCAGGCGGTGCGACAGCGTTCTGCCGCGCCGCCCGGCGCGGTCCCTGTCACGTCGCGCACGGCGTCGACCTGCAGCTTCCACCCGGCGGGGCCGGTCGGGAACAGCACGCCGGCATCGAGCAGCTGGGCCCGGTTCTCGAGCATCAGGGTCTGCAGGTACGTGGTACCGGTCTTCATCGCCCCGATGTGGAGGACGACGCGTGGACTCACAGGTCAGCGTTCACAGCTCGGGAAACCAGATCTTGATCTCGCGCTCGGCAGACTCGGGAGAGTCGGAGCCGTGGACCAGGTTCTCGCGGTTGGACAGCGAGAAGTCCCCGCGAATCGTGCCGGGCGCCGCCTTGCGGCCGTCCGTCGCGCCGTTGATCGCGCGCACCACCTCGACGGCCTCGTCGCCCTCGAGCACTGCCGCGACGAGCGGCCCGCTGGTCACGAACGCGCGCAGCGGCGGGTAGAAGTCGCGCTCGACGTGCTCGGCGTAGTGCTCGTCGGCCTTCTCGCCGTCGATCTGGCGCAGCTCGAGCGCCACGACCGCGAGACCCTTGGCCTCGAACCGGCTCAGGATCTGGCCGACGAGGCCCCGGCGGACGGCGTCGGGCTTGAGGAGGACGAGAGTGCGCTGCGACATGGCCCGCAGCCTACTGCGGCTCGGCGATCTCGGCTTTCTCGCGGTCGATCTTGCGACCCACCGCGAACGCAGCCCACCACAGCGCGAGGAAGATCGCGCCCAGCCCGAACATCACGGGGATGACGAAGCCCAGACCGATGGCCGCGACCTGGATCCCCCAGCCGACGTAGTAGGCCGACGGCGAGCGCAGCATGCCGGCGAGCAGGATGCATGCCACCGTGAGGCCGGCACCGATGGCCACCGCGACCCCCGGCGGGACATCGGTCAGGCTGATCATCACCGGGGTCGTCAGCAGCATCACGACGGCCTCGAGGCCGAGGATCGCCGAGCACATCGAGCGCTGGAGAGACCTCATGACAGCTTCCTCTTCAACAGCACCCGCGCCTCGCCCACGGTGACCACGGAGCCCGTCACCAGAACCCCTCCGGACCCGATGGACTCGCCCAGCACTCCCCCGGTCTCAGCCAGCGTCACGGCCAGCTCGATCGCGTCGTCGAGACGCTCGACCACCCGGACCCGGTGCTCGCCGAAGATGTCGCCCGCGACCTCACCGAGGTCGGCCGCCTTCATCGAGCGGTCCGTGGAGTTCTGGGTGCACACGATCTCGCTCAGCACAGGCTCGAGCTCGGCCAGCAGACCCTCGACGTCCTTGTCGGCCATCACCCCGACCACGCCGACGAGCGGGTCGAAGGTGAACGAGTCGCGGATCGCCTCGACCATCGCGGCAGCACCGTGCGGGTTGTGCGCCGCGTCGAGCAGGATCGTCGGCCCACGACGGATCACCTCGAGTCGACCCGGGCTGGTCACCTCGGCGAAGGCCGAGCGAACCAGCTCCTCGTCCAGTGGCTCGTCGCCGGCGAACGCCTCCACCGCAGCGAGTGCGACAGCCGCGTTCTGTGCCTGGTGCGCGCCGTACAGGGGCAGGAAGATCTCGTCGTACTCGCCACGCAGGCCGCGCAACGTCAGGACCTGCCCGCCGACAGCAGGGAGTCGAGACACCACTCCGAAGTCGAGGCCTTCACGTACGACGGTCGCGCCCACCTCCTGGGCGCGCGCGACGACCACGGCGACGACCTCGTCCGTCTGGTCGGCCATGACGACGGTTGCCCCCGGCTTGATGATCCCGGCCTTCTCGACCGCGATGTCCCCGGGACGGTCACCGAGGTAGCGCGCGTGGTCGACCGCGATCGGCGTGATCACCGCGACGCTCGCGTCGACGACGTTGGTCGCGTCCCACGAGCCGCCCATCCCCACCTCGACCACCGCCGCGTCCACGGGAGCGTCGGCGAACGCGGCGTAAGCCATGCCCACCACCATCTCGAAGAACGACAGCGGGTGCTCGCCGCTCGCGTCGACGATCTCCGCGAAGGGCGCCACGTCGACGTACGCCTGGACGAACGCGTCCTCGTCGAGCGGCTCCCCGTCCACCGAGATGCGTTCGGTCATCGACTCGACGTGCGGGCTGGTGAACCGGCCGGTCCGCAGCCCTCGGGCCGAGATGAGGGTGTCGATCATGCGGCTGGTCGACGTCTTGCCGTTGGTGCCGGTCAGATGCACGACCGGGTAGGCCGCCTGCGGGTCCCCGAGCAACTCGGTGAGCGCTCGGATCCGGTCCAGGCTCGGCTCCAGGCGGGACTCGGGCCAACGCGAGAGGAGGGCGGCCTCGACCTCGGCGTACGTGGGATTCTCGGTCATGTCGCGCACAATGGTGTCATGACCCCTGCAGCGAAGTTCGCCCTCGGTCTCCTCGCGCTCGCCGTCGTGCTCGGACTCGTGGGCGTGCCCTTGTGGGCGATCGTCCTCGTGGTCGTCGGGATCCCGGTCGCCGGCTATCTGATGCTGGACCCGACCCAGCGCAAGCGGCTGCGGTCCCAGGGCCGCAAGCAGATCGGTTCCTGAAACCGCGTCGAACGCCTGCCGGCGCCTTCCGTAGGATTCGGCGCATGACTGTCGACATGCCGGACAAGCCCGCGCTCGAGGGCCTCGAGGCCAAGTGGGGCCAGGTCTGGAAGGAGCAGGGCACCTACGCCTTCGACCGAAGCCGGACCCGCGACCAGGTCTTCTCGATCGACACCCCTCCCCCCACGGTGAGCGGCTCGCTGCACGTCGGCCACGTCTTCTCCTACACCCACACCGACCTGGTGGCGCGCTACCAGCGGATGGCGGGCAAGGAGGTCTACTACCCGATGGGCTGGGACGACAACGGCCTGCCCACCGAACGGCGCGTCCAGAACTACTTCGGTGTCCGGTGCGACCCCTCGCTTCCGTACGACGACTCGTTCGTTCCGCCGGAGAAGCCTGATCCGAAGAAGCAGATCCCGATCAGCCGGCAGAACTTCATCGAGCTCTGCGAGACGCT
Source organism: Nocardioidaceae bacterium (assembly GCA_035699605.1). Classification (GTDB taxonomy): domain Bacteria; phylum Actinomycetota; class Actinomycetes; order Propionibacteriales; family Nocardioidaceae; genus SSC3. The sequence goes on along the minus strand of DASSPN010000032.1, from coordinate 45,404 downwards.
GGTCGAGGAGGACGAGAAGGCGTTCGAGGCGCTGTGGCGGCACCTCGGCCTCTCCGTCGACTGGGACCAGACCTACACGACCATCGGCCGCGATGCCCGGGTCGCCTCTCAGCGCGCCTTCCTCCGCAACTTCGCCCGCGGCGAGGCCTACCTGCAGGAAGCGCCGACCCTCTGGGACGTCACCTTCCAGACCGCGGTCGCGCAGGCCGAGCTCGAGGCCCGCGAGTACCCCGGTCACTACCACCGGGTCTCGTTCCACCAAGCCGACGGCAGCCCGATCTTCATCGAGACCACCCGTCCCGAGCTGATCCCCGCCGTCGTCGCGCTGATCGCCCACCCGGACGACGAGCGCTACCAGCCCCTTTTCGGTACGACGGTCACCTCGCCCATCTTCGGGGTCGAGATCCCGGTGGTGGCACACGAGGCGGCCGAGCCCGACAAGGGTGCGGGCATCGCGATGTGCTGCACGTTCGGTGACCTCACCGACGTGACCTGGTGGCGTGAGCTCGACCTGCCGGTCCGCACCGTCGTGGGCCGGGACGGTCGGCTGCACCGTGAGACGCCGGAGTGGCTGGTGAACGCGGCGCCCTACGAGGAGCTGGCCGGCAAGACGACGTTCGGTGCACGCGAGGCCATGGTGGCGCTGCTGCGCGAAAGCGGCGACCTGGACGGCGAGCCGAGCCCGACGCAGCGCATGGCGAACTTCTACGAGAAGGGCGACAAGCCGCTCGAGATCGTCTCCACGCGTCAGTGGTACATCCGTAACGGTGGCCGGGACGCGGACCTGCGGGCCGACCTGATCGCGCGCGGCGCGGAGATCAACTGGGTCCCCGAGCACATGCGACACCGCTACGAGAACTGGGTCGGCGGCCTCAACGGCGACTGGCTGATCTCCCGCCAGCGCTTCTTCGGCATCCCGTTCCCGGTCTGGTATCCGCTCGACGCGGACGGCGAGCCGGACTACGAGCACCCGATCATGCCGAGCGAGGCTGAGCTGCCGGTCGACCCCTCGTCCCAGGTCCCGGGCGGCTACGACGAGGACCAGCGCGGCAAGGCAGGCGGGTTCATCGGCGACCCCGACGTGATGGACACCTGGGCGACGTCGTCGCTGACCCCCCAGATCGTGTGCGGGTGGGAGCGCGACCCCGAGCTCTTCGCGGCCACGTTCCCGATGGACATGCGGCCGCAGGCGCACGAGATCATCCGGACCTGGCTGTTCTCCTCCGTCGTCAGGGCGCACCACGAGAACGGCATGATCCCCTGGACGAACGCGGCGATCTCCGGCTTCGTCGTCGACCCCGACCGCAAGAAGATGAGCAAGTCGAAGGGCAACGTCGTCGTCCCCGACGAGATCCTCACCAAGTACGGCTCGGACGCCGTGCGCTGGCGTGCAGCGATGGCGCGTCCTGGCGTGGACTCCCCCTTCGACGAGACCCAGATGAAGGTCGGTCGCCGGCTCGCCATGAAGGTGCTGAACGCGTCGAAGTTCGCGCTGGGCTCCGGCGCCCACGACACGAACCTCGCTCTGGTGACACACCCGGTTGACCGGGCGATGCTGGCGGGGCTCTACGAGACCGTCTCGCGAGCTACCGAGGCGTTCGAGGCCTTCGACTACACGACCGCGCTCGAGGTGGCGGAGAAGAACTTCTGGGAGTTCTGCGACGACTACGTCGAGCTGGTCAAGGAGCGGGCGTACGGCGCCCGCGGGGACGAGGCGGCCGCATCCGCGAAGGCGGCGCTCGCCCTGGCGATCAAGGCTCATCTGCGACTGCTCGCGCCCTTCCTCCCCTATGTGACCGAGGAGGTGTGGTCGTGGTGGCAGGAGGGCTCGGTCCACCGTGCCGCCTGGCCGACTGCCGCGGAGGTCGAGGGGCTCACGGGCGATCCGGGCGTCCTGGCGCCTGTCGCGGCAGTCCTGGCCGGCCTCCGGGGGGTGAAGTCGAGCGCGAAGGTCTCCATGAAGACGACCCTCGAGAACGTCTCGGTCAGTGGGCCGAGCGCCTTGCTCGAGCTCGCCCGCGTCGCCCTTGAGGACCTTCAGGCGGCCGGCAAGGTCGTCGGGGAGATCGCGCTCGTGCCCAACGACGCGGACACGATCACGGTCACGGCAGAGATCGGCGCTGCACCGGAGGCTTAGGGCACCAGGTCCGGGCGGCACTGCGCCCTGGCCTCCGCACGCAGCGCAGCCAGCGTCTTCTTCGAGACCCGCGGAGCGAGCTCCTTCATGCGCTGCTGCGACCGTTCACCCGAGCGCGCGGCGATGCGCACCAGCTCGGCCGCGGCACCGTTGCGAACCGCGGTCTCGAGCATCTCGAGGAGCTTCTCCTCGGCGACCTCGAGGAACAGCAGGTCACTGATCCGACGCGTGAGGTCCTCGTCGATGCGTGAGCCGACGGACAGGGCGGCGACGACACCTGCCTCGTTGTCGATCGAGGTGCCGATGATCTCGCGGATGCGGTGCTCGGGAACATGGCGGATCACGTTGCTCAAGGCACCGTCGTCGTCGACGAACGCAACGGCCTCGATGAGCGCGTCGATGTCGTCGATCTCCAGGGAGAAGGCCTCGACGAGCGCCGGTGTGGAGAACTCCAGGAACCCCGCAGCCGTCGCGTAGTCCTTGCGTCGCAGCATCTCCTTCGCAGCGGGCAGGAGCGCCTCGGGTGCTGCTTCGAACATCGGCGCCAGAACGGCGACGGCTCGCGGGTCGACGTACGGTGCTGCGTCGGCGAGGTAGCCGGGGCGCAGGCGCTTGAGCAGTCCGACGGCGCGATCGGGGTGCGCGAGGCCGAGTGCTCCGGCCAGCCGGCCGGAGACCAGGGCCGGCACCGCAGCCTGCGCCACCTTCACGACCACGACGTCGGGGACGAGCGGGGCCAGCTTGCTCACGCGTCCGAACATCTCGGCCTCGCCGTCGAAGAGCCGGTTCGAGATGGCGGTACGGAGCTCCTTCAACCCCTGCACCCCGAGCCGCTCGAGGTGGGACACCTCGGAGACGTCGACCTCGAGGAGCCTGGCGAGGAGCTGCAGCTGCGTGCGGGTGATGACGTCGGACATCAGGTCACCCCAGCAGGATCTTCCTGGCCGGTCCCCGCAGGACCCGCGGCAGGTGTCCGAGCGCCTCCTCGATGGAGGAGAACATCGCCTTGAGCCGAGACCGCCGCACCGCCTTCACCATCGCGAGCAGCTCCGCCGCCTCGTCCTCGGTCAGCTGCTGGACGACCGCGCAGCCCGACAGCTGGTCGCTCAGCGCCTGCTTGTCACTCACCGAGCCACTCCTCGAAGGCGTCGAAGGAGTAGGGCCTGCCGAGGAAGTCGGCGACCAGGTCGGCAGCATCCTTCGTCCCTCCGGGCACGAGGACCGCGTCGCGGTACCGGCGGGCAACCTCGGGCGCGAACAGGTCGTCGTGTTCGAAGGCCGAGAACAGGTCCTTGGCGATGACCAGGCTCCACATGTAGGTGTAGTAGCCCGACGAGTAGCCGTCGAGGTGGCCGAACCCGGCCGCCAGGTGGTTTCCAGGCAGGGGCGTGAACAGGTCGTAGCGGCGCTGGATGTCGTCGACGGCAGACGTGATGTCGTCCGGCACCTCGGCGTGCAGGAAGTAGGCGACCGCTGCGTAGAACATCTGCGCCCGGACGGCCGAGCCCTTGCCGAAGGCGTTCGCGTCGCGCATGCGTTTGACCAGCTCCGTGGGGATCGGCTGGCCGTGCGCGTCGGTGGCGAAGGACTGGAGCACCTCCGCGTCCCACGCCCACTGCTCCAGCATCTGCGAGGGCGCCTCGACGAAGTCCCACTCGGTGGACACGCCCGAGAACCGGATCCACGGGTGGTGGCCTCCGAGGATGTGGTGCAGCACGTGGCCGAACTCGTGGAACAGGGTGACGACGTCGTCGTGCTCCATGAGTCCGCGCGGGAGGTTGCAGACCAGGACGCCCTCGGGGAGCTGCCGGTGAGCGACCCCCGCGGTCAGCGTGAACTGCGCGGCGTGGGAGTACTTCGCGGGCCTCGGGTGCAGGTCCAGGTAGATGCGGCCGAGTTGCTCGCCCTCGGCGTAGACGTCGTGCACGCTGACGTCCTCGTGCCAGACGGGTGCGTCCGGCACATCGACGTACTCGATCCCGAACAGGCGGCCGGTCACGTCCAGGAGCCCCGACCGGACCTTGGCGAACTCGAAGTACGCGCGCACTGTCTGCGCGTCCACGTCGTGCTCCTCGCGGCGGATCACCTCGGTGTAGAACAGCTTGTCCGCGGCATCGACGTGAGCGGCATCCGGAACGTCCTGCCGCAGTCGGCTCAGGACCGCCTGGAAGTCACGGCGTCCGCGCTCCTCTGCGATCTGCGTGATGCGGTCGACGAACTCGATGATCCGTGGGCCGTCACCGATCATCTTGATCTCGGCGTCGTAGGAAGGCCAGTCCCGGTAGCCCAGGAGCTGTGCCTGCTCACGCCGGAGGGAGAGCAGCTCGTGGAACACCGCGTCATTCTGAGGCCAGCCGCGGTTCAGGTAGGCCACCGCCAGTCTCCGGCGGGCACCGCGGTCCGTTCCGAAGCTCATGAAGGGGACGTAGTCCGGGTAGTCCGTGCCGATCGTGACCAGCCCGTCCTCCCCTGGCGGGTGGGCCTCCCGGTAGTCGTCGGGAAGCCCTGCCAGCTCGTCGGGCGTGACCTGGATGCTGCGTCCGCCGTCCCTGATGTGCCGCTGGGAGAGCTGAGAGAGCTCGGTCATCCGCGAGGACAGCTCGCGCATCCGATCCCGGGTCTCGTCGTCCCGGTCGACACCGGCGCGGTGGAAGTCGCGCAGGGAGCGGGCGAGGAACCTCCGCGAGAGCTCGTCGAGACCTGACGGATCCACCGCCGCGAGGACGTCGTACAGCTCGCGGTCGAGACCGAGCTCGGTCAGGAGCGCCTTCGCGTCCTGCTCACCCCGCTCGGCCCGCGCACGGACGTCCGGATCGCCGTGGACGTTCGCCATCAGCTCCGACACGTGCACCACGTTGGACACGGCGATGTTCACGTCGTTCCAGGCACCGAGCGCCTCGGCCCCGCTCACTCCCGACCTGAGGAGTTGCGCGAGCCCGCGCGCCTGCTCGAGGGAGGACTCGACGCGGTGCGCGAGCCAGTCGAGGTACTCGTCCGGTGCGGGAAGGACCAGTGGTGCGAGGGGCATGGACCCGACTCTAGGGCGAGCCGCTCGGGTCACGGGCCTAGTGGAGGCCGAAGGCACGGCCCAGCGGAACGAAACCGCGGGACAGGCGACGGCCGTGCTGCCGGGCCTGCGTGCGGTCTGTGTCACCCAGGTGGCGTCCGTGAGTGCGGAGCGGTCGCGCCACCGTCACCGGCCGGTGGGCGGAGGCAGCCGCTGCCGCGACGGCGACCCGCGTGAGTGGGTCGTGCGGACGTGCCGCACTGCGGCTGGCCGGCCGCACGCGGTCTGCCGCGACCCTCGCAGCCGCGGGCTCCGGGCGCAGCGCGATCCCGGTCACCTGGACGTGGACCTCCAGCAGCTCGCCTGTCACGACGAGGCGGTCGACGGCGCGCGCGTTGGTCCCGACGACGGCGATCGCGAGCACGACGAGAACGAGAAAGGCGATGACCGGTGGTCGATGGTCGATCCGCGGCGACAAGTCGTGCTCCCAAAGAGGTATCCCAGACGACAGAGGGCGGGTGCTACCCCCAACCGCCCGAGCCCATGCTTCCGGAACGAGCCCGATTTGTCACTTGTCGCGCGTGTGATCCGCGTCAGGCGGACTTCTTCTTCTTCGCCTCGGGCGTGCGGGGCACCAGCGTCGGGTTGACGTTGTCGCGGACGACCTCGGCGGTCACGACCACCTTGGCAATGTCCTCCCGCGACGGCACGTCGTACATCACGTGGAGGAGCACCTCCTCGATGATCGCCCGAAGGCCGCGTGCGCCGGTGCCACGCATCATCGCGAGGTCGGCGACCGCGTCGATCGCGTCCTGGGTGAACTCGAGCTCCACGCCGTCGAGCTCGAAGAGCTTCTGGTACTGCTTCACGAGCGCGTTGCGTGGCTCGGTGAGGATCTGGACCAGCGCCTCGCGGTTGAGCTTGTCGACGGTCGCGATGACCGGAAGGCGACCGATGAACTCGGGGATCAGCCCGAACTTCAGCAGGTCCTCCGGCATGACCTCGGAGAAGAGCTTCTCCTCGTCGCGCTCGGTCTTGGTCTGCAGCGTGGCGCCGAACCCCAGCGTCTTCTTGCCGATGCGCTGCTCGACGATGTGCTCGAGGCCGGAGAACGCACCCCCCACGATGAACAGGATGTTCGTCGTGTCGATCTGGATGAACTCCTGGTGCGGGTGCTTGCGGCCACCTTGCGGCGGGACCGAGGCGGTCGTGCCCTCGAGGATCTTCAGCAGCGCCTGCTGCACGCCCTCACCGGAGACGTCGCGCGTGATCGAGGGGTTCTCGGCTTTACGGGCCACCTTGTCGATCTCGTCGATGTAGATGATGCCGGTCTCGGCCTTCTTGACGTCGTAGTCCGCGGCCTGGATCAGCTTGAGCAGGATGTTCTCGACGTCCTCACCGACGTAGCCGGCCTCGGTCAGTGCGGTGGCATCGGCGATCGCGAACGGGACGTTCAGCATCCGGGCGAGCGTCTGGGCGAGGTAGGTCTTGCCGCAACCGGTCGGACCGATGACCAGGATGTTGGACTTGGCCAGCTCGACGGTGTCCTCGGCCCGGTGGCGGTGGTTGGCCACACCGACGCCGGCCTGGACCCGCTTGTAGTGGTTGTACACCGCGACGGCGAGCGCCTTCTTGGCGGTCTCCTGCCCGATGACGTAGGAGTTGAGGAACTCGAAGATCTCGCGAGGCTTGGGCAGCTCCTCGAGGCCTACCTCGCTGCCCTCGGAGAGCTCTTCCTCGATGATCTCGTTGCAGAGGTCGATGCACTCGTCGCAGATGTAGACGCCGGGGCCGGCGATCAGCTTCTTGACCTGTTTCTGGCTCTTCCCGCAGAAAGAGCACTTGAGCAGGTCACCTCCGTCACCGATGCGAGCCACAGGCGACGTCTCCTCACAACTCCGGGCCGCCCGACGGTAAAGGACCGTCGACCAGCAGGCGTCTCACAACTCTCTACCCGTTGAAGGTACCCCGTCGGGCCCCGGTTTGGGACCGGGACACGACGACTCCTCCGTTCGGCCGCCCCCGTCAGCCGACGGGGAGCGAGGCCTTCCGCGACTCCAGGATCTGGTCGATCAGGCCGTACTCCACGGCCGCGTCGGCAGTCAGGATCTTGTCGCGCTCGATGTCGCGGCTGACCTCGTCCTGGGACTTGCCTGTGTGCTCGGCGATCATCTTCTCCAAGAGCTCCCGCATCCGCAGGATCTCGTTCGCCTGGATCTCGATGTCCGAGCTCTGGCCATAGGTGCCCTCGGTGTAGGGCTGGTGGATGAGGATCCGGCTGTTGGGCAGCGCGAGCCGCTTGCCCGGGGCACCGGCGGCCAGCAGGATCGCCGCCGCGGAGGCAGCCTGACCCAGGCACACCGTCTGGATGTCCGGCTTCACGAACCGCATGGTGTCGTAGATCGCCGTCAGCGCGGTGAACGAGCCGCCGGGGCTGTTGATGTAGATCTGGATGTCGCGGTCCGGGTCCATCGACTCGAGGCACAGCAGCTGGGCCATCACCGCGTTGGCGATGTCGTCGCTGATCGGCGTGCCGAGGAAGATGATCCGGTCCTCGAAGAGCTTGGCGTACGGGTCGATCCGGCGGAAGCCGTACGACGTACGCTCCTCCCACTGGGGGATGTAGTAGTTCACGGCTGCCTCACTTCTCCCGTGCCGGGCGACCGCTGTCGGCCACCTGGCCCGCGTTCGCCACGACCTTGTCGATGAATCCGTACTCGAGCGCCTGCTCCGCCGTGAACCAGCGGTCACGGTCGGCGTCCTGCTCGACCTGGTCGAGTGGACGGCCGGTGTGCTGGCTGATGAGCTCGAAGAGCACCTTCTTGATGTGCAGGGACTGCTGCGCCTGGATCTTGATGTCCGACGCCGAGCCGCCCATGCCGCCCGACGGCTGGTGCATCATGATGCGCGCGTGCGGGAGGGCGTAGCGCTTGCCCTTGGCGCCGGCGCACAGGAGGAACTGCCCCATCGAGGCAGCCAGGCCCATGCCGACCGTGGCGACGTCGTTGGAGATGTAGTTCATGGTGTCGTAGATCGCCATCCCGGCGTCCACCGAGCCACCGGGGCTGTTGATGTAGAGGAAGATGTCCGCTTCGGGATCCTCTGCGTTCAGCAGCAGCATCTGGGCGCAGATCGCGTTGGCGTTCTGATCGCGCACCTCGGAGCCGAGGAACACGATGCGCTCACGCAGCAGGCGCTGGTAGACGTTGTCGTCGAGTCCGTACGACGGTAGACCGCCGTTCATCTCAGGAGTCTGGATCGAGTTCACGAACCTGACCCTAGCCGCCCCGGCCGACGGATCCACGGGTACTCCCGCCTTGTTCGCCATCGGCGTACGGCGGGTCGACCTCGGGCAAGGCGCGTGGGAATGCCCCCGGCGCGCCGACGGTCGCGAGTGCCCGGTTCGGGTTAGAAGTGGGACATGGGCTCCTCCTCGACGCTTCAGGATCTCGGCAGCAGCAAGGAGAGCCGACGACGCCGGATCGGCCGCCGCTCCGGCTTCGCCGTGCTGGTGCTCGTCGTCGGGGCCGGGCTGACCGGGTTCCTGGGCCCGAGCGAGGGAACCGACACCGCGGAAGGCGGTGGCTACACGCTCACCGTCACGCACGGGGCGAAGGTCCGCTCGGGCCAGCCTGTCCCGCTCGAGATCACCGTCGAAGGTCCCGGCGCCTTCAGCGGGCCGGTGGAGCTGGCCTTCGACCCCGAGGTCTTCGACCGGTTCGACTTCCAGAACTGGTACCCCAACCCGGACGGCGAGTCCCGTTCCGACTCGGAGCTGACCTACGAGTTCGCGCCACCGGACGGGAACGTCCTCGTGGTGCATCTGGACGCACGGGTCGCTCCCGGCCTCGGGATCAGCCGGAACGAGCACTGGATCGCTGTGATGGACGGGAGCGAGGAGCTCGTGAGGATCGACTACACCGTGTGGGTGATGCCCTGATGGACACCGTGATCCGCGCCGCGGCCGTCTTCCTCCTGCTGGGCCTGGTCATCCGGCTCACCGGGAAACGGGAGATCGCCCAGCTCTCGGCCTTCGACCTGATCCTCCTCATCACGATGGGTGACCTCATCGGCCAGACCGTGCTCCAGGAGGACTACTCGTTCACCGCCGGCGTCCTCGCCGTCAGCACCTTCGGCGTGTTGTCCGTCGGGGTGGCGTGGACGCTGTTCCATGTGCCCCGGTCGCGGACCGTGATCGCCGGCACTCCCAAGGTCATCGTGCGCGACGGGGAGATCGACGAGGAAGTCCTTCGTGACGAGCTCATCCCCCTGGCCGACCTGCACGAGGCCGCCCGCGAGAAGGGCATCCGGGACCTGGCCGAGGTGGAGCTGGCGGTCTTCGAGACCGATGGCACCTTCTCGTTCTTCCAGCGGCACGGCGAGAGCGGTTCCGCAGACGACCGAGGTCCTTCGAAGCTGAAGGGCTGACGCGTCAGCGCTCGACAGCCGCCTTGATCCCCTCCAGGGTGCGCCGCATGCCGTCCTCGAGCTCGTCGGCGTGCTCCTCCTTGCCGCCCAGCATCGTGCCGGCGACGAGCGAGCCGATCCTGGTGAGCCGCCGGGGTACCGGGCGGCGCTGTGTCAACCGTGTCCCACTCCCCTCGTGGGTCAGCTCGTAGATCCAGCGCGAGCCGCTCGTCGTGGTGTCCCAGGCGAGGGTCTTCCCGGGGTCGACCACGGTCACCACGTTCCGGGTCGGCCACACGACCGCCTTGCGCCGGTTGATCCCGAGGTACCACTGGTTCTGGCGCAGCCCGCCCCGCTTCAGAGGCAGCATCGCGACCAGCTCCGGACTCCAGTCCGACATGCGCTTGAGGTCGGTGAGTGCCGCCCACACCTGGTCGGGCGACGCGGCGATGGAGACCTCGGCCACGAGCTCACGATCTGCGGTCATGCCAGCCACTCCTTGAGCTTGTCGTGCACGTCGGGGTGGTTGAGCAGCCCGAAGTGGTGGGTGTCGGGGAGGTGCACGACCTCCGCACGGGGGAAGAGCTCGGACGTCCTCGACCGGCCGTACGCCGAGCCACGACGCACGAGCAGGTCGCCGAGCAGGACGCCCGCCACGCCCTTCATCTGAGCCGAGACAAGGCGGTAGCGAACGTGGTCCGCGTTGGGCAGGTCCAGCACGCTCTCGAGGTCCCGGATGCCCAGCGAGCGGTGGTCGATGATGCGCCCGAACGCGGCCGACTCGGGGAGCACCTTGAGGAGCCTGCCCCCGTGCATGGCCTGCATCGCGAGGGGCGCACCCAGGTGCGGGGTGCCCAGGCAGACGATGTCCGTGACACGCGCCGGCCAGTCGAGAGCTCCTCCGATGCCGGTGGCGGCACGCGCGACGAGCCCGCCCATGGAGTGCCCCACGAGCGTCATCCGGTCCACCGGAACGGGCCAGGCCTCCAGGACCGACTGCAGCAGGCTCGCCAGCGCGGCGCCGTTCTCCCGGATCGAGAGCCCGGAGTTGAAGCGGACGAACACCGGTGTCCAGCCGTCGGCGCCGAGCGTCTGGGCGTACGTCGGGTGCTCCTCCGCACGGAAGTTGAACACGGCCTCGGTCTCGCACAGCCCGTGCAGGAAGACCGCGACTCTCCCGGTGGCCCGGGGGTACGCCGCGGTCAGGGCGGCGCGGTCGGCCGAGACGTCCTCCCCCCGCATCCGGACAGCCATCTCGAAGTGCATCGGGTGGTCTTCGTCGCGTAGGCGGTCGCCGATCACCCCGGCGATCGCGGACTGCACGCTCGGTGCGAGGCGGGGTCCGCCCGCCCCGGCAGCCTTGAGGGCGAAGGACCCGGCAGCGAGACCGGCACCCAGACCGGCGTACACGGAGCCCGCGATGCCGTCGTGGACGACGCGCGGTACGGCGGCCGCCGGCCCGAGGATGCCGAACACCCGCTTGGCGATCGCCTCGTGCGTGTCGCGCACCGTGTGCAGGAGCACCTCTTCGCCGTACTGCGGCGCCAGAGTCAGACCCTCGAGGAGTCCCACGGGGTTGGTCATGCCGAAAGTCTTGTTCGGATACCGCCGGTACGTCAATGAGCGAGGGCCGCGTCTCACTGGGAGACACGGCCCTCGTCGACTCGGTGCGAGCTCAGCTCTCCTCGGTCGGAGCGTTCTCGGCTGCGTCCGCCTCCGGCTCGCCGATCGTCCCGTCGGGGCGGAGGTTCTTCAGGTCCACCGTGTTGCCGGACGCGTCGGTGACCTTCGCGCCCTCGACGATGGTCGCCAGCGCCTTGCCGCGCACGATGTCGGCCACGATCTCGGGGATGTGGTTGTGGTCCATCATGTGCTTGATGTAGTCGTTCGGGTTCTCCCCCGACTGCTGCGCCCGGCGGAGCATCTCCTGGGTCAGCTCGTTCTGGTCGACGCCGACCTCTTCCTTCTTGGCCACCTCGTCGAGGATGAACTGCGCCGCCACCGCGTCCCGGACCCGCTTCTCGAGGTCAGCCTCGAACTCGTCGACGGTCTGCTCCTCGGAGTCGAGGTACTGCTCCATCGTCATCCCGGCGTACATCAGCTGCTGCTGGATGCTGTCGCGACGGGCCTGCAGCTCCTCCGCGACGACGCCCTCGGGGAGCGGGACCTCGACGAGGTCGAGGAGCTTCTCCAGAACCGCGTCACGGGCGGCAGCGGCCTGCTCCAAACGCTTGCCGTTGCCGAGGCGGACTCGCACGTCCTCGGTGAGCTCGGTGACGGTGTCGAACTCCGACGCCATCTGCGCGAAGTCGTCGTCGAGCTCGGGGAGCTCCTGCTCCTTGACGCCGGTGACCGTCACCTCGATCTCGACCTCCTCGCCCTTCTGGTCGCCACCGACCAGCGACGAGGAGAACACCTTCGACTCACCAGCGGCCATGCCGGCCAGGGCTTCGTCGAGACCGTCGACCATGCCGCCGCGACCGACCTGGTAGCTCATGCCGGAGATCTCGGCGCCGTCGACGACCTCGCCGTCCTTGGTGGCCTTGAGGTCGATCACCACGAAGTCACCGTCGGCAGCAACCCGCTCGACGTCCTTCAGGGAGCCGAACCGGGTGCGGAGCGCCTGGAGCTGCTCCTCGACGTCCTGGTCGGTGACGACGGCGTCGTCCACCTGGGCCTCGAGCCCGTCGTAGGCCGGGAGGGTGATCTCCGGACGGACGTCGACCTCGGCGACGAACTCGATGGCATCGCCGTCCTCGAACTTGGTCACCTCGATCTCGGGCTGCGCCAGCGGCTGGAGGTCGTTGTCCTGCAGCGCCTGGACGTACCACTTCGGCAGCGCGTCGTTGATCGCCTCGTCGAGCGCGGCACCGCGGCCGATCTGCCGGTCGATGACCGCCGCCGGGACCTTGCCCTTGCGGAAGCCGGGGACGTTGATCTGCTGGGCGATCTTCTTGTACGCCGCGTCGAGGCTCGGCTTGAGCTCTTCGAAGGGCACCTCGACGGTGAGCTTGGCCCGCGTGGGGCTCAGAGTCTCGACGGCGCTCTTCACAGGTGGTGCTCCTTGATCGTGGAACTGTCGTTCCGGTGTGTGGGGTGGCAGTCGGGGCGACAGGACTCGAACCTGCGATCTCCTGCTCCCAAAGCAGGCGCGCTAGCCACTACGCTACGCCCCGGTCGTGAACCGACCGGAGTCTAGTTCACGGGCGCTCGTGGCCCCGAATCGTGTTCGACAGCGAGGCTGTGGCATCCTGTCACCGGCCCGGGCCGAGCACGCGAACGAGCGGCTCCCAGCCAGGTCCCACGCGGATGTAGCTCAATGGTAGAGCCCCAGTCTTCCAAACTGGCTACGCGGGTTCGATTCCCGTCATCCGCTCCGAGTGGCCCGCAGTCCCCGTCACCGACGGTGGATCAGCAGGAGCGCCCGGTCGTCGTTGAAGGAGCCGATCCGGTCGATGAGGCGCTGCGCCCCGTTGTCGAACCCGGCTCGCAGCAACCTCTCGCCCTGACCGAGCAGCCGGTCGATGCCGAGGGAGATGTCCCGGTTCGGCGTCTCCACGAGGCCGTCGGTGTACAGGAGCAGCGCGTCCCCGCGATGCAGCCGACCCACGACCGGAGGGAAGTCGGCCTCTCCCAGCAGCCCGAGCACGGGTCCGACCGCCTCGTGCACGAGCCATCGTCCGGATCCGGCGTTCAGCTGTACGGCGGGCGGGTGGCCGGCCGAGCGCAGCTCGAAGTCGCCGGTGCCGAGGTCGAGCGAGAGGTGGACCGCCGTGGCGAAGCCCTCGCTCCAGTCCAGGCCGAGCAGGTAGTCGTTCGCCGCCGGCAGGAACTGGTGGGCAGGGAGCGCACCGAGGAGCCCGCCGAACGCCCCGGAGAGCAGCAGCGACCGGGTGCCGGCCTGCACCCCCTTGCCGGAGACGTCGACGACGACGACCTGGAGCAGGCCGCTCTCGCGGGACCTGGTGGCGACGAAGAAGTCCCCCGCGAAGGAGGCGCCCCCTGCGGATCGCAGGACGCCCTGGGCGTACCACTCGGACGGGAGCGGAGGTATCTCTGCCTGTTTGGTGATCCGGTCCCGGAGGTCGACGAGCATGGACTCGCCTCGCAGGCCCGCGACTCCCAGCTGGGAGCGGCGGAAGGACACGAGCAGGATGATCGCGCCGATCAGGAAGTCGATGCCGATGCCGATCTGGCGGTTGGTGGTGACCGTGCGGTCCTCGTGGACGACGCTCCAGCCGACCGCAAGCACGAGCAGGGCGAGGAGGTAGACCACGAACCATGGCAGTGAGCGCGGACCGAGCGCAGCACTGCCGACGACCATGGGCACCAGGAGGATCGCGACGTTCATGGACGGCCACTCCGCCAACGCCACGGCGCAGCCCAGCCCCACCGCTCCCAGGACCAGGACGAGCAGACCCTCCGAGTCGCGGATACGCCGACCGGCGAACGTCGCGCGGTTGACCAGCCGGCGTGAGGGTCTCACGCGCAGACGGTCAGAACCCGAGGCAGCCACGCCACGACCCTAGTCCGGCGACTGCCCGACACGCGCACCGGTTGGTGCGATTCATCCTTTTTCACTACCTCGCCGCACGCGAACGGAACACGGGCTGACAGCGCGGGCACCAGAAGAGGTTCCGGCCCACCAGCACCTCGGTTCGGACCGCGGATCCACAGACCAGGCAGGGCATCCCCGTGCGGCGGTACACGTAGACCTCGCCCCCGTGGTCGTCCTGCCGCGGCGGTCTCCCCATGGCCTCCGGAGTGTGCTCCGGCCGCACCGTGTCGATTCGCCCCGTGGCGACGCCTTCCGTCATGAGCTCGACGAGGTCGTCCCACACGGCCTCGAACTGCCCGCGCCGCAGCGTGCGACCTGGCCGCAGCGGGTGGATGCGGTGCCGGAAGAGCACCTCGGCGCGGTAGACGTTCCCCACGCCGGCGATCACCCCCTGGTCCATGAGCAGGTCGCCGATCGTCCGTCCGCTGCGGCTGATCCGCGTCCAGGCCCGGGAGGGATCCGCGTCCTTGCGCAGCGGATCGGGTCCCAGCGTCTCCAACACCGCGTCACGGCGTTCGCGCGTCACCAGGTCGCACTGCGTGGCTCCCCGGAGGTCGGCGTGCGCCGCGTCCGTCGCGATCCGCAGACGGACCTGTCCGACAGGCAGCCCCCCGGGGCCGAGCACGACGTCGAACCTGCCGATCAGCCCCAGGTGGACGTGCACGAACCGGTCGCCCTCGAACTCGACGAACAGGTGCTTCCCGGTGGAGTCGGCTCCGACCAGGACGGCCCCGTCGAGCAGGGCTGCGGACTCCGCGAAACGACCCTGGGGGCTCGTGACGCGCACCGGGCGACCGGCGAAGGTGGCGTCCAGCTCGTCGGCGAGCCGGCGAAGGGTGTGCCCCTCAGGCATCGTGCCCGAGAGCGCTCGGCGGCAGGGGCGGGTAGTTGCCGGTCTTCTCGTAGTCGGCCAGCATCCCGATCCTGCGGACGTGCCGCTCGTCTCCCGGGAAGGGTGTGCTGAGGAACACCTCGACGAAGCGGGTCATGTCCTCGACCGAGTGCATGCGGCCGCCGACCGACACCACGTTCGCGTTGTTGTGCTCGCGAGCCAGGACTGCCGTCTCCTCGCTCCACACGAGGGCGGCCCGGACGCCGGGAACCTTGTTCGCGGCCATCTGCTCACCGTTGCCCGAGCCACCGATCACGACGCCGAGTGCTGCCACGCCCTCCTCGGCGTCCGCCACGACTCCCCCCGCCGCTCGGAGGCAGAAGACCGGGTAGTCGTCGAGCGCGTCGTACACGAAAGGGCCGTGGTCGACGGGCTCGTAGCCGTTGTCGGTCAGCCAGTTGAGCAGGTGCTCCTTCAGCTCGAGTCCTGCGTGGTCGGAACCGAGGTGTACGCGCATGGCGCCGATCTTGTCAGACGGTGGTCAGCGGGCGAGGAGCGCGTCCAGCCCGACGGCCATGGCGGCAGCGAGCCGGAAGTCGAGGCGGTCGTCGGGCACGGTGACGGTGTAGCGGTCACCGATGGACATCCGACGCTCGCTGGTCATGACCACGCTTCCGGTGGCCGTGTCGGCGAAGTCGAAGTGGAACGGGAGGGGGATGTCCACGAACCTGCGGATCAGGGCCACCGCCAGGCTTCGCTCCTGCCCGAAAGCCTCGAGGCCGGGCCCGCTGAGGTGGAAGGAGGAACGCAGCAGGCTCTTGCCGAAGTCCTTGCGGAAGTGTCCGAGAGGCGTCCCCGCGGAGTCGACGACGTCGTACCCCGCACCCAGGTCCATCGCCTGGCGAGCCTTGAAGCCGAAGACGGGCTGCGTCCGCGCTTCGTCGGCGAAGAAGGTGACCTGCTCCTTGAAAGCCATCCGCTTCTGCTGGGCCATCGCCAGCACCCTCCCGTCGGGTGCGCTGATCTCGTAGCGGTTGACCATCATCGTGAGCTTCTGCTTCACCAGGAACTGGGGGACGTACATCTCGGCGGTCATGCCCGGAACACTAGACGGGGTTGAGAGAAATCGCGGTCCGGGTACCTGACACCGGGGCCGTTCGTGGCTAGGGTCACCCCTCGTGATCATCTTCGGCTGGGTCGTCCTCGGTTTAGTGTTCGTGGGCGAGGCCCTCACCATCTCCGCCTTCGCCGACTGGGGCTGGCACAACGGTGGCGACTGGAAGCTCCTCCTGGCCGTCACGCTCGCAGCACTGACCATGATCGGCTGGTGGATGTTCGCCTCGCCTCAGGCGAAGTTCGGCGAAGGCGTCCTCCGCGACCTGCTCAAGGTCGGCATGATCGGCCTCGCCACGCTGGCGCTCTGGGACTCGGGCCACGAGACCGGCGCCGTGGTCTTCGTGCTGTTCAACGCCGCCGTGAACCTGCTGGCACAGATCCCGTCGATCAAGGTCCTGGCCCGCCCGTAGCACGGGCGGTCATCCACCGAGACGCGCGAGCTCCTCGTCCACCACGGCCGGGTCGAGCTTGACGAAGACCGGCTCCGGCTTGGCCACCGGTGTCCCGGGCACGATCGGAACCCGTCGCCATGGACGCACCTGCGTGTAGTCCCCCGTGATGATCGGGTACGGCGCACCGCCGTCGAGGTCGTCGACCTCCTCGATCACCGGCATCGGGGCGAGGTCACCACTGCCCCCCAGAACAAGGTCGACCGCGTTCGCGGAGTGCGGCAGGAACGGCGACAGCAGGGTGTTGCAGTCGCTGACTGCCTGCGCCATGACGTGCAGGATCGTGCCCAGCCGTTCCGCGTCGTCCTTGACCTTCCACGGCTCCGCGTCGGTGACGTACTTGTTGACCTCGGCCACGATGCGCATCGCCTCGCCGATCGCCTGCTTCTGGCGATGTCTCTCGATGAGGTCTCCCACGGTCGTGAACGCTGCCTCCACCGTGGCCAGCAGCTCCTGCTGGCGCTCGTCGAGCTCCGTCGCGGCCGGCAGCTCGCCGAAGTTCTTGGCAACGAGGTTCGCCGTGCGGTTGACCAGGTTGCCCCAGCCGGCCACCAGCTCGTCGTTGGTCCGGCGCACGAACTCGGCCCAGGTGAAGTCGCTGTCCTGGTTCTCCGGGCCGGCCGCGCAGATGAAGTAGCGCAGCGCGTCGGCCTGGTAGCGGGACAAGATGTCGCGCACGTAGATCACGACCGCCTTGGAGGAGGAGAACTTCTTGCCCTCCATCGTGAGGAACTCGCTCGACACGACCTCCGTGGGCAGGTTGAGGGTGCCGTAGGGTCCCGGCTCCCCACCCCTGGCGCCGCGGCCGTCGTACGCGAGCAGCTCGGCCGGCCAGATCTGGGAGTGGAAGGTGATGTTGTCCTTGCCCATGAAGTAGTAGCTCAACGCCGCGGGGTCACACCACCACTCGCGCCACCGCTCGCCGTCGCCGGTGCGGCGGGCCCACTCGATGGAGGCCGACAGGTAGCCGATCACCGCGTCGAACCAGACGTAGAGCCGCTTGGTGGGCTGGTCCCGCCAGCCGTCGAGCGGGATCGGAATGCCCCAGTCGATGTCGCGGGTCATCGCCCGTGGACGGATGTCCTCGAGGATGTTCTGGCTGAACTTGATGACGTTGGGCCTCCACAGTCCTGTCGACTCACGGTCGTCGAGCCAGACCTTGAGGGCTTCGGCGAGGGCGGGCAGGTCCAGGAAGAAGTGCTGGGTCTCGACGAACTCCGGCGTCTCCCCGTTGATGCGACTTCGCGGGTTCTTCAGCTCGGTCGGGTCGAGCTGGTTGCCGCAGTTGTCACACTGGTCGCCGCGCGCCCCGTCGTACCCGCAGATCGGGCAGGTGCCCTCGATGTAGCGGTCGGGCAGCGTCCGCCCGGTCGAGGGCGAGATGGCGCCACGGGTGGTCTGCTCGACCATGTAGCCGTTGCGGTGGACGGTCGTGAACATCTCCTGCACGACGGCGTAGTGGTTGCGGGTGGTCGTCCGGGTGAAGAGGTCGTAGGAGAGCCCCAGCGCGACCAGGTCCTCGACGATGATCCGGTTGTTCCGGTCGGCCAGCTCCTGCGGAGTCACCCCCTCGGCGTCTGCCGCCACGAGGATCGGCGTCCCGTGCTCGTCGGTGCCGGAGACCATGAGCACGTCGTGTCCCGCCATCCGCATGTAGCGGCTGAAGACGTCGGAGGGTACGCCGAAACCGGCGACGTGACCGATGTGTCGCGGGCCGTTGGCGTAGGGCCAGGCAACGCAGGACAGGACCTTGCTCATGCCCCGAATCCTATTCAGGTCTCCTCGTCCACCTGTTCGGCGGCTCCACCTGACCGAATGGGCAAAATGTCCGATTTGCCCGTCTTATGACGATGTTCACGGGCTACCGTTGTGTCATCGCTCAGACCTCCGGAGCCCCCTCCCAGGTTCTGGACGAGCGACGCGCGGCGGCAACCGAGGGCCGCCGGGGAGGGTCCACGGAGCCCGCCTAGGTATCCACAGGCGGACCAGACGACCACCCTATGGGGTCCGAGGGGCGCCACCGGCGAGGGCCGGCGGCGCCCCTCGGTGCGTCGTCAGCGCTGGCTACTATCGACGCGACCCCCCACTCGGAAGGCCCGTCTTGATAGCCCGCAGGTACGCACTGCTGCGTGAGATCGGCCGCGGCGGCATGGGCGCCGTCTGGCTCGCTCGCGACGAGGTGCTCGGGCGCGAGGTGGCCATGAAGCGCGTCGGACTGTTCCCGGGCGGGGTCACCCCGGACCTCGAGCGCGCCGAACGCGAGGCGAAGCTGGCCGCCAGGCTCAACCATCCGCACGTCGTGGCGGTGTTCGACTTCGTCAGCGACGGAGACGCGCAGTGGCTCGTCATGGAGTACGTCGACGGTTCGACGCTCTCGGAGCTGGCCCGTAGCCGGGGTGGGCTTTCGCCGCAGCAGGCGGCGCCGATCCTGCGCCAGGCCGCCGAGGCACTCGCCGCGGCCCACGGCGCGGGCATCGTGCACCGCGACGTGAAGCCGTCCAACATCCTCGTCACCCCCGACGGGACGGCCAAGCTCACCGACTTCGGGATCGCCCGAGCACGCACCGACTCCACCCTGACCCAGACCGGCCTCGTGACGGGCTCGCCCGCGTACCTCGCACCCGAGGTCGCGTCGGGCGCCTCCGCGACCCCCGCTAGTGACGTCTGGTCCTTGGGGGCGACCCTCTTCCACGCGCTGACCGGGCGGCCGCCGTACGACGTCGGCGACAACGTGCTCGCGGCGATGTACAAGATCGTCCACGAGGAGCCGCCCCGCACCGACGCCGCGGGGGCGCTTGCACCCGTGCTCGAGGGGACGATGGCGAAGGACCCGGCGCTGCGCTGGCCCATGGCGGAGGTCCACGGCTTCCTCAGCCGGGTAGGAGACGGTGAGCCGACGACGGTGCTGCCGGCTCCCCCGCCACCCGGCCAGCCCGATCCGACGGTCGTCATCGCGCCGAACCCGATGGCGCCCCCACCCCGGCGACGCTCGCCCCTCCCCTGGGTCGCTGCCGGCCTGGCGGCGCTTGTCGTGACAGGTCTCGGCTGGCTGCTGGCGTCCGGGGACGACACGTCCGGGGGACCTGGCGCGGGCGGCACCAGCGCGCCGCCCACCCGGACCACCACGCCGAGCGACACCGCCAGCCCGACCCGGACCCGTCCCCCCGCCGACGCCGCTGACATGACGGCTTTCGTGGAGGGATACCTGCAGGCGGCGGCCGAGGACCCGGAAGCGGGCTTCACCCAGCTGACACCGGCCTTCCAGAGGGCCAGTGGCGGTCTCGGGGGCTACACCCGGTTCTGGGGGGACATCCGGACGGCGACGCCGAGCAACGTGTCGGCGAACCCGGCCCGCCTCGTCGTCTCCTACGACGTCCGCTACAAACCCGACAAGGGCAAGCCGTTCGACGACCACGTCGAGCTGCGGCTCGCGTTCGACGGTGAGCGCTACCTCATCGCGGGTGAGACGGGCTGACTCGGACCCGTCAGTCGAAGGTCGGGTTCGTGGTCCGGGAGCGCTTGATCTCGAAGAAGCCGGGGGTCTCGGCCAGCAGGACGAAGCCGTCCCAGAGCCTCCCCGCGGCCTCACCGCGCGGCGCGGGGGTGACCACCGGACCGAAGAACGCCTCTCCCCCGACCCTGACGACGGGCGTGCCCACGTCGTACCCGACGAGCTCCATGGCCTGGTGGTGCGACTTGGCCAGCGCCTCGTCGTGCTCGGCGGACTCCCACGCGTCCAGGTAGCCGGCGTCCACGCCCACCTCGGCGAGCGCCTCGGCCACGAGGTCGGGCGATGCCTTGGCGCTCCCCAGGTGGATCCGCGTCCCGACGGCGGTGTAGAGGTCACGCAGCAGGTGCTCCCCCTCGACCTGCGCGACGGCGGTCAGGACGCGCACCGGGCCGAGCAGCCGCTGCCGGACCGGCTCGGACAGGTCCTTCTCCTCGTTGAGGATCGCGAGGGACATCAGGTGGAAGTCCACCTGGAGCGGCCTCACCTGCTCCGCCTCGAGGATCCAACGGGAGGTGACCCACGCCCAGGGGCAGGCGGGATCGAACCAGAAGTCGACGGTCGTGCGCTCGATCATGCCTCTTGTATACGCCAACGGCGGTGACCCTTTGTCCCGATACCTGCTCGCCCGCCCCCTCGAGATAACGATCCGCACCGCCGGCTTCGGATCGTTGACGGGCACACCTAGGGTTACCTCCATGCCTGGTATGAACCTCACCCGCGAGGAGGCGCAGACCCGCGCCGGGCTCCTCGCCGTCGAGTCCTACACCGTCGAGCTCGACCTCACCGTCTCCGACAAGGTCTTCGAGAGCACCACCGTGATCCGGTTCTCGTGCTCGCAGCCCGGAGCGTCCACCTTCGCCGACCTGGTCGGCGCGACGATCCACGAGATCCGGCTGAACGGCGAGAGGCTGGACGAGTTCGACGTCTACCGCGACAGCCGCATCCGCCTGGACGGTCTCGCCGCAGACAACGAGCTCTTCGTGCACTGCGAGCTTCCCTACAGCCACACCGGCGAGGGCCTGCACCGCTTCACCGACCCGGCCGACGGCCGCGTCTACCTCTACACGCAGTTCGAGGTCCCCGACGCACGCCGCGTCTACGCCACGTTCGAGCAGCCCGACCTCAAGTCGTTCTTCGACTTCGCCGTCACGGCGCCGGAGGGATGGGTCGTCGTGAGCAACACGCATCCGGGAGCGCCGGAGCCGCTGGGCGACGGCAAGGCGCAGTGGCGCTTCCCGACGACCAAGCGGATGTCGACGTACATCACCGCCCTCGTCGCGGGTGAGTACCACGAGGTGCGCGACGAGTACCACGGCAAGCACGGCACCATCCCGCTGGGGTTCTACTGCCGGAAGTCCAAGGTCAAGGACTTCGACACCGAGGAGCTCATCGAGGTCACCAAGCAGGGCTTCGAGTTCTTCGAGGACGCCTTCGACTACCCCTACCCGTTCGGGAAGTACGACCAGTGCTTCGTGCCGGAGTACAACATGGGGGCGATGGAGAACGCGGGCTGCGTGACCTTCCGCGACGAGTACCTCCCGCGGTCCCGCCAGACCCACGCGTTCTACGAGCAGCGGGCCAACACCGTCCTGCACGAGATGGCGCACATGTGGTTCGGCGACCTCGTGACGATGAAGTGGTGGGACGACCTCTGGCTCAACGAGTCGTTCGCGGAGTGGGCAGCGCACCACTCCTCGGCGAAGGCCACCAAGTACACCGACGCCTGGACGGGCTTCACCAACGCCCGCAAGAACTGGGCCTACCGCCAGGACCAGCTGCCCTCGACACACCCGATCGCGGCCGACAACTACGACCTCGAGGCGGTCGAGGCCAACTTCGACGGCATCACCTACGCCAAGGGCGCCTCCACCCTCAAGCAGCTCGTGGCCTGGGTGGGCGAGGACTCCTTCCTCGAGGGACTCAAGGCCTATTTCAAGAAGCACGCCTTCTCCAACTCGGAGTTCACCGACCTGCTCGCCGCCCTCGAGGCGGCATCGGGTCGCGACCTTCACTCGTGGGCCGAGGAGTGGCTGCAGACCTCCGGTGTCAACACACTCGCCGCCGACTTCGAGGTGGACGGCAACGGAGACTTCACGCGCTTCGCCGTCCGCCAGACCGCGCACCCGGACTTCCCGACGATCCGTCGTCATCGGGTGGCCATCGGTCTCTACGAGCGGCGCGAGGAGCGCTTGGTACGACGTTCCTCGCTCGAGACCGATGTCGTCGGCGAGCTCACCGACGTGCCCGAGCTGGTCGGCAAGGCACAGCCCGACCTGATCCTGGTCAACGACGGCGACCTGACCTACGCCAAGATCCGGCTCGACGAGCGGTCCCTGCAGACCCTGGTCGCGAGCATCGACTCGCTCGACGACTCCCTCGCTCGGGCCCTGTGCTGGAGCGCCGCCTGGGACATGACCCGCGACGCCGAGATGTCGACGAGCGACTTCATCGCGCTGGTGCTGCGCGGAGTGGGGACGGAGACCGACCTGACCGCCGTGGGTGCACTCCTCGGCTATGCGAAGTCCGCGGTCGACACCTACTCCCACCCGACCAAGCGGGCTGCGGTGAAGGACCAGTGGGAGCGCGGACTGCGCAAGCTGCTCGAGGCGGCAGAGCCCGGCAGCGACCACCAGCTGGCACTGGCTCGGGGCTACTCGCGAGCGGCGCTGAGCGACGAGGGGCTGGACTTCATCGCCGGGCTCTACGACGGTTCCACGGTTCTCGACGGGCTGGTCCTCGACCAGGACCTCCGCTGGACGATGCTGCGCTCGCTGGTCTACGCGGGCCGGGCGGGCGAGGCGGACATCGACCGCGAGCTCGAGGGTGACCGCACCATCTCCGGCCAGGAGTGGGCGGCCGGCTGCCGCACGGTCATCCCGACGCCGGAGGCCAAGGAGCGCGCCTGGCAGGACGCTGCGGTGCGCGAGGACGTCCCGAACGAGACGGCCCGGCAGACAGCGGTGGCTTTCCAGGTCTCCGGCCAGGAGGAGCTGCTGGAGCCGTACGTCGACCGGTACCTCGAGATGGCCGAGCACATCCTGGAGAACCGCGGTGTGTGGCTCGCCCGGGTCGCGCTCGAGTACCTCTTCCCGCGCGCACTGCCCACGCCGGAGACGCTCGGGCGCGTCAACGCCTGGCTGGACGCCAAGGGCCGCGAGGTGAACCCCGCTGCGGTCCGCTACGTCAAGGAGGGCGCGGCGGACCTGGTCCGCGCCATCGCCGCGCAGGAGCGCGACGGACGCTGACCTCCTGGGGGCCGAGCGGGTCTCCCTACTCGAGGCCGCGACGTCGGAGCAGAGGCTCGATGGGGGCGTCGCGGCCTCGCCACGCCCGGTAGGACGCCAGTGGTTCCGCCGAGCCGCCGATGCCGATCACGTAGCGACGGTAGGCGTCGCCGTTCTCGCGCGTGAGGCCGCCGTTCTGCTCGAACCAGTCGACGGTGTCGGCGTCGAGCAGCTGGCTCCAGATGTAGCTGTAGTACCCGGCGGAGTAGGCACCGCCGAAGATGTGCTGGAAGTACGGCGAGTAGTAGCGCGACGGCACTGCGGGGTTGTCGAGGCCGACCTCACCGAGGACCTGTGCCTCGAACGCGGCGACGTCGGTCACCGCTGCCGCCGCCTCAGGGTCGAGCTCGTGCCAGGCGAAGTCGAGCAGGGCCGCGGCAAGGTACTCGCTCGTCGCGAAGCCCTCGTTGAAGGTGCTGGAGGCCTGCAGCTTGCCCAGCTGCTCGGCCGGCAGCGGCTCTCCGGTCTCGTGGTGCAGGGCGTAGTTCTGCACCACCTCCGGCCACAGCATCCACATCTCGTTGACCTGTGACGGGTACTCCACGAAGTCACGGAACACCGCGGTTCCCGCGAACTTCGGGTAGGTCACGCGGGCCAGCAGCCCGTGCAGAGCGTGCCCGAACTCGTGGAAGAGGGTGCGGGTCTCGTCGTAGGTCAGGAGCGTCGGCTCTCCGGGGGCGGGCTTGGGAACGTTGAGGTTGTTGCACACGACCGCCGTGGCGCGGCCCAGAAGGGTGCTCTGCCCGACCAGGCTGTTCATCCACGCGCCACCTCGCTTCGAGTCGCGGGTGTACAGGTCGTAGAGGTACAGCCCCACCGGCGTGCCGTCCTCCTCGCGCACCTCGAACACCCGCACGTCCGGGTGGTAGCCGATCAGGTCGGGACGCTCGGTGAAGGAGAGGCCGAAGAGCCTCGAGGCCGCGTAGAAGACGCCGTCGTGCAGGACGCGCTCGGCCTCGAAGTGCGGGCGCATGGCGGTCAGGTCGACGTCGTACTTCTCCGCCCGGACGCGCTCGGAGTAGAACGGCCAGTCGTGGGCCTCGATCGGGAACCCGGCACTGCTCTCGAGGTCGGCCTGCTCGGAGCGAGCGTTCCTCGCTGCGACGGGTGCGAGACGCGACAGCAGTGACCGGACGGCTTCAGGCGTTCCGGCCGTGTTGTCCGCGGTCGCGGCGGCTGCGTGGCTCGCGAAGCCGAGCAGATGAGCACGCTCGGCGCGGAGACGGACCAGCTCGAGCAGGGTCTCCTGGGTGTCGTGGGCGTTCCCTCGACGTCCGCGTGAGCGCTGCGCTTTCGACAGGCTCGCGCGGGTTTCCCGGCTGGTCAAGGTGTGCAGGTAGGGATGAGCCGTCGGGAGGACCAAGGTGATCACGTAGCGGCCGTCGAGCCCGCGATCCGCTGCTGCCTGCGCCGCCGCAGAGATCTCGCCCGACGTGAGCCCGTCGAGGTCTGCCTCGGAGTCGACGACAAGTGCCAGCTCGTTGGTGTCGGCGAGCAGGCTGGTGTTGAACGCCGTCACGAGCGTGGAGAGTCGCTCGTTCAGCTTGCGTAGCTGTTCCTTGTCGTCGTCGTCGAGGCCGGCACCTGCCAGCCTGAACTGGGTGTGGTACCGCTCCACGAGGTAGCGGTCCTCCGGAGCCAACTTCTCTCCCGACACGAGCACCATGCTGATGCGGGAGTAGAGCTCCGGGTCGAGGAAGATGGCGTCGTTGTGCGCGGCGAAGCGCGCGGCGTACTCCTTCTGGAGGGCGTCGATCCGGTCGTTCGAGTCAGCGGAGACGAAGGTGTAGAAGGTCTTGAGCGCCCGGTCGAGGATGGCGCCGCTGCGCTCGAGCGGCACCAGGGTGTTCGCGAACGTCGCCGGTTCCGGGTTGGCCGTGATGGCCGCGATCTCGGCCAGCTGGTCGGCCATCCCGCGGTCGAACGCGGGCGCGAAGTCGTCGTCACTGATCTGCGCGAAGGGCGGCAGCTCGTGCGGAAGGGTGCTGGCCTCGAAGAAGGGGTTGCTCACCCGGCAACCCTAGGTCGGGCACCGGGCCGGACCCAGCGTTTTTCGTCAGGTCAGTGCGAGTGCAGCGTGTCGGGCTTCCTGGCGTGCTCGGCCATGGTCAGGATGCCGCGGGTGATGCCGCCGACCAGGTCACCTTCGGCGAACGCAGCCTGCATCTGCGCCACGGCGAGCTCGACCTCCTGGTCCGTCAGCTCCGCGCGCGCCTCAGCGCCTGTCACGATGCCGAGCGACCGAGCCGCCGGGTCGACCACGACCATGACGGACTTCTTGGGGGCCACGAGTGCGGCGTGCAGCAGCTTGGCGTACTCCCGCGCGTCGCGGTCGGTCGGACCGACGTACAAGGAGAACTCGAAGCGGCAGATCAGCTCCGCGTCACGGATCGCCTTGTCGATCTGCTGACGCTCGACCGCCGTGAACCCTTTACCACTGGGCACTGGTGCCGCCTCGGCCCTGGGGCTCGCTCGCGTCGTCGGGGGCGGCGTCGACGCCGCGGCGCGGGCCACCGAACCACTCGGGGTTGTCGCGGAAGGCGACTGCTGCGTCGTACTTCTGGCCCTTGAGCATCGACGGCAGCGCCGCCAGGACCCAGATGCCCACGAAGAGAAGGAAGGGAATCCCCCCGAGGACGAGCAGCGTCTGCAGCGTGGAGTCGTTGTCCGGAGTCGGCCACGCGTCACTCCCCGGACGCTCGGCGAGGGCGGGACCGGCGGTCACGAGGACCAGAACTCCGGGCACCAGAGCCAGAGCACGCGCAGCACGGCGGACGGCGGTCGGCAGCATGTCGTTTGTCACGCTCAAAAGGCTAGCGATCCCTTTGGGTTCAGGCGAGCCGGTCTCGTAGCCTGCGGGGATGATCTCCCTCACGGACGCCTGCCGGGACGGTGACCAGCTCTGCGAGTACGTCTTCGACGCCACCGGGAACCACTGGCTCGCCGGCGCCGCCAACTGGCTCATCGCCAAGCCGCTCGCCGTGGCCGGGCTGCTCGTCGTGGGCTTCGTCGCACGGTGGCTGCTGCACAAGCTCGTCGACCAGCTGGCCAGGCGCGCCGAGGTGGGGATGCTTCCCGAGGCGCTGGTCAACGGGAAGCTCTCCCGCACCAAGGACCAGACTCCGGCCACCCAGGCCGCGGCGCTCCGGCGGCGGCAGCGCGCTCAGACGCTCTCGAGCGTCCTGAAGAGCATCGCGTCGTTTGTCGTGTTCTCGGTGGTGGCGATCATGGTGGTCGGTGAGCTGGGTTACAACATCGGGCCGCTCATCGCCGGAGCGGGCATCATCGGCCTCGCCCTCGGGTTCGGTGCGCAGAGCCTCGTGAAGGACTTCCTCTCGGGCATCTTCATGTTCCTCGAGGATCAGATCGGCGTCGGCGACCGGGTGACGATGAACGAGGTCACCGGGGTGGTGGAGGCACTCACCCTTCGGGTGACGCGGATCAGGGCCGAGGACGGGACCGTCTGGTACGTCCGCAACGGCGAGGTCCTCAAGGTCGGCAACGAGAGCCAGCAGTAGCTGGCTCTCGCCCTGCGGCCGACTACGCCAGCTTGGCGTCGATGGTGATCTCGACGCCGGCGAGCGCCTTGCTGACCGGGCAGCCTTCCTTGGCGGCTGCGGCCGCGGCCTGGAAGTCCTCCTCGCTGATCCCCTCGACCGAGGCCACGACGGTGAGGTGGCTCGTGGTGATGCCGGTGCCGGGCACGAACGTCACGTCGGCCTTCACGTCCAGCGACTGGGGCGGCGTGCCTGCCTTGGCCAGGCCGTTCGAGAACGCCATGCAGAAGCACGACGAGTGAGCCGCTGCGATGAGCTCCTCGGGCGAGGTCTTGCCGCCCGGCTCCTCGGTGCGCGCCGGCCAGCTGACGTCGAACGTTCCCAGGCCGGACGAGTCGAGGTTCACCGAGCCCGAGCCCTCGAAGAGGGAGCCCTCCCAGTGGGCCGTCGCGGTGCGGATCGCTGCCATGTCGTCTCCTTCAAGTCGGTGGGTGGTCCTGGGCCCAACCTAGTGGTTGGCACAATGGCGGGGTGAGCGAGGCACCCGCGCAGACCTTCTACGACGAGATCGGTGGCATGGCCACCATCAAGACGATCGTCGACCGGTTCTACGCCGGCGTTGCCGAGGACCCTCTGCTGCGGCCGATGTACCCGCCGGACGACCTGGCCGACGGCTCCGCCGCCGAGCGGCTCACGCTCTTCCTGGCGCAGTACTGGGGCGGCCCCACGACGTACTCCGAGAACCGCGGTCACCCTCGGCTGCGGATGCGACACGCCCCCTTCGCGGTGACGTCCACCGCCCGCGACCACTGGCTACGGCACTTCCGCGAGGGACTCGACGAGGCCGGGCTGGCACCTGAACAGGACGCTCAGTTCTGGGCGTACGTCGAGCACGCCGCCCAGTTCATGATCAACACGCTCGAGAGCTGATCACACGTCGCCGTCGGGCTCGTCGAGGAACTTCTCGAGGAACGCACGGAACTCCGCAGAGACCCGCTTCGGCCTCCCCGAGGTCATGTCGACCGTCGCGAGGACGCTCTTGGCATCCGCGTACACCGTGCGGGTGCCTTCCTCGTCCGTGTCGACGAGCTCGTAGCTGACCTCGATCGAGCCGTGGCCCAACCGGCTCACCCAGATCTCCACGGGAAGCGGGGCGTGGCGGTAGTGCAGCTGGCGCCGGTAGTTGATCTCGTTGCGGACGACCAGGAAGCCCTCGTCCTCGCCCCGCTCGAACTCCCCGCGGTTGAACAACCAGTCGACACGCGCGTCCTCGAGGTAGCGGACGTACTGGACGTTGTTGATGTGCCGGAGCGAGTCCATGTCGGACCAGCGCAGCGGGCACAGGTAAAGGTGTCGGGCCACCAGAACATGCTCTCAAGCCGGGGGCATAGTCTGAGCGTTGCACTTGTCACAGCGCAGTCCGTCAGGACTCGTCCAGAGCGGAGTTCCCATGCCCGAGGCCGTCATCGTTTCCACTGCTCGTTCCCCCATCGGGCGGGCCAACAAGGGGTCACTGAAGGACATGCGTCCCGACGACCTCGCGGCCCAGATGATCCAGGCAGCACTCGCCAAGGTCCCCGGTCTGGACCCGAAGGAGATCGACGACCTCTACCTGGGCTGCGGCCTTCCCGGTGGCGAGATGGGCTTCAACATGGCCCGCATCGTGTCCGTGCTGATGGGGATGGACCACCTTCCGGGCGCCACGATCACCCGGTACTGCTCCTCGTCGGTGCAGACCACGCGGATGGCTTTCCACGCCATCAAGGCCGGTGAGGGCGACGCCTTCATCTCGGCTGGTGTCGAGACCGTGTCGCGCTTCGTGAAGGGCACGTCCGACCACCTCCCTGACACGAAGAACCCCGTGTTCGAGGAGGCGCAGGCGCGGACCAAGCAGACCGCCGAGGAGGGTGCCGGCTGGCACGACCCGCGCGAGGACGGCGCCCTCCCGGACGCGTACATCGGCATGGGTTTCACCGCCGAGAACGTCGCGAAGCTCCGCGGTCTCAAGCGCGAGGAGCTCGACGAGTTCGGCGTACGCAGCCAGAACCTCGCGGAGAAGGCGATCGCCGACGGCTTCTGGGCCAAGGAGATCACTCCCGTCACGCTGCCCGACGGCTCGGTCGCCAGCACCGACGACGGCCCGCGCGCCGGCGTCACCTACGAGGCGATCTCGCAGCTGCAGCCGGTGTTCCGTCCCGACGGGGTGGTCACCGCCGGCAACTGCTGCCCCCTGAACGACGGCGCCGCCGCGGTCGTGATCATGTCCGACACCAAGGCCAAGGACCTCGGGCTCACCCCGCTGGCCCGCATCGTCTCCACGGGAGTCACCGGCCTCTCCCCCGAGATCATGGGCCTCGGCCCCGTCGAGGCGTCGAAGCAGGCCCTTGCTCGCGCGAACATGAGCATCGATGACATCGACCTGGTCGAGATCAACGAGGCGTTCGCCGCTCAGGTCGTTCCGTCCTACCAGGACCTCGGCATCGACATCGACCGGCTCAACGTCAATGGCGGCGCCATCGCCGTCGGTCACCCGTTCGGCATGACCGGCGCGCGCCTGCAGGCGACGATGATCAACTCGCTGCAGACCCACGACAAGTCGACCGGCCTCATCACGATGTGCGTCGGCGGTGGGCAGGGCATGGCGCTCGTCCTGGAGCGAATGAGCTGATCTGGTGAGTTGTGGGGGCCGGGCGGGTGTCCGGCCCCTACGCTTTTTCCATGGCTCTCGGGGAGTTCACGTGGCTCGACCACGCGCAACAGCAGTCATGGCGCTCGTTCCTGGTCGGCAGCACGCTGCTGATGGATCGTCTCGACCGGGATCTTCGTGACGCTCACGGAATCTCGCTCGTCGAGTACGAGATCCTCGTCCGTCTGTCCGAGGCACCGCGCGGCCGACTCCGGATGGCTGTTCTCGCGCACGCACTCTGCCACTCGCGCAGCCGCGTCACCCACACCGTCGCGCGCATGGAGAAGGCGGGCCTCGTGGAGAGGGACGACTGCCTCGACGACGGGCGCGGAGTCGAGGCAGTGCTCACCGACCTGGGCGAGAAGACCTTGGCCGCGGCCGCGCCCACGCACGTGACCGGGGTGCGTGAGTGCCTCGTGGAGCTCGCCGCGCCGGCGGACTTCGAGGCTGTGGGCCGCGTCTTCGGCGCCGTCGCAGATGCGCTCACCACCGACTCGAACGCCGCGGTGGGCGACATCCGCGGATAGCGGAGGTTACCTCGTCAGCTTGCGGTGCGTGACGCGGTGCGGGCGTGCCGCCTCGATGCCGAGGCGCTCGACCTTGTTCTCCTCGTACGCCGCGAAGTTGCCCTCGAACCAGAACCACTTCGCCGGGTCCTCGTCGTCGCCCTCCCACGCCAGGATGTGGGTCGCGATGCGGTCGAGGAACCAGCGGTCGTGCGAGGTGACGACGGCACACCCGGGGAAGTCGAGCAGCGCGTCCTCGAGAGACGAGAGGGTCTCGACGTCGAGGTCGTTCGTCGGCTCGTCGAGGAGCAGCAGGTTGCCGCCCATCTTGAGCGTCAGGGCGAGGTTCAGCCGGTTTCGCTCACCGCCCGAGAGGACACCTGCCTTCTTCTGCTGGTCCGGGCCCTTGAAGCCGAACGACGCGACGTACGCACGAGAGTTCATCTCGAAGTTCGCGACCTTGATGAAGTCGAGCCCGTCGGAGACGACCTCCCAGACGTTCTTGTTGGGGTCGATGCCGCCGCGGCTCTGGTCGACGTAGGAGAGCTTGACCGTCTGACCGATGGTGAGCTCGCCGGCGTCGGGCTGCTCGGATCCCGTGATCATCCGGAAGAGCGTCGTCTTGCCGACGCCGTTCGGGCCGATGACACCGACGATGCCGGCCTTGGGGAGAGAGAAGGAGAGGTCGTGCATGAGGGTCCGGCCCTCGAAGCCCTTGGTCAGCCCCTTCGCCTCGAGCACGACGTCACCGAGGCGAGGACCGGCCGGGATGTTGATCTCCGAGGTGTCGATCTTGCGCATCCGGTCGGCCTCGGCCGCGAGCTCCTCGTAGCGGGACAGACGTGCCTTGCTCTTCGCCTGACGTGCTTTCGGGTTGGAGCGAACCCACTCCAGCTCCTTCTCGAGCATCTTGGCGCGCTTGGCGTCCTTGGCGCCCTCGATCTTGAGGCGCTCCTTCTTGGTCTCGAGGTAGGTCGAGTAGTTGCCCTCGTAGGGGTGGGTCTTGCCCCGGTCGAGCTCGAGGATCCAGGAGGCGACGTTGTCGAGGAAGTACCGGTCGTGGGTCACCGCCAGGACGGCGCCCGGGTACGACGCGAGGTGGCTCTCGAGCCATTGCACGGACTCGGCATCGAGGTGGTTCGTGGGCTCGTCGAGCAGGAGCAGGTCCGGCTGCTGGAGGAGCAGCTTGCACAGCGCGACCCGACGTCGCTCGCCACCGGACAGGTTGTCTACGAGCAGGTCGGGGTCTGGGCAGCGTAGTGCGTCCATCGCCTGGTCGAGTCTGCTGTCGAGGTCCCACGCGTTGGCATGGTCGAGGTCGGTCTGCAGGTCGCCCATCTCCGCCAGGAGCTTGTCGAAGTCGGCGTCGGGGTCGGCCATGGCCTCGGAGATCTCGTTGTAGCGGTCCAGCTTGGCCTTGATCTCGTGGACGGCCTCCTCGACGTTCTCCAGAACCGTCTTGCCTTCCGTCAGCGGGGGCTCCTGCTGGAGCATGCCGACGGTGGCCTCGGGGTCGAGGAGGGCGTCACCGTTGGACGGCTTGTCCAGGCCGGCCATGATCTTGAGCAGCGATGACTTGCCCGTGCCGTTGGGTCCGACGACACCGATCTTGGCCCCGTGGAGGAAAGACAGGGTGACGTTGTCGAGAACGACCTTGTCACCGTGGGCCTTGCGGACATTGCGCAGCGTGAAGACGTACTCAGCCATGATGCGGAAAGCCTACGGTGCCCGCGGCCGGGCGGCCGACCCGGTCCGCATCAGGCAGCCGGCTCCGCCGCCGGCGGCTTGGGGTTGCCCCAGCCGTCGAGCTGCGGCTCGTCCCCGAAGCCCGCCGCCAGCATCTCGGTGACCTCGGCGTCTACGTCGGTCTCCACCGGTCCGGAACGCTGCTTCTTGAGGAAGGCACTCGTGCCGCGGGTCAGGTCGTGTCCCACCAGCACCGCCTCGACCTCGAGCATGGTGGCGGGCGGCTCGCCCTCACCTCGCGACCACGACCGGGAGCGCAGCCGGCCGTGCACGATGACAGCCTCTCCCTTGTGCACGGAGTCCCGGACGTTCTCGGCCAGCGCACGCCACGCGGTCACGGAGTACCACGCGGTCTCGCCGTCCTCCCAGCGACCGTCCTTCTTCACGCGCGGCGTGCAGGCGACTCGAAAGGTCGCGATGCTGGTGTCTTTCGGAGTGCGGAACTCCACGTCCCCACCCACCCAGCCGTGCAGGGTCACGAGCGTGTCCGTCATTGGTCTCTCCTCGGTTCGGGATTGGTGAGGAAAGCCTCCGGCGGCTGGGCGGTCGAGGCTCAGACCCGTCACCGCCCCGGTGGAGAGGTGTGCCTGGGGGTGGAGCAGGGCCGCGAGCGGCTCAGTTCACGAGCGCCTTGTTCAGCCCGTGCCGGGTGCGACGGTAGGCGTCGATCTCCGCCTCGATCGGGCCGATCACCAGATCCTCGGTGACGTCGGCGATGGCGGCACGCAGCCGCTGGTCGGCGGTCCGCGCCTTGCTGCGGGCAGCCAGGCCCACGAGGAAGCGACAGCCCATGCCGACGAGCACACCGACGGCGACTCCCGCGAGCAGGAGGAAGGTCGGGACCGCCAGGCCGCCGATCTCGGGTGCGTCCGGCAGATCGAACTGGAGGTACTCCGACGCCGCGAGAGCCGTGAGCCAGCCTGCGCCGACGACAGCTGCCAGGAAGACCACGACCTGGAAGAAGCGCACCAGCCGCCACCACAGCGGGGTCCGGTGGACTCCCAGGTCCGTGCTGCCCACGGCCTTGTCCAAGGCGTCGTTCAGCAGCTCGAGTCGTGAGGTCGAGGCACGACGTACAGCCTCGGCCCAGGGCGGCGACAGCTCGGCGGCCACGTTGTCCGCGACCGAGCGGACCGCCGTGTCCACGCGCGCACGCTGCACGGGCGTCGCCTCGGGCAGGGAGGTGCGGGCCGCCGCCGTGAGGGTGCGCGCCTCCGGCCCGAGATCGAGGTGCAGCCGCTTCAACGGGTCTGACCGGAAACGACCCAGCCAGCTGATCAGCGGCCAACCCGTCGCCTTGGCCGCGCGTCGCCGGGTCGACTTCTCCACGGCATCGACCACGGTCGGGACACCGGCAGCATCCGCGAACGCCTCGACCAGCTCGGCCTTGCTGTGCCTGGCGACGTCGCCAGGCTTGGAGACACCGTTGGCCTCGGAGAGCGTTGCTGCGACGGTGGTCACGTCGGCGAGCAGGCGGGTGAGCGTCGCCTGCTTGGCGGTGACCCGCTTCGCGATCATCTCCTTGAGCTCGGGGATGCCGTCGCCGTACTTCGCCGAGGTCGTCAGCAACGGAACGTCGTGGAGGCCGTCCTGCCGCAGCAGGCGGCGGAGATCTTCGAGCAGCGCCTCTCGGCGGTTCTCGGGCACCTCGTCGATGTGGTTCAGCACCACGAGCATGACGTCCTTGTGCGAGGCCAACGGCATGAGGAACCGGTCGTGGATCGCTGCGTCGGCGTACTTCTGCGGGTCGAGCACCCAGACGATGAGGTCGCCGAGCTCGACGAGCCGCTGCATCTCGACGTGGTGGGACTTCTCGGTCGAGTCGTGGTCCGGTAGGTCGAGCAGGACGAGCCCCTCGAGGTTCCGGTCGAGGACCTGGACGTCGAGCATCGAGTCGTGGGACACGCGGTGACGCGGGGGCACCCCGATCCAGTCGAGGAGGTCGCCCGCCTTGTCCTCGCCCCAGACACACGACATCGTCCACGACGTCGTGGGCCGTCGTACGCCGACGGCCGCGAACTCCATGCCTGTCAATGCGTTGAACGTCGAGGACTTGCCCGAGCCCGTGGCTCCGGCCAGGGCGACGACGGTGTGCTCGCCCGAGAGACGGAGGCGGGTCGCGGCCCGCGAGGCGACGGTGTGCGCCTGCTCGACCAACGGGTCGGGCAGCCGGCCGCGCGCGGCCTCGACGGCCTCCTGGAGGCCCTCGACCCGCGCGGCGACGCCGGTATCGCCCTTGCCGAGGAGCTTCTTCGCCCCGTCGACCACTGCGCTCATGACTCGAATTCCTCCGCCACCTGCGCCGCGAAGCGCAGGTCGTCCATGTTCCGCGACGCCTCACGCAGCCGCTGTGCTCCGGTGCTGTCGATTCCCAACGCCTCGAGCGTGTCGTGGAACCGCGCCCGCTCGACGGCGTAGAGCGCCGCCACCCGACGCCGCAGGTCCTTGCGGGCGGTCTCTGCGAGCCTACGCACCGCCTGGTCACCGAAGACCGCTTCGAGCAGTCGCTGACCGAGTACGGCGCTCCCACCGGCGATGCCGGCCTCGGCGCCCGTCACCCCGCCGGTGCTCGAGAAGACCACGACCACGAGGGCCAGACCCAGACCGTTGACACCCAGGGCGAGGAAGCGGGCCGACTTCCGCTTGTCCTGACCTTCCAGGCGCACCAGGTCGAGGACGCCGTGCTGCCAGTCGCGCACGGCAGTCTCCGCGCGAGACCGGAGGTCACGGGACGCGCGGTGCAGCTCACGTCCGGAGTCCTCGAGCAGGTTCCGCCCGGCCTCCACCGACTGCCACGACTCCGTCGCTCGCTCGGCGGCGTTCTCTGCGTGCTCGGTGATCAGGCTCTCGAGCCCTGACTCGACGGCCTGCGTCATGCGCTCGACCTGCTGCGGCTTGCCCTTTGCCCAGCCGACGACCCGGTCGCGGACCCAGCCGACCTTGCTCTCGACCCCCTTGAGCAGCTCGCCGGTGCCGACGAACTCCTGCCAGCGTGCCAGCACCTCTCCCCGCAGGAGCGTGCCGTCGGCGGAGGCCTCGTCGACCTTGGCCAGCGCTTCGTCGTACGCCTTGTCGACGTCGGAGCGCAGCCGCTGCACCATGGCCACCTGCTCGGCCGCGGCCTCGGAGACGGTGTAGCTGCGCTTCGCGATCTCGCGGACCGCTCCGTCGAGCGTTCGCTTCACCACGGCCGACCGGGCTTGGGCGTCGGCGGCGAGGGAGTCGAGCCAGGCCCTGATCTCGGCGACGTGCGACGCCGGAAGGAGGCCGTCGTCGTCGACCTCGCCCTCCGTCACCGTGAAGAGCGGCGAGTCCTTGAGGCCGCGTGTCGTGAGCATCTTGGCGAGATGGGTGCTCACCTCCTGGACCGCGGCAGGTGCCGTCCGGTCGAGGACGATCGCGACCGCCGTGCTGCGCTCCGCTGCGGCGCGCAGGTAGTCCCAGGGGACCTGGTCGGCGTACCTCGCGGCGGACGTGACGAAGAGCCACAGGTCAGCCGCCCCGAGGAGCTGAGCGGCGAGGGTGCGGTTCGCCTCCTCCACGGAGTCCACGTCGGGGGCGTCGAGGATGGCCAACCCTTGGGGGACCGAGTCGGCGGCGACGAGCTGGAGGGCGCCGGTGTCGTGGCTGGCTGCCGTCGTCCGGGCGAGGTCCGGCAGGATCCGGTCCTGCTCGAACCACGAGGCGTCGGCCGGGTTGTGCACCAGCACCGGCGACCGAGTAGTCGGGCGCAGCACGCCTGGCTCCGTGACGCGCCGCCCGACGAGGGAGTTCACGAGCGTGGACTTGCCCGCTCCCGTCGAGCCGCCGACCACGGTGAGCAAGGGGGCCTCGATCGACATCAGGCGGGGGAGGACGTAGTCCTCGATCTGGTCGATCATCTCCTTGCGCGCGGTGCGGTGCTCGTCCACGCGCGGGAGGTCGAGCGGCAGCGTGGCTCCGAGGAGGTCCTCACGGAGCCGCACGAGGCCGTTGATCATCTCCAGCGTCGACGGCGGAGTGGGCTGGCTCGGGGTCATGTGCCACTCCGGGGAAACGTGCCGGGACTCGGCTGGGGAAAGAGGACATAGGGACGGAGGCCGGCGAGGCGCTGGACCATGGCGTTGCCGCGAGCTCCGGCGTCGCGCGGCGCGACGCCTCGCAGGAAGCGGTGGTGCAGGAAGGCCAGTTCGATCGCCTCCTGCTGGTAGGCGCGCATGGTCCGCTCCCCCAGCACCCCGCCGACGAGCCGCGCGTGCTGGCGAGCCACTCGACGCGCGGGGAGCCGGACGAGCCAGGGCACCTCTCCGTGGCCGAGGTAGCCCCGGTGCGCGGCGTCGGTCAGCGAGCGAGTCAGGAGCGCACCCTCCTGCCGCCTGGCCCACGCTGCAAAGGCGACGAAGACGAGGAAGGCCGGAACCATGGCGACGACATAGGTGAGGAAGAAGAGCTCCCCTCCCTGGAAGAAGGCCGAGGCGTTCCAGGCGGCGTGCAGGACCACGGCGACGACGTAACCGACGACGGGAGCGACGAGCCGGAGGGCGGGACGACGGGTGGTGACCGCGATGCCCACGCCGATGCCGATCGCCGACGTGAACAGCGGATGGGCGAACGGGCTGAAGATCCCCCGCAGCACGAAGAGCGCCGTGGCCGCACCGAGCCCGCCCGGCCCCTCGTTGCCGACGTACGCCGTGGCGAGGTACAGGATGTTCTCGGTGAAGGCGAAGCCCACGCCGACGAGGCCGGCGTACACGAGGCCGTCCAGGATGCCGTCGAGCTCGTGTCGGCGGAACCACAGCAGCAGTACGACGAAGAGCCCCTTGGTCAGCTCCTCCGTGAGCGGCGCGACGATCGTGGCCGACATGTCTTCCGAGGTGCCCGCGAAGTACTGGTCGACGCTCTGCAGGACGAGCGCGGCACCGGTCGCGACCAGCGCCCCCCAGCCGAAGGCCAGCACCAGCAAGCGCATCGGCTCCGGCTCGTAGCGGTCGAGCCAGAGGTAGCAGGCCACGAGGGGCCCCACGGGCAGGGAGGCGAGCACGACCCCGACCACGATCGCGTTCGGCGCGTCGGCGGCGAGGAGCACCAGCGCCATGACGCAGGCGCCCAGGAACAGGGCGACCGAGACGATGAGGGTGAAGAGGACGTTCTCGCGGTGGCGCGGACGAACCAGCAGGGCAGGCGGAACCACCTGCCCCGGAGCTGCTCCCTCCGTCGCGTGCATGGGTAAAGGGTATCGGCCCGGTGTGGTTTGTCGGTTTCTCAGGGGGGTGTCTCCCCGACGTATGGTGAGCGTGTGAGTGATGACACGACCCGCAATGGCGCGGGTGCACCGCCGGAGACCGTTCCCAGGACCGAGTCGCACGACCAGGCCGTGCCCGAGGCGTACGCCGCCTTCATGCGCGAGGGCTGGGGGCAGCGCGAGCTCGACCTGCCCCCGCACCCGATCACGCCGTGGGCGGCGGCGCGTCGCGAGCGGCTGGCGTCGCTCTTCCCTGGCGAGCGCCTGGTGATCCCGGCCGGTGGCTTCAAGGTGCGCGCGGCCGACACCGACTACCGCTTCCGGGCCGAGACCGCTCACACCTACCTCTGCGGCAACCAGACCAGCGACGCCGTACTCGTGATCGACGACGGCGAGCCGGTGCTCTACGCGCGTCCGCGGTCCGATCGGGACACCGACGAGTTCTTCCGTGATCGTCAGTACGGCGAGCTGTGGGCGGGACGTCGGCCCTCTCTGGGGGAGCTGTCTGCCTCGTTGGGCGTCACCGTGCGCCACCTCGACGAGCTGCCGTCGACCCTCGCCGGGTCGGGCAAGACCCGCGTGCTGCGCGGCGTCGACTCGCGAGTCGACTCGGCCGTTCAGGCCGACGAGGGTCGTGACGAGGAGTTCGCCCGCGTTGTCTCGGAGCTCCGCCTGCTCAAGGACGAGTGGGAGGTGGAACAGCTACAGGAAGCCGTCGACATCACGATCCTCGGCTTCGAGGACTCGGTTCGCGAGTGGGACAACGTCCTGCGCTATGGCGAGCGCTGGATCGAGGGCACCTTCTTCCGACGGGCCCGAGCGATGGGCAACTGGATCGGCTACGACTCGATCGTCGGCAGCGGTCGCCACGCGACCACTCTGCACTGGATCGACAACGACGGCCCGGTCACACCGGGCGAGCTGCTCCTGCTCGACATGGGTGCGGAGGGCGTGAACCTCTACACCGCCGACGTGACCCGCACCATCCCCGTCGACGGCACGTTCACCCCGCTGCAGCGCGACCTCCACACGCTGGTGTACGACGCACAGTCCGCCGGCATCGCCGCCGTGCGCCCAGGTGCGAAGTTCATCGACCCGCACCAGGCCGCCATGCGTGTCCTCGTGGAGGGTCTCGACGGTCTCGGCCTGCTGCCCGTCTCCGTCGACGAGGCACTGTCACCCGACAGCAAGGTCTACGCCCGGTGGACCCTTCACTCGACCAGCCACATGCTCGGCATGGACGTGCACGACTGCGGCAAGGCTGCCCGTGAGACGTTTGGCCCGGCCGAGCTCGAGGCGGGGATGGTGCTGACGGTCGAGCCCGGACTGTACTTCCAGGAGGACGACCTGCTCGTCCCGGAGGAGATGCGCGGCATCGGCATCCGCATCGAGGACGACGTACTCGTCACTGCCGACGGGGTGCGCAACCTGTCAGGGGCGCTCCCGCGTGACGCCGCGAGCGTCGAGGAGTGGATGGGGTCGCTCAGAGCCTGAGCCACTACCCTGGGCGCCCAGGCCTCCGTAGCTCAGCTGGATAGAGCGAGTCACTTCTAATGACTGGGTCGCAGGTTCGAGTCCTGCCGGGGGCGCGTGCGGGGGAAACGTGAGGCGGAGCCGGACGAGGTCGACTTCTTCGCGCCGTTCGACGACTGGCGGGCGAAGCTGGGCCTGCTCGTCCTGGTCGTCGCTCTGCCCCTCATGCTCGTGACGTCCTTGCCCCAGGCGCTCGACTCAGGTGCGGCGATGCGCACCGCTGCGGTGTGCAGCACCGACGACCTCGGCGACGACTGCCTCGAGGAGGTCCCGGCCGAAGCCGTCGAGCACGACCACTGTCGCAAGGGCTGCCTGCACGACCCGTGGTTGTTCGAGCTCGAGCGGCCTCGCCCGGACACAGGCGGTCGCAACGTCATCGGCCCCCGCACGGTGAAGCTTCCCTTCCCGGAGTTCGGCACGGAACTGGAAGCCGGCGAGACCGGCCGGGTCGTGTTCTGGCACGGCTACACGGTCGAGCCGCGCATCTTCGTGCTGCTCCCCTTCCTCCTCCTGTTCGTCCTCGTCGGGCGCTGGTGGCTGCTCCCGGTGGAGACGTGACATCTTTACGTCGCCCGAGGCGGTGCTGTACGCGGGAGTGGTCGGTGGCTGCCTGCTCGGCTGGTTGGCGTGGATGCTGACGTCGATCCCCGGCCTCGTCCTGGGGATGGCGATCCCCTTCGTCGCCTCCGCCTGGGTAGCGCTGCCGCAGATTCGACGACGCTCACAGGGCCGCCGCGAGCGCCACACCTGACACCGGTTCACGTACGGCGCGGAAATCCCACGTTTGGCGATCCTGCTCCCCTAGCCTGAGCCCGGGCGCCGGGAAGGGTGGAGATGAGCGGGAAACATGCCAGCCGCGTGAGCGCGCTGCGCTCGACCGCAGCACTAGCGCTGCTCGGTGCTCGCGAGCTGGTGGCGTTCACGGCGATCGGCGTCATCGCGCCGGTCGCGCTCCTGCTCACCGTCCCTTCCCTGCTCGACGAGGGCCGCGCGATGCCGGATGCTCCCGTCTGCGAGTCCGGCGGTCAGGACTGCCTCGAGCCCCGCGCAGCGGAGCTCACCGCAGCAGACTCCTCGACCTGGACCCTGAGCACCGGCGCAACCACGAAGGTCGACCTCACGTTCCCTACCAGCGAGCGGCCGGATTCCTCCGGCGAGCTCCACGTGCTGTTCTGGAACGACGAGCCGGTGGCCCTGCTTCAGGACGACGGCGCCGTGGTGGGCAGCCTGCACTGGGCTCGGCTGTACGGCGTCAGCAAGCGCACCCTCCTGCTCACGCCCCTGTGGCCGGTGGCCGTGCTTGCCGTCGCCGCCCCGCTCCTCTGGCGTCGACGCCGGGCACACGTCCTGCTCCTCGGCGTCTTCGCCGCGGGAGCGGCTGCTGCGGGTCCGACTGCGTATGCCGGGATGCTCCGGACCGGTTACCCCGGTCTGGTCGCCGGAGGGCTGGTGCCCGTGGCAGCCGCCCTGGTCATCGCCGGGCCGCTTCTCTGGGTCGTACGTCGACAGGCTCGCCGGCCTCGCAAAGCGGCCGTGACGAACGCGCGGATGCCGCAGCAGCGCGCCGAGGCTCAGGAGCCCGAGCCTGCACCCGAGCCGGCAGAGGTCAGATAGGAGTCGATCTCCGCCACCAGGGCTGCCTTGCCGCCTGAGTCGAGGAACGACGCCTCGACGGCGTTGCGCGCGAGCTGGGCGATGCCGGCTTCGTCGAGTCCCAGCAGCTCGGCGGACACTTCGTACTCGCGATTGAGCGTCGTACCGAACATCGGGGGGTCATCCGAGTTGACGGTGATGAGCACGCCGGCCTCCTCGAACGCCACGATCGGATGATCGTCCAGAGAAGCCACCGCTCGGGTCGCGACGTTCGACGTGGGGCACACCTCGAGCGGGATGCGGTGCTCCGCCAGGTACGCGAGCAGCTCGGGATCCTGCGCCGACGACGTCCCGTGGCCGATGCGCTCGGCGCCGAGCTCGCGCAGGGCGTCCCAGACGGTCTCGGGACCCGTGGTCTCCCCGGCGTGCGGGACGCTGTGCAGACCGTGCGCCCGGGCCGCGTCGAAGTGAGGTCGGAACTGCGCCCGGGCGACCCCGACCTCAGGACCACCCAGACCGAAGCCGACGAGCACCTCCGGCCCGTGCTTGATCGCCGCCTCGAGCGTCGCATCGGCTGCCGGCACTCCTGACTCCCCGGGAATGTCGAAGATCCAGCGCAGCCTGATGCCCAGGTCTCGCTCGGCTTCCGTCCGAGCCGCCTCGATGGCCTCGACGTACCCCTCGATCGGGACGCCGGCCTGCATCGAGGTGTACGGCGTGCAGGTCAGCTCCGCGTACCGGATGTTCTGACCGGCCATCTCCCGCGCGACCTCGTAGGTGAGCAGTCGGACGTCTTCGGGCTCCCTGATCAGGCCGACCACGGCGAGGTAGACCTCGATGAAGTGGGCGAAGTCGCGGAAGCCGAAGAACGCGCGGAGCTCGTCCAGGTCCGACGGGACGGTGCCGGGGTGCCGTGCCGCCAACTCCGAGACGATCCTCGGAGAAGCCGACCCGACGTGGTGGACGTGCAGCTCGGCTTTGGGCAGACCGGCGATGAAAGCGGCGTGCGGAGAGGACATACGCCCAGTCTGTCCCCGGACTGTGACCCACGCGACACGCGGAGTTGGGGAGTCGGTCACAGATCCGACGCCTCTTTCGGGGTACAAAGGGTGAGGCCCCGCAAAGTATGAGTTTGCGGGGCCTCGATGTTGGATCAGCTGTGACGCGTCCGATCCTCACGGTCGGCTTCCTCGATCTTCAGCCTCGTCACCGGCTGTCCCGGTGGATCGCTCCTCCGGGTGGATCTGCTCTGCCGTCCGATCCCGCCTCCGGGTTGCCCCGTTGGCGTAGGCAATTTCTACGTCGGGGGTGACCACCCTCACAAGAGCTCTCCGGGCCTTATTTCAGCCGCGACGGCGTGTCCTGCGAGACACGCAGAAATTCGTGATTTCTTCCCCAGGCACTGTCCACAGAATCCACAGGTGACCTGGGGATCACGGAGTCGCAACGGCCTCCACGGACGTCCGGATCCGGGCCACGAGCTGGTCGATGGCCATCGGCGGAAGGCGC
Organism: Nocardioidaceae bacterium; assembly: GCA_035699605.1. GTDB lineage: Bacteria > Actinomycetota > Actinomycetes > Propionibacteriales > Nocardioidaceae > SSC3. The sequence continues at coordinate 3,812 of DASSPN010000032.1, read as the reverse complement.
TCACCGTTCACCTCGACCGTCGGCGTCGAGGTCACCCTCTCCTTCGACGCTGCGTCCCGCCCGTTGTCCGACCACTGCTCGAAGACCCGGCCCTCGATGAGCGGGCGGATCAGGTCCTCGTCGGCACCGGCCCTCACCGCGAGCGAGACGAGCTCGTCGTCCGAGAGCCCGGGGGTGTTCTCCGCGGGCTGGTTCTCGAACAGGAGGTCGTGGAAGCGCGAGGCGATGTCGGGGCCCGCGACGTCCAGGACCGCCCCGTAGGCACTGACCGTGCGCGTGGAGTAGTCAGTGCCCTGCGAGTACCGGTCGAGGAAGGCGAGGGGCTGGTACACCACGCGAACGGTGCCGTCCTCGACGTACTCGGGGAGCCACGAGGCCAGCGCGGCCTCGAGGTCTCCGCAGAACGGGCAGAGGAAGTCTTCATAGATGGTGACCGTCACGGGCGCCTTGGCGTCGCCGAGCGGTACGCCGTACGTCCCCTCGACTCCAGCAGGAACGTCGGCGACCTGACCGGTGGTGTCTCGACTGCTCTGGATGGCATAGCCCAGCCCGACGAGCAGAGCGAGAACCGTGAGCACTGCTCCCGTGACGAGCCCGTTGTGCCGACGCTGCTCCTTGACCTCCGCCCTGCGCCGGATCTCTGCTGCTCGCTGGGCTGCCTGGGTGCGCTGGGCGCGACTGGTGCGGGTCGAGCTCACTGGGATCACCTTTCTGCTGCCGGCTCCAGGGCCGGGAAGAGTCGGTCGTCGAGGGCGAACGGTGTCCGCGGGCGGACCACGAGGAGGCCGGACGCAAGGAGGAGGCCGGCGTCTCGAGCCAGCTCCCAGGGGTACTTGTCGCTGGCGCCCACGGACGGGCCCCCGCCACCGCCGAAGCAGCCGCACTCGATCGAGAGCCCCCGCGCCCACGCGGCGGAGATCCCGACGATGAACGCGACGAGCATGACCCCGGAGAGGAGGGCCATCGGCCGCACCACCAGTCCCATCAGCAGGCAGACCCCGACGACCAGCTCGAGCACAGGCAACCCGTGACCGATCACCGGCACCAGGGCCTCGGGCAGCAGCTGGTACGCGCGGACTGCTCGGACGTTCTCGGTGGGATCGGGAAGCTTGAGGAGACCGGCCGCAACCCAGACGCCGCCGAGCGTCGCGCGGGCAACCAAGGCCAACCAGGACATACCTCGACGCTAAGGGAGCAATCCGAGCGAACCACCGGACGAAAGTCCTGAGATTCCTGAAGGAAGTAATGTGCTGCCCGTGAACGACCGTCTGGTGTGGATCGACTGCGAGATGACGGGGCTCAGTCTCGAGAAGGATGCGCTGATCGAGGTGGCCGCCCTGGTCACCGACTTCGAGCTCACCGTCCTGGGCGACGGTGTCGACGTCGTGGTGAAGCCCCCGCGCGAGGCCCTCGACCAGATGGACGACTTCGTGCGCAACATGCACGTGTCCTCGGGGCTGCTCGACCTGCTGGACAGCGGCGTCACGCTCCAGGAGGCGGAGGAGCAGGTCCTCGGCTACATCCGCCAGCACTGCGCCACCGGCAGCCGACCACCGCTGGCGGGCAACACGGTCGCGACAGACCGGTCCTTCCTGGCGAGGGACATGCCGGCTCTCGAGTCCTTCCTGCACTACCGCAACGTGGACGTCTCCTCGATCAAGGAACTCTCGCGGCGCTGGTTCCCCCGTGCCTACTTCCAGTCTCCGGCGAAGTCGGGCAACCACCGGGCCCTGGCCGACATCCAGGAGAGCATCGAGGAGCTGCGCTACTACCGGGCGGCCATCTTCGTGCCCCCGCCGGGCCCGGACACCGACGCGGCCCGAGCGCTGGCGCTCGAGCACGGGGGGTCGATCACCGGCGTCCTGCCGCCAGGCGCGGGCGACGACCCTGCGCAGAGCACTGCCTGACTACCGGTACACTTTTCCCTCGCGACCCGTCCCCGACGCGCAAGCCCGGTGCGGGTCGCCTTGGTGGGTGTAGCTCAGCTGGTAGAGCACCTGGTTGTGGTCCAGGTGGTCGCGGGTTCAAGTCCCGTCACTCACCCGCGTGTAAAATGGCCCCTGACCTCGCAAAACGTGGTCAGGGGCCGTTCTCGTTTCAACGGACGTCAACAGCCCGTCAACATCCGTGAGTAAGGATGAGCACATGGCGAGCATCCGTGAACGCGTCTCAACATCGGGTGAAACGACCTTCCAAGTGCTGTACCGACATGGGGGCAAGCAGGCCTCGAAGACGTTCACCGGCCGCAAGGGGAACCCGCAGAAAGGGATCTGGGGTGCCGAGGACTTCGCCGCCCTCGTCGACACGATCGGCCCCGACAAGGCGCTCAAGCAGATGACCGACGACGCCCCCGAACGGCTCACCGTCGACGAACTCTTCGAGCGCTGGATCGCGTGGAAGGCGAAGACCGGGATCACCGAGCGGACCCTGAAGGAGTACCGCCGCGACTACGTGAACTGGATCCAGCGCCCGCTCGGGCACAGGGCCGCCGAGACGGTCGACGAGCTCGACGTCCAGGAGTGGGTCGACAAGATTAGCGGCCAGCTCGACCCGAAGACCGTCGGTGACCGGCACATGATCCTCGGCGGCATGTTCAAGTTCGGGTCTGCCCGCTCGCGCCGTCTGGTCGAGCACAATCCCTGCCTCGAGACGCAGCTGCCCAGCAAGAAGAAGAAAGCCCCGAAGGGCTTCAGCCTCGCCCAGTGGGACGCGATGTGCACCTGGGCCGCCGAGCACGAGCCCGACGCCGCGGACCTCCTGTTGTTCATCGCGTCGACCGGCTGGCGGATCAGCGAGGTCTCCGCGATGATCGCGGCCGCGGTCGACGACTACGGCGACGTCGAGTACGAGGGCGAGACCGTGCCGATCGTCTACGTGTCCGTGCTCGGGGTGCATCGCAGGGACGCGAACGACCGCACCATCTACGTCGAGGGCCTCGCGAAGTCAGAAGCCGGCGTGCGCCGGATCAACCTGCTCCCCGATGCCGCATGGATGGTCCGCCGCCGCCTCGAGGGTCTCAAGCCCGGTGACCTGCTCTTCACGAACAAGCGCGGCAGCATGTGGCGCCCGAACAACCTGCTCCGCTCCGAGTTCGCTCGCACGCTGAAGGGCGCCGGGGTCGCCAAGGTCAAGGGCATGGGACCCCACTACCTGCGGCACACCCACGTCGGGATCCTCGACCGCGCAGGGGTGTCGATCGCGAAGATGCAGCGCCGCATCGGCCACGAGGACATCCAGACCACGCTCAACGTGTACGGCGGAACCATCGACAACGCGCTCACCGTCGAGGAGCTGGTGAAGGCGCAACGCCTCCTGACCCGGGGTGGCGCCGCGGGCGAGATCGTCGCCGGCGAGGTGCTCAGCGAGGGCGCCCAGACGATCCTGGGCGAGCTCGAGTCCTAGCGCCCGGCCGGGTGGTCGCGCACGTACCGCTTCAACGCCCGCACGATGACCTCGGTGATCGTCTCGCCCTTGTCCGCAGCAACCCGCCGCGCGGCTTCCCAGACCTCGTCCGGCACGCGAATCGTCCGGTTCGGCGTCTTGGGCTGGTTGGGCACCTGCCGACGCTAGGGCGAGGTGCCAATGCACCCGGTCACGCGTTGGCGGCGAGGGCGAGCACTGTGACTCGATGCTGCTGCGGCACTTGGGCCAGTGGGAGCAGAGGGCACCGTCGTCCTTGGAAGCACGGACATGGCTCGCCGGTGCTGCGCTCCACCAGTTCCTGAATCTCCGCCGCGCGCTGCTCGCCGAACAGTGCCTTACACCCGAGAGTCACTACCCTCTCCCCTGCTGCTCTACGGCCGCGCCCCCTA
>DASSPN010000031.1:0-59674 GCA_035699605.1 Nocardioidaceae bacterium | reverse complement strand
GTGAGGCCGATTCCACCGTGCGACGGGGGCTGCGGTAAGGTTCCACTCGGCCTTTTCGGAGGCCATCGGGCTGTGGCGCAGCTTGGTAGCGCACTTGACTGGGGGTCAAGGGGTCGCAGGTTCAAATCCTGTCAGCCCGACAGTGTGATGTCTCAGGGCATCGTGGAGGGCCGAACCCAATAGATGTGGGTTCGGCCCTCCTTCGTCAGTGACCCGGTGGGCCGGAACATCCTCTTTCGTGCCCCCAGGCGGGTTGTTCCACGGTTGCGGTGGTCCTTCCAGGCTTGTCGTCCGTCCCTTCGTGAAGCGTCGTCCTCGGGGTCGACACCAACACGAAAGGGACGTGGATGAGGTTCTTGTCGATCGTGGCCGTCTGGCTCATGGTGCTGGCGCTGCCGGGGAGGGCCGTCGCTGACGGGCCCAGTGCCGATGCTCAGGCTCAGTACGACGCGGCGAGCACGGTCACCGCAACACGGTCAACCACAGAGGAGTCGGGAGCGCGAAACATGGCCTCCTGGCACTCGCTGTCAGCCACCCAGCAGGCTGAGGTCCTGGCCGCCGGAGGGTGCAGGTCGATCGGCAGCAAGCTGACGGGGAAGAACGCGTTGGGGAACACCCTGTGGACGTTCAAGCAGACGAGCGACTGGTGCTGGAAGCAGGGCAAGGTTGTCTACCGCTACAGCGACCTGCATGTCACCAGCCCGTTTCCGGGATGGGACTACGTCGGGCTGGTCAGCGGGTCCAGCAGCAGCTGCTGCTCGTCACCGTGGATCAGGCAGCGAACGGGAGAGTTCGAGCACTGCTTCCCGTCTCCCTGGGGATCCGTGTGTCCCGAGCACGTCTACCCTTGGATCAAGCAGTGGATGTACGCGGGCGGCGGCTACTCGGTGAGCGGGGGTTACTGATGGCGGAGCCACCTTCGACCGGCGGGGTGCCTGAGCGCGAGTCCCAGGTGGCCGTCCTCGTGGGCGGGCTCTTGGTGCTCTTCTTCGGGATGCCGGCCGTGGCGCTCGCGGTCTCTCTCGGCGCCGGCGCATCCGCGGCAGCGGGAGTGGGTCTTGTCGGGATCGCATGGTTGCTGCGCACACCCCGGGAGGCTCGGATCATCCGTGTCCTCGTGGCGCTGCTCGGGGCGGCGGCCCTGGTGTCAGCGGTGATCGACGTGCTGGGCTAGCTCGGACGAGGCGGTCCCCTCGCGTTGTGCAAGGGGACCGCCCGCCGGTGCGGTCAGTCCTCGGCGTAGAGAGCTTCGATCGCGTCGGCGTACTTCTCGCCGATCGGCTTGCGCTTGAGCTTCATCGTGGGGGTGAGCTCGTCCCCGCCGGGCTCCCAGTCGACAGGGAGGATGGCGTACTTCTTGATCTGCTCGACGCGGGACAGCTTGGCGTTGGCCGCCTCGACGCCTTGGGCGATGATCCCCCGCACCGTCGGATCCTGAGACAGGGCCTTGGCCGAGGAGTCGGTCAGACCTGCCTTGGCGGCGTAGGCGGCTGAGAAGTCCGGGTCCAACACGATCAGAGCCACGTTGTACGGACGCCGGTCACCGATGCAGATGGCCTGGCCGATCAGGGGGCTCGAGGCCTTGACGGTCTGTTCGATGTTGGCGGGCGACATGTTCTTGCCGGCCGCGTTGATGATGAGCTCCTTCTTGCGGTCGACGATGCTGACGTAGCCGTCTTCGTCGATCGTGGCGATGTCGCCGGTGTGCAGGAATCCCTCGGTGTCGATGGCCTCGGCGGTCTTGTCAGGCGCGTTGCGGTAGCCGCGCATGACGGTCTCGGCCCGGACGAGGAGCTCGCCGTCGTCGGCCAGCTTCAGCTCGACGCCTGGAAGAGCCTTGCCCACCGTGCCGACCCGGATGTCGTCGAGCGGGTTGACGGTTGCACAGCAGGAGAGCTCGGACATACCCCAGAGCTCCGAGATGGTGATGCCCAGCGCGCCGAAGTACTCGAGGACCTCCGGGGCGATGGGGGCGGCACCGGAGACGGCCCAGCGCAGCTGGTCGAGACCGATGAGTGCACGAACGCCCGCGCGCTGCTCCTCGGGCATTGCCGCCGGATCGGTGACCCCGTTGGCCTCGAGTGCCGCCTTGACCTTCTCCCACACGCGAGGGACGGCTCCCCAGATCGTCGGTCTCACCTCGGGGAGCGTGGCAGCCACACCCTTCGGGTCGGGCACGTAGGTGATCTGGGTGCCGAACACCATGCCCGTGTAGTGCGACGCCCACCGGTCGGCGATGTGTGCCGAGGGAAGGTACGACGTCGAGCGGTCACCGGGTTGCACAGGCAGGACCGCGTTGGTCATCCGGAGCTGGGCCAGGATGCCCGCGTGCGTGAGCTCGACGCCCTTGGGCGGGCCGGTGGTGCCCGAGGTGTAGATGAGAGTCAGTACGTCGCCTGGTGACACGGCGCGCCACGCGGCTTCGAAGTCGAACCCGGCCGGCTCCTGCCGCTCGAGATCTGCGAGCGACAGTGTTCCGTCGCCGCCGTCGACGCTGATGATCGTCTGCACCTCGGTGCCAGCAGCCTTGATCTGTTCGACGAAGGCGGACTGGGTGATCACGACCTTGTTGCCGGCGTTTCCGAACAAGTAGGCGATCTGCTCAGGAGAGGAGGTGTTGTAGATCGAGAACGGTGTCGCACCGAGGTGGAGGGCCGCAGTGTCGACGAGAGCGAACTCGGGCCGGTTGAGCAGCATGATGCCGACGGTGTCACCGCGGCCTACCCCCAGAGCGGAGAGGCCACCCGCAATCCGGCGGACGCGGTCGCCGTACGTGCGCCAGGTGATCTCGAGCTCGCCTCCCGGTGTGCGCAGGGCAACGTCCTCGGCTTGGCGGGAAACGGTGTTCTGAAACGCCTCACAGAGGCTGGCGACCGCGAGGCGGTCGGTCGAGTCGGCGGCAGGGGTCTCCACGGCAGTCATGAGCCGAATGCTGACAGTGGAACTGTCACAATGCAATGGCTACCCGCGAAGAACTTCGACGGCCGAGCTGAGCGCGCGGTTCGCCGACGTCGGGATCAGACCCGGGTAGGCGTCAGCTCGTCGTGGGTGATGTCGGCCAGCTCCTGCTGCGCCGGGATCGCCGAGCTGTCGACGGCGGGTGTGTCCAGGGGCGGGAGGCTCGCTCGGGCCGGCAAGTCGTAGGCCCGGTTGGCGAGCAGCAGGTAGAGCGACGCGATCCCGAGGACGAACAAGATCATGCACGTGAGCATGAGGGCCCACGTGGCCGAGCTCCAGTCGTGCGGGGTGTAGGGCATGGCTTCCTCCCAGTTCCGGTGGGGCGACGACTCTCATCGTGCGACCGGGGGAGCGGCACCCGTCAGGACCAGAGGTCCTGAAGGGGCGGGACTGCCGTCATCAGGCGCGGTGCCACCATCCGTAGGGCTCGCGAGACAGCGTGACGGTCTTGCCGGTGTGGTCCTCGACCTCGATCGTCTCGCCACCAGGCCCGACTCCGAGGACGCGAGCCGTGGTGCCGCCGATCGCGAGGATGTCGCCGACCACCGGACGGCGAACCGCCTTCATGCTGTCGGCGTAGTTCCGGGCCAGATCGAGCGAGTGCTCAGAGGGCTTGGACGTGTCGATGGGCTCGAGTCGCATGGATCGCTCCTTCCGTGGAACAGCGCGCCGCGGATCCTCCGTGGCGGGACGACCGAGGGGTCGCCTCATCGTCGCCATCGGAAGGAGGGAGGACGACTTGAGCGAAACCGCTCAGACTCGCGGCAGCCTCGCCGCGCGCTCGCACGCGACCGCCAGCTCGGCCACGGTGACCGGGTCGAGGCGAAGCACCTTGTCGGGAAGGATCAGCTCGGCCGCGGCGCGCGCCGTACGGCCGGGATGGTCGCCGACCCCGTCACAGGCGATCGCCACGATGTCCGCACAGAGGTGGAGCACCATCATGCGCGTGCGGACACCGCGCCGGTCCAGCAGCACCTCGGTCGACTCGCGCAGCGTCGCGGCCTGCGCCGGGGTCAGGGTGGCTACCGACATCGCTGCCCGCCTCACGTCTTCGTGGACCGTCGGCGACGGCCCGATGCCACACCAACGAGGCGAACCGGCTTCGCGTTACCGGTGACGCCTGTCTCAGCGTCAGGCGTTCGACTTCAACGCTGCGATGACCTTGTTCTGGACGTCCTGCGAGAGAGTCAGGAGCTCGTTGGCCGTCGCGGTCACCTGCTCGAGGACGTCGGCTGGCGTCGGCACCAGATCGGCGACCCGCTCGAGGGTGGGAGCCGCTTCCCGCACGGTGTCGAGCACCGTGTCGACCGCCTTGCTGACGAGGTCCTGACCCTTTGCGGCGAAGTCGGAAACGTTCTGCATGGTCTCTCCCTGGTGTGCGAGTTCTGCTGCCACCAGAGGAGCACGGGGACGGATGCCGACGCCAGTAGGGCGGACCGTGTGCCCGCTCACACCCCTGCCGTCTACCGTGGGCGGGTCATGGACTGTCACCACTTCGACGCAGGAACGTGCCGATCGTGCGCCTGGTTACCGCGGCCGTACGACGATCAGCTCGCCGCCAAGCAGCGGCGCTGCGTGGCCCTCATCGGCGACGACGTCGAGTGGCTGCCGCCGTTCCGCAGCGCCGAGAGCGGGTTCCGCAACAAGGCGAAGATGGTCGTGTCCGGAACGGCACAGGAGCCGCGGCTGGGGATCCTGGACGACGCGGGAGTCGGTGTGGACATCCGCGACTGCGGGCTTCACGTGCCCGCTGTGCGTGACGCACTCCCCGTTCTGGCGGCCTTCGTCACGCGGGCGGCGCTCACGCCGTACGACCTGGGGACCCGCAGGGGCGAGCTGAAGTACGTCCTCGTCACCGCCTCACCGGACGCCGAGCTCATGGTGAGGTTCGTCTCCCGGTCCCAGGAGCCCGTCGCGCGGCTCCGGAAGCATCTGTCCTGGCTGGAGGAGGCACTGCCCAACCTGGTCGCGGTGTCCCTCAACCTGCAGCCGGAACACAAGGCAGTCCTCGAGGGGGACCGCGAGATCCCGCTGGGTGGGACCGGACGGCTCACCATGCGGATGAACGGGCACCGGCTCCACCTCCGTCCGCAGAGCTTCTTCCAGACCAACACCGAGGTTGCTGCCGGGCTCTATCGAGAGTCGCAGCAGTGGGTGGACGAGGTGGCCCCGCGGAGCGTCTGGGACCTGTACTGCGGCGTGGGCGGTTTCGCGCTACACGTCGCCGCACGGGGGCGGGCGGTGGTGGGAGTCGAGAGCAGTCCCGAGGCGGTCGCCGCCGCGCGAGAGTCCGCACACGAGGCCGGGCTGCAGGACGTCAGCTTCCTGGCCGGCGACGCAGCGCAGTTCGCGCTCGGCACGGTCGGTTCCAGCCCGGACCTGGTCGTGGTGAACCCCCCGCGGCGGGGAGTCGGTCCCGAGCTCGCACGCTGGGTCGAGTCGTCCACCGTCGAGCACGTGCTCTACTCGAGCTGCAACCCGGACTCCCTGGCGCGAGACCTGGCCTCGATGCCCAGCATGTCGCCCGTGCGCGCGAGGCTGTTCGACATGTTCCCGCAGACCTCGCACGCCGAGGTGCTGCTACTCCTCGAGCGCCGCCACGAGCGGGGCCTCCCGCTGGGCCGGGACTGACGCGATCAGGTCGCGGGCCCTCCAGGCGAGCGTCGAGATGCTGGCCCGGGTGTCGAGATTCCCGGCCGCACGAGCCACCAGGACCTCCTCGGCCAGTCGCAGGTCGGCGAGCTCGGCATCGTCCGCGTGACGGTCGAGGACCGCGCGCAGTGCCGGGTGTGTTGCGGCGAGCTCTGCGTAGGTCGCGCGAAGGCCCTCCGGACCCAGTGGATACCGCGGCGCGCCGTACACCCGGTGGCTGAGCAGGTCGGTCCAGTGCTCCTGGAGGGCGCGCAGAAGGTCGGTGCGACCGCTGAAGACCTCCCAGAGCGGAGCATGGGAGGCCCACTGCTCGAGCGGGTCCCCACCGGTGGCCGGAGCCTGGGCGATCAGGCCGATAAAAGCACGCCGGCGGTACTCGGTGACGCCTCGCGTCACGACGTTCGACATGGTTCCCCCCATGTACGTGATGTTCTGACGTGACCGGTCTCGTGCCCCCACGCACCGGTCGTGGTGTGACGACCGCCGCAGCGGTCCGTCCCATTGTCTGCCGGTTTACCCAGGAACGCCATGGTCTGTACGGGTGATGACTACCATGCGGACATGCCCAGTATCGACAAGACCCGCGAGTACGCCGCGTCGCCCCAGGAGCTGTGGGCGGCCGTGGCCGACCTGCGGGCCTGGCCGGAGTGGCTCACGGTCCTCAAGGAGTGGCGTTCCGAGCCCCCGCAGGACCTCGCCGTGGGGGTGCAGCTCGACGCCACGATCTCCGTGATGAGCATCCCGATGGCGGTCACCTGGACCGTCAACGAGTGCCGCGAGCCGGAGACCCTGACGATGGCGGGGCCGGCGGTGCTGAACTCCCAGGTGACCCTGCGGACTGCTGTGGCGCCGACCGCGGCGGGCTCCCAGGTGGAGCTCCACATCGACGTCGAGAACCCGATGCTCATGGGCCCGCTGGGGGAGACGCTGATCCGGGCGATCACCTCGGACGTGGAGCAGTCCATGGCCAATCTGGAGGCGCGTCTCGCCGCGGCGGCCGGATAAATCCGGCACTTCGGCGAATCACGGCATAGTCTGGGGTCAGGATGACGACGACTGTCTTCACCCGGCGGAGCAATCTGCCGGCTGACGTGTCCTCGTTCGTGGGGCGGCGCCAGGAGCTCGCCCAGCTCCGTGCCGCACTCGGGACCCACCGACTGGTGACGCTCTTCGGTCCCGGCGGTGTCGGCAAGACACGGCTGGCGATCCGTGTTGCCCGCGACCGGCTGAAGACCTACGCGGACGGCCCCTGGTTCATCGAGCTCGCGCCGCTGCAGGACCCTGCTCTGGTTGCTGACACCGTCGCGACGACGCTCGGGCTGCGGGACACCGGCGGAGCGTCACCCGTGGAGCGGCTGGCCCAGCACCTGCAGGACCGGGAGCTGCTGCTCGTCCTGGACAACTGCGAGCACGTCAACGACGCCGCCGCGACGCTGGCCGCCGAGCTGCTGGCGCGATGTCCCGGCGTGCACGTCCTGGCCACCAGCCGGCACATGCTCGACGTCACCGGCGAGCACCTGATACCGGTCTCGCCGCTCGCGGTGCCGTCCGTTGGCCGCGAGTCGACGAACCCCGAGCGTCTGCTGCGCTACGACGCCGTCCGGCTGTTCGTCGAACGGGCGACGGCGAGCCTTCCCTCGTTCCGGATCACCCCGGAGAACCAGTCGTCGCTTGCCGAGCTGGTGCGCCGGCTGGACGGCGTACCCCTGGCGATAGAGCTCGCCTCGGGGCGGATCCGGGTGCTGACGCCGCAGCAGATCCTGGAGCGGCTCGAGGACCGCTTCCTCCTCCTCACGAAGGGGGACCGCGCCGCCACCGGCCGTCAGCAGACGCTGCGGGCTCTCATCGACTGGAGCTACGGGCTGCTCAGCGACGACGAGCGGCAGCTGTGGCAGCGCGCATCGGTCTTCACCGGCAGCTTCACGCTCGAGGCAGTGGAAGCGGTGTGCGGAGGCACCGCCGACCTGGTCGACAACCTCGTGACGAAGTCGATCATCGAGCGCGACAGCTCCGACGGCGAACCGCGGTTCAGGATGCTGCAGTCCATCCAGGAGTACGGCGCGGTCAAGCTCGAGGAGAGCGGCGACGCCGACAAGTACGTCGCCCGGCACCGGGAGTACTACGCGGGCCTGGTCGAGCAGTGGCTCAGCGCGATCTACGGGCCCGACCAGGTGCAGTGGTTCCACCGCCTCGTTGCCGAGCACGACAACCTGCGCGGCGCCCTCGAGGCCTTCGCCGGGGACTGGGCCGATGCGGCCGACGGTCTGCGGATGGCGGCCGGTCTCCAGCACTACTGGGTCATGTCCGGTCGCTTCAGCGAGGCACGACGCTGGTTGGACCGACTGCTGTCCTTCGCCCCCGAGCCGACCATCGCCCGCGCCGCCGGGCTCGAGGTCGCCGGCCGGCTAGCCGTGCTCCAGGCGGACCAGACCACCGGTCTCGCCCTGCTCGACCAGGCGCAGGCCCTCGCGACCGACCTGGGTGACGCGACGTGGCGCGCCCACGCGCTGCACGGCCAGGCCATCGCCGCACTGTTCTGGGGTGAGCCGGCCACCGCGATCGGGCTTCTCGACGAGGCCCTGGCGCTGCACCGCACGGGAACCGATCCGTTCGGTGCCCCGCTCGCGCTCGTCCAGCTCGCCACGGCGCACGCCACGGTCGGCGAGATGGATCAGGCCGTCGCCTACGCCGACGAGTGCATCGCCATGAGCGAGGCCGTCTCGGAGCGCTGGTGCGCTGCCCTGGCGCGGTTCACCCAGGCGCTCACCGTGTGGAACCGCGGCGAGGTGAGCCGGGCGCGTACGTCGGCGCAGGAGACCCTGCGGCTCAAGCAGCCTTTCGGCGACCGCATGGGGATGGCGATGTCGATCGAGCTGATCGCCTGGGCCGCAGCGCACGACGGCCGGTACGACGAGGCGGCCAAGCTGATGGGGGCGGTCCTAGCTGCGATGCGATCGATCGGTGCCACCTTGTTCCGCCCCCTGCAGGGCAGCCACGACGCGTGCGTCGAGGCGTGCCGGAACGCCATGGGTGCGGAACACTTCCAGCAGGTGCTGGACGAAGGCGCGCTGCTCAGCTTCGACGAGGCGGTCGGCATGGCCCTGGGGCGCCGTACTGCGGCACCGACCGGCGCCGAGCCCGAGCAGGTCGTCCGGCTGACGAAGCGTGAGACCGAGGTGGCCGCACTGGTGGCCGAGGGCCTGACGAACCGGGAGATCGCGGACCGTGCGTTCATCTCCCAGAGGACGGCCGAGGGGCACGTCGACCGCATCATGCGCAAGCTCGGCTTCACGGCCCGCTCTCAGATCGCGGCCTGGGTTGTCGAGAGCCGACGGTCCTCAGGAACGTAAAACTTCTCACGAAACGGCTGACTTCCCGGACAAGTGGGCGCAGACTGCTTGATGCGCCAATTGCGCTGCCTGGGGAGGGAGCAAAGTGAACGCCAAATCGCTGCGTCATGCACGTTTGGCGGTGGGAGGAATCGTCACCGCTGTCGTGACCACACTGACTGGTGTGGTTGCCGCAGGTCCGGCCCAAGCCGACCTGCTTCCGTACGTCGCCTGGTCGTCCTACCTGGACGGATGGACCGACGAGTACATCCCGTCGAGCGACAACGACTGTGTCGCCGGCCGGGACACCTGTCTGAAAGGCACGCTCAAGGAGCTGCGCAAGATCGCCGACAGCACGGCCTCGTCGTGCTCGCACGACGCGATCTTCGCGCTGGCCTACCTGAGGATGACCGAGACCTACGGCCGGTCCCGAGACATCCCCGGGTTCTACCAGGACGTGCCTTTCGCCAACCACCAGGACGCGGTGTTCGCCCGGTACTACACCGATGCGTACTACGCGTACAAGCGAGGCGACCTCAGCAAGGTGCCGCAGGCGTGGAGGTACGCCTTCGATGCCTCGAAGGCCAGGAAGGTCAACGCCACGGGTGACCTGATGCTGGGCATGAACGCCCACATCAACCGGGACCTCGCCTTCGTGGTCGCCGCTGTGGGCACCGTCGCGCCGGACGGGTCGTCGCGCAAGCCGGACTTCGACAAGGTCGAGGAGTGGCTGTACCTCGCGACCGCACCGCTGATGGCCGAGTTCGCGGCTCGTCTGGACGAGTCCATGGACGACAGCCAGGACCCCCTGTCACTGGCGAACTGGAGCACGTTCCAGGCCATCTCCGGCTGGCGCGAGAACGCCTGGCGGAACGCGGAGCGACTGATCATGGCGCCTGACGCCGCGGCTCGTGCTCAGGTGGCTGCGCAGATCGAGACGTCGGCCAACACCATCGCCCAGACGTTCCTGCTCACCAACTCCTACGGGCTGCTGAGCACGACGACGACGCGCGACAACTACTGCGCGACGCACTGGATGGCACCCGCACCAGCGGCCTATCCGTACTCGTAGCGACTAGGAGCGCGCCACCAGCCTGGTGAGGGCGGCCTCGGTGAGGTCGCGGTACTCGCCCTTCTGGTGGCGCCACGCCGGCAGGCCGAGATCGATCCCGGCCTGCCGGACGGCCCCGCCCAAGGGGCGGCCGACGCTCGACAGAGGCATGCGCTCGACGACGTGGATGATGCCCGGAGGCTCGGGCAGCCTGCGCGCCAGCCGAGTCAGGTCCGCCGACGGGAGCTCCTCGCGGAGGTCGAGGGCGACCACGAGCACATCGGCTCCGTCCCGGCCGGGCAGCGCGTAGGCCACGGCCGACCGGACCTGCTCGAGCTCCTCGAACGCGGCCGCTACGGGCGGCCCCAGAACGGCACCCGCCTCGGTGTGCACGATCTCGTCGACGGTTCCCTCGAACCAGTAGTCGCCGTCGGCGTCACGCCGGAAGAGGCTCGTGCTGGGGACCCAGCTGTCGCCCTTGCGGAACACGTTGCGTGAGGCGCCCACGCTGGGCAGGCCGCTGCGCTCCTGGGCCATGAGCAGTCCGAGCTGCCCTGCCTGGCAGGGGAGCGCGTAACCGTCGCGGTCCCTCACGAGCTCTCCGGTGTCCCGGTCGAACTGCGCCAGCCGAACGATGGCGCCACCAGGGAGCGGCCGACCGACGGACCCGACCTTGACGCCGGTCACGTTGCCGAAGATCGCACCCCCTTCGCTCGAGGCCCAGAACTCCAGCACCCGAGCGGGGGCGAAGCGTTCCTGCACCCGGCGCCACAGCCCGCGCGGCATTCCCGAGCCCAGGAACAGGCGAACGCCGTGGTCGCGCTCGGCAGGATGACGGGGCGCGTCCAAGAGACGGTTCAGCTCGGTCCACGTGTAGGAGACCACCGTGACGCCGTACCGACGTGCCTCGTCCCAGAACGTCGCGGGGTCGAGGTCGGACACCATGCCCAGGCGCGCACCACCGACGACAGCGCCCCCGATCGCGGTCATCAGCCCGGCAGGATGGTGCATGGGGGACACGCTGAACACGGTGTCCTTGTTCGAGAGCTGGGCCGACGTGGCGACGCCGTACGCCGTGAGCGCCCACCGTCCGTTGGTCAGGTGCACCGGGCGGGTGTTCTCGCCGGACCCGGCGAACAGGATGTAGGCGAGATCGCCGGCGCGCCCGGCATTGCGGACGTACCAGCTGGGGAGCGGGTCGGCGTCCTTCGAGCGCACCTCGAGGTCTCCCACCCCTTCGGGATGGTCGGCGCCGCCCGCCAGGAGGAGCACCTCGTGCGGCAGGCCGGGGGGGACATGCTCGGCATGGTCGGGGTCGGCGATGACCAGGGTGACCCTTCCCAGCTTCGCCTCCCGAGCTGCATCGCCGTCAGGGCGCAGGAGCACCGCCACAGCACCGATCCGGTTGACGGCTGTGATGAGGGCCAGCCCGGTAGGACGGGTGTGCATGAGGATCCCGACCCTGTCGCCCGGACGCACGCCGCGACGCACCAGGCCGCGCACCAACCGATCCACCCGGTAGTTGATCGTCGCGTAGTCGTAGACCATGCCCTCGTAGAGGAAGCCGACCGTGGTCGCGTTCTTCGACGCAGCCCTGTCGAACTCCAGCGCCAGGGACTCGCGGGTCGATGCCTTCATCGACGACACCCGCCCCACACGCGGGATCTGCGCAACCGGTGCGGCGAGTCGGCGAGCGCGCTGGATCGGGTGCGAGGTCGCCTCGACGATGCGTCGGCCGGTGGCCTCTGCGAACTCAGCGACGAGCCCGACGTTGTGCTCGATGCGTTCGAGGGCCTGCACCGACTCCGCGGTCTCCTGCTCGACGATCTGGGCGGGCTGTTCGCCGGCGCCCTCGAGCCACGTCACCCATGACCCCACGACGGGCCACGTGGTGGCCATGGCCGTGGAGCCGACCACAATGCCGAAGTGACCCGTGCGGACGCTCATCTCGAAGACCTGGGCCCGCGGGGCGGCACGGCGGATGGCCCGCACCGACGGCGCCTGGGCGATCTCGTCGACCTCACCCACGAACGTCAGGATGGGCACGGTCAGGTCGGCCAGCGAGACCGCCTTGCCGGCCACCTCGAAGCCCCCGGCGAGCATCCGGTTGTGGATCAGGAACTGGTTGAGGACGTACTCGAGCGACGGTCCGGGGAACGCCACCCACCCGTCGCGCATGAGGAACTGGCGCTGGCCCTCACGCGGCAGCAGGGCCTCACGGTCGTGCAGCGCCCACAGGAAGCTCAACCGTCCGGTGACGGCGCCTACAGGGTCGAGGGCGCGAAAGCCGGTGCGCGTCATCCAGCCGGGGATCGCGGTCCGGGAGATCGTGCCGCCGGCGACCTTGGCACCGACCTCTGCCACGGGGAGGGGGATCTTGAACGGGGGACTGGCGTGCATGTCGACGGGCGAACCGAAGGTGGTCAGGCTCGCGATGTCCCGGCTCCGGCGGTACGCGGCGGTCTGGTAGCAGAACATCCCGCCCTGCGAGTAGCCGGCGAGGTGCACGTCGCGCCCCGTCTCGCGCCGCACGAACGTGACCGCCGAGTCGACCGCGAGCACGTGGTCCTCAAAGGTGCGCTCGAGGCCGCCGGGCTCGTGCTCGGGCGAGCCGAAGTCCACGATCCACGGCTGCACCCCACCGGCGGCGAGGGTGCGGACCGCGCTGGCGTTGGGGGAGACGTCGAACACCTCGGAGCTGACCATGAGCGGCGGCACGAGGACGACGGCAGGAGCGTCGCCGGGCAGCCCCACGTCGTACCTCCGCAACCGGTGGTGGGGGCCGCGATCGACCACGTCGTACGGCGTCGGCTCCTCGCCGGTCTGCAGGCCGCCGTACCGCGCGACCTCGAGGAGGTTCTGGGCGTGCCGTGTGACGCGGCCTAGTGCACTCATGACTGACCTTCTACCAGCAATCGCAGTGCCTGCTTCCACTTGTCCAACAGCGGTTGGCGCGGGCCGAGCTTCCCGCTGAGCATTGCCGTGATCGACAGGCCGGTGAGGACGTCGATGGTGAACTCGAGCGGGACCGCGAGGTCGCCGGCCTGGTCGTCCAGGACGCTCGCGTAGCTCTCCCGCATCCTCTGGAAGAGCCGCTCCTCGAGGACGAGTACGGCGCTGCGTAGCTCGGCGTCGGTGCGAGCCGCCATCCAGAGCTCCATGGCGGTGAAGAAGACCGGGCTGCTCAGGTCGCGCCACGCCAGGTCGACCAGCGCGTCGAGGCGGTCCTCGTCGGCGGGGATCTCGGCTGCGGCCAGCCGGAACTGCTCCACCCGCTGGTCGACGACGTGCTCGGTGGCGGCGACCATCAGCTCGACCTTCGTCGGGAAGTGGTGCAGGAGAGTTCCGCGGGCGACACCGGCGCGCTCCTGGACCTCCGACACCGTGGTGGCCGCGTAGCCGCGCTCGAGGAGGCAGGCGGCGGCCGCTTCCAGGAGCTTGGCCCGGGTCGTGGCGCGCCTCTCCTCCTGGGTCCTTCGGCCGGGTTTCGCAGTCATGAGAGATACCGTACGCTTGGACTGTTTCTAGGTCGAGAGGGCAGGCATGAACACTCGCAAGGTCCGCAAGCAGCTGCGCTGGCTGGCACAGAACCCAGGCGTGGTGGTCGACGTCGCCAAGGGTCTGCTCCCGCGGGGCGGCTCCGCCGCTTCCGGGTACGACGGCGAGCGTGATGCCCCCGAGGGGATCGACGCCTTCGACCGGTCGGTGAGCTCGACGACCGAGGTGACAGCCAGCTCCGAGCAGGTGCGGACCTTCCTGGACGACCTGTCGCGGCTGCCCGACTGGCTGACCATGCACGCTGGCTGGCGAGGGGCGCCTCCCGCAGCGGCAGAGGAGGGCTCGTCCTTCACCCAGCAGGTGAAGATCATGGGGATCCCGGCGGAGATCGACTGGACCGTGGTGACGGCGACCGAGGACACCATCTCGATCGACGGTCGCGGTCCCATGGGGCTCGGCCTGCGGCTCTGGTTCGCTGTGCGACGAGCGCCGGGTGGCGCGCGGGTGTGGGTCGACGCGGGCATGAGCGGCGACCCGGTGAAAGGGCCCATGGGAGGCACCGTCGCCAGGACGGTGCAGGAGACGATGGACGCCTCGCTGACGAAGCTCGCCGAGCTCCTGGCGGACAGCGACCTGCCGTCGTCCCGCCAGGCCTCGGTCCTGCACCACGCGACCGGGCGCAAGCTGGACCCGCGCACTCCCGTCATCGTCGGTGCCGGGCAGGTGGTCCAGCGCGAGCCCGACCCGACGAAAGACCCGGCGCTGCTCGCGGCCGAGGCCCTGCGTCGCGCCGAGAGAGACGCAGGCGTGAGGGGCCTCCTCGTGCAGGCCGACGCGGTCTACGCCGTCGCCAGCGCCTCCTGGCAGTACCGAGACCAGGCCGCTGCTGTGGCTGCCCACCTCGGGGTGACGCCACGGGAGACGATCCAGTCAGCACGTTTCGGAGGTGACGCCGGCCAGGTACTGATCAACACGGCCGGCGAGGCGATCGCCCAGGGTGAGGCCTCGGTCGTCCTGGTCAGCGGGGCCGAGGCCGGCGCGACGCTCGCCGCCGCCGGGGACTCGCTCGCCTGGCCGACGCAGCCCGCCGACGTCAAGCCGACGAAGGTGGTCGGCAGCGAGCGCGAGGCCAACAACGACGCCGAGTCGAAGGTCGGCCTGATGGCGCCGATCTACCTGTACGCCCTGATGGAGTCGGCCCTGCGGCACAAGCTCGGCCGCGGCGTCGAGGAGCACAGGGGCGTGATCACCAAGCTCTGGTCAGGCCTGTCGGCAGTGGCCGCGAAGAACGAGTACGCCTGGATGCCACAGGCACTCACTGCGGAACAGCTCGCCGACACAGGGGAGGACAACCGGCTGGTGTCGTCGCCGTACTCCAAGCTCCTCTGCGCCAACCTTCAGGTCGACCTTGCCAGTGGCCTGGTCATCACCAGCGTCGCCGCAGCGGAGGCGGCAGGAGTTTCTCAGGACAGGTGGGTCTTCCTGCACGCCGGCGCCGCTGCCTACGACGAGTGGTTCGTCACCGAGCGCGGTGACCTGGCGGCATCGCCCGCGATTCGCACGATCGGCAAGGCCGCGCTCGAGCACGCCGGCATCGGGATCGACGATGTCGAGCACGTCGACCTCTACTCCTGCTTCCCGGTGGCCGTGCAGGTGGCGGCAGCCGAGCTCGGGCTGTCGCTCGACCGGCCGCTCTCGGTCACCGGCGGGCTCACCTTCGCCGGCGGCCCCGGCAACAACTACGGCGGTCATGCCGTGGCGACGTTGGTGCAGCGGCTCCGCGAGAGCCCCACCTCGTACGGTCTGTCCACCTCGCTCGGCTGGTACATCACCAAGCACGCCCTGGGCATCTACTCCGCCCAGCCCCCCGTGACGCCGTACCGCTCGCTCCACCCGGTCGTCGACCCGGAACCCACACGCCCTGTGCTGACGGAGTACGCCGGGCCGGCGGTGATCGAGGCCTACACGGTCGCCTACGACCGCTCAGGACCCGAGGCCGCGATCGTCAGCTCGGTGACGCCCGACGGTTCGCGCGTGTTGAGCCGGGTGACTCAACGGGAGCTGATCTCCGAGCTCGAGACCGCGGACGCGCTGGGGTGGTCCGTCCTCGCCGACGGCGGGGCGCTGGCGATCACCGACCGCAGCCGTCATCCGGTGCCCGCGCTTCCAGCGCCCTCCGTCCTCGTCGAGAACCGGGGCGCGATCCGCATCATCACGATCAACCGTCCCGAGCGGCGCAACGCGATCGACCTGCCGACCGCGGAGCTTCTCGAGCGGGTCGTCGACGCCTTCGAGGCCGACCCCACCGCCCGCGCCGCCGTGCTGACCGGCGCCGGTGGGACCTTCTGCGCCGGCATGGACCTGAAGGCCGCTGCTGCCGGCGGTTTCGCGCTCACGGAGAAGCGTGGCCCGCTCGGCATCTCCGCGCTGCCGATCAAGAAGCCGGTGATCGCCGCGGTCGAGGGCCATGCCCTCGCCGGTGGGTGTGAGCTGGCGCTGGTCGCCGATCTCATCGTCGCCTCGACCGAGTCCGAGTTCGGCATCCCGGAGCCCAAGCGCGGCCTCGTGGCCGCGGCCGGTGGAGTGCTCCGGCTGACCCAGCGCCTGCCGCGCAACATCGCGATGGAGCTGGCCCTCACCGGTGACCCGATGCCTGCGACGCGCCTGGCCGAGCTGGGGCTGGTCAACCGCCTCGCCGACCCGGGCAAGGTGCTCGACGTCGCCGTCGAGCTCGCCGAGCGCATCGTCGCGAACGCGCCGCTGTCCATCGAGGTGAGCAAGGAGATCATCCTGCAGAGCCCTGACTGGTCGGTCGAGGAGGGTTTCGCCAGGCAGACCGACCTCGCCGGGCGGGCCGTGATGTCCGAGGATGCCCAGGAGGGCATCGCCGCCTTCGCCGAGAAGCGCGCACCGAAGTGGAGTGGCCGATGACGTCGTACTTCCGCAAGGGGAGCGGTGAGCCCGTCGTGCTGGTGCACGGCATCGGCAGTCGTTGGGAGCTGTGGGAGCCGGTCATCGACCGGCTGGCGGAGGAGCGCGACGTCATCGCGGTGGACCTCCCGGGGTTCGGGCTCACGCCGGCCGACCCCACCGTCGTGCCGGGAGCGGTGGGGTACGCCGAGTGGCTGGCGGGCTTCCTCGAGGAGCTCGACATCGAGCGACCCCACGTGGTCGGCAACTCCATGGGCGGCGGCATCGCGATAGAGGCTGGTCGGCAGGGGATCGCGGGTCGCGTCACGGCGTTCTCGCCCATCGGCTTCTGGGGACGACCAGGTCGGATGTGGACCCAGGGGCTCCTGACGAGCGTGCGTGCTCTGGCCACCCACGCCGGCCCGGTGGTCGACCGGCTCTCCTCCGTCAAGCACACCCGCTCGGCCTCGCTGGCCTTGCTGTTCGGACAGCCCGGCAACGTGTCGCAGGAGGAGGCCGCACGGCACATCGACGGCCTCGTCTCTGCCGTCTCGTTCCCTGCAGCCCGCGACAGCTTCTCGACGTACCACCTGGAGGTGGGCGACGACTTCGGCAAGCTGGGGGACATTCCCGTCACGATCGCGTGGGGGACGCGCGACCTGACGCTCATCCACCGCACGCAGAGCGCCAAGGCGCGTCGCGTCCTGCCTGACGCACGTCACCTCGACCTGCCCCGGTGCGGTCACCTGCCCTACAGCGACGACCCGGACCTGTGTGCCCGCGTGATCCTCGAGGACCCGGCATGACGAGCGTCGCGATCATCGGCACCGGCTTCGCCGGGCTCGACGCCGCCATCCAGCTGAAGAAGGCCGGGTACGACGACATCACCCTGCTCGAGAGGGCCGACGAGGTCGGGGGAGTGTGGCGGGAGAACACCTATCCGGGTGCCGCGTGCGACGTGCCGTCACCCTTCTACTCCTACTCCTACGAGCGCAACCCGCGCTGGCCGCGGCGGTTCTCCCAGCAGCCGGCGATCCTCGAGTACCTCAAAGGCGTCGCGGACAAGTACGACCTGCGGCGGCACATCCGCTTCGGTGCGGAGGTGACAGGGGCGGCGTACGACGAGGAGAGCGGCACGTGGACCGTCGAGGTCGCGCAGGGCGAACCGCTCGTGGTGGACGTCCTCGTCTCGGCGGTCGGGCAGCTGTCGCGGCCGTCGTGGCCGAACATCAAGGGCCGTGAGTCCTTCGCCGGCCCGGCGTTCCACTCCGCGGAGTGGGACCACTCGGTGGACCTCACCGGCAGGCGTGTGGCGGTGATCGGCACCGGCGCCAGCGCGATCCAGTTCGTCCCCGAGATCCAGCCCGAGGTCGCCCGGCTGCAGCTCTTCCAGCGCACCCCGCCGTACGTCATCCCGAGGCCGGACACCGCGTACCGCGAGACGCACCACAAGGTCTTCGAGCGGCTGCCCTTCACCCAGCTCGCCGAGCGCGCCACCTGGTACGGCATCACGGAGTCACTCAGCGTCGCCTTCCTGTACTCCAAGGCGCTGTCGAGAACGGTGCACACGATCAGCCGGCTACACATGAAGCACCAGACCAAGGCGAAGCCCGGCCTGTTCGAGAAGGTGTGGCCGACCTATCCCGTCGGCTGCAAGCGCATCCTCTTCTCCAGCGACTACCTGCCGGCGCTCGCCCAGCCCAACGTGGACGTCGTCACCGAGGACATCGCCGAGATCACCGAACGAGGGGTCGTGACCGAGGACGGCGTGCTGCACGAGGCCGACGTGCTCATCTACGGGACCGGTTTCGCAGCCACCCAGTTCCTCGCTCCGATGTCGATCAAGGGAGTCGGTGGGGTCGACCTGCACGAGCAGTGGGCCGACGGCGCGCGTGCGTACTACGGGATGACGGTCCCGAACTTCCCGAACCTGGTGATCCTGTACGGCCCGAACACCAACACAGGGGGCGGCTCGATCATCTACTTCCTCGAGGCCCAGAACCGCTACCTGCGTGAGTACGTCGAGCACCTGGCCACCGCTGGGGGCCCGCTGATGGTGCGCTCGGAGGTGGAGGACGCGTTCGACGAGCGGACCCAGGCCAAGCTGGCGGACAGCGTGTGGACCGCGTGCTCGTCGTGGTACCGCCAGGCGAACGGGCGCATCACCACCAACGGGCCGTCCTTGCAGGTGGACTACCGGCGGCAGGCGAGGTTCGATCCCGCCGACTACGAGGTCGTCAGTTAGTCCCCGACCGCGGCGCTGTCGGGAGACACCTGGAGCGACGACGTGTCGACGGCGACGAACGCCGACGCCGGGATCGTCTTGAGCTCCTCCACGAACGCAGGCGGCCAGTTGCGGTTCTGCTCTCCCTGGAAGTACCAGGGTGACCCGTTGTCCGCCAGCACCAGTCCGTACTTCTTCATCGCCGCGATCACGGTCTTGGCATAGGTGCTGTAGCCGGCGCTCGAGAACGACGGCGACAGGCGGAAGCGCGCTCCCATCGGCGGATAGGCCCAGCTCGACGTGGAGCCGGCGTGGTGCCGAGCAGGCCACAGGTGGTGGTCGCTCGTCACGTCGGTGGTGAATCTGATCGCGTGGTCGACCCGGCCGTTCTTCACCTCTCGCCACCTCAGCAGCCCGGGAAGGATCGGCAGCCCGGCCGCGTCGGCGGACGTCCAGCCGTCCGGTCGGAGAGAGTTGCTCCTGAGCGACCACACCGCCCCCGAGCCGGCCGACCACCTCCCGTTGCGGTAGAGCGTCGAATAGGTCTCGTACAGCTTGCAGCGGTCCTTGTCGACGACGATCGCGTGCATGTCTCCGCCGGAGTTCCGGCCGCCCTCGATCCTGGTGTCCTTGCCGAACGGGTAGCGGACCCGGTCGCTCTCGTCGCCGTACCAGCGGAACCTCACCCGGACCTTCGGGTGGTCGCCGCGTACGACGGTCACCGGAATCCCGTAGTTGGGGCCGTCGCCGTACGACGGTCCGAAGTCCGGGTGCAGGTCGACGTGCGTCGACATGTGGGAGAGCCACTGCCCGGAGCGTTCGTGCACCGGGAGTCCGCTGACGTCCGCGTGCCACCAGTTGTCGGCCGGAAACACCCGGCAGCCGGCGACGGGACCCGCCTCGCTCGGTGCGGACCACGTCGAGGCGGAGCCGAGAGTGAGCACGAGGGCAGCGAGCTGGGCGGGGCGACGGCGCATACGCGCCATTGTGAGCCCCGGTCGGGTAGGGGTGCTTATCGTCCGTTCGGATGATGTTTGGTAACGGAAGGGACTAAAGTCCCGGATTGCGCTTGGAACGTAAATCGGGTTCTGGTTACCTGTTGCTCACATCACAAGAAGGTTTGCACGAGGGTTGATTGGGAGGTCGATCTCGTGAGCATCAAGGGATACCCGACGACTCCCGGCAACCGCCGGATCGTCACGAAGGCACGACGACTGGCGTCGAGCAGCTGCCGGTGTGGCCAGCAGCTCGACGTCTGCGCCAGAGCACACTGCCCACGGTGCGGGCGGGCCGTCACCCACGGCTAGTCCCACCCCCAGGATTTCGCTCGAGGTTACCCCCCTTCCTCGGGCGAAGGTCCAAGGAGCACACCCCCCGCGCTCCTTGGCGAACCCCCCGCCTTCAGGCTCACCCCCACTGGCCTAAGGCACCGGCCCCGGGCCCCCCGCCCGAACAGGCCCCGATGGCCGCGGCTCCACTGGAGCCGCGGCCATCCTCTTTGTCCGGCCCGCTTCGGGTGGGTCGCGATGCCGCCGCCACCCGGCCCGTTAGGGTTGAGTCGTTGTCGGCAGGACTCGAGAGGGCGTGGCTTGAACAGGCGGGACGAAGCGACTCGCAGCGACCGCGTGTGGACGATCCCGAACATCATCAGCATCGTCCGGCTGGCCGGCGTACCACTGTTCCTCTGGCTCATCCTCGTGGCCGAGGCCGACGGCTGGGCTCTCGTCGTGCTGATGCTGTCGGGTGTCACCGACTACCTCGACGGCTATCTCGCCCGACGGCTCAACCAGACCTCCAAGCTGGGGGAGATACTCGATCCGGTAGCGGATCGGCTCTACATCCTGTCGACCGTGATCGGCTTCGCGGCCCGCGACATCATCCCGCTCTGGTGGGCGGTCATCCTGCCGTTGCGCGACGCGCTGCTCTGGACGCTGGTGCCCTTCCTCCGGACCCGCGGCTACTCCTCCCTCCCCGTGCACTTCCTCGGCAAGGCCGCGACCGCAGCCCTCCTCTACGCCTTTCCGCTCCTGCTCCTCGGCGACGGTGACGGAGTCGTCGCCACCCTGGCCAAGGTCTTCGGGTGGGCCTTCGCGGTGTGGGGCACCGCGCTCTACTGGTGGGCTGGCCTCCTCTACGCCTGGCAGGTCCGCAAGCTGCTCGCCGACCACGACCGCAGGGCGCCGGTCCTCGATGCCTGAGAGCCACCCGCACCGCGGTCCCGTGGGCACAGCGCCTCCCCAGGCCAGCCTGCTGGACTACATCACTGCCCACTCGCTCGACGAGGACTATGCGCACGTCGCCCAGCAGCGCGCGCTGCGAGGCGACTCGGAGCGAGGGAGGCCGGGACGCGGCGCCATGGCAGCGCTCGCCCTCTTCGGCGCGATCGTGGCCGTGGCCGGGGTGCAGACCGCACGCACTGCCGGCGTCGAAGCGCAGTCCCACGACAATCTCGTGGCGCAGATCAACAGCGGCAAGGACGTGCTCGACTCGAGTCGTGAACGCCTCGCCCTCCTGGAGTCCGAGCTCGCGCGCGCACGCAGCGACAACCTCGAGATCAACGTCGCCGAGGGCCGCGAGCAGGCCAACGAGCGCAGGCTGGGCACCGTGGCCGGCGGGCTCGCCGTTCGCGGTCCGGGGCTTCGCGTCGTGGTGGACGACGCTGTGGGTGCGGACGAGGACGCGGAGTACGTCCTGGACAAGGACATCCGCAACATCGTCAACGGCCTCTGGGCCTCCGGCGCGGAGGCGATCGCGGTCAACGGGCAGCGCCTCACGCCGCTCTCGGCGATCGACTTCGCGGGGTCCCACATCACCGTGGACTACGAGACGCTGGCAGCGCCCTACACCGTGCTCGCGATCGGCGACCCGAACCGGATGCCGTCGCGGTTCGTCGAGAGCACGACGGGCACGGCCTGGTTGAATGCCCAGCAGACGTTCGGCCTACGGTTCCAGATGGACGTGGACGAGTCGATCACCATCCCCGGTGTGAGTCCCGCCCGTCTGGCGCTGCGGGTCGCGACCGGCGGTGAAGTGGAGGGGGCACAGTGATCGGAGCACTCGGACTCGCTCTCGGTGTGGTCCTCGGGATCTTCCTGTCCCCGGACGTGCCGTTCTGGCTGGAGCCCTACCTGCCCATCGCCGTCGTCGCTGCGCTGGACGCGGTCTTCGGTGCGCTGCGCGCCTTTCTCGACGGGATCTTCGACGACAAGGTGTTCGTCATCTCCTTCGTGAGCAACGTGCTCATCGCGGCTCTCATCGTCTACCTCGGTGACCAGCTCGGTGTGGGTGGGCAGCTGTCGACCGGGGTCATCGTGGTCCTGGGTATCCGGATCTTCTCCAACGTCGCCGCGATCCGAAGGCACCTGTTCCATGCCTGAGCAGGAGGTGCCCCCGGAGCCGAGCGGGCGCGACCGGTTGATCAGGGCCCTGAAGACCCCCTACTCACGCAGCCAGCTGTCGGCCGCGGTCCTCCTCGGCGTCCTCGGCTTCGCGGCTGTCGTCCAGGTGCAGGCCAACGACCAGGACGACCAGTACGTCGGCGCTTCGCAGCAGGACCTCATCCAGCTGATCAACTCCCAGGCGCTCGCGCAGGAGCGGGTCGAGGACCAGATCAACACCCTCGAGAACGCACGCGACGCCCTCCTCAACGACACCCTGGCCAGCCAGACGGCGCTCGACCTCGCGCGGAGCCAGGTCGCGGCCCTCGGCATCCTCACCGGCATCCGCCCAGCGGTCGGGCCAGGTGTCCGGGTGACTGTCGACGGGCCTCCGCTGAGCGTCGGGACCCAGCAGCTGCTCACCGGCATCCAGGAGCTGCGCAGCGCCGGCGCCGAGGCGATGCAGATCAACGAGTCCGTGCGCATCGTCGGCAACTCCGCCATCTCCGACGGCCCCGGCGACTCCGTCATCATCGACGGGACCCAGGTGAGCGCCCCGTTCGTCATCGATGCGATCGGCGACCCGACGGCGCTGGACAAGGCGGTCTTCTTCCCCGAAGGGTTCGCCGAGGACGTCGAGGCGGCCGACGGTCGCGTCACGGTGCGCAAGCTCGACCGGGTGGAGATCAACACGACGCGGACGCCGACACCCCCGCAGTACGCCGAACCGGTCCCCGAGGGATAGCGTTCCCCCATGTTCCCGGAAGAGCTGAAGTACACGAGCGAGCACGAATGGGTCCGCGAGGGTGGTGCGGCGGTTCGCATCGGCATCACGGACTTCGCCCAGGACGCCCTGGGCGACATCGTCTACGTCTCCCTGCCCGAAGTCGGCGCGGCCGTCGAGGCGGGAGCGTCCGTCGGCGAGCTGGAGTCCACCAAGTCGGTCAGCGACGTGTACGCCCCGGTCAGTGGCACGGTCACGGCCCGCAACGACGCGCTCGACAGCACACCGGAGCTGGTCAACTCCGACCCCTACGGCGAGGGCTGGCTGTTCGAGGTTGAGGTCTCCGACCCGGCACAGCTCGGTGGCCTGCTCGACGCACAGGGGTACCAAGCGACGCTCGCTTCCTGAGCGGCCGCTGCTCGTTCCAGCTTGAAGGTGCGCTGGCACCTGATAGGTTCTGAAACCTCAACCTCGACGTTTGCTTGAGGGTTCGAACCAGGTCGCTAGGGAGGCCAGCCGATGCCGTTCTGCACCACGTGCGGGCACCAGAACCCAGCGGATGCGAGGTTCTGCTCGCAGTGCGGCACCAAGCTCGAGCAGCCGGCTGAGGAGTCGCCCGTCGAGGCGACTGCCACGATCACGTTCGGCGCCCCCGTGAAGGACCAGCTGGGGGAGGAACGGTCGCTCAACGAGGCCGACGCTGCGGCGGTCGACGCGCTCCCGGCAGGCAGCGCGCTGCTCGTCGTGCAGCGCGGTCCCAGCGCCGGATCGCGCTTCCTCCTCGACACAGACGTGGTCACTGCGGGTCGTCATCCGGAGAGCGAGATCTTCCTCGACGACGTGACGGTGTCGCGCCGGCACGCCGAGTTCCGACGCTCGAGCGAGGGCTATGCGGTGGTCGACGTCGGCAGCCTGAACGGCACCTATGTCAACCGCGACCGGATCGACGACGTGCTGCTGCAGGGCGGCGACGAGGTGCAGATCGGCAAGTACCGCCTCGTGTACTTCGCCAGCCACGCCGGCACCATCGCCGAGTGAGCCCCCGCGTGGTCAGGGGTGCACCCTCGGGCACGGGGGCGTCCGAGAGCCTGATGACGATCGGGCAGGTGCTCGAGCGTCTCAGCGGCGACTTCCCGGGCATCTCCCACGCGAAGCTCCGCTTCCTCGAGTCCGAAGGACTCGTGGTGCCACAGCGCACCGGCTCCGGCTACCGCAAGTACTCCGAGGCGGACGTGAAGCGCCTGCACTACGCCCTCACGCTTCAGCGGGACCACTACCGCCCGCTCAAGGTGATCAAGGAGCACCTCGAGGCTCTGGACAGGGGCCTGGAGCCCCCCGTGCTCAGCAGCACCGCACCCGTGGTGCCCCCCGTGGCCCTGGCGCGCGACGGTCTGCCCAACTCCGACTCCTTCCGTGCCGACGGCTCCACTCTGCGGCTGTCCCGTCGAGAGCTCCTCGCGACGGCAGAAGTCGAGGAGGAGCTGCTCTCCCAGCTCGAGACCTACGGTCTGGTGACGCCGAGGCCCGGATCCGCCCCGTACGACGCAGACGCCCTCCAGATCACGAGGGCGGCTGCCGAGCTGGCCGCCTTCGGAATCGAGCCCCGCCACCTTCGGGCTTTCAAGACGGCCGCCGACCGAGAGGTGGGGCTCGTCGAGCAGGTCGCGTCGCCGATACGCCGCAGCCGCGAGGCCGGCGCCGAGGGTCGTGCCGAGGAGACGATGGCGCAGATCGCCGCGCTCTCCGTCAGGCTGCACACGACCCTCGTGAGGGCAGGACTTCGTTCCCTGCGTTGAGCGCCCGGCGCAGGGGTACGCTGACGGTGTGCGCGAAGTCGATGTCGTCGGGGTCCGTGTGGAGATGCCCTCGAACAACCCGATCGTGCTGCTCCGCGAGGTGGCGGGGGACCGCTACCTGCCGATCTGGATCGGGGCCGTCGAGGCAACGGCGATCGCCTTCGCCCAGCAGGGCGTCGTGCCGCCGCGCCCGCTGACCCACGACCTGCTGAAGGACATCCTCGAGGCCACCGGCACCGATCTGACCGAGGTCCGCATCACCGAGATGAAGGACGGCGTCTTCTACGCCGTCCTGGTCTTCTCCTCGGGAGTGGAGGTGAGCGCGCGTCCGTCGGACTCGATCGCGTTGGCGCTGCGCACCGGGACGAAGATCGTGTGCTCCGACGAGGTGCTCGACGAGGTCGGGCTCGAGGTGCCTCCGGAACAGGAGGACGAGGTGGAGAAGTTCCGCGAGTTCCTCGACTCCGTCTCCCCCGAGGACTTCGAGTCGCACTGAGACAGCAGCGACGGTGGTGCGGCTGAACCCTCACGTTGAACTTGAGGGTGAGGGTCGCGACACGCCGAGAGAAGTTCCCCGGCATCTTGGACAACCCTCAACCAGAGGCTTACCTTGGGGGATGTCTTCGTTGTAGTTCCACCGTTGTGCTCCAACCCGGAGCAGGGCGGCTTCCCCTCGGACTACGCGCAGCGAAGCAAACCTCGGAGGTCTTTGTGACTGGGAACGACAAGGCGGAGCCCACCGTCGACGCGACGGCCGCACTCGAGGCGGAAGCCGCCGCGGGGGAGCAGGGGCTGCTCTTCGACGACGAGCTGGCGCCGGTGGCCGAGGGCGTCGGCTACCGCGGCCCCACGGCCTGCAGTGCCGCCGGCATCACCTACCGCCAGCTCGACTACTGGGCCCGCACCGGGTTGGTCGAGCCCTCCGTTCGCGGTGCGACCGGCTCCGGCACCCAGCGCCTCTACAGCTTCCGCGACATCCTGCTCCTGAAGGTGATCAAGCGTCTCCTGGACGCCGGGATCTCACTGCAGCAGATCCGCGTCGCGGTCCAGCACCTCCGGGCACGGGGCACCGACGACCTCACGCGGGTCACGCTGATGAGCGACGGTGCCTCGGTCTACGAGTGCACCTCCAACGACGAGGTCATCGACCTGCTCCAAGGCGGTCAGGGTGTGTTCGGCATCGCCATCGGCGGCGTGTGGCGGGAGATCGAGGGCTCCCTCTCCGAGCTGCCCAGCGAGCGCGCGACCGACGACGAGGTCGAGGAGATCGCGGGCGACGAGCTGGCAGCACGGCGTCGGGCCCGCAACGCCGGCTGACCCCCTCCCAGGACTCCGCGCGAGCCACTGCCGTCAGGGCGGTGGCTCGTGTGCTGTTCGGGTGAGGCTCGACTCCTCGGTCGGCCGGGTCACATCGGGCAGTCGCGCTCGCGGTGCCCCGCCGGCTCGCACTGGATGGTGGCGTGCGTGACGGCGTACTCGCTCTCGAGCAGAGCCATCACCTGGTCCAGGACCGCGTGGAAGTCGGTGCTCCCGTCCAGGACGACGTGCCCCGTTGCCGTGTCGATCCCCGACGTCACGGTCCAGACGTGGAGGTCGTGCACGTCCGCAACGCCGGGCAGGTCCAGAATGCTCCGCCGCACCGCCTCCACGTCGAGGCCGGGCGGCGCGACCTCCATCAGGATGCGCAGCGCCTGCGCCATGAGCCGCCACGTGCGGGGCAGGATGAACAGGCCGATGCAGGCCGCGATCAGCGGGTCGGCGTACACCCATCCCGTCGTCCAGATGACAAGCGCGGCGACGATCACGCCGACGGAGCCGACCAGGTCGCCCAGCACCTCGAGATAGGCGCCCCGGACGTTCAGGCTCTCCTGGGCCCCCTCGCGCAGCAGGAGGAAGCTCACCAGGTTCACCACCAGTCCGGCCGTGGCGACCACCAGCATCGGTACGCCGGGCACCTGCGGGGGATCCGTCAGCCGGCGGAACGCTTCGTAGAGCACGTAGCCCGCCACGCCGAAGAGCAGCAGGCCGTTGGCGAGAGCCGCCAGGACCTCCAGCCGGTAGGTCCCGAACGTTCGCTGGGACGTCGACGGGCGGCTGGCGAGCGTGATGGCCGCGAGCGCCATGCCCAGTCCGACCACGTCGGTGCCCATGTGGGCGGCGTCGGAGATGAGGGCCAGGCTGCGCGTCACGACGCCCACGACGAGCTCCACCGCGGCGAACGAGGCAGTCAGCGTGAAGGCGATCGCCAGGGGGGTGCGATGACGCGCAGAGGCGGAGGCGTGCCCGTGCCCGTGGTCGTGGCCCATGCGTGCCGCTCCTCCCTTGTCGGGTCCCAGGCTTCCATTTTGGTAGATTGGGCGTCGCCGCACACCGCGTGGGAGAGTCCCGACTTCCCCCTAGACGGGCGCCGAAGGGGCAATTCCTCCCCGGAACCTCTCAGGCACCAGGACCACGTGGGCAGGCGACTCTGGAGGCGCACGCCGACAGAGGGGGAGGCGACCAACGATTCAGTCTGGAGCCCCCGTTGAGCACCGAAGCGCAGTCTGTCCCTTCCGCCGGCTTCGTCGACCGGCACATCGGTCCCGACGAGCGCGAGCAGGCACACATGTTGTCGACCCTCGGCTTCAGCACCCTCGACGAGCTGATGTCCGCGGCGGTACCGGGGAGCATCCGTACCCCCTCGGCGCTCGGGATCCCGGACGCGGTGAGCGAGGAGCAGGTGGCGCGTGAGCTGCGCGAGCTGGCCGGACGCAACCGGGCTCTCGAGCCGATGATCGGCCTCGGCTACCACGGGACCGTCACCCCGCCGGTGATCCGCCGCAACGTGCTCGAGGACCCGTCCTGGTACACCGCCTACACGCCCTACCAGCCCGAGATCTCCCAGGGTCGCCTCGAGGCTCTGATCAACTTCCAGACCATGGTCGGTGACCTGACCGGCCTGCCGACCGCCAACGCGTCGCTGCTGGACGAGGGCACCGCGGCGGCCGAGGCCATGACGCTCGTCCGCCGTGCGACTCGAGGCACCGCCGGGGCATTCGTCGTGGACGCCGATGCGCTGCCCCAGACGATCGCCGTGGTCGAGACCCGGGCCGAGGCGATGGGCATCCCCGCCGTGGTCGCCGATCTCGACGCCGGGCTTCCCGAGGGCGACCTCAGCGGCGTGCTGGTGCAGTACCCCGGCGCGTCCGGCCGGATCCGTGACCCGCGCCCCGTCATCGAGGCCGCCCACGAACGTGGGGCCATGGCCGTCGTCGCGGCGGACCTGCTCGCGCTGACCCTCCTGGAGTCACCCGGTGCCCTCGGTGCCGACGTCGTGGTCGGTTCCACCCAGCGCTTCGGGGTCCCGCTCTTCTACGGCGGCCCGCACGCCGGCTACATGTCGGTGCGCGACGGGCTCGAGCGGCACCTGCCCGGTCGGCTGGTCGGTGTCTCGGTGGACGCGGAGGGCCGGCCGGCCTATCGGCTCGCGCTGCAGACCCGCGAGCAGCACATCCGTCGCGACAAGGCCACCTCGAACATCTGCACCGCGCAGGTGCTGCTGGCGGTGACAGCGTCGATGTACGCCGTCTACCACGGCCCCACCGGGCTGCGCGCGATCGCCGACCGAACCCATCGGCACGCGGCGACCCTGGCGCGCTCCTTGGGCGTCGAAGGCCCCGTGTTCGACACCGTGACAGTCACGGTTCCCGACGCCGGGGCGGTCGTCGCCAAGGCCAGGGAGGCCGGGATCCACCTGCGCCACGTCGACGACACGACCGTCGGCGTCAGCACCTCGGAGAGCACCCGCGACGAGCACGTGGACGCCGTCCTCGCGGCCTTCGGCGCCACCCGAGTCGAGGGAGAGTCGCTGCTTCCCGACGACCTGCGACGCGGGACCGACTACCTCACCCACGACGTGTTCAACACCCATCGCTCCGAGACGTCGATGCTGCGCTACCTGCATCGTCTCTCGGGTCGCGACTACGCGCTGGACCGCGGGATGATCCCGCTCGGCTCGTGCACGATGAAGCTCAACGCGACCACGGAGATGGAGCCGGTGTCGCTGCCGGGCTTCGCCGACCTGCACCCGTTCGCGCCCGCCGAGGACGCGACCGGCTACGCGGAGATGATCGAGCAGCTCGAGGGCTGGCTCGCCGACGTCACCGGCTACGACCAGGTCTCCATCCAGCCGAACGCCGGGTCCCAGGGCGAGCTGGCAGGCCTGCTCGCGATCCGCGCCTACCACCTCGCCAACGGCCAGGCCGGACGCGACGTCTGCCTGATCCCCGCCTCTGCCCACGGCACCAACGCTGCCTCCGCGGTGATGGCCGGCATGCGCGTCGTCGTGGTCAAGACGGCGGACGACGGTCGCGTGGACATGGACGACCTGGTCGCCCAGTGCGCGACCCATGCCGAGTCGCTCGCGGCGATCATGGTCACGTATCCCTCGACGCACGGCGCCTACGAGGACGGCATCGGAGACCTGTGCAAGATCGTGCACGACCACGGCGGCCAGGTGTACGTCGACGGGGCGAACCTCAACGCGCTGCTCGGCTTCGCGCGGCCCGGTGAGTTCGGAGGCGACGTGTCGCACCTGAACCTGCACAAGACGTTCTGCATCCCGCACGGTGGTGGCGGGCCCGGCGTCGGGCCGGTCGCGGTCCGGGCGCACCTCGCGCCGTACCTCCCGACGCACCCGGGGCACCCGGTCGCGGCCAAGCGGGAGGGGATCGGCCCGATCAGTGCGGCACCCTACGGCTCGGCCGGCATCCTGCCGATCTCGTGGGCCTACGTGCGCCTGATGGGCGGCCAGGGGCTCACCCGGGCGACCGCCGTCGCGGTGCTGTCGGCCAACTACATCGCTGCCCGCCTGGGCCAGCACTACCCGGTGCTCTACAAAGGCCACGGCGGACTGGTTGCCCACGAGTGCATCCTCGACCTCAGAGAGCTCACCAAGACCACCGGCGTCACCGTCGACGACGTGGCCAAGCGGCTGATCGACTACGGCTTCCACGCGCCGACCATGTCGTTCCCGGTCGCGGGCACGCTCATGGTCGAGCCGACCGAGTCGGAGGACCAGCGCGAGCTCGACCGCTTCATCGACGCGATGATCGCGATCAAGGGTGAGATCGACCGCGTAGGTGCAGGGGAGTGGACGCCCGAGTCGTCGCCGCTGCGGGGCGCGCCGCACACCTCGCGCGCAGTGACCGCCGACGCGTGGGACCGGGCGTACTCGCGTCAGGTGGCCGCTTTCCCGAACGGCCCGGACCCGGACAAGTACTGGCCGCCGGTCGCTCGCATCGACCAGGCGTACGGCGACCGCAACCTGGTCTGCGCGTGCCCGGATCCCTCGGCGTTCGCGGAGAACTGACCGATGGTCGAGCGGCTGACGGCCCGCCGGCTGGAGACCGCCCTGGCAACGGCGCAGGTCTCTGGGCGACTGCCGTCGGTCGCGGCCGGAGTGGTCCGTGACCACGAGCTCGCGTGGACCAGCGGGGACCCCGACCTGCAGTACCGCATCGGCTCGATCACCAAGACCCTGACGACGGTCCTGGTGCTGCAGCTGCGAAACGAGGGCCTGCTCTCGTTGGCCGACCCGCTGGAGAAGCACCTTCCCGGTGTCGGGTACGGCGACCGCTCGATCCGCGCGCTTCTCTCGCACTCCAGCGGCATGCAGTCCGAGCCCGAGGGGCCGTGGTGGGAGCGTGCTCCGGGCGTGACGTTCGCCGAGCTCGCCGCGAGCATCGATACGACGAAGGGACCCTTCGAGTCCGGCGAGACGTTTCACTACACGAACCTCGCGTTCGGACTCCTCGGCGAGGTGGTCGGGCGGCTCCGGGGCCGTTCGTGGTGGGAGTGCGTCTCCGAACGAGTTCTCGAGCCCCTGGGGATGACCAGGACCAGCTACCACCCGGTCGCGCCGCACGCCCAAGGCTTCTCGGTCCATCCCTACCTCAACACCCTCACCGAGGAGCCGCACCAGGACACGGGAGCGATGGCCGCTGCCGGACAGGCGTGGAGCACGGTGGAGGACCTCGGCCGCTACGCGACCTTTCTCGTCGAGGGGCACCCCGCGGTGCTGCCCGCGGAGACGATCGCCGAGATGAGCACACCCCAGGCGGGGTCGCTGAGCGACGGCTTGTCCAGCGGCTACGGGCTCGGTCTCCGGCTCGTCGCCCATCGCGGTCGGACACTCGTCGGGCACACCGGCTCGATGCCCGGCTTCCAGGCCTCGCTGTTCGTGGACCGCCCGCGGCGAACGGGCGCGGTGGTGCTGGCCAACAGCACGACGGGTCTGGCCAGCGACTCGATCGCGCCGGCGCTGCTCGAGGTGATCGAGGACTCCGAGCCGAGCGCGCCGCCGCCCTGGCGCCCCGCCGAGTCCGTGCCCGACGAGGTTGCCGACCTCGCCGGAGTCTGGCACTGGGGGAACACCGGCTTCGTCTTCACCTGGTACGGCGCCGAGGTGGTCGTGACCTCGTTGCGCACCGGTGAGGAGCGGGACCGCTTCCGGCCCGCCGGCGACGGCACCTTCGTGGGCACCAGCGGCTACCACCACGGCGAGACGCTGCGCCTGGTGCGGAGCCCGAACGGTGAGGTCGACCACCTCCTGGTCGCGACCTTCGTGTTCACGCGCGCGCCGTACGATCCGAGGGCGCCGATCCCGGGCGGAGCTCCGTGATGGGACAATCGGACGTCCGCGTGCCGAAACAGGGGGAAGCGTCGTGATGCTGACGA
Organism: Nocardioidaceae bacterium; assembly: GCA_035699605.1. GTDB lineage: Bacteria > Actinomycetota > Actinomycetes > Propionibacteriales > Nocardioidaceae > SSC3. Next base: position 28,438 of record DASSPN010000031.1, on the reverse strand, counting down.
TCTGCGTCGCACTGGCCGCTGCCTGCTGCTTCGCCCTCGGCAATGCGATCCAGCACCGTGCCGCCGGCCGGATCCCTTCCGAGCACGGAGTTCTGCAGCTGGTCGTCGCGCTGTTCCAGAGCCCGCAGTGGCTCATCGGCTCGTTCTTCGCCCTGCTGGCGTTCGGCCTGCACATCACAGCGATGAACCTGGGTGTGGTGGCGGTCGTGCAGCCGTTCATGCTCGGCGCTGTGCTGCTGGCCGTGCCGATCCGCGCCTTCCTCGACAAGGAGCTGCCGAGCCGCTCCGAGATGGTCTGGGTCGCTTTCACCGTCGCAGCGATCATCGTGTTCGTCTGGTCCGCCAACAGCGAGCGTGAGAGCGGACCGCCGCACGACGGTCGGGCTCTGGCCATGGTGTCGGTCGGCTTCCTCGTCGCGGTGCTGTGGGCGTCGACCGCGAGCCGGTTCGACCGTGGGTCGATGCGCGGGTTCGTCTACGCCACCTCGGCGGGGCTGACCTTCGGCCTGACCGCAGGCCTGATGAAGTTCGTTCGTCATGACGCGGCCGACGGCTGGCTCGGGCTCTTCGAGCACTGGCACATCTGGGCTCTGCTGGTCGGCAGTGTCCTGGGAACGACCATGAACCAGCGGTCCTACCAGGCCGCACACCTCTCGGTCGTGATGCCCTCGATGAACAGCGTCAACATCGTCGTCGCCGTCGCGATCGGCTGGATCGTGTTCGACGAGCCGCCGTCGCTCTCCCCGGTGAGCTTCATGATCCAGGTGCTGTGCCTCATGGCGATGGCCTACGGCCTGCTCCAGGTGGCGCGCGCCGAGGACGCGGTCGAAGAGGCCCACCAGCACGAGCGGGTGTCGCAACCGAGCTCCTGAGACTCAGGTGCGGCCCTCACGCTCCTGGGCCTCGAGAAGCAGCGGAGCATCACCCATCCACGTCGCCGGCAGCACGTCGAACCCGGCGGCTCGCGCGGCGTCGCAGACCATCGGATCGTCGTCGACGAGCACCGCGACCGGCGCGCGTCGGCTGAGCTCGCGCAGCACCTCGACCTTGAACTCCCGCGCCGGACGGAAGTCTCGGCCGGGTCGCAGTCGGAGCTCGCCCTCCGGGATGCCGTGCCGGGCGAACCAGCGTTCCGTGTCGCGTCGACAGTGCTCGGGGCGACCCGACAGGTAGACGATCTCGTAGACCTCGGCCAGCTGCTTCACGGTCTCGAGCCCTACCTCGAGGAGCGGGTCTCGAGGTGCTGCGCGGAAGAATCCGCCCCAGTCGTTGCGACCCTCCAGGAAGTGCAACCGGTGCCGCACGTCCGCAAGCACGCCGTCGATGTCCACGACAGCAATCGCCCGGGTGCCGGGGGAGTCGCTCACGCGATCAGCGTAGTGACCGACACCGACGAGCCGTGACGCTGCTTGTCGACGTGCAGCTGGGTCGGGATGCGGTTGCGCAGCTCAGTGACGTGGCTGACCACCCCCACCGTGCGTCCTCCGGCGCGCAGGCCGTCCAAACGGTCCATGACGTCGTCGAGGGTGTCGAGGTCGAGCATCCCGAACCCCTCGTCGATGAAGAGGGTGCCGAGCTCGATGCCGCCCGACTCCTGCGACACCACGTCCGACAGACCGAGCGCCAGCGCGAGCGAGACCACGAACGTCTCGCCGCCGGACAGGGTCGAGGGATCGCGCGTCTCCCCGGTCCACTCGTCGATGACCCTGAGGCCGAGACCGGCCTGCGAGCCCTTGCGGGCGGCGTCGCCGGTGCGCTCGAGCAGGTAGCGCTGTTCGCGCATGTGGGTGAGGCGCTCGTTCGCGGCTGCGACGACCTGGTCCAGCCGCGTCGCGAGGACGTACGCGGACAGTCGCATCTGCAGCTGGTTGTCACTCCCCATGCCGCGCACGAGACGGGCCATCGAGTCGGCGGTGAGGTAGCGCTCCCGCGCTGGAGCCCACGCGTCGAGGGCATCGACGAGACGCTCGCGCTGGGTGGTGAGGGCAGCAGCGACCTCCTGGGCGAGGTGGTGCGCCCGCGCGGCGGCGCCGTCGGCCGCCACGGCGAGGTCGAGCGTGCGCACCGCGGACTCGACGTCCACGGTGACGTCGGTCAGGGCGACCAGGTCCGGGTCGGCGAGCACGGCCTCGGCCTCGCGCAGCGCCGTGTCGTGGGCCGAGACGGCCTCCTGATGGGCCGCGCGGCTGGCGTCGTCGAGCACCGCGCCCCGCACCTCGTCGAGCGACGCGAAGCCCTGCTCGCGTGCGGACGCCAGGGCCGCCTCGTGGTGACGCGCGGTGTCCGCTTGGGCACGCGCGAGCGCCGCCGCTGCGTCGGCCAGCATCTCCAGGTTGCGCGCGGTCCGGGTGAGCCCGGCGACGGCCTCGGCGAGGCTGCTGCCGTCCTCGACCTCGTCGGCGATCTCGGACTCGATCCGCGACGCTGTCTCGGCGAGGGTCTGGACCGTGTGACCGAGCCGGGTCGACTCCGCCTCGAGCTGTCGCAGCTGATCCGCCAGAGCAACCGCCTCGTGGTCAAGGGTGCGCAGCTGCTGGCTCGCCTCGTCCGCTGCGCGTTCAGCCTGCTCCACCTCGGCCAGGCGGCGCCGACAGTCGGCGAGGGCGCCCTCCGCGTCGACGGCCTTCAGCCCGGATGCAGCCACGCGCAGTGACTCGACGCGCAGTTCGGCCTCCTGGACCCGCTGCACAGCGGACTCGTGGACGACCCGCAGGGCATCGGCCTCCGTGGTCGCCGCCAGTTGTGCGGCCTCGTCGACGGAGTCCTCGGTAAAGCGGGCAGGTGCCGGGTGGTCGGTGCTGCCGCAGACCTGGCACGGGTCGCCGTCGGAGAGCTTGATGGCGAGCTCGGCGGCCATCCCCGCCAGGCGCCGTGAGATCACGTCGAGCATGCGGTCCCGTGCATCGGCGTACGCGTCGCGGGCATCTCGAGCCTGGTCACGGTGGCGATTGAGCGCTGCCTCGGCGTCCGGCAACGCCTGGGCCGCTTCGGCGCGTCCGCTGAGCTGGGTGAGCTCACCCTCGATCGCCGGCCGGCGCACTGCGGCCTCGCGCGCGGTCGCGAGCGCCTTCTCGAGGGCTTCGCGACGACGAGGATGCTCGGTCATCGCGAGCTCGGCCCGCTGCAGGCGTGGCCCGAGGTTCTTGAGAGCGTCGGCAGCAGCGCGGAAGGACTCTCGGGTCTTGCGGAGCTCACGCTCGCGGGGGAGGAGCGCCTCGACGCGAGCGAGCTGGGTGTGGGTCTGCTGTGCCGCGACTCGCGCATCCTCCACGGAGGGGGCCTGGCGGGCCGCGAGCGCGTGTGCCTCTCTCGCCGCCGCCTCGACGGCGAGAGAGCCGTCGAGGAGACGGAGGACCGGGACACAGCGAGCCGCCCGGGCGTCGGCGGCGAGCAGAGCTCGAGCCGCGTCGGTCGGCGCGTCCTGGGCGAGCCTCCGCAGCACCTGGGTGGCGTCGTCGAGCCGCGCGCGCAGAGCCTGGCGACGCTGGGCGTCGTCGTGCTGGGTGCGGGCGACCCTGAGCTGCTCCGTCGTCTGCTCGTGCTGCGCGGCAGCCGTCTCCAGGGCTTCGTGTGCCGAGGCCACCAGCTCGTCGGCCCAGGGGAGCACCAGCTCAGCCGAGGCGCTGCGTGCCAGCGCTTCTGGAAGGAGACGTACCGGTGTCTCGACGTCGGCGCGGTCGGCCATCAGGTCCACGAGCCGGCGCACGGCGGCCTCGCCCGCCGCTGCCAGCTCGCGCAGTCGCTTGCTGTGGTCCTGGACCCACTCCTCGATGCGCGTGAAGCGCTCGGTGCGGAACAGCTGCTGGAGCACGTCATGACGCTCCTGCGACGAGGCACGGAGGAAGGTCTGGAACTCGCCCTGCGGCAGCATGGCCACCTGCTGGAACTGTCCGGCGGTCATGCCGAGCAGGTCGGACAGGTAGTGCCCCACCTCTTGGGCGCGCGAGGAGATGAGCCGCTCCGAGCCGCCCGTCAGCTCCAGGAGGGTCGCCGCTGCCTTCTCGACGGTCGTGCCCTCGCCCTTGCGCTTCGGGCGCGTCCACTCAGGCGTCCGGCGGACGACGAAGCGGCGCTCACCGAGGGTGAAGTCGAGCGCCACCTCGGGGCGGGCGTCGTCCTCTGCGTGGTCCGAGCGCAGGGTCTTCACCCCACGGGCGCCCGGGACCTGTCCGAAGAGCGCGAAGCAGACGGCGTCGAGGATGCTGGTCTTGCCTGCGCCGGTGGGCCCGGTCACCAGGAAGACCCCCGCGTCGTTGAGCTCCTCGAAGTCGACCTCGTGGGTCCCGGCGAACGGCCCGAAGGCGCTGACGGTCAGGGAGTGGATCCTCAACTGACACGCACCTCGAGCTTCACGTCGGAGTCCGGGTCGCCGTTGATGCGGCAGGAGTCGCACGCGAGCTGCAGCAGCAGCTCCTCCTCGGTCGAGGGCTTGAGCGCCCGCACCTCCTCGACGAACCCCAGCGCGATGTCGAAGTCGCTGCGACCGTCCACGCGAGGAGCCGGGAGCCGCTTGGTCGGGGCGGGCCCCTCGGGCTGGAAGTCGAGCATCAGCGCGTGCGGGAAGCGGGCGAGCAACCGCGCCATGGCGTGCTGCGGGCGCACGGTGTCGGTGAGGACCACCTGGAGCCAGGAGGTCTCGACGTCGGCCAGGTGCGGGTCTGCCAGCAGGTCGTCGAGGCGCCCCCGCACCGTGGCCAGGCGACGGGGGACCGGCGCCTCGACGAAGTCGGCGCGCTCCACGCCCTCAGCGCCGAGCTCGACGAGCCACGAACCCTTGGTGTGACCGGCCTCGGAGAACGAGTACGCGACCGGTGACCCGCTGTAGCGCACGGTGTCGCTCAGCGTGTGCCTCCCGTGCAGGTGGCCCAGCGCGGCGTACGAGACGCCGGTGAACAAGGAGGTCGGCGCGATCTGGAGGCCTCCGACGGAGATGTCGCGCTCACTGTCGGACGCCATGGACGGTGCGGCCTCAGGACTCCCGGCGACGAAGGCGTGAGCCAGGACGACCGACCGAGCACCGGGTCGGGTTGCCAGGTCCGCGTGCACCTTCTGCATCGCCGCCCCGAGGGCGGCCTCGTGGCTCCGCGCCGGGAGTGCCCAGGCCCCGCGCACTGCATCGGGCTCGAGGTAGGGCAGCCCGTAGACCGCTACCGGTCCGTGGTCGTCCTCGAACAGCACGGGAGTGCCGACATCCTGCCAGCGGGTTCGGAGGAAGACCCCGGCATGGTCGGCGAGCCGGGAGCCGAACCCCAACCGGACCGGCGAGTCGTGGTTGCCGCTGGTGACCACGACCTGGGCGCGCGAGGCTGCGAGGCGGGCGAACGAGTCGCTGGCCAGCTCCACGGCGTCGACAGGAGGCAGGGCCCGGTCGTAGACGTCACCGGAGACCACGACGAGGTCGACCTTCTCCGCCTCCACCGTCTCGATGAGGTGGTCGACGTACGCGGCCTGTGCGTCCAGCATCCCGACCCGGTGGAAGGACCGTCCCAGGTGCCAGTCGGAGGTGTGCAGGAGCCGCATGCGACGACGCTAGGGCCGGGGGGCGACAGAATTGCTATCCCACGCCGATGCGGTCCGCGGCTGCGTAGGCGACGAACCGTGTCGGGGCCAGAAATCCGACAAGACAGACATCCGTCTCCTCGGCCAGGCGTACCGCAAGGCTCGACGGCGCGCCGATCGCGGCCACCAGGCCGATACCAGCCGCGGCGGCCTTCTGAACGATCTCGAAACCGATCCGTCCGCTCACGGCGAGGATCGGGACGCCCGTGGGGGAGCCGGCGAGCAGCCGCGCCCCCACCACCTTGTCCACGGCGTTGTGCCTTCCGATGTCCTCCCTGACGACGAGCGGAGCGCCGGCGACGTCGAAGAGTCCGGCCGCGTGGATCCCGCCGGTGGTCGCGAACACCCGCTGGTGCTCGCGAAGCAGTTCCGGAAGGGCACGGATCACGTCCGGCGACACGACGGAACGCGCAGATGGCCGACGTACGTCGCGAAGTGCCAGGACGTCGTCGATGCTCTGGGTCCCGCACACGCCGCACGCGCTCGCGGCGCCCGTCACCCCGCCCTGACGGACCGCCGGTGCGCGTGGAGGGGGCCCGCCGAGATCCACCGTCACCACGTTGAACTCCTGCTCGGGCGTGAGCTCCGTGTCGGTGCAGTAGGCCACGCCACGCACCAGCCCGGGCTCCAGGAGCCCCTCGGCATGCAGCAGTCCGGCCGCCAGCTCGAAGTCGTGGCCCGGTGTGCGCATCGTCACCGCCACGCGCTCCGCACGTGCGCCGGGCCAGCCGAGGCGTACCTCGAGCGGCTCCTCGGCAGCGACGCGGTCCTCGCGCCGGCGCACCTGTCCGTCGACATGCTCCACGACACGCACCCGGGCAGTGACCCCGGACCTGCGTGCGAGCGACTCCACACGTCCACACTAGGCCGGAGGGCAACTCGGCGGGCCGTCGGTCTGCCAACCTTGAGGCATGCGCTCCCGTGTTCTGTGCCTGGCTCTGCTCGCGGCCCTGACGGCGTGTGGCGCCGACGGCGACCCCGGCGCGGAGGGGACGCCCACGTCGACGGGCAGCCCCTCGAGCTCGGAGAGCCCCACCACGTGTACGACGTTCACGCCCCCCACGAGCGGGGTGCAGGCGGACCTCGACGGGGACGGTGAGAAGGAGCTCTTCGCGCTGGTGGACGAGGGTGCGTGCCAGCTCCTGGTCGGTCCCGACGGCACGACGCCCCTGGAGACCGAGCGCCTGGCGCTGTCGCCGTACTCCGGGATCCGCGTCGTGACGCTGCAGGGCACGGATCGGCAGCTGTTGCTCCTCAGCGGCGAGGACCAGCCGCGTGGCGGCTTCCAGCCGTACCTCGTGGGTGCGGCCGACGGCGTCATCGGGCTCGTCACCTTCCAGGGCGACCCACTGCTGCCCTTCGCCGCTACCGACGGTGGGGAGGCGCCGAGCTCGGCGAGCTGCAACGCCAACGGCGGGATCGACCTCTCCCAGGCAGAGGTGAGCGGCCCCGTGGGGATCACGCCGACCTGGACCGTGGCGACCACCTCGTACGAGCTCGACGGCAACCTCGCGTCGCCGGTCGCCCAGACCACCGAGGAGGACGTTCCCGACGGCACCTTGCGGGAGGAGCGCCCCGAGCTGTTCGCGCCCGAGCTGCTGCTGGGCGACTGCGCGAGCTGAGCCGCGCGCGGACCGTCGTGAGAGGCTGACGCCCATGAGCGACGGCAGCAGCGCACGCTGGGTGGACCTCGAGCGCATCTCGAAGGGCCGCTACCGCGTGCGCAACAAGCACGGTGACACGCTGGTGGTCGGGGAGGGTGGGGACGGCACGTTCACGCCCGTCGAGCTGCTGCTCACGGCGATGGCCGCCTGCAGCGCGATCGACGTCGACTACATCGTGGGCAAGCGTGCGGAGCCCGCATCGTTCCGGCTGCGCTCCGAGGGCACGAAGGTCCGTGACGACGGTGGGAACCACCTGACCGACATGGTGATCACGTTCGACGCGCACTTCGAGTCGACCGATGCCGGCAAGGACGCCCAGGACGTGTTCCCTCGCGCCGTTGCCCAGTCGCACGACCGACTGTGCACGGTGGTGCGCACCGTGATCCTCGGCGGCGACGTGAAGTCGACGGTCGGCCGAGTCGAGGCTCCCTAGACCTCGTCCTCTGCTCCGTCGAGGAGCGCGAACAGGTCGCGCAGGTCGTGGATCACTCGAGCACCGGTGCCCGCGAGCGCCCTGGCCTCGCTGAGGCCTCCGGCATAGGCGAAGACGGTCATGCCCGCGCGCTGGGCCGCCTGCACGCCGTACACCGAGTCCTCGACGACGGCACACCGTTCCGGCGGTACGCCCATCCGCTGGGCCGCGAGGAGGAAGAGGTCCGGTGCCGGCTTGCCTTGGGGGACCTCCTCGGCGCTGAACAGCGACCCGGCGAACCGCCCCATGAGTCCCGCGACGCCGAGAGTGAGCCGCATCCGCTCGTGGGTGCTGCTCGACGCGACGCAGTAGCGCAGGCCCACCCGGTCGAGATGGTCGAGCAGCGGCCGCACACCGTCGACGGCCGTGAGCGAGCGCTCGAACTCCTTCCGCGTCTCGGCGGTCGTCAGCTCGTCGAAGCGCCCAGCGGACTCCGCGCCCAGCTGCTCGGCGATCTCGGCGAGCTGCTCCGCGGAGGAGCGCCCCATCCACCGCCGCGCCACCTCGGGCGGCGTCATGGGCCACCCCAAGTCGGTGAGAACTCGCGCCTCGACCGCCACGCAGATGCTCTCGGTGTCCACGAGCACGCCGTCGCAGTCGAAGATCACCAGGTCGAAGGACTGGTGCCGTGTGGCGGGCGCACGCTCGGCGTCCTTGGGCACCAGCATCCGGATCACGAACCCAGCGATCGCGAACGCGGCGACGATCACGCCGCCGAGGGTGAAGAGCTTGCGAGGGTCGATCACGCCGATCACGAGCGCGACGACGGCCCCGACGAAGATGGTCAGGGCCGGGATCGCGTCCACGCGCGCGTCGCGCGCAGTGCGGGGCGAGTAGGGGCGCTCTTTCTCCACAGGCCCTAACCTACGAGATGTGACGGATCGCGAGGACGGCACCGAGACGCCCGACTACCTCTCGTACGAGGAGTGGGGGATCGCCTTCTTCCACCAGGTCGTGACGGAGGAGCGCATCCTCGGCGCTGTCAACAACCTCGCAGGTCAGCCGATCAACGTAGGCCCCATGGGCGTCGGGCCGGGCCGGATCGCCCAGGTCCGCGCCGAGGGCGCGATCGGCCACGCCGTCTCGACCGCGCTGCCGGGCGAGAGCGTGAGCTACCGCGTGGTGCTTCCCGTCGAGCTCACCTTCGACGTGAACCTGGCCGTGGACACCCACCGCTTCCGCGCGACGCTCGAGGTCCCGCTCATCCTCACGGCGCGCGCGGCGACTCCGCTGAAGATCGTCATCGATGTGGTTCCGCCGCTGCCGGACCAGGTGGTCATCAACCTGAGGTCGGACGGGCTGCGGGCCTCCATGCTCAACCGGGTCGTGGGCATCGAGGGCGAGCTGCAGCGCTTCGTCGCGAAGTACGTCAGGCGCGAGGTGCAGAAGCCGGCGATCGCCAAGGCGCGGACGATCGACGTCCGCGCTGCGGTCGACGGAGCCATGAAGAGCCTGGGCCTGCCGCGCGACGAGTCCACGCCGCGACGCCTCGCGGCCGACCTCGAGGACGCCATCGTCGAGGAGATCCGCGAGAACGAGGACACGATCGTCGGGGGCGTGTCCGAGTGAAGGGGCCCGATCTCGAGGAGATCCCGGCGCCGGAGACGCCGCGCCTCCCCGACGAGCACTTCGGCGCCAACTTCATGCGGCTGGTCCTGCACAAGGACCGGGTGCTCGAGTCGATCGAACGGGTGCTGGGGGAGGAGCTGTCCCTCGGCCCCATCGGTGCCGGTCCCGGCCGCGTCCTGGCAAAGATCACCGCCCGCGGACGGTTCGGGAAGACGTACGGCGAGGTGATCCCGGATCCGGCGACCGTGGGGTACAAGGTCTTCCTGCCCGTCGCGGTGACTTTTCATCTCGACCTCCGCGTCGACTCGCTGACCTTCGACGCGGACGTGCTGTTGCCCCTGACGATCCGGATGTACGTCGAGGAGCCGCTGACGATCGTCTGGGACATCACCGTGCCCAACGAGGACGAGGTCGAGATGACGGTGCAGACCGACAAGCGGCGGTCGGCTGCCCTGCAGAAGGTGGCCGGCATCGAGGGGGAGCTGCGCCGGTTCATCCTCAAGTTCGTCGCCCGCGAGCTCGACAAGCCGCACGTGCGCCGGGCTACGCGCATCGACCTCGTCTCGGTGATCGACGGCGCGTGGGAGTCCATCGCGTCGCAGTTCCTGCCCAACGGCCCCGAGGACCGGGCCGCGCCGCAGTGAGGTACGCCGACGTGGTCGCCCGGCTCCGGGGCGCGGGCTGTGTCTTCGCCGAGGACGAGGCGACTTTGCTCCTGGACGTGACCGACCAGGACCTCGAGTCACTCGTCGCGCGTCGGGTCGCAGGGGAGCCTCTCGAGCAGGTCGTGGGATGGGCGCAGTTCGCCGGCCTGCGGATCCTCCTGGACCCGGGTGTCTTCGTGCCGCGCCGTCGGACCGAGCTGCTGGCCCGTCGAGCAGCCGCGTTGGCCAGCCCCGGGGACGTGGTCATCGACCTGTGCTGCGGCAGCGGAGCGATCAGCGCCCTGGTGCGGGCCGTGGTGCCGTCCGTGCAGCTGCACGCTGTCGACCGCGATGCCCGCGCCGTCGCCTGCGCGCGACGCAACCTCGGGGACGTCGTCCATCAGGGCGACCTGTACGACGCCCTGTCGCCAGGGCTGCGGGGTCGTGTCGACGTCCTGGTCGCGAACGCCCCGTATGTCCCGTCGGAGGAGATCGCCCTGATGCCGCCCGAAGCACGGCACCACGAGCCACAGGAGACCCTCGACGGCGGTCCGGACGGGCTGGACGTGCTGCGCCGCGTCATCGCTGGCGCTCCGGACTGGCTGGCCTCGGGGGGCTGGCTCCTGTTCGAGGTGGGCGTGCCCCAGATCGGAACCGCCGAGGAGTTCTGCCGTCAGGTCGACCTGGTCACGACGGTGGCGCGCGAGGAACAGCTCGGTGCGACCGTCGTCATCGCCCAGCGAGCACCCTGACGGCCTTGTCGGTCCTGGCTGCCCTGGTTGTTGCTGTCCTGGTCGTTGCCGTCCTGGCCGTCACCACGTCGTCGGGCACGAGAAGGGGAGGATCTCCCGCGTCGTCCCCACCCACCGGCATCTCCACTACCTGACATAATGCACATTATCGGCGGAACGTTCACGCTCAGGAACCGCTCTCGGAGCGGTGTCCGACGTACTCCAGGACCTCAGGCGCGGTGGTGACGATCCGGTCCATCTCCTCCCCGGCGTCACAGGTGAGCAGGGCGACCACGATGCCGTCGTCGGAACGGCTGAGCACGCGCCAGGCGCCGCCGGACAGTTCCCAGCGCCTCAGACGGCCCAAGGACTCGTCAGTTGACATAACGTGCCCTCCCCGACCTCACGCGCTCACGTACGTCGCGAGGTGCTGTCCCGTGAGGGTCTTCTTCTTCGCGGCCACGAGCTCGGCAGGAGGGCCCTCGAACACGATGCGGCCTCCGTCGTGCCCGGCGCCCGGTCCCAGGTCGATGATCCAGTCGGCGTGCGCCATGACGGCCTGGTGGTGCTCGATGACGATGACGGACTTACCCCCGTCCACGAGACGGTCGAGCAGGCCGAGCAGCTGTTCGACGTCCGCGAGGTGGAGACCGGTGGTGGGCTCGTCGAGGACATAGACGTCACCCTTGTCGCCCATCTGGCTGGCCAGCTTCAGCCGCTGCCGCTCGCCGCCCGACAGCGTGGTGAGCGGCTGGCCGAGGCTGAGGTAGCCCAGGCCGACGTCGGCGAGGCGCTCCAGGACCTTCCGGGCGGCAGGCGTGGCGGCTTCGCCGTCGGCGACGTAGTCCAGCGCCTCTGTGGCGGAGAGAGCGAGCACCTCGGCGATGTTGCGCCCGCCGAGGGTGTACTCCAGCACCGAGGCCTGGAAACGCTTGCCCTCGCACTCCTCGCACAGCGACTCCACGGTCGCCATGACGCCGAGCTCGGTGTAGATGACCCCCGCGCCGTTGCACGCCTGGCAGGCGCCCTCGGAGTTGGAGCTGAACAGTGCGGGCTTGACGCCGTTCGCCTTGGCGAAGGCCTTCCGGATGGGCTCCAGCAGCCCTGTGTACGTGGCCGGGTTGCTCCGGCGTGACCCACGGATGGCGGCCTGGTCGATCACCACGACGCCCTCCCGGTCTGCCACCGACCCCTGGATCAGCGAGCTCTTGCCCGAACCTGCCACCCCGGTCAGCACGCAGAGCACGCCGAGCGGGATGTCGACGTCCACGTCCTGGAGGTTGTTCGTGGAAGCGCCCCGTACCTCGAGCGCGCCGGACGCCGTACGCACGGAGTCCTTGAGCCGGGCCCGGTCGTCCAGATGCCGACCCGTGGTCGTGTCCGCCTTCCGCAGATCCTTCACCGAGCCCTCGAAGACGACCTCGCCCCCCGCGGTGCCGGCGCCCGGCCCGAGGTCCACGACATGGTCGGCGATGGCGATCGTCTCCGGCTTGTGCTCGACGACGAGCACGGTGTTGCCCTTGTCGCGCAGCTGCAGCAGCAGGTTGTTCATCCGCTCGATGTCGTGCGGGTGGAGGCCGATGGTGGGCTCGTCGAAGACGTAGGTGACGTCGGTCAGCGACGACCCGAGGTGCCGGATCATCTTGGTGCGCTGCGCCTCACCGCCCGACAGCGTTCCCGCGGGACGGTCGAGCGAGAGGTAGCCCAGACCGATCTCGGCGAACGAGTCCAACAGGTGCTGCAGGCCGGTGAGCAGCGGAGCGACCGATGGCTCGTCCAGCTCGCGGATCCACTCGGCGAGGTCACTGATCTGCATCGTGCACAGGTCGGCGATGTTCTTGCCCTTGACCTTCGACGAGCGGGCTTCCTTGCTGAGCCGGGTGCCCTCGCACTCCGGGCACCTCTGGAAGGTGATGGCCCGTTCCACGAAGGCCCGGATGTGCGGCTGCATCGCCTCGACGTCCTTGGACAGCATCGACTTCTGGATCTTCGGGATGACGCCCTCGTAGGTGAGGTTGATGCCCTCGACCTTGATCTTGGTCGGCTCCTTGTAGAGCAGGTCGTCGAGCTGTTTCTTGGTGAACTTCCCCACCGGCTTGTCCATGTCGAAGCCGAAGCCGCTGAAGATCCGGCCGTACCAGCCGTCCATGCTGTAGCCCGGGACAGTCAGTGCGCCTTCGTTGAGCGACTTGCTCTCGTCGTAGATCGCGGTGAGGTCGAAGTCGCTGACCGACCCCATGCCCTCGCAGCGTGGGCACATCCCGCCCTGGTAGACGACGTTCTTCACGACGCTCTTCTCGGTCCGGCCGCCCTTTTCGGTGCTCATCACACCGCTGGCGGTCCGTGTCGGGACGTTGAACGAGAACGCCGTCGGTGGTCCGATGTGCGGCTGGCCGATCCGGCTGAAGAGGATGCGGAGCATCGCGTTGGCGTCCGTGGCGGTGCCCACCGTCGAGCGAGGGTTGGCGCCCATACGCTCCTGGTCGACGATGATCGCCGTGGTGAGTCCCTCGAGAACGTCGACCTCGGGGCGAGCGAGCGTCGGCATGAAACCCTGCACGAACGCGCTGTAGGTCTCGTTGATCATGCGCTGGGACTCTGCGGCGATCGTCGCGAACACGAGGGAGCTCTTGCCCGACCCCGAGACCCCGGTGAACACGGTGAGCCGGCGCTTGGGCAGCTCGACGCTCACGTCCTTGAGGTTGTTCTCGCGCGCGCCCTGGACCCGGATCAGGTCGTGACTGTCCGCCACGTGCTTCGTGCTCACGTCTCCCCCTCTGCTGGTGCCGTCCCTGACTGCAACCTAGACCAGCCACGTGCCGTCACGCAGGAGCGTGCGACCCGGGATCTCGTTCGCCTCGCGCCAGGCCTGCAGGCGCAGCGGCCGCAGCACGAGAAAGACGTATCCCGTGCTCCCCCGCGGGTCCCAGTCCGCCTGCGCGGCGTACGCCTCGCCCAGTTTCTCGTCCGCCTCGACGTCCGCCGAGCGCTCGAGCTCGGCGTCGATCATCACGACGTCCCTCGTCGGTCCGACGGCGAGCCGCGCCTGCCCGGAGGCGAGGAGGTTGCGGGCGGTCACCGACCTGCCTTCGATCGCGATCACAGCGCGGTCGTCGACCCAGGCGAGCGACACCGGCACGAGGTACGGCGTGCCCGAGGCCGATGCTGTGGCCACCCAGACGTCGATCGCCGGTGTCGCGAGCAGGGCGAGCGTGTCCGCCTTCCGGGTGGCGGGGTCCCGAGGGTCCGCCACGGTCAGCGAATCTGGTTGATGCGGATGAGGTTGCCCGCGGGGTCGCGCACGGCGCAGTCACGCAGGCCGTAGGGCTGCTCGGTCGGCTCCTGGACGATGTCGACGTCGCTCGCCTGGATCGTCTCGAAGGTACCGTCGAGGTCCTTCGTCGCCAGCTGGAGCATGGCGTAGGTGCCTTTGGCCATCATCTCGGTGATGACGCGGCGCTCCTCGTCGGTGACGCCGGGGTCGACCGCCGGTGGGGCGAGCACGATGCTCGTGTCGGGCTGGCCAGGCGGGCCGACCGTGATCCACCGCATCGTCCCCTGGCCGACGTCGAGCCGGACCTCCATGCCCAGGAGGTCGCGGTAGAACGCGAGGGAGGCCTCGGGGTCGGTGTGTGGAAGGAAGCTGGAGGAGATCCTGATGTCCATGCCGGTCAGGCTAGTTGGGTCAGCTCCGGGGACGCTTCTCGATTCCTGATCGGTCTGGTGACCTGCTTCGCGACGCACGGCGGAAGGCCGGGCTCGCCGTTCTCGGCCGCTGTCCTGTAGGCGCTCGGCGACATGCCCACGAGCTCGGTGAAGCGGGTGCTGAAGGTGCCGAGCGACTGGCACCCGACGGCGAAGCACACCTCGGTGACGGAGAGCTCCCCGAGTCGCAGCAGGGCCATGGCGCGCTCGATGCGCCGGGTCATCAGGTACGAGTACGGCGACTCGCCGTACGCCGCACGGAACTGGCGGCTCAGGTGCCCCGACGACATGTTCACACCTCGCGCGAGCGCCTCCACGTCGAGCGGTTGGGCGTACTCACGGTCCATGCGGTCGCGGACGCGGCGCAGCAGGGCCAGGTCGCGCAGTCGCTGGTCCTCCGCAGTCGTCATCCTGTGATCGTGCCACGTGGTGCTGACGGGCGCTTCAGGCCTTGTTGATCCGCTTGTTCGCCAGCCGGAGTGCCCAGCTGGGGCTGACCTGCGAGGACGCGAGCATCAGGGCGGCCTGGCGTCCCACTGCGCGGTGCACGGCGTGCCCTCCCGGACGGGTGGCGGCCAGCACGGCTTCGGCGACGTCGTCGGCGGTCAGTCGGATACCGAGGGAGCGCGAGGAGGCGATGTCCATGTCCTTCGTCATCGCCGTGTCCACGAAGAGAGGCCACAGCGCGCGCACCCTGATGCCGTGCGCCGCCCACTCGAGCTCGAGCGCCTCGGTGAGACCCCGGACCGCGAACTTGCTCGCGGAGTACGTGGCGAGCTCGGCCTGCCCGTAGATCGCGGACGCGGAGCACAGGTTCACCACCGCGGATCCCCTGCCGAGGTGCGCGAACGCGGTGTGGCATCCGTTGAGCACGCCCTTGACGTTCACGTCGACGATCAGCTGCTGGGCCTCGAGCGGGATGTCGGCGAACTGCCCTGACCTCAGGATGCCTGCGTTGTTGACGAGCACGTCGAGCCGACCGTCGCTCTCGGTGGTGAGGTCGGTCAGCGCGGACCGCCATGCCTCCTGGTCCCGCACGTCGAGGGCGCCGACGACCACCGATTCCCCCAGCTCCTCGGCGAGGCTGTCGAGTCCGGCGACGTCCACGTCGTACGCCCCGACCAGCCACCCGTCGGAGGCGAACCGGCGGGCGACGGCGCGGCCGATACCGGCTGCCGCGCCTGTGACCAGGACCGTCCGTCGCGCCATCCGGGCACCTCCTCCACGCGGGGTTCCGAGACCCTATCGTGCTCCCAGGCGCACAAGTGACTGAGAGGTAACAACGGATGAAGAACGTCGCGGGCAAGAAGGTCCTGATCACCGGCGCAGCCATGGGGATGGGCAAGATGTACGCCCAGCTCGCCGTCGACGAGGGTGCCGCGGCCGTCATCCTGTGGGACCTCAACGAGAACGCGCTGAAGGAGACCGCCGAGGAGCTCCGGGCGGCCGGTGGCACTGTCCACGAGTACGTCGTGGACGTCTCCACGCGCGAGGCGGTGGCAGATGCAGCGGCACGGGTACGGTCGGAGGTCGGCGACCCGGAGATCGTGATCAACAACGCCGGGATCGTCCGCGGCAACAAGTACTTCTGGGAGTGCGACCCGACGGACAGCGAGCTCACCCTCAAGGTGAACAGCCTCGCTCCCATGTTGGTCGCCCGCGAGTTCCTCCCGGGCATGATCGACTCGGGCACCGACTGCCGGCTGGTGAACGTCGCCTCGTCCGCCGGCTTCGTCGCGAACCCGCGCATGGCGTCGTACGCGTCGTCCAAGTGGGCAGCCATCGGCTTCTCGGACTCGGTCCGCGTCGAGCTCGAGCAGGCCGGTCACGACCACGTGAAGGTCACCACGGTCTGCCCCTACTACGTGAAGACCGGCATGTTCGACGGTGCGAAGGCGGGCCTGCTGCTCCCCCTGCTCGAGCCGGAGGACGTCGTGAACACCACGTGGAAGCGCATGAAGAAGGGCTCCGCCTTCGTGATCATGCCGAAGACCGTGCTGCTCAACGAGTCGATCAAGGGTCTCGTCCCGACTCCCCTGCGCGACTTCCTGGTCGGCAAGGCCTTCGGCGTGCACAAGACGATGGAGGAGTTCAAGGGCCGCCCGCAGGAGTGACCTGCTGGCCCGACTCAGAGGCGGATTCCCGCTAGCTGGGTCGACTGGGCGACGAGCCGGCCGGTGCTGTCCCACACGTAGCAGGACTCGTCCACCCGGTTGTCGTCGATGAGTCGCGCCTTGTGGAGGATCTCGACCGGACCGGGCGCCGGCAGTGCGCGCACGTACGCCGTGAGCTCGAGGGTCGGCACCCAACCGCTGAGCTGTACGTCGAAGGTGGCCGGCGGGAACGCGTCGACGGCATACAGCAGGGACACGGGGTCGAAGTCCTCACCGGGCAGCTCGAGCCACCCCCGGAGCTCGCCGAGCCCCCTGGGCTGGCCCACGCCGAAGCCCAGGTCGTCGGGGTCGATGCGCAGGTCGACCTGTCCCATGATCGCAACGGTGAAGCCGCTCGCCCCTCGTGTGTCGAGGCGGTAGCACTCGGCCTGAGCACGCGCCGAGGGCGTGGGCATCCCGCCCGCCCAGAACGGCTTCGCGCTCGGATCGAGGGTCCCGACCATCGCGATGGACTCGATGCAGGGCAGACCGCCCTGGACCAGGCGAGTGCGGACCTGGCTCGCCGACCGCCCGACGCGGAGGACCTCGGCCGTGACCTCCACCGGCCCGGGGTCGGGCGAGTGCAGGAAGTGGGCGCTGGCCGCGACCACGTGCTCGTGCGGCACCACGGTGAGGGCGGCACGGGTCAGCATCGCGAGCAGGTAGCCACCGTTGGGCTTGCCGCCGATCGTCCACTCCGGGTGGATGTCTCCGTGGAAGACCCCCTCCTCACCGGGGACCAGGCGGCTGACGTGGGAAAACCCGCTCACCACAGCTCCTTCCTCACATCTGGTCGATGACCGACAAGGGACCGATCACGATACGGGGACGGCGGGACGGGTCGAGCCACAGGAGCAGCTTGCGCATCCGCTCCAGGCTGACCGACACGCACCCGGCGGTGGCGCCCGGCCCGTTCACGTGCAGGAAGATCGCGCCGCCTCGCTCGGTGTCGGCCGGCTCCGCCGCCACGCGTTGACGGATCCGGCTGTCCCACCGCGTCTCGTCCGGCACGTTGAAGTCGAGCACGACGCCGTACCGGTACTCGTCGTCACCCCAGTGCGCGAGCCGCTCGGCCTTGGTGCGTCGCCACTCGGCCAGCCGCGACCGTGACCGCTGGAAGACGTTGTACGTCGCCGGGTCGCGGGGATCGATGGGCCACCAGTCGTTGCTGTCGATGCGGGTGTAGTCGAGGCTCGACCCCGGATCTCTCAGCGAACCGAAGGCCCAGAGCAGCCGGAACGTGCCGGCCGGCGTCGTGCCGTCGTCCTGGACGCGGCGCTGGGCGAGCGACATGCCGTTGTAGCCGACCCGCGCACGCCAGGGACCGAACCGCAGCTGCCAGTGGCCGTTCTCGTCCTTGCGGTACGCCCTCAGGGTCGCGGTCGAGGAGCTCCACGAGGGGGACGTGACGACGACGACCTGGCGCGACGATGCGAGGTGACCAAGACGCGAGGGATGGTACGCCGGAGCGGCAGCTGCGTCGGGAACCGCCAGGAGAGAAGCCACGAGCACGGGGGCGAGCAGCCGACTCACGGCCGGAGGAGCACCTTGGTGGCACGCCGCTCGTCCATGGCGCGGTAGCCCTCGGCGACCTCGTCGAGCGGCAGCTCCAGGTCGAACACGAGTCCCGGGTTGATCGTGCCCGACAGGACGAGGTCGAGCAGGTGCGGGAGGTACTCGCGGACCGGCGCCATCCCTCCGGCGAGCCCGACGTTGCGCTCGAACATCTTGCGCACCGGCAGCTCGACGCCGTGCGGCACCCCGACGAAGCCGACAGTGGCTCCCGGTCGGGCAGCCTTGAAGGCGGTCTTCATCGACTCGTCGGTGCCCACGCACTCGAGAACGGCGTCCGCTCCGACGCCGTCGGTCAGGTCGAGAACCCGCTTCACGCCGTCGTCCCCGCGCTCCTCCACGATGTCGGTCGCGCCGAAGGTCGTCGCCAGCTGCTGCCGCCTCTCGTGCCGCGACATCGCGATGATCCGAGCGGCACCGAGCTGCTGCGCGGCGATCACGCCACAGAGGCCCACCGCGCCGTCACCGACCACGACCGCCGTACCGCCCTCGCGGACGCGGGCAGCCACAGCGGCGTGCCAGCCTGTCGCCATCACGTCGGCAAGGGCGAGCAGCGACGGGACCTGCTCGTCGGCAGGCACCCCCGGGGTCTTCACCAGGCTTCCCTCCGCCTGGAACACCCGGACGTACTCCCCCTGGCCGCCGTTGGTGAAGCCGAGGTTCTGGCAGACCGACTGCATGCCGGCTCGGCAGTGCGGACACGAGTTGTCGCAGTGGCAGAACGGCACCACCACGAAGTCGCCGGGTGCGAAGCTCACGACGTCGTCACCCACGGCCTCGACGACCCCGACCACCTCGTGGCCGATCGTGTCGCCGGGACTGATGGGGTTCTCGCCCCGGTAGGGCCAGAGGTCCGAGCCACAGATGCATGACGCGACCACCCGCACGATTGCGTCCGTCGGGCGCTTCACGACGGGAGCGTCGCGCTCCTCGAGCCGGATGTCCCTCGTGCCGTGGATCGTCGTCACTCGCATGCCTGCATCCTGCCACCAGCCCGACACCAGCGCCCGCGCCGGGAACCCTAGGCTGCGGGGATGCGTCCAACGGCCATGCGCAGCTCCATCGCCCTTCTCCCCGCCCTGCTGATCCTCGCCGCGTGCGGCGAGCAGACCGCCGTCGGCGGCGCGGGTGAGCCCGCCGCGACCCTGGACGGTCGCACCTTCGTCGGTGACCAGGTCGACGGTCACGACCTGGTCCCTGGGAGCAGCCTGCGCCTGTCCTTCGAGGACGGGAACGTGGGCGTCAACGCGGGCTGCAACCACCTCAGCGGCAAGGCGCGCCTCGACAACGGGGTGCTCAGGGTCAGCCACGTGGGCGGCACCGAGATGGGATGCGAGCCTGACCTGATGGACCAGGACACGTGGATCGCCGACTTCCTGCAGTCGTCGCCCGACGTGACGGTCGACGACCGGACCCTCGCTCTCAGCAAGGAGGGTGTGACCGTCACCCTGACCGACGAGGCGAGCATCCAGGCGGAGAACCCGATCGCCCTGGAAGGGACCACGTGGAAGCTGGAGTCGATCATCACGGGTGACGCCGCGAGCAGCGTGCCCGGGAAGACGCCGACCTTGAGGATCGCCGAGGGTCGGTACGAGCTTTTCACCGGCTGCAATCGCGGAGGGGGCACCGTGAACGAGGCGACGGGCTCCGTCCTGACACTCAGCGCCCCGGCGCTGACGAAGATGGCATGCAAGGACAGCGCCGAGCCCGCCGTGCTCGCGGTGATCGACGGCAGTCCGCTCCAGTTCGAGCAGGACTACGACGTCCTGACCCTGACGGCCGAGGACGGCTCCGGACTGCAGTTCCGCGCGGCTAGCTGAGCGTGTCGTCCACCAGGTTCGCGTAGCCGGTCTGCCCGCTGCGGTTGGGGTGGTACGACTCCATGACCGGGTTGGACAGCCCGTTGATCCACTCCACGTCGTCGCACACGGCGTGCCCGACGTACGCCGACGTCGGGTTCACGAAGCTGAAGCCGTGTGCGGCCGCCCGCGCGGAGATGGTGCTGTTGAGCAGGTCGGCGGTGGCGTTCAGGCGGCTCTCCTCCGTGGGGCTGAACCACGTGCCGGCGTTGCAGTCCTCGCCGTTGAAGATCCGCGGGTAACCGACCACCACGACCTTCGCCGTCGTCGCCTTCGCCCTGATGGCGCTGTAGAGGGAGTCCAGGGAGGCCGGCAGCGTGTTGCGGATCTTGCCCTGGGCCGTGTCGATCGCTCCGTTGCAGTTCGACATCCAGCCGGGCTGCGCACACTCGGTGATGACACTGCTGAAGCCTGCGTCGTTGCCGCCCACCTGGACGGTCACGAACGTGGTGGAGGACGTCAGCGTCCCGAGCTGGTTGGCCTTCACGTCCCCGGTCTTGGCTCCGCTGCACGCCTTGAAGCTCAGCGTGGCCCCGATGCGCGCAGCGTCCACGACGGGGTAGGCGTACGGCGACCGGTAGCACGAGCCGCTGTCGCTGTAGTAGCTCCTGGTGCCGACGCCCGAGGCGTACGAGTCCCCCAGCGCCACGTACGTCGTGGCCGCATGTGCGCCGGGTGCGCCCACCAGGCTGACAGAGATCGTGGCCAGCGCCACGACGAGGAAACGGAGGCGGAACGACATGCCCGAGCACCCTTCGACTCACGGCCAGGGTGCGCGGCCTCATCCCTTGCGGACTACAAGGACTATGGCCAGGAAGGGGCTGGGACGTAAAGCCCTGATACCTCCGTTGACGTATCTCATATGTGAGATAGCGTGTGCGAGTGAGTGAGGACTACCTGGCGCGGATCGGGAACCTGATCCGCGACGCCCGTAAACATCGCGGGCTGACCCAGACGCAGCTGGCGGAGGTGCTGGGCACCAGCCAGAGCGCGGTGAACCGCATCGAGCGCGGTCACCAGAACCTCTCGCTGGAGATGCTGGCCCGCATCGGTGAGGCTCTCGACTCCGAGATCGTGTCGCTGGGTGCCGGTCCGACGCACCTACGGGTCACGGGCCCCACGACCCTGTCCGGCAGCATCGACGTGAAGTCGTCGAAGAACGCCGGTGTCGCGCTGCTGTGCGCCTCGCTGCTGAACCAGGGCCGTACGACGCTGCGGCGCGTGGCCCGGATCGAGGAGGTCAACCGCCTCCTCGAGGTGCTCGTCAGCATGGGCGTGCAGACCACCTGGCTCAACGACGACGGAGACGTCGAGATCGTGCCGCCGGCCGAGCTCGACCTCGGTCGCATCGACGAGGAGGCCGCGCGCCGTACCCGCTCGATCATCATGTTCCTCGGCCCGTTGCTGCACCGGGCGGACACCTTCGACCTGCCCTACGCCGGCGGCTGCGACCTCGGGACCCGCACGGTGGAGCCGCACATGACGGCGTTGCGCCCGTTCGGCCTGGAGGTCAAGGCGACCGAGGGCAGCTACCGGGCGACGGTCAACGCCGACGTCGCTCCCGAGCGACCCATCGTGCTGACCGAGCGCGGTGACACGGTCACCGAGAACGCGCTCATGGCTGCCGCCCGTCATGACGGGGTGACGGTGATCCGCAACGCCAGCCCCAACTACATGGTCCAGGACCTGTGCTTCTTCCTCGAGAAGCTCGGCGTACGCATCGACGGCATCGGCACGACGACCCTGACGGTGCACGGGGTTCCCCTGATCGACGTCGACGTGGACTACGCGCCTTCGGAGGACCCCATCGAGGCGATGTCGCTGCTCGCAGCCGCGATCGTGACGCAGTCGGAGATCACGATCCGGCGCGCGCCCATCGAGTTCCTCGAGATCGAGCTCGCGCTCCTGGAGGAGATGGGCTTCCGCTACGACGCCAGCGAGGAGTACGTGGCCGACAACGGGCACACGCGGCTCGTCGACATCACGACCCGGGTGTCACGGCTGCACTCCCCCATCGACAAGATCCACCCGATGCCGTTCCCGGGCCTCAACATCGACAACCTGCCGTTCTTCGCGATCATCGCCGCGACGGCGGAGGGCAGCACGCTGATCCACGACTGGGTCTACGAGAACCGCGCGATCTACCTGACCGAGCTCACCAAGCTCGGCGCCACCGTGCAGCTGCTCGACCCGCACCGGGTGCGGATCGAGGGTCCCACCCGCTGGTCCGGTGCGGAGATCGTCTGCCCACCGGCGCTGCGTCCCGCCGTCGTGATCCTGCTGGCCATGCTCGCCTCCAAGGGGACCTCGGTGCTGCGATCGGTCTACGTGATCAACCGAGGCTACGAGGACCTGGCGACCAGACTGAACGACCTCGGCGCCAACATCGAGACCTTCCGCGACATCTGAGTCCCTGGACGCCCGAACGCAGACGCGCCGCCCGGCATCCCGGGCGGCACGTCCTTTCTCAGGCGGTTCTAGTAGGTGGCCCTCGAGTACGCCTCACCGACGATGATCTCGGTGGACGGCGCGAGGCCCAGCGTGTTGAGCAGGTCGACGTACACGTGCAGACCGCGAACCGTCATGCCCGCGCTCTTGCCCGACGCACAGCTCGGCAGGGACGCACCGCCGTCGCAGGTCCGCTCGTTGACGTACAGGCGACCCACGCCGGGGATCACGATCGGCACGCCCGGAGCGGGGATGGCGACTGCCTGGCCGGCGACCTTCAGACCCACCAGGTTGAAGTTGCCGGTCGAGCCCACGGTGCCCGTCTTGGCGGTGCTCTCCGACCTCACGTCCAGCACACCGGCGGTGATCAGGCCGTTCAGGAGACTGATCGACTCCACGTGGGCCGAACCCCACGACGAGCTGCCGATGGCGTCGTCCTCGCGGACGAAGCCGTGGCTCTCGCTGCCAATGGTCGACAGCGTGACCAGACCGTTCGCGACGTTGACGGTGTTGACCGCGGCAGCCTGGTCGCCGCCCAGTGAGGGGATCGACGTGTAGTTCACCAGACCACCGTTGACCAGCGGGAGACCCTCGGCCTTCACGTACGCGTTGTACGCGTGGGCGCCGACAGTGTTGTCGTGGCAGCGGATGCCGTTGAAGTCGCTGTGCGCGCTCGCCTCGGAGATGACCGCGTCGAGTGCGGGCGTCTCCTTCGCCCCCAGGAGCTGCTCGAGGAGGCTCGGCTTGTAACCGGTGACGTGGACGTCGAGTCCGCGCACGATGACGTCGGCCTTGAACTTGCCGGACTGGCCGACAGCCGCCGGGCCCGAAGCGGTGCCGAAGCCGCCGCCGTTGTTCAGGTCCACGCCGGGGCCGAGCGATCCGACCTTGATGTACGACCCGGGACCGAAGATCTTCGGGTCCAGGTCGATCCGCGAGTTCGGCGCCACGCCGACCTGGGCGACACCGTTGATCGTCAGGCCCGCGATGCCGGAGCCGTTGACGTCGTAGCCGGCGGTCTCCTTGGTCGCGAGGGTGTGGGCCTGGGCCCGCACGACGCCAGCCGTGATGAGACCGTCGAGGAGGTCGACGCTGGCGACCGCGGCCTGGCTGACCTGGTCGGCACCCGCGCTCGAGACACTGCTGCTCGACGTCGCCGGGAGCAGCGAGACCTCGGCGAGGGAGCCCGCCGTGTCGCCGCTGGGAGGCACCGCGACAGTGGCAGCGGACTTGCTGTCGCCGTCCGTGCCCGGGCCCGTCACGCTGCTGCTGGCCGTGTTGCCGGACGGGTAGACCGTGCCGTTGATCCGGACTGCGGTGGCGTTGCCACTGGCCACGGCACCCGTCGGGTCGCCGGGGCGCTGGACCGCGATGCCGACCGGAGCGATGAAGTCCTTCAGCTCGGAGTCGAACGCGGCCGACGACCGGGACCGGATCATCGCCGAGGCGAAGCCCGAGCACGCGTTCGTGACCAGCTTCGCGTCGGTCAGGTTGATCGACGCCTCACCGAACGTGAGCTCAGGAAGGGCCTTGTCGCCGTTCAGCGGGTCGGTGATCGCCTTCAGGTTCACCTGACCGTCGGCCAGAGCGCTGCCGAGTGCCGTCACCTTGCCCCAGCACGGCACGCTCGAGTTGGCCTGGCAGACCTTCCTCGGGTCGCCCGAGGTCACCCAGCGGCTGAGCCCCAGCTTCACGCCCGACGTCTTGCCGCCCTGGGCGAAGTCGAACAGGATCAGCGCGTCGCCCGCGAGGCGGTTCATGACCCACTTCCCCGACTCCGGCGGCGTCTGCTTCAGGGCGTTCAGCTCGATGCTCATGTTCGCCGTGCCCAGCGTGTTGTTCCTGGTCCACGCGAGGTACAGGTAGTCCTTCCCGTCGACCCGCGAGCTGTACGAGTAGAAGCGATCCAGATCGCTCTTGTTGTTCGGAATCGCGCCGTCGGTGACGGCCGCCTCGGTCAGGTCGTCCTTCGAGCCCATGCCGAGCGAGTCGTCACCGCCTCCGGACGGCTTGTCCTGGGCAATGGTCGCCAGGCCGACAAGCGACGCCCAGTCACGCGTGCTGTTGACGACCATGTCGCCGTCAGCGCTCTCGAAGTTGCCGAGCGCGTTCGCGATCGGCGCGACGGCGATGGTGATCGCCGTCAGTGCTATGGAACCGGCCCCGAAAAGTGCCGACGTGCGCCGTCGGCCCACCCCACTACGTACGGACATAAGAGGTCCCCACCCCTACTTGATGCCCTCCCCAAGGCGGCGGCTGCCGCCTCCACTAGTGAAGCCGTGGTCGTTGGTGGAGGACCATGGCGAAGCCGGACCCAATGACGCCTGACACGCTTCGACCAGTGGTGGGTAAAGACGTAGTCCTGTTGCGCGCCGGCACATCCGGCGAAAGGACTAGCCGAAAATGGGTACAACCAGCCGTAACCCGGCGGGGACTCAGGCGTCGAAGAGTGACTCGAGGAACGAGCGAGCCCGCGGTCGTCCCGGTGGCGGCGGTGCCATGTCGGTCGTGATCCTCGGGAGCGGCTCCGTCACGGGGCCGCTGGACAGGTGCCAGTCGTTCTCGGCCTCGCTCAGCGCTCCGGCATCGGCACGATCGAGGAAGATGCCGGCGCAGGACGAGCACCGCGCGACGACGGCGCCGCCGATCTCACGGCTGCGCATGGTTCCCTGGCACTTCGGGCAGGTCATGTCGTCCATGGTCCGACCGTACTCTTCGGGACGAGACCCGCTGAGTAGCAACGCGGATGCGGGACGTCCGCTTTGTCGCGAGATACTGCAGAGGTGAGCAGGCCACTGACCGGGTTCAGGTACCTCGACGAGCCGGCCGGTGTGATCGCCTTCGCGCACAGGGGCGGCGCCCGGCACCCCGACCTTCTCGGGCTGGAGAACACCATGGCGGCCTTCGCGCACGCGGTCGAGCTGGGCTACGTCTACCTCGAGACCGACGTGCACGCGACGAGCGACGGGATCCTCCTCGCCTTCCACGACGACGTGCTGGACCGCGTGACCGACCGGCGCGGCGTCATCTACGAGCAGCCGTACGTCGACGTGGCCGCGGCTCTGATCGGCGGGTCTCACGCGATCCCCCGGCTCGAGGACCTGATGGAGGCCTTCCCGCGGCAGAAGATCAACATCGACATCAAGTCGCGCGGCGCCATCGAGCCGCTGGCCCGCCTCATCGAGCACCGCAAGGCGTTCGACCGGGTCTGTGTGGGCTCGTTCGACGAAGGGGTGATCCGCGCCTTCCGCCGCCGCATCGCGCGGCCCGTCGTGACGGCCTGCGGGCCCGTCGCCGTGGCCGCGACGCGCGCGGGCGCCCCGGTCCGAGGGCTGCTGCGCGACAGCGGTCTCGCGTTCCAGGTCCCCTACCGCACGCGGGGCATGACCGTGGTCACCCCGCAGTTCATCCGACGGGCACACGCGGGTGGGCGCCACGTGCACGTCTGGACCATCGACGACCCCCAGGAGATGCGGGATCTCCTGGACCTGGGCGTCGACGGTCTCATCACCGACCGGACGGACCTGCTCCGGGACGTGCTGATCGAGCGCGGCCAGTGGCCGACCACAGGGAGAGGGAGCAGAGCATGAGCGACACCCCCACCGGCATCGCCGACCTCCGGCCACTGGAGCGCGCGCGAGAGCATCGCGCCTGGTACTGGTACGACTGGGCGAACTCGGCCTACATCACGACCACAGCTGCGGTCCTCTTCGCGCCGTACCTCACCACGGTGGCGGAACGGTCGGTGGGCTGCGAGGTCGGCGAGGACGCGCCGAAGTGCGTGACGGACCTGCACATCCTGGGTCTGGCGATCAGCCCCGGCTCGCTCGTCTTCTACCTGATGACCGCGGCGACGATCCTGTCCGCGCTGGTGCTCCCGATCGTGGGCGCCGCCGCGGACCGATCCGCGCGCAAGACCACCCTGCTGGCGAGGTACGCCTGGGTCGGGAGCATCTTCGCCGGGCTGATGTTCTTCGTCGCCGGCACGAACTGGCAGCTCGGCGCCGTACTCCTCGTCGGGGCGACCATCTGCCTCGGCTCGTCGCTCGTCGTCTACGACGCGATCCTCTGCGAGATCGCCACCCCGGACGAGAGGGACGCGGTCTCCTCGCGGGGCTGGGCACGGGGCTACCTCGGCGGCGGCATCCTGCTGGCGCTCAACTTCGGCCTGCTCTCGGTCATGGACGACACCGAGCTGGCGGTGCGGATCAGCCTGCTCTCCGCGGCCGTCTGGTGGGCTGCCTTCACGATCATCCCGTTCCGCGGCATCCGCAACCGGCCACCGGTCAACGTCGTGCCCGAGCACGGCGGGCTGGCGCGTGAGAGCTTCGGCCAGCTGTGGGCCACGCTCAAGGACCTGCGGAACTACCCGGTCACCCTGACCTTCCTGGTCGGCTACCTGTTCTACAACGACGGCATCCAGACGGTGATCTATGCCGCGTCGGTGTACGGCGAGAAGGAGCTCGGTTTCGAGGCGAGCACGGTGCTGAGCGCGTTCCTGGTCGTGCAGTTCGTCGGCGTCGCCGGCGCCCTGCTGTTCGGCCGGATCGCCGCGCGGCTCGGTGCGCGCAAGGTGATCCTCGCCGGCCTCGGTATCTGGATCCTCGTCGTCACCGCCGGCTACTTCGCACCTGAGAACAACTTCCCGATGTTCCTCCTGCTGGCCGCGTCGATCGGGTTGGTGCTCGGGGGTACGCAGGCACTCTCCCGCTCGTTCTTCAGCCAGCTCATCCCGCGCGGCCGTGAGGCGGAGTACTTCAGTCTCTACCAGGCGTGCGAGCGCGGCACGAGCTGGTTCGGCACCCTGGTCTTCGGGCTCGTCCACCAGTGGACCGACTCCTACCGGCCAGCGATCTTCGCCTTGATGGCCTTCTTCGTGGTCGGCGGGGCGCTGCTGTGGAGGGTCGATCCGAGGCGGGGAATAGCCGAGGCGGGGAACGACGCTCCGGCTGTGGTCTGAACCGGTCATCCTCGATTTCTTTGGACAGGTGTCAAAACCGTAGGGTTCGGGCACTGTAAGGAGTCACAGAGCATTTTTGCCCTGGACGGGAATTTTGCCCTGGACGGAAATTTTGCCCTGGACGGAAATTTTGCCCTGGACGGGAATGTGTAGATGCCATCGATCGTTGGCCTTCTGGAGGGTTGGTTCTCGGGGTCGATGGCGTCATAGCGCGCGTCCCGGGCCGTCTCTTACATGACAACGGGGAAACAGGACGTACGGGAGGTAGCTCATGGCAGAGCGGACTTTGCGAGGCGCGCGGCTCGGTGGGCAGAGTTTTGAGGACGAGCGCGGAATCGAGTTCGCCGCGCGGCAGCGCGTCGCCTACGTGTGTCCGCAGGGCCACGACTTCGAGATCGTGATGGCAGCCGAGGCCGACGTTCCTTCGCTGTGGGAGTGCCCGCGGTGCGGCGCGGAGGCCGTGAGCCGTGACGGCGCTCCCCCGGAGCCGAAGGTCGAGAAGCCGGCCCGCACGCACTGGGACATGCTGCTCGAGCGCCGCAGCATCAAGGAGCTCGAGGAGATCCTTGCGGAGCGGCTCGAGCTGCTCCGCGGCGGCGAGATCGGCCCGGCGCACCTGCACCGAGGCAGCAAGAAGGCCAAGAGCGCCTGACGCGCAAACGCAGGGACCCCCGGACGGCTGTCCGGGGGTCCCCTGCGTTGTCAGGGACACCTCAGTCGACGACCTCGCCTGGTACGACTCGGTCGCCCGTGGGCGGGGGCGGCAGGTTCACCGTGACGATGCGTCGTGAGATGGCCCGGGCCAGGAGCTTGCGAGCGATCGGTCGGGTGAAGGGCAGCACGCAGAAGAGACCGAACGCATCCGTCACGAAGCCCGGGGTGAGCAGCAGGGTGCCACCGATCAGGATGAGAGCCCCGTCGGCGAGCTCCTTGTGCGGCATGCGGTGCGACGAGATCGCAGTGTTGAGCGCGGCCCAGGCCCGCCGGCCCTCGTTGCGGACCAGCACCGACCCGAGGACGCCGTCGGCGACCAGCAGCAGGATCGTCCACCAGGGGCCGATCACCTGACCGATCTGGATCAGGAAGTAGATCTCGACGATCG
>DASSPN010000030.1:0-14376 GCA_035699605.1 Nocardioidaceae bacterium | reverse complement strand
TCCCACCGCACTACCGAAGGAGCCCCCCGTGACCGAACCCGCCGCGACGCACACGATCGCCGTGATCGGAGGGACCGGGCCGCAGGGCAAGGGCCTCGCCTACCGCTGGGCCGCCGCCGGGCACGCCGTGGTCCTCGGGTCACGTTCCGCCGAGCGTGCGGAGGCCGCCGCCGCGGAGATCGCCGACCGGCTGCCGGAGGGGTCGGTGCGCGGGGCGGCCAACGCCGACGCCCTCGACGGTGCCGACGTGGTGCTGCTGGCGGTGCCGTACGACGGTCACGACGACCTGGTCACCGACCTGGCCGACGGCCTCGCGGGGAAGGTCATGATCTCCTGCGTGAACCCGCTCGGCTTCGACAAGGACGGCCCGTACGGGCTGGACGTCGAGCGCAGCGCCGCCGAGGCCGCCGCCGCGATCGTGCCGGACGCGCGCGTGGTCGGGGCGTTCCACCACGTCTCGGCGGTGTCGCTGTGGAAGCACGACGGGCCGCTGGACCACGAGGACGTGCTGGTCTGCGGTGACGACGCCGAGGCGAAGGCGGTCGCGATCGGGCTCGCGCGGGCCGTCACCGGGCGGGACGGCGTGGACGCCGGGCGGCTGCGGCTGGCGCGGCAGCTCGAGCCGCTCACGGCGGTGCTGATCTCGATCAACAAGCGGTACAAGACCCGGTCCGGCGTCGCCATCTCCGGCATCCCCGGCCGCGACCACTGACCGGTTCCCCGGCTCGGTAGCGGTCTGACATTGATTCCCCAGCACGGCACGTGTGTGCGTCCCGAAGGCCGTCCGCCGGTCGGTGAAGTGCGTCTGTCCGCCCAGATAGACGCACCTCGTCCCAACCGAAACCGGGGGTCAGTCCGGACCTGCTGGGGCTACAAGATCCGCGACAGGGCGGCTTGATGGCACATGGTCGCTGTCGCTCCCGACCGGTGGGTCATGAGGTCACCCGATCACCAATGATTCCCTCGATCTCAGCGGCGACATGGCTGGAGTCGGGTGGAGGGCCTGCGCCCTCGACGACACCACCACCACTCGACGAGCCGACGCAGGCGGCGCGCGGTGAATGGCTCGGCGAGAAGCTCATCGAAACGTGCCACGAACGCGGCTACGTGCGAAGTCCGGTCGTGGGCATCGATGGCCGCTCTGCCGGCCCACCGCTCGTATATCGAGAGCCGCGCAGGATCGTCGGGGTCCTCGAGCAAGGTGTACTCCAGGCATCCGACCTCCTTGCGGCTCTGGCCGGTCAGCAGGATCAGCGCCTCCCGGAGCGTCCCCTCCTGGCCCGGCCGAGCCACGAAGGCAGGCTGAAGGTGGACGACCTCGTCGGTGCTCATCACCGGTTCCCCTTGCTGGTGACGATGAACTCGGCCACCCGCCACGCGTTCGCCATGATCGTCAGTGTCGGATTGGCCCCGGTGGCCGTCGGGAACGGGCTGCCGTCGACGATGAAGAGGTTGTCCACCTCGTGAGTCCGACAGTGCCGGTCAGTCACCGAGGTGTCCGGGTCGTCTCCCATCCGGGCGGTTCCGTGCTGGTGCGAACAGTTGCCGGTGACCTTCTCGGCATACACCTTGGTCACGTCCTTGCCACCGGCCGCCTCGAGGATCTCTCCGCAGCGGTCGACCAGGAAGCGTCCCTGGGCGAGGTCGTTCTCGTGCGGGGTCAAGGTGATCCGAGCCACGGGCAGCCCCCAGGCATCCACGACCGTGTCGTCCAGGTCCACACGGTTGTCGTGCTGCGGCATGTCGTGCAGGACCATCGCGACCGCCATCGAATGGTTGAAGTAGTCGCGATCGACCTGCTTGGCCTCCGCACCCCAAGTCGGCTTCCCAGGCAGGCCCCAGTTGATCGGCAGCGGGATGCCGACTCCGGCAGCCGCAATGTGGCCGCCGCTGACGAAGCCGCGCGATGCATCGTGCTCGTAGAACTGGAAGCTGCTCGCCGAGACATAGCCACCCCCCGCCCACGCGTAGATCGGGTCGTCGAAGGTGGCGACCGAGGCGCTGTACTCGTGGAAGGTCACGTTGCGCCCGACCAGGTCGTTGCCGTTGGCCAGCCCCCGGGGGAAGCGAGCCGAGGTCGACATCAGCATCAACCGGGCAGTCTCGACCGCGCCGCAGGCGAGCAGGAACACATCGGCCTCCTGCTCGAACACGACACCAGCGGCGTCCTCGTACACGGCAGCCTTCACTCGCCCGCGGTCGTCGAGCACCAGTTCGCGGACGTAGCTCTCGGGGCGCAGCTCGTAACGGCCTGTGGCAAGCGCGTCCGGGATGAACACGTTCAGGGCGCTGGAACGCGTACCGGTCGGGTCGCCGTGCTGCTGCGCGAACGCGCTGACCACGGTCGCCGGCCGCCCGTTGAACGGACGGGAGAGCGCCGCCTGCGGTGTCGGGAACGAGTTCCACCCGAGCTTCGCGCACCCGTCGTGAAACTTCTCCGCGTACCGCGACTGCGGCATCGGCGGGCATGGGTAGCCCCGGCGCCGCGGACCCTCGAAGTGGTTCGCGCCCGCCTGCCCGGAGACGCCAAATGCCCACTCGACTGCATCGTAGTAAGGCTCGAGCTCCTCGTAGCTGATCGGCCAGTCCGCCAGCGTGGTACCAGGCAGGTCACCCGCCACGGTACGCAGCCGGAAGTCGTTGGGAGTGAACCGGGGCAACCACCCCTGCCAGTGGACGGTCCCCCCGCCGACCATCTGCGGCACCGGACAGAACGGGTCGATCTCAGCGGCGACGTCGGGTGAGGTCCGCGAGGTGCGCGGGTTCAAGATGGGGTCCGGCCACAGGTTGTAGCGGTTGACGTTGGCGAGTTCGTCGCCACCGAAGCTCTCCTTGGTGCGCCAAGGGCCCTTCTCCAGGGCGACTACACGCAGGCCTCGCTCGGTCAGCACCTTCGCAGCCGCGGCGCCGGAGGCTCCGGCACCGATGATGACCGCATCGACGCGGTCAGGCTTGCTGGTCATCGTTGTCCTCCTGCCCGCGGTGGATGCGGTTGTCGGCGAAGTAGTCGAGAGTGCTGTAGCGGCCGGTGTGGACCTCGGCGAGGCCTGCGGGACCGGGGAAGCCGATCACCTGCCAGCCGAGCTGGTCCTTGTTGCCGCCGTAGATCGGGTCGGCCAGGAACCCTTGGCGCGTGTGGGTGACGAGCAGGTTGAAGAAGTCCATGTCCGCCTCCGCGTTGGTCTGCTGGAGTGCCGGCTCCACCGGACCGCCGTACGCGATCGCCGGGGTGTCCCGCCAGGCGCGTTCGGCCTCGGGACTACCGGCCCGCTCGATGCGTCGCAGCATCTCGTCCTGCTCATGCTCCTCGAGGTCGACGAACTGGGATCGGTGCTGCTCGAGACAGAGCCGGTCCAGCTCGGCGATGCCGACGACGTACTTGGAACGGGCCAGGTCAACTCGTTGCTGCCAGGCGGCGGCCCGGCGGCCTTCGAGCTGCTCGAAGCCGGTTCCGTCGGGAAGGGCGTAGATGTAGTCGATGCCGGAGAGGTACCGATCGACGAAGTCGACGGTCCGGGCCTCGCGGGCCCCTGGCGTGTCGTCCGAGGGGATGATGCGCGCCATCGCCGCCTCGACGGTGGCGCGTTGGTGCTCGTTGAAGAAGGTCGCGTGAGTGTTCATTGTTCCTCCGCTGGTCGGGGTGCGTCAGGCGGGTCAGGCCACGACGAGGGGCCGAAGCGTGCGGTGAGCGACCTTCAGGCCGGTCTCGATCCGGTCCTCGGTGCCGCCCCAAACCGGGTCTTCATGCTCCACCGAGAGCACCCCGTCGAACCCGCCCTCGTAGAGCGCGTCGACGACCCGCACCCAGTCGACCTGGCCCAGGCCGGGAACGCGGTAGCGCCACCACCCGACGTCCCAGGGGTCCGGGCGCTCCACCGCGATTCCGGGCCAGCCGTAGCGGTTGCGCTTCTCGGGGAAGAGCTCGATGTCCTTCGCCTGGGCATGGGCGACCTTGTCGACGTACGGCCGGACGGCCGCTACCGGGTCGATGCCCATCCACAGCAGGTGGGACGGGTCGTAGTTGAGATAGAGCCCGAGGTCGAACATCCACTCCCACAGCTCCGGGCTGTAGGCGAGGTTGCCGGGGTAACCGTCGGGATGCCACCCCTCCATCACGCAGTTCTCGATGACGAGCTTCACGCCCTTCTCGCCTGCGTGGTCGACCAGGCGAGGGAACACCTTCTCGGCCATCCGCAGGTTCTCCGCAACTGACTTGCCCGGGTCGCGGCCGACGAAGGTACCTACCGTGGGGCAGCCGAGCAGGGCCGCCGCGTCGATCAGCGACATCACGTGATCGTTGATCCTCTGCCGCTCGTCCACACCGGCGTGCAGGTTGTTGTCGTAGAACGCCAGCGAGGAAAGCGTGAGCCCGTGCCCGTCGAACAGGGACGAGACTCGGTCCGCGTCACCGGGACCGAAGCCCTCGGCGTTGAGATGGGTCGCGGTGAACGGCCGGTTGCCCAGATTGGGCCAGGCCGCCACTTCGAGTGCTTCGTAGCCGTGCCGGGCGGCCCAGTCGACGATGTCCTCCAGGGACCGGTCGGGCAGGCAGGCGGTCAGGAATCCGAGCTTCATACGGGGACCTCGATCCACGAGTCGGTCTTGGCGGAGTCGAGCACCGCCGCGGTGATGACTGCGGCACGGTGCCCGTCGGTGAAGGTCGGCAAGCCGTTCGGGACTGCGCCAGCCATTGCCGCGTAGGTGTCGGCCACGAAGGCGTTGAAGCAGTCCTGGTAGCCCTGGGGGTGCCCGGCCGGGAGAAAGGACAGCCGCCGCCCCTCGTTCGAGCCAAGCGTCTGCGGACCCCGGGGGATCACCCGGTTCTCGGACCCCCCGCCGATCCAGAGCGAGTCGGGCTGCTCCTGGTCGAAGACGTAGGAGGACTCGGTGCCGTCGAAGGAGAACCACAGCTTGTTCTTGCGCCCCAGCGAGACCTGGCTGGCCACGACGGAGCCAGTCGCTCCCCTGTCGGTCTCGAACACCACCATGGCGCCGTCTTCAGTGCCCGCCGCCTGCACCCCGTCGGAGGTGACCCGTTCCGCATATGCGTTCGACATCCGAGCCATCAGCCGGATGATCCGGTGACCGGTCACGAACTCCATCAGGTCGCACCAGTGCACTCCGATGTCCCCGAAGGCACGCGATCCGCCACCGCGGAGGGGGTCCAGGCGCCAGTTGGTCTCGCTCTGGCCGGCGAGCCAGTCCTGCAGGTAGGAACCGTGCAGGAGCCAGAGCCGGCCGGCCTCGCCCTCGGCGATGCGGGAGCGGGCCTCGCGAACGGTCGGGTAGTAGCGGTACACGAACGGTACGGCGTTCACTACACCGGCATCTCGGGCGACGGCGACCAGCCTCTCGGCGTCGCCGACCGACGTGGCCAGCGGCTTCTCGCAGACAACGGCCTTGCCGTGCGCGATGGCCAGCTCGGCGAGCTCAGCGTGGGTTGCGTTGGGGGTGCAGATGTGGACGACGTCCACCTCGTCGGATGCGATCAGGGCCAGGGCCGACTCGGCCGGCGCCAGGGCACCGACGCGGCGGGCCGCCTGTGCGGCATCCTCGGGTGAGGAGTCCGCGACCCGAGTGAGGATGCCCCCGGCCGAGCGGATGGCGTGGGCGTGCACCCCGCCGATGAAGCCTGCGCCGATGAGGCCGGCGCGCACCGGTGTGGAGGACATCAGGTCACTTCTTCCGGGCCAGGGCCACGGCCAGGATGATGATCACGCCGCGCACCACCTGCTGCTGGGAGCTGTCCAGGCCTGCCAGGATCAGGCCGTTGTTGATCAGTCCGATCAGCAGGGCGCCGAACATCGTGCCGATGACAGCGCCGCTGCCGCCGAAGAGACTGGTCCCCCCCAGGATGACCGCGGCGATGGCCGAGAGCTCGTCACCAGCTCCCCACTGGAAGCGGCCGGACTGGAGGCGGCCGGCGTACAGCATCCCGGCGACCGAGGCGACGGTGGCGGAGATCAGCAACACCTGGAACTTGATCCGACGGGTCTTGATACCCGTGAACTCCGCCGCAGTGCGGTTGCCGCCGGTGGCCAGGACCTGGCGCCCGAACCGCGTCTTGTTCAACACCACGGCCCCTACGGCCACGAAGACCGCGGCCCAGACGATCAGGCCGGGGATGGGCCCGAAGTCACCGCCCCCGAAGGTCAGGTTGAAGGTGTCGTTGAGGATCGGCTGCGGCGCCGAGCTGGTGATCCACTGCGCCACTCCCGCGGCGATGCCGAGCATGCCTAGGGTGACCAGGAAGGAGGGGATTCCCAGCATGCTGACCAGGCCTCCGTTGATGGTTCCGACGACCAGGCCGACCGCCAAGCCCGCCAGGATGCCGGGGACGAGACCCCAGTTCGAGATCGCCATGGCGCACGAGACGCTGGCCAAGCCCGCCACCGACCCGACCGACAGGTCGATCTCCGCGCACGCGATCACGTAGGTCATCCCGACGGCGATCACCGTGATCGTGGCGGTCTGACGCAGGATGTTGAGCAGGTTGTTCGAGCTGAGGAAGCCCTGGTCACCCAGCAGGACCGCGAAGAAGAGGAACACCACGACGAACGCGATGTAGATGACATAGCGGTGCCAGTCGACCCGCTTGAGGACGTCCATCAGGGACGTCGAGGCGGTGGCGGTGCCGGCGTCTGCCGGAGCCTTCTGGACGGTGTGACTCATGAGTGGACTCCTTGGACGGCCAGTTGAAGGGTTTCCTCGTCCGCGATGTCGCGACGGGGAAGGTCTGCTGAGACGGCCCCGTCGCGAAGGACGAGGATGCGGTCGCTGACCGCGAGGAGCTCGGGGTACTCCGAGGAGATGACGATGACGGCCTTGCCGTCGTCGGCGAGGTTGCGGATCATCTCCAGGATCTCGCTCTTCGTGCCGATGTCGACTCCGGCGGTTGGCTCGTCGAGGATGAGAAGGTCGGGCTCCGTGCCGAGCCACTTGGCCAGGACGACCTTCTGCTGGTTGCCACCTGACAGCAGCCGCACCGGCCGGCCCGGGTTGTCGACCTTGACCGCGAAGTGCGAGATCAGCCTCTCGGAGAGCTCGCGTGCGGCCGTCGCGCTCAGGAACGGCCCCTTGCGGGTCCGGTCCAGGAGCGGCAGCAGCAGGTTGTCTCGCACCGAGTGCTCCAGCACCAGTCCCTGGGCTCGACGGTCCTCGGGGATGAGGGCCAGGCCGTGGGAGATGGCCTGCTGCGGGTTCGAGATCGTCACGACCTTCCCGTGCAGCTTCACCTCGCCGCTGTCGAGCTTGTCGATGCCGAACAGGACGCGGGCAAGCTCGGTCCGGCCGCTTCCCATCAACCCAGCCAGCCCGATGATCTCGCCGGGTCGAACCGTCAAGGTCACGCCGTTGACCCGGGAACCGGCTCGCAGGTCGGTGGCCTCGAGCAGTGGGGCGGCATCGGTCTCGTGACCGCGATGGCGGTAGCTGAGCCCCTCGATCTTCCTGCCGACGATTCCTTCGACGATTTGCTCGGGGGTGACGTCCGTCAGCTTCTCGGTGAGCAACCGGCGTCCGTCGCGCAGGATCGTGATCCGGTCTGCGATGCGGTACACCTCGTCCATGCGGTGAGAGATGTAGATGATCGAGATCCCGCGGGCCTTCAGCCTTTCGACGAGGTCGAACAGCGCCTCGGTCTCGTGCTTGGCGAGGCTGGCGGTCGGCTCGTCCATGATCAGGACGCGGGCGTCCTGGCCGAGTGCCTTGGCGATCTCGGTCAGTTGCCAGTACGCGGTGCCGAGGTCGGCGACGACAGCCTTCGGGTCGACCTCGACCTCCATCTCGGCGAAGACCTCGCGTGCCAGGCGTACGGCCTCGCGGTCGCTGATCAGTCCGCCTCGTCCCAGTGGCTCGGCAGTCAGAAAGACGTTCTGGGCGACCGTGAGGCTGGGCACCAGACTGAACTCCTGGAACACCATGCCGATCCCGTTCGCGCGGGCCTCGTGGATCGAGTTGATCTGCACCGGCTGTCCCGCGATCGCGATGGTCCCACGGTCCATCGAGTAGACGCCCTGGAGAATCTTCATCAGGGTGGACTTGCCCGCGCCGTTGCCTCCGGCGAGCGCATGCACCTCGCCGGGCAGCACCTCGAAGTCGACGTCGTCGAGGACTGTGGTGCCGTAGAACGCTTTGTGGATGCCGCGCATCTGTACGGCAGGAATGGGGTGAGCCATCGCGAAGTCTCTTGTCTTCCTGGGTGGCCGGCGGGGATCGCTCCCCGCCGGCCACAGCCGGTCGTCCTACTGCTTGAAGGAGTCCACGAGGTCCTGCGGCGGATCCGTGTGGTAGACCTGCTTCCAGGCGTCCAGCACGTTGTCGTGCTCGACCGGCAGCGCGCTCAGTGCGACGTACGGCGGCGCCTGCTTCCCAATCAGCGCACCCGCGCCCAGCAGAGCCTCGGTGACGCCCTGATCAAAGGGGCGCTGCGCACCGAGCCCGACCACGAGCTGATCCTTGGCCAGTGCGATCGCCACGTTGGTGCCAAGGTCCTCGGTCGCGATCTTGAGGTCCGCGCGGCCCGAGGCACGCGCCGCTGCCATCACGCCCTCAGCGGGGACGTCCCACACGGCCCAGATCCCGCCCAGATCGGGATTCTCGGTGAGCATGGCATTGGCAGCTGCCTGCGCGTCACCGGCGAAGTCCGGTCCCGCGATGCCCTTCTCGTCGGCGATCGTGATGTCCGGGTACTCCTGCTCTATCGTCGACTTGAAGCCCTCGTAGCGCTGCTTGGTCACGAAGAAGTCGGCCTCGTGGTAGATCAGGCCGATCTCGCCCTGGCCACCCAGTGCCTTGGCCATCAGGTGCGCCGACGTAACGCCGTTGCCGTAGTTGTCTGCGGAGACGACCGAGACGTAGTCCTTGCCGGCCTCGAGCCCCTGCGGGACGTTGTCCATGAAGACGAGCTTCACGCCCGCGTCGGCCGCCTTCTTGTACGCCGCGGCGGTCGCAACCGGGTCGGTGGGGATCGACACGATGATGTCCGGTTTCTTGGCCATCACCGTCTCGATGTCGGAGACCTGCTTGTCGGGCTTGAAGTTCGCGTCGGTGACGGCGACGACCTCGATGCCGAGCTTGGCGAACTGGTCCTTGAGCCCGTCGACCTGAGCGTTGGCCCAGTCGTTGCCGCCGTAATGCATCACGATGGCGGCAGTGGCGCCGAGTTCCTTGACCTGGGCGATCTCATCCTCGGTGAGCGCTGCGGCCTCGGCAGGCTCGGGTGTCTCCCCGTGGGGGCCCTTGCTCAGAACCTTGCCCTGGATCGCCGCGAGGGCGGCGTCGACCTGCTTCGTGACGCCGGGGTCCTGCGAGGACGACGACGAGGTGGCCGAACTGCACCCGCTAACGGCTAGCGCGACGGCCGCGGCCGCGGCCGCGTAACGAATCTTGCTTGTCATTGTGCTTCTCCATAGGTGGGGTGGGTGGCAGCCGGGCCGGTCGTGGCCAGGAGCTGATCGAGGTAGGTTTTGCTTCGGGCGGCGGCCTCACGGGGATCGCCGTCATAGGAGTCGAGCTCGACGATGAGCCAGCCGTCGTAGCCGGTCTCGACGAGTGCATCGAGGACGGCGACGAAGTCGATCTCCCCTGCCCCTAGCGGCAGGAACTCGAGGGGGGACAAGCGGGCGTCCTTGAGGTGGACATGGCGGACCCGATCTGGGTAACGGCGAATCAACTCGGCCGGGTTGCCGCCGCCGGCCGCGAGGTGTGCAGTGTCGGGGCAGAAGCCGATGCGGGTGAACGGCATCAGCAGATCGAGCTCCTCGGGGCTCTCCACGATCGTCGTGAGGTGCGGGTGGTAGCACGCCTCGAGGCCGTGCGCTTGGGCGATGTCAGCGACCTGGTCGAGGGCCGCGGCCAAACGCTTGTAGTCCTCGGCCCGGGTGCCCGAGGCGCGCCGGGCGCCTCCACCCACGACCAGGCTGGAGGCGCCGAACCGCGCGGCGAGCTCGGCAGCCCGTGTCACCCTGCTGAGTTCCTCCGGGAGGATCTCGTCGTAGATGAAATTGCCACCGGTATAGACGCCGACGAGCTGCACACCCGCTGACTCCAGCAGCGTGACCAGCTCCTCGGGGCGCTCGGCGAAGTCAGCGAGGTTGCCGTCGAACATCTCGATGCCCTCGTAACCGAGGGAGCCGATCTCGGCGATGGCCCGGTCCATAGGACCGTTCACCCGGTAGTGCAGGTCCTTGACGCTGGTGACGCCCACGGGGTCACCGACGACGCCTCCCCAAGTGATCGTGTGGTAGCCGACTCGCACTGGTGCCTCCGCCTGTGTCCGGATGGATTATGCAATCTTAAGCACGTGTCATGCAGAAGTCAACACCTGATAGGCTTAAATAAGATTGGCGTCCCCCAAAGGCAAGGTAGGTTCATGGAACGTGCGCACGCGATCTCCGGACTGGCCGGAGAGAGCATCGACTCGGTTGTCGAGGTGCTCGATGCCGTGCGAGTCTCGGGGGCGACGACCCGTCCCGAGATCGCCCGGCTTACGGGGCTCGGACGCAACGTCGTCGCGGACCGGGCGGCCCAACTCATCGCTGCCGGCCTGCTCACCGAGGGTCCACTAGGCCGCTCCACCGGCGGCCGAGCCCCCCGAGAGCTGCGCTTCAACGCAGCCGCCGGGGTGATCCTGGTCGCAGAGCTCGGAGCCACCAGCATCGAGGTGGCGACTGCTGACCTCGCGGGCAGCATCTCGAATGCACGCGGGGAGGCCGCGGACGTCACCCTCGGTCCGTCTCACATCCTCGGCCGCGTCGCCGAGCTGTTCGACGAGCTGGTCGACTCCCTGCCCGGGGACGCGCACGTGTGGGGCGTCGGCGTGGGGCTGCCCGGACCGGTGGAGTTCGATACCGGCAGGCCGGTCTCACCACCGATCATGCCAGGCTGGGACGGTTACGACGTGAGGTCGTTCTTCGCCAGCCGCTACCACGCGCCTGTCTGGGTGGACAACGATGTGAACGTGATGGCTCTCGGCGAGCTCCGAGGAGGCCTCGCGGCCGGCCACCGAGACGTCGTGTTCGTCAAGATCGGCACCGGGATCGGCGCTGGACTCGTCTCTCGGGGGTTGCTGCACCGCGGCGCGCAGGGTTGTGCCGGGGACATCGGCCACACGGCAGTAGGCGAGAGCACCGTCCAGTGCCGTTGTGGCCAGGTGGGGTGCCTCGAGGCTCTGGCTGGCGGCTACGCCTTAGGCCGGGACGGCCTCGAGCTGGCGCGTTCGGGGGAGAGCCCGGCCCTGGCCGGTGAGATCGCCGCAGGACACGAGGTCACCGCGCAATCCGTGGTCGACGCCGCACTGCGCGGCGACCCCGCCGCTCGCCGGCTGGTCATCGAGTCCGCCCGGCTGCTCGGAGAGGCCATGGCCCGAGTGGTGAACTTCTTCAACCCCTCCCTGATCCTGATCGGGGGCGGCGTTGCCTCGGCCGGAGATCTCTACCTGAGACAGGTGCGGCTCGCGGTTCTTGATCGTTCGCTACCGCTGGCCACCAGGTCCCTCGAAATCCTGCAGTCCCCCCTGGCAGACCGCGCTGGCCTGCGCGGCGCCGCATTCATGGTGGTCGACGAGCTGCTCTCCCCAGCCGGTCTAACCCGAACCCATGACCAGTTGCTGACCGGCTGAATCAGTCCACTGAGGATATGGAGTGATGCCCGGCCCCGTGTGCGCGCCGACCGACTCCCGTTGGTTCGGGAAGTCCGACCGGACCGGTGAGCCCAGGTTCTCGGCCCGGTCCTCTAGGAAGTGCGGTGTTCGATCGAGGGCAGGTAACGGGCCTTCTAGTACTCGTAGGGCGGGACTCTTCCCAGGGTCGCGAAACCATCCGACGTCCGCGCGTAAGACGCGTCCCTTTCCGCCGCGAAGCCTCGCGTGGTCTCTGGAACGCCTTCACCGGCTTGTGGAACGCGCCGATGACCGCTCCAGTCGGCCGGCCCAGTAGCCGATCCGGCGCACGACGTGATCGAGGTACGACTCATCGATCCAAGCTGAATCGGTGGCGCCGGTCCCACTGACGCGCAGATGGAGCAGGCACACCTCCCCATCGGGTCTGATCCCGGGTCGGGCGTGAAGGATGCGGTTGCGCAGGAAAGCGACGTCCTTGAGCGCCATCGACGCCACGCGGAGAAAGTGGGCTTGGGGGTCAGTCTTGTCCGCCCCTGTGGAGGCACTGGCCAGTGCAGTCGCGATTTGCCCGGTGGACCTTCCGAACAACTTTGTGGCATCCACCAGCGGATGGTTCGCGTGTGGATCGTCGAGAACCGCCCACTCGAGCTCAGAGACTCTGTACGCGACCTCGCCCAACTTGGCTAGGTAGTCGGCGCTGGGGATCCCGGTTGCGGAGATCGCATCGTCGGACACCACTCGAGTATCGCGTTGGGGCTGAACCCCCGTTCGCCATTCGAGCCATCCCGTGTGCTCCGTGGACGAGGCGCCCCACGGCTCGCCACCGCGGCCACACGAACCCGCTCGGCCCATACCGTGCGAGCTGGCGCCAGCGGTTCGATCACGCCGAAGGCAGCGCCTCCGCCAGCTTGCGGTGCAGCCGGCCCAACGTGTCGACGCCCATCGGTCCGGTCGACTCCAGCCTCGCAACCAGCCGCTTCGGCCAGACAACCTCGACCCCACGGGTGGCGAACGATCCACCGATCAAGGGCCAGTCAGCGTCCACGAAGCAGAGGGCACCGTGGACAGCAATCTCATCACCGACCACCGTGCGCACTACTTCGACTTGCTTGAGGACCCCGTCGACAACCTTGGTGCAATCGCGCGTGCCGACCAGCAATCTCTCCACTCGCGGGCGAATCAGTCCACCATCCACGCGCAGGCGTGGGCGACCCTTGTACTTCTTGGCGTCAATCACGTAGACCCCGCTCGGGGACAGCACCAGGTGGTCGATGTTGGCGCGGCTCCCAGGAAGGCGCCGGTCATGGAGGACATGAAGCGCGTCCGATGCCATCGCGTTCAAGCGATTCCCGAGTCGCTCTTCGCCAACCGCACCCGTGTCCCAGGCCCTCGTCGACTGCGGATCTTCACTGAGTGCGAGAAGGAACCCGCCGATCCTGGGGTGCTTCGCTCGAATGCGATTTTCGCGCGCAGCCTTGCGGCGCTCGAACTCACGACGCGCGGAGCCGCCGGGGGTCCCCGACTCGATGAGCTGGACCTGCACCTCCGCGTCCTCCGGCGGCTCTCCGTGAGCGACGCAGCGGACGGTCTTACTCGACCGCTCGTAGATCGCTTCCGTCCTGGCCGGGAGATCCATGCCGCACTCTCGGCAGATGCCGGCGTACCGCAAGCGCAATCGTTTGTCGTTCATCCCCGTCTGGTCGTCCACGCCGGAGACCGTAACCGTGCCGGCGGCACGTTGTCTGGCGTTCACCCGAGTGCGCTATCGCGCCGCACGTAGTGGGGGCCTTCGGGCACGTCCGCGCCCCACAGCGCGTGGCGATCTCCGCAGCGCCGCGAGCCGGGGGTAGCAAAAGGGCTACCCTCCCAGGCGCCAGCTCCAGCTGTACTCATCCCAGTTCATTGTCGCCGAGTACGCATAACCTCGGGCACCGCCGTCGTCCAACTTCTCGTTGACAGCGATGCACTCGAACGTGGTCGTGAGGGCCGTCAGGTCGTCGACGGAGCCGCCTCCGAGGGGGTCGCATGAGGTGTAGAAGATCGGCCCGTCGAGCATGCCGTCGCGTGCATCCTTACGGGCGTCCTTGGTGATCGACTTCTGCATCTGCTTGATCAGACGTTCTCGCTCGTCGCGTTCCGCGTCTTCGGCGGCGCGCTTAGCGTCGGCTGCCCGTTCGGCCGCTGCCTCTTCCTCGGCTTGGCGCTCGGCTTCGGCCGCAGCCTTTGCTTCTGCGGCTTGCTGTGCAGCCTCCGCTGCTCGGTCGTCGCGGACCTTCGCGGCGACGCCAGCGCCGGCACCGCCGACCAACAACAGCGCCACGATCGCGACCGTCAGCAGGCGGGCTCGCTTGGACAGCCCGCGGCGTACAAAGGACTTCCCGCAATTAGGGCAGAAGTCGCCCGCGGTTTGTGACTGAACGCTGCATCTTCGGCAGACGCGCGTGAAGACGCCGTCCGATCCCCCGTCAAGACTCATGCAATCAAGCGTAAGTAGAACGTGGCAGGGCGTCTGGCAAACGGCCGCAATCCTGGCTACACAATCAAGCGTTTCGCGCCCTCAGGATGCGTCATACCGCCGCGTGTCTACCGCCTCGGCGCTACACGACGGCCCGACTTGCGATTGGCGAACGGCCTAGCTCCCCAGTCGCTAATGAACTGATCGATGAGTTCCGACTCAACGTCCTCCGGATCTTGCTCCGGCGTCTCACGCCAAGCGACCAGCAACTCGTGGCTGTCCGCAAGTTGCCAGAGATAGC
>DASSPN010000029.1:0-23353 GCA_035699605.1 Nocardioidaceae bacterium | reverse complement strand
CATCGGGAATCCCCTCCACGTACAGAACACGTCTCTCCAGGGTAACCGGCGTTTACGGGTGCTTCGGCCACGCACAGCGGTGGTCCCGGTCACGCGGAAGCGCTCATAAACGACAGAACGGGCCCCGAGGGACCCGTCCTGCCCAACCCTGGGAGAGCCGCTCAGTGAGCGTGCTCCCCGCGGTAGTACTCGAAGACCCACCCGACGGCGGCAATGGCACCGAGGGCGAAGCCGATGATCATCAGCCACCAGGCCTGCAGCGCGCCGGCGAAGACGATCGTGGAGAGGCACAGGGCGCTCCACAGCGGCCACCAGCTGTACGGCGGGAAGAAGCCCAGCTCGCCGGCACCGTCGGCGATCTCGGCGTCCTTGCGGTCCTCCGGCCGGGGCTCCATCTTGCGGGCGTGGAAGTACAGGTAGAAGGTCGTCAGGGAGCCCAGGAGGGCAGTCATGACGAGGGCCGACGTACCCGTGATCTCCTCGGTGATCAGCCAGTAGGCCGGGGCGACGAGCACGAAGAAGATCGTGCAGATCGCCATGGTCCAGGTCTCGGCCTTCACTCGGTTCCACCCTTCTGGTTGCCGCTGTCGATCTGCACCTCGTGGTTCGGGATGCCCTCGTGCTCCTCGGCCTCGAGCGCAGCCACCTCCGGGTGGTGCAGGTCGAACGCCGGCGCCTCCGAGCGGATGCGCGGGATGGTCACGAAGTTGTGCCGCGGGGGCGGGGACGAGGTCGCCCACTCCAGCGATCGGCCCCAGCCCCACGGGTCGTCCACGCCCACCATCGGCGACGACGCCGACTTGTAGACGTTGTAGAGGAAGGGCAGCGTCGAGGCACCGAGGAGGAACGCGCCGACCGTCGAGATCTGGTTCAGCGTCGTGAAGCCGTCACCCGGCAGGTAGTCGGCGTACCGCCGCGGCATGCCCTCGACACCCAGCCAGTGCTGCACGAGGAAGGTCGTGTGGAAGCCCACGAACAGGATCCAGAAGTGGATCTTGCCCAGCGTCTCGTCGAGCATCCGGCCGGTCATCTTCGGCCACCAGAAGTAGAACCCGGCGAACATCGCGAACACGACCGTGCCGAACACCACGTAGTGGAAGTGCGCGACCACGAAGTACGAGTC
The DNA here is from genome assembly GCA_035699605.1 of Nocardioidaceae bacterium. Taxonomy (GTDB): domain Bacteria; phylum Actinomycetota; class Actinomycetes; order Propionibacteriales; family Nocardioidaceae; genus SSC3. The sequence goes on along the minus strand of DASSPN010000029.1, from coordinate 22,230 downwards.
CGACACGTGGAAGTCCAGCGGGGGCGAGGCCAGGATGATGCCGGTCAGACCACCGAAGAGGAAGGTCGTGAGGAAGCCGATCGACCAGAGCATCGGGGTGTCGAAGCTCAGAGAGCCGCCCCACATCGTGCCGATCCAGTTGAAGAACTTCACGCCGGTGGGCACCGCGATCAGGAACGTCATGCCCGAGAAGAACGGAAGGTCGACCGCGCCCGTGACGAACATGTGGTGCGCCCACACGGCCACGGACAGGATCGCGATGCCGAGCGTGGCAGCCACCAGGCCGACGTAGCCGAAGATCGGCTTGCGGCTGAAGACCGGGAGGATCTCGGTGATGATGCCGAAGAACGGCAGCGCGATGATGTAGACCTCGGGGTGCCCGAAGAACCAGAACAGGTGCTGCCAGAGCATCGCTCCGTGCGTCGCCGCGTCGAAGACGTGGGCGCCGAGCGCCCGGTCCGCCTCGAGCGAGAGCAGCGCGCCACCGAAGATCGGGAAGGCGATGAGCACCAAGAGGCTGGTGACCAGCGTGTTCCAGACGAAGATCGGCATCCGGAACATGGTCATGCCGGGCGCACGCATGCAGAAGATCGTGGTGATGAAGTTGACCGCACCGAGGATCGTGCCCAGACCGGCCATCCAGAAGCCCATGATGCCCAGGTCGGCGCCCACTCCCGGGGAGTGGTTGGCGTCGGAGAGCGGGACGTACATGAACCAGCCGAAGTCGGCGCCGCCCGAGGGCGTGATCATGCCGGAGGCGGCGATCAAGCCACCGAACAGGAACAGCCAGTAGCTGAACATGTTCAGGCGCGGGAACGCGACGTCGGGCGAGCCGATCTGCAGCGGCATGATGACGTTCGCGAAGCCGAAGAACAGCGGCGTCGCGAACAGCAGCAGCATGATCAGGCCGTGCATCGTGAAGAGCTGGTTGTAGAGCTCGTCGTTGACGACCTGCTGGCCCGGGTTCGCCAGCTCCGACCGGATCAGCATGGCCATGAGGCCGCCGATCAGGAAGAACGCGAACGACGTGCCGAGGTACAGCTTGCCGATCAGCTTGTGGTCGGTGGTGGTGAGGATCCGGACGACCTGCTGGCCGAGCGTGTGACCCCCCGAGGGCGCACCGTGGCCGTGGCCGGCGCCGGTGTGAGCTTCTGTGGCGGTCACTTGCACACTCCGTTCGCAGGATCGTTGTCGGGCAGCTCGCGCTCGTTCTCCTCGTCGAGGCCCGCAATGGTGTCGGCGAACGTCGGACCACAGGCGGGACCGATGTTGCCGGCTGCCTCGAGCTCCTCGAGCTTGGACGCGAACGTCGCCGCGTCGACGACCTCCACGTTGAAGAGCATCCGCGAGTGGTAGACGCCGCACAGCTCGGCGCACTTGCCCACGAACGTGCCCTGGCGCGTCGGGATGAGGTCGAAGCTGTTGGTGTAGCCCGGGACGACGTCCATCTTCTGGAGGAAGCCGGGCACCCAGAAGTCGTGGATCACGTCGGGCGAGTGGAAGTTGAACCGCACCGACTCACCCTCGACGAGGTAGAGCGTCGGTGGCTTGTCGGGCGAGCCCGGCTGGAACACCGTCGTGCGACCGTCGAGCGCGTCGTCCTCGACGTAGTTGAAGGTCCAGGACCACTGCTGGCCGACGACCTCGACGGTGTGGTCGGGGTTCTCGACCTTCCGGTCGAGGTCGTTCTGCGCCTCGATCGTGAAGTAGAAGAACACGATGACCATGACGACGGGCGCCAAGGTGTAGAGGATCTCGAGAGGCAGGTTGTAGCGCGTCTGCACCGGGATCTCGTCATCGCTGCGGCGACGGAACGCCACCACGGCGTAGCCGATGAGGCCCCAGACCAGGATGCCGGTCAGGATCGCGGCGACCCACGCCCACTTCCAGAGCTCGTACTGGCCCTCGGTGTTGTTGGTGGCGTTCTCCGAGATGACGGGCATCGCCAGGCGGCTCAGCTCGTCCTTGTCGACGGAACAGCCACTGAGAGCCATCAGCGTCACCGAGGTGGCCACAGCCAATCCGGCCCGGCGCCAACGCCCGGAAACGGGCAACGCCATTCGCTTGGGGAGTTGCGGACCCACGAACGAGCCTCTCTCTTCAAAACGACGGTCATGCGAACACTACTACTGAGAAGTACCGCTGTGGGGCACAGGGCACGGCTCCAAGATGGCATCGTTGTGATCCTCACATTCGGAGGTGTTTCGGACACGTGCGCTACCTGGACGCCGTCTCCACCGAGCCGCTCCATCCCGCGGCCCGGGAGGTGCTCCTGTCGGCCCTGGACCAGGGGTACGCCGACCCGCTGCGACTGCACGGACCGGGACGAAACGCCCGCTTGCTCCTGGACAACGCACGTGAGGTGACCGCTGAGTGCCTGGGCGTCCGACCGGACGAGGTGACGTTCACCTCCTCCGGAACTGCGGCCGTGCACGCGGGGCTGCTGGGGCTGGCGCTGGGGGCCGCCCGCACCTCGCGTCACCTCGTGCACTCCGCGGTCGAGCACTCCGCCGTCCTGCATGCGGCGCGCTGGTGGGTGTCCGTGCACGGAGGTACGACGGAAGCGGTGCCTGTGGATCGGCTGGGCCGCATCAGCGCCCTCCCCCAGGACGCCGGCGTCATCGCCGTACAGCACGGGAACCCTGAGGTCGGCACCCTGCAGGACGTCGATCCGGGTGGCACGCCGTGGTTCATGGACGCCTGCGCGACCGCGGGCAGGATCGACCTGCCCCAGGGCTGGTCGGCTGCTGCGGCTTCCGCGCACAAGTGGGGTGGTCCCGCCGGGGTCGGCGTACTGCTGGTCAAGAAGGGCGCGCGTTGGCGTGCCCCTTTCCCCACCGACGACCGCACCGACCCGCGCGTTGCCGGGTTCGAGAACGTCCCCGCGATCCTGGCGGCCGCGGCTGCGCTCCAGGCACTGCGAGCCGAGGACATCTCCGCGACGCAGCACGCCCTGACCGAGCGGATCCGGGAGGCGGCCGGCGCGATCGAGGACGTCGACGTGGTGGGCGACCCCGACCGGCGGCTCCCCCACGTGGCGTCGTTCTCCGCGCTGTACGTCGAGGGCGAGGCACTCGTGATGGAGCTGGACCGACTCGGCTTCGGCGTCGCCTCCGGGTCGGCCTGCACCGCCAGCGCGCTCGAGCCCTCCCACGTCCTGGCCGCCATGGGCGCTCTCACGCACGGGAACATCCGCGTCTCGCTCACGCGCACCGCAACCTCGGAGGACGTCGACGCCCTCCTTGCGGTGCTGCCCGAGGTCATCGGAAGGTTGCGCCATGGGATCTGACGTCGAAGTCGACTGCCGCGGCCTGCGCTGCCCGATGCCGGTCGTCGAGCTCGCCCGTGCCGTCACTGCGGTGGAGGTCGGTCAGGTGGTCGCGCTGGTCGCTGACGACCCGGCCGCGGGGCCGGACGTGCAGGCGTGGTGCCGGATGCGCGAGCAGGAGTACGTCGGCGAGGACACCGCTTCGGACGGAGTCCCGCGTTTCCTGGTGAAGCGGCTCAACTAGCGCCCGCGGGGGCTGTGGAGAACTTTCGGGCGGGTCGCGGAAGAGCAGGCATGCTCCTCGGCATGGACAACACGACGCCCTCCCTCCTTCCTCCCCACCAGATGCCGCCGGTGCGTTCCCAGGCCGATCTCGAGCTCTACTGGCGACGCCTGATGGGAGAGCTCGGGTTCGGCAGCACGCTGCTCTGGTGGACGTTCTTCGACGCTGACGGGTTCTGCGCCCCTCCCCTCCAGCAGCTGGAGGACCTTCCCGAGGTTCCGGAGGAACCTGGCCTGACGAACCTGATGTGGATCTGCCAGCAGGTCATCGACGAGGTCGTGCCCGGCGGAAGTGTCGCGTTCCTGCGCAGCCGTCCCGGAGGCGCGGGCATCACCGCCGCTGATCACGCCTGGGCGAGCGGAATCGCACGAGCAGCACGCACCGCCGGCGTTCGCTGCCATCCGGTCCACCTTGCCAACGACCACGAGCTTCGGGTGTTCGCTCCGGACGACGAGATCGCGGGGGGTTGAGGCACCGAGTTGTCCGTGACGATGCTGCAGGACGGGCGTACGTCGAGGTGGCCACCCTCAGCGGCGATGACACGTGGACCGCGAAGACGCCTATGCGATGGAGCTCAGTCCCGCACGTCTCGTCCGGTCGTAGCCGTCAGGGACGGCTGGTGTGGACGTGCTTGGCGATCTCGCTCGCCGGCTCGTCGCCGTACGCGTCGGCGAAGCGCTTGAGGAACGACTCCTGGTGGAGGGTGTACTCCTGCGTCCCGATCCGCTCCACGACGTACACCGCGAGCAGGCAGCCGAGCTGGGCGGCGCGCTCGTAGGAGAGGTCCCACTGCAGCGCGGCGAGGAAGCCGGCGCGGAACGCGTCACCGACTCCCGTGGGCTCGACCTTCTCGATCTCGGGGACGGCGGGGACGACCAGCGACTCCTCGCCCTGGCGGTCGATGCGGACGCCTTCGGCACCCAGCGTCACCACCCACGTGCCGACGCGGGCGAGCACGTCCTCGCGTGACCAGCCGGTCTTCTGCGTGATGAGGGAGGCTTCGTACTCGTTCGAGAAGAGGATCTCGGCACCGTCGATGAGGTCGCGGATCAGCTCACCGTCGCCGAAGGCCAGCTGCTGCGACGGGTCGGCCAGGAACCGGTAGCCACGGTCGCGGCACTCCTGCGTGTGGCGGCGCATGCCCTCCGGGTCGTTCGGGCCGACGAGCACCCAGTCGATCCCCCCGAGCCGGTCCACGATCGGCCGCAGCTCGATCTCACGAGCCTCCGACATGGCGCCGGCGTAGAAGGACGCGATCTGGGCCATCGACGAGTCGGTGGTGCAGACGAAGCGAGCGGTGTGCTTCGAGGTCGAGACGTGCACCGAGTCGCAGTCGACGTTGTGCCGCTCGAGCCACGAGCGGTAGTCCACGAAGTCCTCACCCACGGCCCCCACGAGGGTCGGACGCAGGCCCAGACTGCCGAGGCCGAAGCAGATGTTGGCGGCGCAACCACCTCGTCGCACCTCGAGGTCCTCGACGAGGAACGACAGCGCGATCTTGTCGAGCTGGTCGACCACCAGGGAGTCGGCGAACTTGCCCGGGAACGACATGAGGTGGTCGGTGGCGATGGAGCCCGTGACGAGGAGCGACACTGCGGTTTTCCTGACGTGCTGAGGGGCGTGCGGGAGACCCGCGAACAATACCCGTCAGTATCGCGGAACTACCCTTCGGTAGCGTAGATCGGACGCCACTGTGAGGCCTACCGTGGCGCTATGAGCTACGAGCGCACGCCCTACGACGACGCTTCGTCGCCCCACGACATGGCGACCGACAGCAAGGCCGTCGAGCTGGCGATGCACCTGCCGCGGCAGGTCAAGCGCCTCGCCCAGGGCGCCTTGGACGCCGTACCGGAGGGGCTGGTCGCCGCCACCCCTGCGCCGGTGAAGAAGGCCGGCGTCGCCGTGAGCGACGCGGCCGCCAAGTTCGCCAGCCGTTTCCTCGACTGAGAGCGGCAGCGAGCTCAGAGAAGCCCAGCCCGGAGGCCGGGCTTCTCGTCTGTCACGGGAACCCCGTCGCCCAGGGCCGCGTCCTAGTGTCATGACCAGGTCCCGGATCCTCGTCCCCCTCGCAGCGGCGTTGGCCGTCATGGTCCTCACCGGAGGCATCTGGTGGGCGACGGCGGGGTCGGACGAGGGAGGCAACGAGGCCCAGCCGCGGTCGTCAGGTCCGGCGCTGGACGAGCCCGGCGACGAGCCGGCCGGCGGAGGCTCCTCGGGCAACTCGGGGACCGGCACGACTGACCCGGGCAGCGGTAAGCCGGTGGAGCCGACGCCGGGCGAGCAGCCCGCCCCCGGTTCAGTCCGGGTCGACAGCTACGTCAAGCGCACGGGTACGTCGCTCGCGCTCAACTACACGATCGGCGTGCCGGAGTGCTACGGCAGGGTCACCGGCGTGGACGTGCGCGAGACACCGGAGGCGGTCTTCGTGAGGCTGGTGCACGAGCTTCCCGACGGCAACGACGACAAGGCCTGTATCGACATCGCGATGCTCAAGAGCATCGACGTCCAGCTCGCCTCCCCGCTCGCTGACCGAACCGTGAAGGACGAGGCGTTCGAGGGCGGCAAGGTGGTCGAGGCAGCCAACGCGGCCTACGAGGACGGCGGCTACTGAGCAGCCCGACAAGTCTCCGGACGCAGCAGGGCCCCCGCCGAAGCGGGGGCCCTGCTGCTTTGGGAAAGCTCGGTCAGAGCCGTCGGCTCAGTGGAACGAGTCGCCGCAGGCGCACGAGCCGGTGGCGTTCGGGTTGTCGATCGTGAAGCCCTGCTTCTCGATGGTGTCGACGAAGTCGATGACCGCGCCGTTGAGGTACGGCACGCTCATGCGGTCGACGACGACGTTCACGCCGTCGAAGTCGGTGACGACGTCACCGTCGAGCGAGCGCTCGTCGAAGAACAGCTGGTAGCGCAGACCCGAGCAACCACCCGGCTGCACGGCGATGCGGAGCGCGAGGTCGTCGCGGCCCTCCTGCTCGAGGAGAGTCCTCACCTTGTTCGCAGCAGTGGCGGACAGGTTGATGCTGTCAGTGCGGAGCTCGGTGCTCTCGACCTGCTCGGTCATGCTTGCGGCCTCCATGGCTCGGTTGTGCGGTCCTACCTCTTCAATGGTCGCACACGCTGGGCTATTCCCCACATCGCGCGACGGTTCCGCTGGTCAGCGGCTCCAGGTGCGCGCGACCCGCTCGGCCAGTGTGGCGAGGCTCACACCTGGCTCGGCCAGGCTGCGCTCCTCCCCCACCAGGTCGCTCACGGCGTACGCCGACTCGATCCCCAGCGCCCGCATCTCGCGCGAACCGACCAGGACCCGGCCGGCGAGGGCGATGCAGGGGCGTACGGCAGCAGCAGCCACCTCCGCGACGCCGTACGGGACCTTTCCGGAGCGCGACGAGAAGTCGAAGGCGCCCTCTCCGGTCACGACGAGGTCCGCCGCGCGCGCCCGCTCCGCCAGTCCGACCGCCTCGGCCACCACCTCTGTGCCCGGCCGCCGCTCCGCGCCCAGGAGGAGCAGGCCGAAGCCGAGCCCTCCCGCTGCACCTGCCCCCTTCGCGAGCGCGAGCCGCTTGTCCGTGGCGTCGGCGAGGCGCTCGAGCAGGGCGTCCACGGCCTGACGCCGCTCCTCGGGCAAGCCCTTCTGGGCGCTGTAGACGTTCGTGGCCCCGATGAGTCCGAGCAGCGGGTTGTCGACATCGGTCGCCGCGACGAGCCTGGCATCGATCTCCGGCAGGGTTGCCTGGGTCAGGGTCGCGAGGCCTCGAGGCCCCTGGTCGAGAGGCGCGTCCGCAGCCGCTCCCAGAGCCGCCAGGAACCCCGCGCCGCCGTCGTTCGTGCCGGTGCCGCCCAGTCCCACGACGACCGTGCCGGCGCCGTCCTCGATCGCAATCCGGACCAGCTCGCCCACGCCGTACGTCGTCGCACGCTCCGGGTCGCGCTCTGCGGGGCTGGTGAGGTGCAGCCCGCACGCCTGCGCCGCTTCGACGTACGCCGTCCGGCCCACCTGGAGGATGGCGGCAGGCACGCGCTCGCCGTACGGTCCGCGCACGTCGGCCGCGATCAGCTCGCCGCCCAGCGCTTGGTGCAGGACGTCGACGAAGCCGGGTCCCCCGTCGGCCATCGGGGCGAGATCGAGCTCGTCACCGGGCGCCTGCCGCAGCCACCCCTCGGCAATCGCCTCGGCCGCCTCCACCGCGGTGAGGGTGCCGGCGAACTTGTCGGGGGCCACGAGGACACGCATGCGCGACAGCCTGCCACGGGAGGTCTCGCGGTGAGCTCGAGGCTCGGCCATCTTTTTTGTAGGTCTGGGAAAATGTGGCAGGATGAAGGCGTGACGACGACTGACCTCCCCCTGCTGGTTCTCGGCCGGGGCGTCGACCCCGACTCCGAGCGAGGCGTCGACTGTCCGGGCTCACTCCCGGCGGCCTCCGACCCGGACCTGGTTGCTCGCGCGCTCGCCGCGAAGGAGGCGCTCGGCTCGCGGCTCTTCGTGCTGGGTCACCACTACCAGCGCGACGAGGTCATCCAGTTCGCCGACGTCACCGGCGACTCCTTCAAGCTCGCGCGCGACGCGGCTGCCCGCCCCGAGGCGGAGTACATCGTCTTCTGTGGCGTCCACTTCATGGCCGAGTCCGCGGACATCCTCACCGCGGACCACCAGAGGGTGATCCTCCCCGACATGGCCGCAGGCTGCTCGATGGCCGACATGGCCCGGCTCTCGCAGGTCGAGGACGCGTGGGACGCCATGGTCGACGCCGGCATCGCCGACTCGATCGTGCCGATCACCTACATGAACTCCTCGGCCGACATCAAGGCGTTCTGCGGCAAGCACGGCGGCGCGGTGTGTACGTCGAGCAACGCCCAGACCGCCCTCGAATGGGCCTTCGAGCAGCACGGCGCCGACACGAAGGTGCTGTTCTTCCCCGACCAGCACCTCGGCCGCAACACCGCCGTGCTGCAGATGGGCTACTCGCTCGACGACTGTGTCCTGTGGAACCCGCTGCTCCCGAACGGCGGCCTCACCACCGAGCAGCTGCGCGACGCCAAGATGATTCTCTGGAAGGGCCACTGCTCGGTGCACGGGCGTTTCACCGCGTCGTGCGTCGACGAGGTCCGCGCCAAGGTCCCGGACGTCCAGGTCCTCGTCCACCCCGAGTGCACCCACGACGTCGTACTCAAGGCCGACCTCGTCGGCTCGACCGAGTTCATCATCAAGACGATCGAGGCCGCACCCGCCGGGTCCTCCTGGGCCATCGGCACCGAGCTCAACCTCGTGCAGCGCCTCGCCAACGCCCACCCGGACAAGAACGTCGTCTTCCTCGACAAGACCGTCTGCTACTGCGCCACGATGAACCGCATCGACCTCCCCCACTTCGTGTGGGCGCTGGAGAACCTCGTCGCCGGCAACGAGGTCAATGTGATCGAGGTCGACGAGGAGACCGAGAAGTGGGCGAAGGTGGCCCTGCAGCGGATGCTCGACCTGCCCGGGAAGTCGCACAAGGACTGAGGCCGCTGCGCGGGGTTTGGCAGCCTCAGCCCGCTTTGGCCGCCCCAACCCGGTTTTCGAGGGCCAGAAAGCGGGTTTGCGCCAGCAAACCGGGCTGGGGCTGCCAAAACCCCGGCGCAGTCGGCTACAACCCCGGTGCTCCCCAGACCGCCATCCACGAGCTCAGGTCCGGCTCGATCGGCAGGTCGTTCTTGAGCAGGTCGCGCACCTGCAGCTCGAGCAGGTTGTCGCGCTGGTTGGGGGCGGTGGGGGCGAACGGGTAGAACGTGCCCTTCTTGTAGAGGTACACCAGGCCCAGTGACCGGCCGCTCGGGTCCTTGAAGGTGACCAGCGAGCAGAGCAGGCCGTCGGCGAAACCCTGGCCTGCCAGCGACGTGTTCACGGCGTGCAGGTCGGTGACGAGCGCGGACATGTCGTCCTGCTGGGCCATCAGCCAGGTGAAGCCGTAGCTGTCCGTGCTCTGCTCCACGTCGGGGTCGTCGTCGTTGTCGAGCAAGGCGACGACGTCGGTGAGGGTCTGGGCGAACGCCGGGCCCTCAACGGCACGGAAGCAGACCGAGCCCATACCGGTCATCTGGAAGTTCAGCGACACCTGCAGGGTGATCGCCGCGTTGGGTAGAGCGAACAGCGAGTCGAGGTTGTTCTTCGGGCGCTTGCTGCGCCCGGAGATGACATCGAGAAAACCCATCCGTCAGACCTGTGGCGGCGCGAAGCCACCATCCATCGGTCGGCCCAGCTCGGCCGCGACCTTGGACAGCTGCTCGAGGCGCTGCTCCAACGAGGGGTGCGTCGAGGTCAGGGTCTTGAGGTCCAGACCAGCGACGGCGGGGCTGATGAAGAACGCGTTCAACGGCGAGACGGCGCGCAGGTCCTTCTGCGGGATCTTCGCGGTCTCGCCCGTGATCTTGACCAGCGCGTTGGCCAGCGCGTTCGGCTTGCCGGTCAGGAACGCTCCCGCCCGGTCGGCGCTGAGCTCGCGGTAGCGGGACAGCAGCCGGGTCGCGAAGAAGCTGATCGCGTAGGTGACGAGGCTGACCAGCAGGATGACCAGCCAGATCGGCAGCCCGCCGGCGTTGTTGTCGCGGCGGCCGCCGCCGAACATGCCGCCGTACTGCGCGCCGCGGGCGAGCATGCCCGCGATGATGCCGGCCGACGACGCCAGCGTCATGACCAGGACGTCGCGGTGGGCAACGTGTGAGAGCTCGTGCGCGAGCACGCCCTCGAGCTCGTCGGCGTTCAGCTTGTCGAGGATGCCGGTGGTGACGCAGACGGCCGCGCGGGACGGCGACCGGCCGGTCGCGAACGCGTTCAGCATGTCGGTGTACGCGATCGCGACCACGGGCTTGGGCATGCCACCCAGAGCACAGAGCCGGTCGATCATGGCGTGCAGCTCGGGCGCCTCCTCGGGGGTGACGACCCTGGCCCGCATCGCCTTCAGGGCGAGCGTGTCGGAGTTGTACCACTGGTACCACGCGATGCCGAGGCCGATGAGCGCGATGATCGGCGCCCAGCCGGCCGGCAGCACCGCGATGAGTACGGCGATGAGGCCGACGAACAGGCCCCCGAGCACGAACATGGAGGCGGTCATCCGGGCGGTGAGCCCGGTGTCCCTGATGAATCGGGTGCGAGACATGATCTGCCGGGAGGCCCTCACCCGAGGGCCGTTCCCGTTCCTCCTCCTACGTCCAGTGTTGCTCGCGCCCTGAACTAGGCGCGATTCTCTTCCTGCGGCTCCTGCACGGGCTCCGCGATGGGCTCCGCCGTGGCGTCGATCGCCTTCTGGTCCGCGGCAGGGGCGGACGCCACCGCCCCGCCACCCGCAGCAGCCTTGAGAGCGGCCAGCTCGGCCTCGACGTCGGACTGCGACGACATGGCGTCGAGCTCGCGTGCGATGTCGTCACCGGTGTTGAGCGACTCGACGGTGTCGAGGGCGCCCGAGGCGATCAGCTCGTCGATGGCGCCGGCGCGAGCCTGCATCTGAGCGGTCTTGTCCTCGGCCCGCTGGATCGCCTGGCCCACGTCACCCATCTCGTCCGAGATCCCGGAGAAGGCCTCGTTGATCCGCGTCTGGGCCTCAGCAGCGGTGTAGGTGGCCTTGATCGTCTCCTTCTTGGTCCGGAACGCCTCGACCTTCGCCTGGAGACGCTGGGACGCGAGGGTGAGCTTCTCCTCCTCGCCCTGGAGCTGGTCGTGCTGGACCTGGAGGTCGTTGATCTGGGTGGTGAGCCCGGACTTCCGGGTCAGCGCCTCGCGGGCCAGATCCTCACGACCGACGGAGAGCGCTTTCTGGGCCTGCTCGGTGAGCTTGTTGGCCTGCTGGTTGAGCTGGTTGATCTGCAGCTCGACGCGCTTGCGGCTGGTGGCGACGTCGGCCACTCCCTTGCGCACCTTGGAGAGCAGGTCCAGCTGCTTCTGGTAGCTGTAGTCCAGCGTCTCGCGCGGGTCCTCGGCCCGGTCCAGGGCCTTGTTGGCCTTGGACCGGAAGATCAGCATGAAGCGCTTCCAGAGACTCATGGAGGGCGCGCCCCCTTCTATGTCGTGTGGGTGGAGCAGACGGCTCCACACTACGAGGGAACGGTTCGGGTGAGTAGCAGGTTCCCCGGTAGCCTTGGCGCCAGTCCCCCACCAGTTGCTGGTCAGTCCCCAGAAGGCTTGCGTTGTTCCGTCGTTCCAAGGCCGAAGCGCCCACCCCGGAGTCCCCCCTGCTCGACTCAGGGAAGGGGCGTCCGACGCCCACCCGCAAGGAGGCCGAGGCCGCAGCCAAGGCGCGCGCCCAGGCGGCACGCGACCCACGAGCGGCCCGAGCCCGGGCGCGCACGCAGCGTCAGGACCGGGTGGAGAGCAGCCGGGCGATCCGCGAGGGGATCAAGGCCGGCGACGAGCGCTACCTCGGCAAGCGCGACCGCGGGCCGATGCGTCGCTTCGTGCGTGACTTCGTCGACTCGCGGCTGAACGTCGCCGAGTTCACCATTCCGCTCATGTTCGCCAGCCTGCTGCTGTCGGGTGCCAACCAGAACCTCGGCGGCGGCATCCTGAACGCCACGGTGCTCGTCGTCACGCTCGACTCCATCTGGCTGGTCTTCCGTCTCAAGCGCGAGCTGAGGAAGCGGTTCCCGCAGGAGTCGCGGAAGGGTACGACGTTCTACGCGCTGACCCGGGCGCTCCAGCTGCGCTTCATGCGGATCCCGAAGAGCCAGGTCAAGCTCGGGCAGAAGCTGCCCGACACCTACCGCTGACCAGCCCCGCGTAGGGTCGAAGCCATGAAGACCCGCCACCTCGGGGCCAGCGGCCTCAAGATCTCCGAAATCTCCTACGGCAACTGGATCACCCACGGGAGCCAGGTCGAGGAGGACGCGGCTGTCGCGTGCGTGCGGCGCGCTCTCGACGAGGGCATCACGACGTTCGACACCGCGGACGTCTACGCCAACACCCGGGCCGAGAGCGTGCTCGGGAAGGCGCTCCAGGGTGAGCGGCGCGAGGGACTCGAGATCTTCACGAAGGTGTACTGGCCGACCGGCCCGGGCAAGCACAACGACTCGGGGCTGTCGCGCAAGCACATCATGGAGTCGATCAACGGCTCACTTCGCCGGCTCGGCACGGAGTACGTCGACCTCTACCAGGCGCACCGTTTCGACCACGAGACCCCGCTCGAGGAGACGATGGAGGCCTTCGCCGACGTCGTGCGTAGCGGCAAGGCCCACTACATCGGCGTGTCCGAGTGGCGGGCCGAGGAGATCGCCCGAGGTCATGAGCTGGCTCGTGAGCTGCGCATCCCGTTCGTGTCGAACCAGCCGCAGTACAACATGCTGTACCGCGTCATCGAGGCCGAGGTCGTGCCGACCAGCGAGAAGCTCGGGATCGGTCAGATCGTGTGGTCCCCCATCGCCCAGGGCGTGCTGACCGGCAAGTACCTCCCCGGCCAGGCCCCGCCCGAGGGCTCGCGCGCAACCGATGCCAGCGGCGCGAACATGATCAAGCGCTGGCTCGACGAGGATGTGCTCACCCGCGTGCAGCAGCTCAAGCCGATCGCCGAGAAGGTCGACCTGTCACTGGCTCAGCTGGCGGTCGCGTGGACGCTGCAGAACCCGAACATCTCCTCGGCCATCATCGGTGCCTCCCGTCCCGAGCAGGTCTCCGAGAACGTGAAGGCGTCGGGCGTGGTGCTCGAGGACGCCATCCTCCAGGAGATCGACGGGGTACTCGGCGATGCCATCATCACGGACCCCGCGCTGACGGTGTCCCCGCCGCACCGCAACTTCTAGCCCCCGCGGTTCGCGACCCAGAGCGCGAACAGCGGATCGACGTACCGCCACGGCCCGTCCTGTCCGTCGCGTGTGACGTGCTGAGCCTCCTTGCCGAGCTCGCGCAGCGCGCTCTGCAGGGTGGCACGCGACATGTCGAACCGGCGGGCAGCCACGCTGCCCGTCGGTGAGTCGCCTTCGGCCAGGGCGACCAGGACGGCCTTCTTGCCCGACGGCAGCCCGTCCCAGACGGCTTGGTGCGCCTCGCTGGTGATGGCGAGCGACCGTCGTACGACGGCGTCGGCGAGCGCCGGGCCTTCGACGTCGCTCCCCTCGGCGAGGGTGGACGTGCCGAGCGCGCGGGCGGACAGCTCGCGGTGCAGCAGGTGCGCGAGCAGCATCGTGCGCTGCGGGTGGCCCGCCGCCGCCGTGACCAGTGGCGTGAGCGCCGCCCCCGGGTCCTCGTCGAGCGACTCGAACCGCTCGGCCAGCTCGACGAGCACCTCGTCGAGGGGCAGCGGTCCCAGCTCGAGCGGCTCGGCCTGGCCGTAGAGCGGGCGCTCCCGGTCGCTGAACAGCTTGCGCATCAGGCTCGGGTGGCTGCCGGCGTACACGTAGACCGCCGCCTCCCCGTGGTACTGCACGTGCGAGCGAAGCAGCCCGTCGAGGGAGGGACCTGCGCTCAGCAGGTCCTGGAACTCGTCGAACACGACGAGCGTGGGGATCCGGTCCTTCTCGAACAGCGTGCGCGGCAGGTCGAGCAGCTCGGACGCCGCGGTCTGACTGGCGTCGGCCGAGGGGCTCTGGCGGGGGCGGGGGTGGAGCGTCACTCCAGGCCCACTGGCCGTCAGCGAGAGGCCCAGTCGGGCACCGAGGGAGTCGAGCTGCGTGCGGATCCGGTTGTCCCGCAGGCGGGAGTACGACGTGGCGATGCGGACGCACACCTCCGCCAGCGAGGTGACGCCGTACAGGTCCACGTGGACGGTGCGCCAGCCGGCACCGCTGAGACCGGCCGCGTGCGCGAGCAGGAGGGACGTCTTGCCGAAACGGCGCGGCCCGGCCAGTCGGACGTGAACCCGCTCGACAGCTGCCTGGTGCAGGCGAGCGAGCTCACTGCGACGGTCGATGAGGCCTTCGGGAGCGATCGGTGTCTCGAACGGGAACGGACGGATCAGGGCCATGCCCCCACGCTAGCAGAATGTATTGCAGAATCAATACATTGTTGTATTGGTCTAGAAATACACGTTAGGCATGAAGGCTCATCGGACCGTAGACCAGCCGCTCACCCTCGAACAGAGTCACGGCGTCGACGCCGTCCTCGGCCAGCTCACGCCAGACCTCCCCCACCCAGGACTCGGCGTCGCTCTGGGAGGGGAAGGTCGAGTTGCCGGCGACGGCGCTCGCCACCTCTGCGCCCTCGGCGTTCTCGAGGCGCCAGCGCCAGAGCGACCGGGGCGAGGGCGGCTCCGCGGAGAAACCGGAAGGCTCGAGGGCGTTCGTCATGACGTGAAGGTTAGTCTCCGCCCGTGAACGCCGTACGCCTGGCGGTCGGGACGCTGACCATCTTCCCGACCCGGCCCCCTTCCCTGGTCGACGAGCATGTCGCTGGGAGGGCGATGGTGCTCGCCCCGTTCGTCGGCGGTCTTGTGGCGGTTCCCCTGTGGGTCGTCTCCGCGCTCGTCGACGAGCACTGGTCGTCCGCACTGGTCGCCGTGCTGTGGGTTGCGGCACTGGCCGTGCTCACGCGCGGGATGCACCTGGACGGGCTGGCCGACACCGCGGACGGCCTCGGCTCGGGCAAGCCACCTGCCGAGGCCTTGGAGATCATGCGGAAGGGCGACGTCGGGCCTTTCGGCGTCACAACGATCGTCCTCGTCCTGCTCGCCCAGGTGATGGCTGCGTCCGAGCTGCTCGTCCACGCCGGCGGGGCCGGGCTGGTCGCGGTCGCCGTCGTGCTGAGCCGGTCGGCGATTCCGTGGGTCTGCGTCAACAGGCCTGCCCGCGAGGGTGGCCTCGGCGCGATGGTCGCCGGGTCGGTGTCCACGGCCCAGGCGGTCTTGGCACTCGCGGCCGCCGCCCTGATCGTCGCCGTCATGGCCGTTGTCGGCGAGCTGGACTCCGGGGTGCTCCTCGCCGGCGTCGTCGGGTCGCTCGCCGGCCTCGCCCTGTGCGCGTGGTGCGTGCGCCGACTGGGCGGCATCACCGGCGACGTGATCGGCGCGTGCGTCGAAGCGGCATTCACCGGCGCGCTCCTCGCGATGACCCTCGCCTGACCGAACCGGGTCAGGAGCCTTCACGCACAGCGGGCTCGACGAACGGTGGCCGCGTCACGGTGAAGATCTCCCGACGTCCGCGGACGTCGACACCGACCTCGGCACCTTCCTCGATCTGGCTGGCGATGAGCGCCATGCCGATGCCCTTCTTCAACGTCGGCGAGAACGTCCCGGACGTGACCTCGCCCAGCAGCACGTCGGCTACCAGCGACACGCTCATGTGCGGGCGCGGGATTCCACGCCCCTTCGCGACGATCCCGCGCAGCAGGCGACGCGGGCCCTCCGCCTTCTGTGCCGTCAGCACGTCCTTGCCCCAGAAGGCCTCTTTCGACCAGCCCACGGCCCAGCCGAGACGCGCCTCGACGGGGGTCACCTCGGGCCCGATGTCCTGGCCGTGCAGCGGGTAGCCCATCTCCGTGCGCAGCGTGTCGCGAGAGCCCAGCCCGCAGGGCAGCATGGAGTACGACGCACCGGCAGCCATCAGCAGGTCCCAGACGGCACCGGCAACGGTCGACGGGACGACGAGCTCGTAGCCCCGCTCACCCGTGTAGCCGGTGCGGCACACGGTGATCCCGACGCCCTCCAGCTCGGCGTCGACCCAGGACATGTAGCCGTGCCCCGTCGGCAGCCCGGCCGCTTCGAGGACCTCGTCGGACTTGGTCCCCTGGACCGCGATGACCGCGTAGTCGTCGTGGGCGTTGCTGACCATGACTCCCGCCGGCGCGGACTCGGTGAGCCGCCGCACCACCTCAGCGGTGTTCGCGGCGTTGGGGATCAGGAAGACGTTGTCCTCGGCGTGCAGGTAGGCGATCAGGTCGTCGACGATGCCGCCGGTCGAGTCGTCGCAGCAGAGGGTGTACTGCGCCTTGCCGGGCGCGATCTTGGTCAGGTCGTTGGTGAGTGTCGCGTTGACATAGGCCATCGCGCCGGGGCCGGTCACGGTCGCCTTCCCGAGATGGCTCACGTCGAAGATGCCGACCGACTCACGGACGGCGGCATGCTCCTTGAGGGTCCCTGCGGGGTACTCGACCGGCATCTCCCACCCGCCGAACTCGGCGAACTTCGCCCCGAGCGTGACGTGCCGGTCGTGCAGGGGTGACTGCTTCAACGCCATGGCGATGAACCTATCGCAGCAATTCGGGCACGGGTCATGGCCTAGGCTGCGCTGACGGGGGCCGCACCGGGTGCGAGCCGGTGTGGGATCGAGAGAGCGAGAAGGTCACGTGACGACGTACACGCTCCGCAAGGGAGCGGCAGACAAGACGGGCGCCGACGTCGTGGTGGTCGGCGTCGTCAAGACGACCAAGGGCCCGTCGGTGGCCCCCGGTGGCGAGCCGGTCGCGGCGGCCTACGGTCGCAAGTTCTCCCCGCTCCTGCAGACGCTCGGCTTCACCGCCAAGGCCGGCGAGGTCGTGAAGGTCCCGACTGCAGGCACGATCAAGTCGCCGCTTCTCCTGCTCGTCGGACTCGGTGAGGCCCTGACCGACGACGCCGTACGTCGTGCCGCGGGCGTCGCCGCACGCTCCGTCACCAACGCCGCATCGGTCGCGCTCGCGCTGCCCGCCGACACCCCCGAGCGGATTCGGGCCGTGACCGAGGGTTGGATGCTCGGCGGCTACGCCTTCAACGCCTACAAGTCCGAGACCAAGGACGACTCCCCCGGGGACGTCATCGTGCTCAGCGACCTCGCGCGCCAGTCCGACGCGACCAACGCGATGGAGACCGCCCAAGTCGTCGCGAAGGCGCGCAACCTCGTGCGCGACTGGGTCAACAACCCGCCCGGCGACTTCACGCCCGCCACCTTCGCGGACGCCGTGGTCGCGACGAACAAGATGCGCGGCGGCGCCAAGGTCGCGGTCAAGGTGTACGACGAGAAACAGCTCGCCGACGAAGGTTGCGGCGGCATCGTCGGCGTCGGCCGTGGCTCCGACAGCCCACCCCGGCTGGTGCGCCTCACCTACAAGCCCGCCGGCGCGAAGGTGCACCTCGCCCTGGTCGGCAAGGGCATCACCTACGACTCGGGCGGCCTGTCCATCAAGCCGGCCGCCTCGATGCAGACGATGAAGATGGACATGGCCGGGGCTGCTGCCGTCGTGCTGGCCACCCTGACCATCGCGGACCTCGGCCTGCCCGTCCAGGTCACGGCCTTCGCCCCGATGGCCGAGAACATGATCTCCGGCGACGCGACGAGACCGGGCGACGTGCTGACCATGTACGGCGGAAAGACGGTGGAGGTCCTCAACACCGACGCCGAAGGACGGTTGATCCTGGCGGATGCGCTCGTGAAGGCCACCGAGGCGAAGCCCGACGTGCTCGTCGACGTCGCCACCCTCACCGGTGCGTGCGTCGTGGCTCTCGGCGACCGGGTGGCCGGCTTGCTCGGCAACGACGAGGAGCTCCTGAGTCAGGTCCGGGCAGCCGCCGAAGCGGTCGGCGAGGCGGTGTGGCCGCTGCCGATCCCCGACGACATGGGCGACAAGGTCCGCGGCAACTCGAAGATCGCCGACCTCGCCCAGCACAACAGCGAGCGCTGGGGCGGCACGCTCTACGCCGCCGCGTTCCTGCGTGAGTTCGTGGGGAGCACCCGCTGGGCGCACCTCGACATCGCGGGCCCGGCGTGGAACGAGAAGACACCGTACGGCTACATGCCGCACGGCGGGACGGGCGTCGCCGTGGCGACGCTGGTCCAGCTCGCCACCGACCTCGCTGTCTCCTAAGGGCGAGCGGGTCTCCGGCAGGACGCGGGTGAGGCACGAGCAAGCTCGTGTCCGTCCGAAGGCCTCCCGCCCCGCTGCCGCCTGGCTTAGCCCTCCGCCTTCTGCCGCTTGTTCCACTCCCGCATGCGCGCGGGGTAGCCGACCACGGCCGCGTCGTAAGACGGGATGCCGTGGCTGTTGGCGAAGCGGTGCGCCCACTCCACCGACGGGACGCGGCGTCGCGTCCACTCACCGTCGTGGGCGACGAGCAGGATTGTCACGTCCGTCACCGCCGTGCGCGGCTCGACGAAGCCCTCGACCCCGGTGCGGGTGGTCGCGAACGTGTGCAGGTGGGACTCGTCGGCCGAGTCAGCAGGGCGCACCGTCGTCGGCCCTCGGCCCTTCGGGCGCGGCAGCCTGGAGCCCCTGCCCCCGCGGAGCCGGTCGATAAATCCCATGACCTCAGTGTGACTCATGAGCCCAGCCGGGAGGGGCACCGGACCCGAAGTGGACACGACTCCGGTAGGTGGCAGGATGGCGAGCGACGTCTCGTCAACGGCGACGAGGCGGTGGTGAGGAGGAACCACGTGTCGTCCGGGAACAGCTTCGACCTCGTCGTACTCGGCGCCGGGAGCGGCGGGTATGCCTGCGCACTGCGCGCCGCACAGCTCGGTCTCTCCGTCGCGCTCGTCGAGAAGGACAAGCTCGGGGGCACCTGCCTGCACGTGGGTTGCATCCCGACCAAGGCGCTGCTGCACGCCGCCGAGGTCGCGGACTACGCCCGCGAGTCGGAGAAGTTCGGCGTCGCTGCCACGCTCGAAGGCATCGACATGGGCGGCGTCAACAAGTACAAGGACGGCGTGGTCACCCGCCTGTACAAGGGCCTGACCGGGCTGATCAAGGGCCGCGGCATCAACGTGATCGAGGGCGAAGGTCGGCTGACTGCGCCAGGCGTCGTCACCGTCAACGGCGTCGAGTACGCCGGTCGGCACGTCGTCCTCGCGAGCGGCTCGTACTCCAAGAGTATTCCCGGCCTCGAGATCGACGGCGAACGGGTGCTCACCTCGGAGCACGCACTCAACCTCGGGCGGGTCCCGTCCTCGGTCGTGGTCCTGGGCGGAGGAGTCATCGGCGTCGAGTTCGCCTCCGTGTGGAAGTCGTTCGGAGCCGAGGTCACCATCGTCGAGGCACTCCCCCGGCTCCTCGCCGCCGAGGACGAGTCGTCCTCCAAGCTGCTCGAGCGGGCGTTCCGGAAGCGCGGCATCACGTTCCACGTCGACACGCCCTTCGAGAAGGTCGAGCACACCGAGGCCGGCGTGCGGGTCACCGCCGGTGGTCGGGAGATCGAGGCCGAGATCCTGTTCGTCGCGGTCGGCCGCGGACCCTCGACCTCGGGTCTCGGCTACGAGGAGGCAGGGGTCGCCATGGAGCGCGGCTTCGTCCTCACGGACGAGCGCCTTCGCACGAACTTCCCGAACGTGTACGCCGTGGGCGACATCGTCCCCGGTCTACAGCTCGCGCACCGGGGCTTCCAGCAGGGCATCTTCGTCGCCGAGGACATCGCCGGCCTCAACCCGGCACCCATCGACGAGGCCGGCATCCCGCGCGTCACCTACTGCGACCCCGAGGTGGCCTCGGTGGGGCTCGGCGAGGTCGCGGCGAAGGAGAAGCACGGCGAGATCGAGACGCTGGTCTACGACCTCGGCGGCAACGGCAAGAGCCAGATCCTGGGTACGTCGGGATCGGTGAAGCTGGTCCGCGTGAAGGACGGGCCTGTCGTCGGCGTCCACATCGTCGGTGCCCGAGCCGGGGAGCTCATCGGCGAGGCCCAGCTCATCTACAACTGGGAGGGCCACCCCGAGGACGTGGCCCCTCTCGTGCACGCACACCCCACCCAGAACGAAGCGCTCGGGGAGGCACATCTCGCTCTCGCGGGCAAGCCTCTACATGCGCACTCGTAGTCAATAGACTTCCGACCGCAGCAGCCAGCCCTAAGGAGCGAAGGAACGCATGGCGACCTCAGTCACCCTCCCAGCACTCGGCGAGTCCGTCACCGAAGGCACCGTCACCCGCTGGCTGAAGCAGCCCGGCGACACCGTCGCGGTCGACGAGCCGTTGCTCGAGGTCTCGACCGACAAGGTCGACACCGAGATCCCCTCGCCCGTGGCCGGCACGCTGCTCGAGATCAAGGTCGCCGAGGACGAGACCGTCGAGGTCGGCGCCGAGCTCGCCGTCATCGGTGAGGCGGGCGAGGCCCCTGCTTCCGCACCTGACGCTCCGGCCGCGGAGGAGGCCGCCCCTGCTCCCGAGCCCGAGCCCGAGCCGGCGCCCGCTGCCGAGGCTGCGCCTGCTGCGGAGCCCGAGCCTGCTCCGGCCGCCCCTGCAGCAGAGGCTCCGGCGGCGTCCGGTGGCGGTTCGGGCACGCCCGTCACGCTGCCCGCCCTGGGCGAGTCCGTCACTGAGGGCACCGTGACCCGCTGGCTGAAGTCCGTCGGCGACGCGGTCGCCGTCGACGAGCCGCTGCTCGAGGTCTCGACCGACAAGGTCGACACCGAGATTCCCTCGCCGGTCGCGGGCACCCTGCTCGAGATCAGCGTGAACGAGGACGAGACCGTCGAGGTCGGAGCCCAGCTCGCGGTGATCGGTTCCGGCTCTCCGGCCGCTGCTCCGGCGGCTCCCGCCGCACCGGCGCCCGAGCCGACGCCTGCTCCCGAGCCCGCGGCTGAGGCCCCGGCCCCGGCCGCTCCCCCGCCGCCTGCCCCGGCTCCCGCTGCGGCTCCCGCTGCGGCACCGGCTGCGGCTCCGGCTGCGGCACCCGCACCGGCTCCTGCACCTGTGGCCGCTCCTGCTCCGACTCCGGTGGCCCCGCCGGCCACCCCGGCCTCGCAGGACAACGGCGGGTACGTCACGCCGCTGGTGCGCAAGCTCGCGGCCGAGAACAACATCGACCTCGCGTCGGTGTCCGGCACCGGTGTCGGCGGCCGCATCCGCAAGCAGGACGTGCTCGACGCGGCCGCGGCCAAGAGCGCTCCCGCGGCGACGGCCCCGGCTGCGGCCCCGGCGGCTGCCGCCCCGGCTGCCTCGGCCCCGAGCCCGCTGCGCGGCCAGACCGTGCCGATGAGCCGGCTCCGCAAGGTCATCGCCAGCAGGATGATCGAGTCGCTGCAGACGTCGGCCCAGCTGACCCAGGTGGTCGAGGTCGACGTGACCGTCATCGGTCGGCTGCGCGACGCGGTGAAGAAGGACTTCCTCGCCCGCGAGGGCGTGAAGCTGTCGTACTTCCCGTTCTTCGCCAAGGCCACGATCGACGCGCTCAAGGCCCACCCGGCCCTCAACTCGACGGTCGACGCTGAGAAGGGTGAGATCACCTACTTCGACCAGGAGCACCTCTCCATCGCGGTCGACACCGAGCGCGGCCTGCTCAGCCCGGTGATCAAGAACGCCGGCGACCTCAACGTGGCCGGCCTGGCCCGCAAGATCGCCGACGTCGCCGAGCGCACCCGCACCAACAAGATCTCGCCGGACGAGCTGTCGGGCGGCACCTTCACGTTGACCAACACCGGCAGCGTGGGCGCGCTCTTCGACACCCCGATCATCAACCAGCCGCAGGTCGCGATCCTCGGCACGGGCACGGTCGTGAAGCGAGCCGTGGTCATCGACGAC
Organism: Nocardioidaceae bacterium; assembly: GCA_035699605.1. Classification (GTDB taxonomy): domain Bacteria; phylum Actinomycetota; class Actinomycetes; order Propionibacteriales; family Nocardioidaceae; genus SSC3. The sequence goes on along the minus strand of DASSPN010000029.1, from coordinate 312 downwards.
CCGAACCTCGGCGAGACCATCGCGGTGCGTCAGATGGCCTACCTGTCGCTGACCTACGACCACCGGGTGATCGACGGCGCCGACGCCGCGCGGTTCCTGCAGGACGTCAAGGGTCGCCTGGAGGCCGGCCAGTTCGAGGTCTGAGCGCGCGACGATGAAGTTCGTGATCGCCGGCGCGTCCGGTTTCCTCGGCTCCCACTGGAGCAAGCACCTCGAGCAGCGTGGTCACGACGTGGTCCGGTTGGTCCGCCGACCGGCCGGACCGGGCGAGTCGCGCTGGGACCCCTACAGCGACAGCGTCGACCTCGACCT
>DASSPN010000028.1:0-50835 GCA_035699605.1 Nocardioidaceae bacterium | reverse complement strand
CGTCGGCGTCGTGCTGATGGTGGCAGTGGTGCTGGTCGTGAAGGACTCGCCGTACCGGCGCTCCGAGGTCGTGAAGGTGAAGATGCGCGCCCTGGCGCGCACGCTGCGGATCGTGTGGGGAAACCCGGGGACTCGGCTCGGGCTGTGGTCACACTTCACGTCCCAGTTCTCCGTGACGGTCTTCAGCCTGCTCTGGGGGTTCCCGTTCCTCGTGGAGGGGCAAGGGCTGTCGACCCGCGCGGCGTCGAGCCTGCTCATCGTGCTGGTCGGGGCCGTGCTCGTGACCGGCTCGGTGCTGGGTCGGCTGACAGCCAAGCTCCCGTTCTACCGTTCGTACGTCGTTCTCGCGGTCGTCGGCCTGATGGCCGTGGTGTGGACCGTGGTGCTCCTCCACCCCGACCGCGCGCCGATGTGGCTGCTGGTGGTCCTCGTGGTCGTCACGGCCGCGGGCGGTCCCGCGTCGATGGTGGGCTTCGACCTGGCCCGGACGTTCAACCCGGTCAGCGCCATCGGACGGGCGAACGGCGTGGTCAACATCGGGGGCTTCATCGCCTCCCTGCTCACGATGGCGGCGATCGGGTTCATCCTCGACCTGCGCGAGCCGCGGGGCGCGGAGTTCTACGACCTCGACGACTTCCGCGTGGCCCTGTGCGCCCAGTACGCCTTCTGGGTCTTCGGCGCGGCGCAGATCCTGAGGTACCGGCGCAAGGCGGTGTCGCACATGCACCGGCACCACCCGGGCGCGGTCGAGGCGATGAAGCGCGGCGAGACCTTCGTGCACCCCGGCATCGGGGATCACGAAGGCGTGTGAGCAGCCTCCTGCTCGGCCAGCTCTGGTTCGGTGAGCAGCCGGGACCGGATCAGGAAGCGCACGCCGTACGGCGCCTCGAGGCTGAACCCGGCGCCGCGTCCCTTCACCACGTCGATGGTGAGGTGTGTGTGCTTCCAGTACTCGAACTGCGACGCGGACATCCACACCGGCACGTCTGGGACACCCGGCACCGTCAGGTCGCCGAGGTGTACGTCGGCCTCGCTGGTCAGGAACTCCCCGACGGGGAAGCACATCGGGGCGCTGCCGTCGCAGCAGCCGCCGGACTGGTGGAACATCACCGGACCGTGGTCGCCGACGAGGCGGCGGAGAAGCTCCGCCGCCTCGCTGGTGACTGCAACCCGACCGGAGGTCGAGTCGGTCGCGACCATCAGAAGAAGCCCAGCGGCTGGTCGGAGTACGACACGAGCAGGTTCTTCGTCTGCTGGTAGTGGTCCAGCATCATCTTGTGCGTCTCGCGGCCGATGCCGGACTGCTTGTAGCCGCCGAAGGCCGCGTGCGCCGGGTAGGCGTGGTAGCAGTTCGTCCAGACGCGACCGGCCTTGATGCCACGGCCCATCCGGAACGCCCGCCCGCTGTCGCGGGTCCACACGCCGGCACCCAGACCGTAGAGGGTGTCGTTGGCCGTCTTCAGGGCGTCGGCCTCCTCGTCGAAGGACGTCAGCGCGACGACCGGACCGAAGATCTCCTCCTGGAAGATCCGCATCGAGTTGTCGCCCTCGAAGACGGTCGGCTGCACGTAGTACCCCTCGGCGAGGTCACCGTCGAGGATGGTGCGCTCGCCGCCGATGAGGACCTTCGCGCCCTCCTGCTTCCCGATGTCGATGTAGGACAGGATCTTCTCGAGCTGGTCGTTGGACGCCTGCGCGCCGATCATCGTGTCGGTGTCGAGCGGGTTGCCCTGCTTGATCAGCGACACGCGGTTGATCGCGTCCGGCACGAAGTCGGAGTAGATCGACCGCTGCACGAGCGCGCGGGACGGGCAGGTGCACACCTCGCCCTGGTTGAGCGCGAACATCGCGAAGCCCTCGAGGGCCTTGTCGTAGAACGAGTCGCGGGAGCTGGCGACGTCCTCGAAGAAGATGTTCGGGCTCTTGCCACCGAGCTCCAGGGTGACCGGAATGAGGTTCTGGCTGGCGTACTGCATGATCAGCCGGCCCGTGGTGGTCTCGCCGGTGAAGGCGACCTTCGCCACGCGCGGGGACGACGCGAGCGGCTTGCCGGCCTCGACGCCGAAGCCGTTGACGACGTTGACCACACCGGCGGGGATCAGGTCGCCGACGATCTCCATCAGCCGCAGGATCGACCAGGGTGTCTGCTCGGCGGGCTTGAGGACGACGGCGTTGCCGGCCGCGAGCGCGGGGGCGAGCTTCCACACGGCCATCAGGATGGGGAAGTTCCACGGGATGATCTGGCCGACCACGCCGAGCGGCTCGTGGAAGTGGTACGCCACGGTGTTCTCGTCGAGCTCGCCGACCGTGCCCTCCTGGCTGCGCAGGACGCCGGCGAAGTAGCGGAAGTGGTCGATGGCCAGCGGGAGGTCGGCGGCGAGCGACTCGCGCACCGGCTTGCCGTTGTCCCAGGTCTCGACGATGGCGAGCTCCTGCAGGTTCGCCTCCATGCGGTCGGCGATCTTCAGCAGTACGTTCGAGCGCTCGGTGGGCGACGTGCGGCCCCACCTGTCAGCGGCGGCGTGTGCAGCGTCGAGGGCGGCCTCGATGTCGTCGGCGGTACCGCGGGCGATCTCGGTGAACGGCTTGCCGTTGACCGGCGAGACGTTCTCGAAGTACGCCCCGTGGATCGGAGGCACCCACTCGCCGCCGATGTAGTGGTCGTAGCGGGACTTTGCCTCGGGCGGGTTGAAGACGGTCATGGGTGGCTCCTGCGTTTCTGGGAAGAGCGGTCGGAAGTGATGACCGCCACAACGTAGGAACTGCCACGTTCTGGCAACGTTGCTGCAACCTTCAGGTCAGAGCCCGAGCTCGCGATCGAGGCGCGCGATCTGCCCGTCGACGAGAGGCAGCAGCGGCGACGACGTACCGATGGCGGCGCGCTGCGCGAGCCACATGTCGTAGTCGTCCGAGCCCCACGAGGAACGCGTCCAGGTCGACATCAGGTCGGGACTGCCCGAGCGCAGGATCGCCTGCCTCAGCGACTCGGACACCTCGTCGCGCAGCCGCTGGACACCGGGTGCCTGGGAGCGTGGGAGGAGGGGCCCTCGGTACGCACGCATCGCGCCGGTGACGTCACCGGCGGCGAGCATCGCCTCGACCGCCAGCCAGTCACCGGTGACCGTCGCCGCCAAGCGATAGGGGCGTGAGGCGAGCAGCTCGGCGCCGAGCAGGTGCCGGAGCCGGTTGAGCTCGGCGCGTAGCGTGGACTCGCCCCCGTCGTCCTCGTAGAGGAGTACGGCGAGCTCGTCGCCCGACAGGCCGCGAGGGGCAGAGGCGAGGAGCAGCAGGATCTCGCTGTGCCGTGGACTCAACCGGATCGTCTTCGGCTTCGAGCTGCCGTCGTGGACGGTGACGAGCGACTCGCCGCGACCGAGCGACTCGATCATCACGTGGAGGCTGTTCGGTTTCTCGGCGTACTCCGGCTCACGTCGGGTCAGCAGCGCCCGCGCCATCTCCGACTCGGCCATCCGAGCTGCCGCCCGCACCATCGCGACGGTCTCCGGCTTGACGATCGACTCACCGCCGGTGATGTCGAGGACGCCGAGCAGCGAGGAGGATGCGGGGTCGTGGATCGGGGTCGCTGCGCAGCTCCAGCGCTGGACCGAGCGCCGGAAGTGCTCCGCACCGATCACGGTGGCGGTGCGGTCGATGGCGATCGCCATGCCGGGCGCGTTGGTGCCCGCGAGTCGCTCGTCCCAGTTCGATCCCTCGACGAACCCGATGGACTCCGCCATGCGGAGCACCGAGGGGTTGCCACAGATCCAGAGCAGCTGCCCGGAGGCATCGGAGACGGCCATGATCGTGTCGCAGTCGCGAGCGGCCTGGCCGAGGACGTCGTCGAGCAGCGGGAAGACCTGTGCGAGCGGGTGTGCCTCGCGGTAGTCGCGCAGCACGTCGTCGGGGAGCGTGATCGGGGCGTCGACCGTGTCGACATGGACGCCGGCAGCGGCGGACCGGTGCCAGGACTCCGCGACTTCTGCGCGCATGCCGTTCTCCATCAGTCCAGCAACGGTGGGTCCCGTCGGCTCAGCGCTCACTGATCCAGTCAAGCAAAGCCGGAGGGCCCCAGCCAGAGTCCAAGGCCCGCCCGCTTCAGGCCAGGGTGCCTGGGGCCAGGTTGCAGCGACGTTGCGAGCCCGTATGTCCAGACCACGCATATCTAGGTATTGCCTAGGTATCTCTGATACACAGGGAGAGTGAACCGCCCCCTGCCCGCACCGGTCACCGCTGGGCTCGTCGCCCTCGTCGTCGCCCTGGCCGCTGCCCTGGCCGGGTGCGACGGCGGCGCGGCTGACGACGACGAGACCCTGCGAGTCCTCGCGGCCTCCTCCTTGACGGGCTCTTTCGACGAGCTCGCGGCGGCGTTCGAGTCCCAGCGCGGAGGCGTCGACGTGGTCGCCGTCTACGACAGCAGTGCCACGCTGGCGACGCAGGTGTCGGAGGGGGCGCCTGCGGACGTCCTCGCCACGGCGGACCTCGAGACCATGCAGCGGGTGGTCGACGCCGGTGACGCCGACGGCGCAGTGAGCTTCGCAGCCAACTCCGCCGTGCTGGTCACGCCGCACGACGCGAAGGCGTTGGTGTCGTCCCTCGAGGACCTCCGCGCGGGTGTTCGCTACGTGGTCTGCGTCGAGTCCGCCCCCTGCGGCAAGGTCGCCCAGGAGCTGCTGCAGCTCAACGACGTACAGGTCGACCCCGTCTCCTACGAGGACAACGTGAAAGCGGTTCTCGAGAAGGTCAAGGCCGGTGAGGCCGACGCGGGCATCGTCTACGTGACCGACGCGCGCGCCGCCGCGGAGGACGTGAGCTCCCACGACATCCCCGGCGCCGACCAGGTCGTCACCGAGTACGCCATCGCCGCCGTGCAGCAGGCCCGCAACCGCACGCTCGCCCAGGAGTTCATCGACTTCGTCCTCAGCAGCGACGGTCAGGACGTCCTGCGCGAGGCAGGGTTCGCACCCGTATCCGGGGAGGTCCCCTGAGCAGCACGAAGCCCCCGGCGAGCGCCGCACTGGGTCGACCTCCCGGACGCCTCCTGCTGTTCGCCGGGGTGGCGGTGCTGTTCCTCGTCATCCCGCTCGTCGGCCTGGTGCTGCGGTCGCCCTGGCGGTCGCTGCCCGACCTCGTCACGGAGCCCGAGGCGCGAGAGGCGCTCGTGTTGTCGCTGGTCACCTCCGCCGCTGCGATGCTCCTCTGTCTCGTCTTCGGGCTCCCGCTCGCGTGGGTGCTCGGGCGCGTCAGCTTCCGTGGTCGCTCGTTGCTTCGGGCGCTCGTCACGGTGCCGCTGGTTCTGCCGCCGGTCGTCGCCGGAGTTGCCCTGCTGGCAGCGTTCGGGCGCAAAGGCGTGATCGGTGGTCCGCTCGAGGACTGGTTCGGGATCACCATCCCGTTCTCGACCGCGGCGGTGGTCGTGGCCCACACGTTCGTCGCGCTCCCGTTCTTCGTCATCAGTGTCGAAGGCGCGCTGCGGGCGTCGGCGCAGGAGTACGACGTGGTGGCGGCTGTGCTCGGGGCGAGCCGCTGGCACACGTTCACGCGGGTCACGGTCCCGATGGCCCTGCCGGGCATCGCGGCCGGCATGGTCCTGGGCTTCGCCCGCTCGTTGGGGGAGTTCGGAGCGACGATCACCTTTGCCGGCAACTACCCGGGGACGACGCAGACCATGCCGCTGCTGATCTACAAGGAGCTGCACGACCAGCCGGACACCGCGTACGCGCTGTCCCTGGTCATGTTGCTCGTCTCGCTGCTCATCCTGGCGCTGCTGCGCGAGCGCTGGCTCGGGGTGGGGGTGGCCCGGTGAGCGCGGCGCCGATCCTCGACGCGGGGCTCGACGCGCACGTCGTCGTACGCCGACCCGGGCACACGCTGGACGTCGCTCTTGCTGCCGAGGCCGGAGACGTGGTCGCCGTCGTCGGGCCCAACGGTGCCGGCAAGACCACGCTGCTGCGTGCGCTCGCCGGGCTCGTCCCGCTCGACGAGGGTCACGTCGCCTGTGGTGGGACCGAGTGGGAGTCGAGGAGGCGACGGCTCGAGGTGCAGGACCGCCGTACCGCCATGGTCTTCCAGGACATCTTGCTGTTCCCGCACCTCACCGCCCGGCAGAACGTCGCCTTCAGCCCGCGCAGCAGAGGCGCGTCGAGAAGGGCGGCCCTGGCGACGGCCGACGACTGGCTGGCCAGGATCGGTCTGTCGGAGCTCGCCGAGCGCAAGCCGGCGCAGCTCTCCGGGGGCCAGGCACAGCGCGTCGCGCTCGCCCGAGCCCTGGCCGGCGACCCCGTGCTCCTGCTGCTCGACGAGCCGATGGCCGCACTCGACGTCCGGGTGGCCATGGCGTTGCGGGTGGAGCTCGCCCGCCACCTTCGTGAGTACGGCGGCATCAGCGTCCTCGTCACGCACGACGCGGTCGACGTGCTGACCCTCGCGACCAAGGTCGTCGTCCTCGAGGACGGCCGGGTCGCGCAGGAGGGGACACCGGAGGAGGTCGCGGCGGCGCCACGGACCGAGCACGTCGCCCGTCTCGTCGGGCTCAACGTCCTGCGCGGCACGAGCATCGGCACCGTCGTGCGGCTGCAGGACGCCGAGCTCGTCTCGGTCACGCCGTACGACGGCGAGGTGCTCGCCTGCTTCCGCCCGTCGGCCGTGACCGTCACCGCGGAGGAGCCGGTCGGGAGCGCCCGCAACCGGTGGCGTGGCCGGGTGCTCTCGGCCGTCCCGCACGGTGAGGTGACCCGCGTGCACCTGGACGCGGCCGGGGGAGTGCTCGCCGACGTGACCCCCGAGTCCGTGGTCCGCCTCGGCCTCACCCCGGGGCGGGAGATGTGGGTCGCGGTCAAGGCGAGCGAGATCCAGATCCACCCGGCGGGCTGAGAGGATCCGGACATGGAGTACCTGCGCATCGGTGAGGTGGCCAAGGCCCTCGGCGTCAGTGTCGACACTCTGCGCCGCTGGGAGACTGACGGCCGCGTCGTCTTCGAGCGGGTGAAGAACCAGCGCGTTCTGCCGGCGGCCGACCTGCCCTCGTTGATGGGGTCGTTGCAGGCACCCCCGAAGCAGTCGAGTGCTCGCAACCGACTGGCCGGCGTCGTTGTGAGCATCCGCAAGGACACCGTGATGGCCCAGGTCGAGCTCGCGTGCGGTGACTACCGGGTCGTCTCGCTGCTGAGCGCGGAGGCAGTCGAGGAGATGGGGCTCGAGGTGGGCAGCCCCGCGACGGCGGTCATCAAGGCGACCAACGTCATCGTCGAGAACTCATGAGCTGGCAGACTCTCCTCCTCGTCGCGGGCATCGTCCTCACCCTCTGGGCGCTCAGCTGCCTGGCGATGGTGCTGCTCGCGAGCCGGCTGCCCGACGGCCTGCTGAAGCAGGTGGCCGAGTTCCTGCCCGCGTGCGTCACGACGGCCCGCACACTGCGGAGGCATCCCGAGGTCCCGCGCCGGGCGAAGGTCGCCCTCCTCGTCGCCGTGGTCTGGGTGGTGTCGCCGATCGACCTGCTCCCCGAGTTCCTCCCCGTGATCGGTCCGCTGGACGACGTCGTGGCCGTGGTCCTGCTGATCCGCTATGCCGCCCGCAGTGTGCCGCGAGACCTGCTGCTCGAGGCGTGGCCGACGGACCCGGCGCTGCTGGAGCGCCTGCTGGGAAGGGCGCGAGCCGCCTAGCGCACCTCGCGCGAGAAGTGCTCGACCATGAACACCTGCAGCTCGCCGACCATGAAGCCGAGCACGGCCCCCACGGTGATCATCAGCATCTCGTCGTCCTTGAAGACCGGCCGCAGGATGCCTTCGTACTCGTCCGGAGTGAGCTGGTTCATCTTGTCGACGATGAGGTTCTCGATGTCGAGGGTGCGTGCGGTGTAGTCCTTGGCCTCGTCCATCGTGTCCGGCAGACGCTCGACGAGGAGCCGCACGATGGTGTCCTTGATGTCCTTGTAGCGACGCGTCCCGATGGCCAGGGTCAGAAGCGGCTGGGCGAACCCGGCCTGGTCGTCGAGAGCCTTCGACACCTCCTTCTCGATCAGGGCGAAGATCCGCTCGGAGGTCGGCCCGTTGAGAATGGCGTCGAGCAGGATGTCGGCAGAGAAGATGTCGTTGGCGAGCAGCTTGGCGTAGTCGCGGGTGACCTGTTCACGCTGCGCGTGGAGCACGCCGTGTACCGGGATGAACCCGAACAGCTTCTTCGGCTCCCGCGGGATGAAGATCAGGTTGAGCGCGAGCCAGTCGCTGGCGAAGCCGGTGAAGAACCCGAACGCCGGCATGATCCAGGGGTTGTGGAAGTAGCCCCACGCCACCATCTGCACCAGCCCGATGGCGAAGCCGAAGTAGATGCCGCTGCGACGGATGAACTTCATCGCCGCGCCACCCAGGCCCTTCATCAGCTCGTTCAGCTGGGCCTTGTTCTTCACCAGGATGGTCACGGCGAGGTACTGGAGATCGACGAAGCGAGGCAGGTCCGCACGCATCTCGGCGACCAGGTTGTCCACGACCTTCGGGGCCGCCGCGTGCACGCGGGCCTGCACGGCTTTGCGACCGGCCTCGGGGAGGGAGTCCCACAGACCTGGCCGGATCTGCTCGGCGAGCTCACGGGCGAGCTCGTCGATCGTGCGGGTGAGGGGCTCGCGCAGCTCCTCGACCGCAGCCTTCGGGTCGATCTTGTCGAGGATCTCGGTCGGGTCCAGCAGCTTGTCGGTCAGCATCTGGATCGTCAGGGCCGCAGTCTTGCCGGCCCGGCGGGGGACGACGCCCTGCCAGCCGAAGGGGCCGACGCCGACGAACTCGATCGGCCGGTAGAGCATCTGCAGCGCGACGAGCTTGGTCGTGTAGCCCACGAACGCCGCGACGAACGGCATCGAGAGATAGATCAGCCAGTTGACCGCGAAGTCGGCCTTGATCTCCGACCAGGTCTGGACGAGTGGGGCCACGACGCCCGCGAGGATGTCGGCGTACACGTCAGGGCCTCGCGTTGCTCGCGGCCGACCAGAGCTCGAGGCCGAGGCCCGAGAGTCGGAGGGTGTACTTCTCGATCCGGGCGGGGATCGGGCCGCGGCTCGCCTTCTTGATCGCGCGGAGCACCGCGGTGTCCGCAGCCAGGATCTCGTAGTCGGCCTTCATCGTCTGGTCCTCGGGGCCCGACTCGAGCAGACCCAGCGACAGCAGGTGGCTGACGTACGTCGGCGTGAGGTGGGGCAGCGCGAGGTTGGCCGTCTTCCCGATCAGCGACATGTTCTCCAGCACGACCTCGCCGACGAGGCCGGCGCGGGTGCGCTGGTAGACGTGCAGCAGCGGCGACGCCGACCCGTCCGACAGGGCGCCGATGATGCGGGCCTCGTCCGGGACGATCTGGTCGAGGATCTTGTGGAACAGCTCCTGGCGACCCGACGTCGTGCTCTGCTCGATGGCGCGGTCGAGCAGTCGCCGCATCTTGGAGTCGAGCCCCTCGGCGAGCCTGGCCGGCGACGGCGGGAGCATCCGGTCGGGCGGCGGGATCGTCGCGTCCATGCGCGACCGCAGGATCCCGAAGACCTGCTTCTCCGACCAGCTGGCGACCTTCAGCCCGGTGCGCACGGTGGTGTTCGCGAGGTCCATGAGACCGAGCGGATCGAAACGCGAGGGCATGGGGAGAAACGTATCGAATGTCACAGAGACGCGGGTAGGCGTCTCATCGCGCACCACAGCCCCACCGGGCGTGCATCGGGACCGCCTGGGTACCGGGGCAGCATGTCTCGCACCGTCCTCGTCACCGGCGCCTCGAGCGGCATCGGCCGTGCCGTCGCCCTGGAGCTCGCGTCGCGCGGTGACCAGCTGGTCCTGCTGGCCCGCAGGGTCGACGCTCTCGAAGCAGTCGCCTCCGCTTGTCGCGCACGTGGAGCGGGCAGCGTCTCCGTCCGCCCGTGCGACGTCGCCGACCGGGCGGCGCTGGAGCTCGCCTTCGACACGTTCACGCGGCTCGACGCCGTCGTGCACGCTGCCGCAGTGGCCGCCTACGGCCGGTTCACCGAGATCCCCGGCGACGTCTTCGACCGTGTCCAGGAGGTCAACCTCCTCGGCACCGCGAATGTCTCCCGGGCCGCCATCGGCCGCTTCGAGACCCAGGGTGCCGGGCACCTCGTTCTGTTCGGGTCCGTCCTCGGCAAGACGGCGGCGCCGTACCTGTCGCCGTACGTCACCAGCAAGTGGGGCGTGCACGGCCTGGCACGGACGCTCCAGGGCGAGCTGCGGGTCCCGTCGGTGAGCGTCAGCGTCGTGGAGCCGGGTGGGGTCGACACCACCCTCTACGAGAAGGCGGCGAGCTATCTCGGCGTGCAGGGGAAGCCGCCGCCACCCGTCATGACCGCGGAGCAGGTGGCCCGTGCGACCGTCAACGTGCTGGACCACCCACGTCGCGAGAGGTCGGTCGGCAAGGCCAACCCGCTGCTCACGTGGGGCTTCCGGCTCGTGCCGGCGGCGTACGACGCCGTGGTCGCCCCCGTGATGTCCCGCATCGGTCTCGCGGAGCGGCCGGTGGCCGACCACCGAGGAAACCTGTTCGATCCTGTCGCCGAGCCGACCCCTGAGGAGGTCCGCGATGCACGACGTAGCTAGGTCCGAGACGGAGCCGGCCGAGAACAACCCGTCCGTCGAACGATGGATCAGTGCCGAGCCGGCCCGCGTCTGGGCGGTCCTGTCCGACGGCTGGCTCTACCCGAGCTGGGTCGTCGGAGCCTCCCGGATGCGGGAGGTCGACGACGGGTGGCCCGCGTCGGGAACCCGGCTGCACCACTCGGTGGGGAACTGGCCGTTGCTGATCAACGACCGCACCGAGGTGCTCGAGATGGTGCCCGAGAAGCTGCTGCGGCTGCAGGCGCACGGCTGGCCCGCGGGGGCAGCCGAGGTGCTGATCGAGCTCGAGTCCGCGGGCACGGGGACGACGGTGCGGATCCGCGAGGACGCCGTCGCCGGACCGGCCAAGCTCATGCCCAAGCCGCTGCGCCAGCTCGCGATGCTGCCCCGCAACCGCGAGGCACTGCGCAGGCTCGCGTTCCTGGCCGAGGGTGGGGCTGCGAGCTAGAGCAGCCGCCCCCACGCGGTCCGGAGCAGCCGACGTCGTACGGCACCGCCGCGCCCGAGCGCCGCGCGCGCGGCGTTCCAGCCGCAGGCACCGTGCACGCCGCCTCCAGGATGCGCAGACGCGCCGGCGAGGTACAGACCCGGGAGGGGGGTCTCCGGCCGGCCCAGGCCGGGCAGAGGCCGGAAGACCAGCTGCTGGTGGATGGCCGCCGTGCCCGCGTTGATGGCGCCACCCACGAGGTTGGCGTCCGCGGCCTCGAGGTCGGCCGGGGTCTGCACGTGGAGCGTCAGGACGGACTCGGAGAAGCCCGGCGCGTGCTGCTCGAGCAGCTCGGTGACGCGATCCATCAGCTGCAGGACGGCGCTGTCGCTGACCGCGAACGAGCGAGGCAGGTGGGTGTAGGCCCAGGCGGACTCGGTCCCCTCGGGGGATCGGGTGGGGTCGGCCGTGGTCATCTGGCCGAACAGGATGAACGGGGTACGCGGCATCCGGCCCACCGAGAGGTCCGCCGCCAGGTCGACGAAGCCGGTCAGGTCGGGGCCGAGGTGGACGGTGCCGGCTCGGCGGGCCGGTTTGGCCAGCCAGGGGACCGGCTCGCGGAGTGCCCAGTTCAGCTTGAGCGTCGAGCTGTCCCAGTGGAACCGGTCCAGCTGCTGCTCCACCTTGGCGGGCAGGTGCTCCAGCCCCACCAGGTCGCGGAACAGGACTGGCGCGGCCACGTCCGCCAGCACTGCCTTGCGGGCGCGCACCTCCCGCCCGTCCGCCGTGCGCACGCCCACGGCTCGGCCCTGCTCGACCAGGACTCGGTCGACGCGCGCAGAGGTCTGGATCGAGGCGCCGGCCGCCTTCGCTCGCAGCGCCATGGCGTCCGCCAGCTTCTGCGCACCGCCCTCGGGCACCGGGAAGCCGACATCCTGCCCGAGCATGCAGAGCAGCCACCCGAAGATCCCGCTGCCCGCGGCGTCCGGCGGTACGTCGGCGTGCTGGGCGTTCCCGGTCAGGAGCAACGGTCCGCCGTCGCCGTGGAAGCGCTCGTCGCCGAAGCGCCGAACCGGGAGCACGGCGAGCCTGGCGAGCTCGAGGGCCTGCGCGGTGCCGAGCCGACGCAGGGCCGCGAGGGCGGCCCGCACCGGAGGGAAGGGCGTGAAGAGCGCGTCGATGATCGGGTCGCGCACGGTCTGCCACTCCTCGAACATCGTCGCCCAGGCCTCACCGTCGCCGGGGGCGAACTCCTCGAGGTTCTCGACGGTCTCGTCCAGGGAGTGCGACAGCAGGGCGGCGCGACCGTCGTCGAGGTGGTGGGCGAGGGCCGCCGGAGCCCTGACCCACGAGAGGCCGTGGCCCTCCAGGTCGAGGTCCTTGATGATCGGCGACGCCGCGGCCAGGGGGTAGAAAGCGCTGAACAGGTCGTTCGTGAAGCCGGGCGCGGTGACCTCCGCGCTGCGGACGGCACCGCCGACCTCGGGGTTGGTCTCCAGCAGGAGAACGTCCCACCCTGCGTCGGCGAGGGCGATGGTCGCCACGAGCCCGTTCGGGCCGGCACCGATCACGACTGCATCGACGGTTTCAGTCATGTCGCGAACGTACCCGGGTACGGACGCGACATGAGAGCAGTCACCTGGCAAGGCCATCGCACCGTCTCCGTCGAGAACGTCCCGGACCCCGTGCTCAAGGAACCAACCGACGCGATCATCCGCATCACGTCCTCCGGGCTCTGCGGATCGGACCTCCACCTGTACGAGACCCTGACGCCGTTCATGACGGCGGGCGACATCATCGGTCACGAGCCGATGGGCGTCGTCGAGGAGGTCGGCTCGGGTGTCCAGGGCATCAAGCCGGGTGACCGCGTGGTGGTGCCCTTCCAGATCTCGTGCGGGCACTGCTTCATGTGCGACCAGCAGCTGTTCACCCAGTGCGAGACCACCCAGGTGCGCGAGTACGGCTCGGGTGCTGCGCTTTTCGGCTACACCAAGCTGTACGGCCAGGTCGACGGCGCCCAGGCGGAGTACCTACGCGTGCCACACGCGGACTTCGGCCCGATCAAGGTCCCGGACGGGCCGCCCGACGAGCGCTTCCTCTACCTCTCCGACGTGATGCCGACCGCCTGGCAGGCCGTCGAGTACGCCGCCGTCCCGCAGGGTGGCACCCTGCTCGTCCTGGGGCTCGGTCCGATCGGTGACATGGCGACGCGCATCGGGATCCACCGGGGTTACCGGGTCATCGGGGTGGACCTCGTGCCCGAGCGGCTGTCCCGGGCGAGCGCCAACGGGGTCGAGACGATCGACCTCCGTGCCGTCGACGACGTCGCAGAGGAGGTCCGCAGCCTCACTGGCGGACGGGGTGCCGACTCCGTCGTCGACGCCGTAGGGATGGAGGCCCACGGCTCGCCGGTCGCCGCTCTCGCCCAGCGCGCGGCGGGCATGATGCCCAAGCGGCTGGCGATGGCGATGATGCAGCGCAGCGGCGTGGACCGGATGGCTGCGTTCTACGCCGCGATCGACGCAGTACGGCGCGGCGGGACCATCTCGCTGTCCGGCGTGTACGGCGGTCAGACCGACCCGCTGCCCATGCTGACGATGTTCGACAAGCAGATCACCCTGCGCATGGGGCAGGCGAACGTGCGGCGCTGGCTCGACGACCTGATGCCGCTGGTGGTCGACGACGACGTGCTGGGTGCCGAGGACTTCGCCACGCACCGGGTGCCGCTGGACGAGGCCCCCCAGGCCTACGCCGACTTCCAGCACAAGAGCAACGGCACCGTGAAGGTCGTCTTCAAGCCCTGACCCACCCAGTCCAGGGCGCCCCGCGGCCGTCGAGAAGGTGGCAGCGGGTGCCCCTGGGAGGTGGGGCACCCGCTGGGTCGTGGGTACCCGCTGCCGCCGCGCTCATGCCTCGTCGAGCAGGGCCACGACAGCGCGGTCGAGCGCGTCCTGACCACGCTTCGGCTCGATCGTCCGGCCGGCCTCGAACAGGTCGATGACCCGGGGGTCGACGTACGACGAGCGCGCCACCGTCGGGGTGTTGCCGAGCAGGTCGGCAGCTGCGTCGACGGCGGTCTTCACCTGCTTCGCGCGGGCCTTCCGGCTCGACGCGCGCTCCTGCCTGGACAGCGCGTCGGCCACCATCACCGTGCCGTGCCAGGTGCGGAAGTCCTTGGCCGTCACGTCCATCCCCACCAGCTCACGGATGCGCTCGTTGATGTCCGTGGCGGTGACCGGACGCCACCGCGCCTGCTCGCGATAGGCGAGGAGCCGCGAGTCCGGCTTGCGCCGCGAGGCGATGGCACGGACGACGCGACAGACCGCAGCATCGTCGACACGGATGTCGTGCTCCACCCCCGACTTCCCGACGAACGCGAACACGAGTGACTCACCGGACGACCGCACGTGCCGACGTTCCAACGTGGTGAGCCCGTAGCTGCCGTTCTCGTCGGTGTAGACCTCCGAGCCCAGCCGGAAGCAGCCGAGATCGACGAGCCGGACGGCTGCGGCGACGACGGTGGGTCGTTCGACAGCCGCACCTTTCAGGTCCTGGCGGAGCCGCCGTCGTACCCGAGGCAGTTCACGTGCCATCTCGAGCACCCGGTCGAACTTCGCGGCGTCCTGCCGCTCACGCCAGGCGGGGTGGTAGAGGTACTGCCGCCTGCCCGCGTCGTCGGTGCCGACTGCCTGGAGATGCCCCTTCTCGTCGGAGCAGATCCAGACCTCGCTCCACGCCGGCGGGATCACCAGGTCCTTCACCCGCTGGACGGCGGCGTCGTCGAGCGGACGCCCCGCCTCGTCGACGTACCGGAAGCCGCGACCGCTGCGAATCCGCTTCCAGCCCGGGTCCTGGCAGGAGACACGGCGTAGACGGGTCATGAGCCCCCGAACCTCTCCCCCCGAAACCCGACTCGCTCCCTCAGCTCTCGGCGTGCTTGCGGAGCTCTGCCTCCAGCTCGCTCTTGCTCATCGAGGACGCACCGGGGATCCCGACGTTCGCTGCCTGCTGCTCGAGGTCGGCCTTCGTCATGTCGCCGGGCTGCTCGCCGAGGTGCTGCTCTCGGGAGGTGAGGAACGCCTTGCCGAGCTGCTGCAGCTGGTCGGCTTCCATCCTCTGCCGCATTCCGGGAAGCACGGTGGTCTCCTCCTCCTCGACGTGGTGCTTGACCGCGTCGACGAGCTTCCGCAGCTTCTCCTCGAAGTCCGGGGCGGTCGGGTCTGCAGCTGCGACGTCGGCGGCGAGCTGGTCGGCCTCGAGGTGCTCCTGCTGGCTGTGCTCGACGTCGTCCTCACCACCGGCTTCACGTGCGGCCGGGTAGACCTCCGACTCCTCGGCCCGGCTGTGTGCCGAGAGCAGCGTCGTCATGACCGGCACGAGCGTCGGACGCTTCTCCGGCGAGCTGAGCAGCTCGTCGAAGATGCGCTCGAGCTCGCGGTGGTCGTTCATGATCAGGTCGACCACGTCTGCTTCGTGTGCTCCCACGACTTCCTCCTCGTTCCAGGTATCTCGTCGATACCCGGGAGAGGTGGGTTCATTCCCTGCCTTGGATGCCCTCGTGCGAGACAGGTGGGCTGACGGCATCTGCACTGACCGTGAGCTGGTCGGTGACCGGAACGTCGGGCGCGTGCTCCCGCAGCACGTCGAGGACGTTCTGACGTCGCTCCTCACTCGCCACCTCGCCCTGCGCGAGGATCCGCTGCGGGGTCGCGACGACGTGCACGCCGAGCTCGTGGGTCCGCTCGTCGTCGGCCAGCGCCTTCTCCAGCCGCCGTGCCTGGTGCGGGTCGTTCACGATGCACCTCCCGTGACCAGCGCTCGTGCCGGCTGCACGTCGTACACGCGGTAGGCGCTGCGGATCACCGGCTGCGCCACGTTGCGGACGGGCGTGCCGTCGTCGGTGAGGCCCTTCTCGCAGCCGGCGTGGGCATGCCCGTGTACGGCGAGGTCGGCGCGCGCGGCGTCGATCGCCTCACCGAGCAGGTAGTTCCCGAGGAAGGGCCAGATCTCCGTGGGCTCCCCGTGCAGCGTGTTGTCGACCGGGGCGTAGTGGGTGAGCGCCACGGTCACGTCGACCGTCAGGTCGGACCGGAGCCCGTCGAAGGCCTGGCGGAGCAGCTCCGCGCTGCGGATGCCGTGACCGGTGAAGGCCTTCATCTCGGGCTCCCCGAAGTTCGATGCACACCGGCCGCTGAACCCCAGGCAGAAACCCTTGACGCCCGCGATGCCAACCCGACCTCGATCGGTCTCCACGACGTGGTGCTCGCCCTCGAGCACGACGATCCCGGCCCGTTCGATGACGGTGCGGATCTCGTCCTCCTGGCCGGAGTGGTAGTCGTGGTTGCCCAGTACGACGACCACGGGCACGTCGCTGGCGGAGAACTCCTCGGCGAACACCGCGGCCTCGTCGAGGCGCCCGTGCTGGGTGAGATCGCCGGCGACGAGCAGGACGTCGGCCTCCGCGGAGAGCCGTTCGAGGCACGGCCGGTAACGCCCGCGCAGGTCCTCCGCGAGGTGCACGTCGCCCACTGCCGCGATCCGGATCGCTTCCCCGGGGGAGTCAGGCGACATGCTGCACCTCCGGCGAGATCACGTCGAGGGACTCCAGCAGGCTGAGGAACGAGCGGCCGAACGGGTCGTGGTCCGCCTCCCGTCGTACGCGCTTCCAGTCGACCTGCTCTCGCAAGGCGCGGGCGAAGCCCAGCGGACCGCTGAAGTCGCACGAGTGCTCGCTGAACGCGAGAACGCGGCACAGCAACAGGTCGGTCGCCGACATCACCGGCATCCGCACCGAGTCCACCGAGATCTCGTCGCAGCGTTCGAGCAACGCGTCGTCGACGTCCCCGACAGGGAGTCGGTGGATGACGTCCACCACGATGCCGTCCAAGGCGACCTTGTCGAGCCAGTCCTCGGTAGACGTGTAGTGGTCGTGACCGTTGCCGAGCAGAGCGGTCCTGGCCACCTCGGCGTCCTCGGGTCGGACCACGAAGTCGACGTCGTGCGTGCTCTCGGGTCCGCCCCGCGCCCAGACGGCGTAGCCGCCGGCCAGGGCGAAGGGGATCGACGCCCGCTTGAGCGTCGTGGCGACGGACTTGAGCACCTCGCGTTGCTCCTGGAAGTTCGGCACGTGGCGAGAGTGCCCGCTCGTCGGGGCGTGAAACCGGGGCGCGCCTGGGTACGACGGGGGAATGACTCTCTCCCTGTGGCTCGACCGTGATCGTGAGCAGCTCCGCGACATCCTGCCTTGCGACGGGCGCTTCGACGACCTCGTTGTCGGTGGCGGGCTCACCGGCCTGACGGCTGCCTTGCTGCTGGCGCGCGCAGGGCGACGCGTCGGACTCGTCGAGGCTCGGCACGTGGGTGCCGTGACGACGGGCAACACCACGGGGAAGGTGTCCCTGCTCCAGGGCACCAAGCTGTCGACCATCCTCGGCCGGCAGCCGCGCCGCAGTGCGGAGGCCTACCTGGACGCGAACCGGCAAGGCATGGAGTGGCTGCTGCGCTTCTGCGACGACCACGGGGTGCCCTACCAGCGCCGCGAGGCGGTGACCTTCGCGATGACCGAGCAGGAGCTGCAGAGCGTCCGTCGCGAGCACGAGGCCGCGGCGTCGCTCGGGCTGCCCGTGCGCTGGGAGGAGAACCCGGACCTGCCCTTCCCGTCGGTGGCCGCGACGGCCCTCCCGGAGCAGGCCCAGATCGACCCGATGCCGGTGCTGGACGCGCTGGTCGCGCAGTTCCGCCTCCACGGCGGCACCGTGCACGAGGGCAACCGGGTCCTCTCCGTCGGCGAGTCGAGCGGGCGCCCGTCGGTGCTCCTCGACGACGGGAACGAGTTCGTCGCCGAGCATCTCGTCCTGGCCACTGGCCAGCCCATCTCCCGGCGCGGCCTGCACTTCGCGAGGGTCGAGCCGATGCGCTCGTACGCACTCGCGTTCACCGGCGCTTCCTTGCCGGAGGGCATGTACCTGTCCGCGGGCAGCTCGAAGCGATCGCTGCGCGACGCTCCCGGGGGCGGGGACGACGACCACCTCGTCGTGGGAGGCGCCGGGCACGTCGTCGGGCGGACGTCCTCGACCGAGCAGCGGTTCGACGAGCTGCGCACGTGGACGAGCCGATGGTTCCCCGACGCGAAGGAGACCCACGCGTGGTCGGCTCAGGACTACTCGCCGTACGGCGGGGTTCCGCTGGTCGGGCGGCTGAGCCCCACCAACGGTCGCGTCTTCGTCGCCACCGGCTTCGACAAGTGGGGCCTGACCAACGGCGTCGCGGCCGCGCACGCGATCACGTCCGAGATCCTCGGCAGCCACGCGCCGTCAGTGCGCACCCTCCCGTTCCACCCGGCGCCGTTCCTCCAGCTCGCGCGGATGCAGGCCGGCGTGGGGGCGGCCATGGCCAAGGGTTACGCGCGCAGCGAGCACTCCGGTGTCGTACCCGTCGCCGAGCGGGAGGTCGACGGCCGCCTCTGCCGGATGGTCGGCGTCTGCACCCACCTCGGCGGGCCGTTGACGTGGAACGACGCCGAGGAGTCGTGGGACTGCTCCCTGCACGGCTCGCGGTTCGCGCCCGACGGCACGGTCCTCGAAGGTCCGGCCACCAAGCCGCTGCGGCCCTACTGACGACCGGACGCGTCCCGCGCGACCACCAGGTCCGCGACCAGGGCGTCGAAGTCGGCCGTCCGGCTGCGGGAGCGGAGAACGGCTGACGGGTGCGTGGTCGGCAGGACCCACTGCGGAGGGGACGGCACCGGGTGGTTCCCCGGCCACTCCTGGAGCCGGCCCCGGGTGCGACCGATCCGGAACGAGGTGCCGTAGAGCGCTGCACCCGCCGTGGCCCCGAGAAGGACGACACCCTGCGGCCGCACCGCGTCGAGCTCGGCGATGAGCCACGGCTCGCACGCGGCGACATGCCAGCGCGCCGGCGACTGGTGGATGCGCTGCTTCCCGCGCGTCCCCGAGAAGCGGAAGTGCTTCACGACGTTGGTGCGGTAGACCGAGCCGGGCCGGATCCCCGCCGCGTCCAGCGCCTTGTCGAGCAGCTGGCCGGCCGGGCCGACGAACGGCTCGCCCGCCAGGTCCTCCTTGTCGCCGGGCTGCTCGCCGACGAGCATCAGGGTCGCGTCCGGCGGCCCGTCGCCCATGACCACCTGGGTCGCGTGGAGGTAGAGGTCGCAGCCCTGGCAGGACTCGGCTGCGGAGCGCAGTGCGGGGATCGTGTGCCGCTCCGGGACCCAGGCGCCGGCGCCGTCGTACTCGCCGTTCACGCGCGTTCCCGGGCGTGCTCGTCATGGTCGGCGAAGAGTGGCGGGACCAGCCAGATCGCCAGGAACAGGACGATGCCCGCGACCAGCGCCACGATCGCCGCCGTGCGAGAGGTGACCACGTCGAAGACGAGGAAGAGCGCCCCGCTGCTGGTGAGTGCCAGCATCATCAAGCCGGCGCGGGCGGCGATGTTCGCCGCCTCGACCAGCCAGCGCCGCATCCGACGCCGGAAGAGCACCCGGTGGAACGCGACGGGCGCGACGACGAGCGCTGTGGTGAGGACCGCGCCGCACAGCACCGTGAGGTACGTGTTCCGCTGCAGGTCGTCGAGGTCAGGGAAGCGGTCCGTGAACGGGACGGTCAGCAGGAAGCCGGTCAGGATCTGCACGCCGGTCTGCGCCACCCGGAGCTCCTGCAGCAGCTCGTTCATGTTCCGCGTCAGCGTCTCGTCGTCGACCGGCCGTTGGCTCATGCCCGGGAAATACCCAGGTTTTGAGAACACCACCCCCGGGTACCGATACGCCCGGAGGGAAACCGGAACGAGGGAGAGTGACATGGCGTTCATCTTGTGGATCATCGCGGTGGTGATGGTGGTGTGGGGCATCGTGACGCTGGTGCGTGGCGGCGTGCTCGCCGGCATCCTGCTGATCGTGCTCGGGCTGCTCATCGGCCCCGGCGGCGTCAGCATCTTCACCTGACCCGCTGTTCACCTGAACCCGCACGAAGAGGGGCGGCCCGCCTGGGCCGCCCCTCGTGCTGTCGTCACACGTGCTGTCGTCACACGTGCTGTCGTTACACGTGCTGTCGTCACACGTGCTGTCGTTACACGTCCTCCTCGTCGACGGCTGCCTCCTCGTCGGGGTCTTCCGCCTCGAAGTCCTCGACCGACTCGGCCGGGCCCCCGCTCTCGGGGGGTGGTGTGTCCGGCCGAACCTCGACCTCGTCCGCGCCGTTCTCGGGCGTGTTCTGGGTTGTCATCTCACCTCCCGTGTCTCGCGTGGACCAAACAGTTCCCGCGGTTTGGTTTGGACATGCGTCCAACCGGGGTAGGCAGCAGTCACCAGGCTTTCGGGTCTGACACAGGTGGTCGAGACCGTGCCACGAATGGAGCTACCCAACGGATGGAGCTCTCATGAATGACACCGCAGTAGCCCCCCACCCCTCAGTGGAACACCAGTCGAGGTCGGAACGGGTCCAACAGACAGCCGAGCTCCTCGATGAGGCAGCCAGCGCATCACCGGCGAGGAGGAAAGCCCTGCTCGAGCAGGTCGTGCGGATCAACATGCCGCTCGCCCGAACCCTCGCCCACCGATACTCCGGCCGGGGCATCCCGGCCGACGACCTTCGCCAGGTCGCGTACCTGGGATTGGTCAAAGCCGTGCGTGGGTACGACGCCACGCGAGGTCGCGAGTTCCTGGGGTACGCCGTCCCCACCATCAAGGGTGAGATCCGGCGGCACTTCCGGGACGCCGGATGGACGGTTCGCCCGCCACGGCGGATCCAGGAGCTCCAGACCCGTCTCTGGGCGGCCGATGCAGAACTCACGCAGCAGCTGCATCGGTCGCCCACGACGGCGGAGCTCGCCAAGGAGCTCGAGGTGGGCGTCGACGACGTCCTCGAGGCGCTGTCCGCCGACGGCTGCTTCGCACCGAGCTCCCTCGACGTGCCGGTCGGCGACCGCGACTCCGGGAGCCTCGGCGACCGCCTCGGCGAGACCGACGACGAGTTCGACCGCTGCGAGGCGCGCATCATGCTGTCGAAAGCGGTACAGGGCCTCAGCGAGCGGGACAAGACCATCGTGCGCTTGCGGTTCTTCGAGGGTTGGACGCAGCAGCAGATCGGCGACGAGGTCGGCGTGACCCAGATGCAGATCTCACGGCTGCTCACCCGCATTCTCGGTGACCTCAAGCAGTCGATCGAGGGAGACGAGGAGCTGGCGGCGCAGCTGCGCAGCTCGACGGCCGCATAGCGCGCCGCATAGCGCACCGCATGGCGCACGGGCAGGACCAGAGCAGGACCATGGCCGGCTGTGTCGGCCCCTTGGACTAGCGTGAGCGCAGCATCCTTCGAGGGGGGCTGTTGCTCACGATCCACCGTTCCGAGCGGGCCGACCGGCTGGTCCGCGCGCTGGCCGACGTGCTCGCCGTCCCGCCGACCGATCCGTTCACGCCCGAGGTCGTCGCGGTGCCCTCGAAGGGCGTCGAGCGCTGGATCTCGCAGAGCCTGGCCGCGCGGCTCGGCACCGGTCCCGGCGGATCCGACGGGGTGTGCGCGAACGTGCACTTCCCCGCCCCGGCGCGCCTGGTGGCGGAGGTCGTGGCGCGTGCGTGCGGGGTGGACCCCGCCGACGACCCGTGGTCGGCCCGGCGGCTGACCTGGCCGCTGCTCGACGTCATCGACGGCTGCGCCTCCGAGGCCTGGTGCGTCACCCTGGGGCAGCACGTGGGCGCTGTCGGCGGAGGAGACGTCGACCACCGACGAGGTCGTCGTGTCGCGGTCGCCCGCAAGATCGCCGGCCTCTTCTCGTCGTACTCCGCGCAGCGCCCCGACCTGGTGCGCGGCTGGCTCGACGGTGACGACGGCGAGGTGCCGCGCGACCTCGCGTGGCAGCCGGAGCTCTTCCGTCGCCTCCGCTCGCACCTGGGCTCGCCGGGCCCGGCCGAGCGGCTTGTCGCGGCGTGCGACGCGCTGCGTGCGGACGGCGACCTGGTCGCGCTTCCCGAACGGATCTCCTTCTTCGGTCCCACCCGGCTGACCATCGAGCAGCTCATGGTCGTCGACGCCCTTGCGGTCCACCGCGACGTGCACCTCTGGCTGCCGCACCCCTCTCCCGGGCTGTGGGACAGGCTCGAGGTGGACGGCGCCACCCGCGCACGCGAGCAGGTCCCCCGCAAGCGCGACAGCACCGCCGCACTGCCTCGGCACCCTCTCGTCTCGAGCCTCGGCCGGGACACCCGGGAGCTGCAGCTCGTGCTCGCGCAGCACTGTCCGTCCGGCGAGGTGGTGCATCACGCCGTCGCGAGGGACGAAGGGGCTCGTCCCAGCCTGCTGCGCACGCTGCAGCTGCAGATCCACGGAGACAGTGCCCCCACCGGCGACGTCGTCCTGCAGGACGACGACCGCTCCCTCCAGGTGCACGCCTGCCACGGCCGCCTGCGGCAGGTCGAGGTGATGCGTGAAGCAGTGCTCGGGATCCTGGCCGACGACCCCACCCTGGAGCTGCGCGACATCATCGTGATGTGCCCCGACATCGAGGCCGTGGCACCGCTCGTCTCCGCCACCTTCGGTCTCGTCACCGAGGACTCCGACTCGCAGGACGGACACCCCGCCCACCGGCTCCGGATCCGCCTCGCCGACCGCTCGCTGCGTCAGACCAACCCGGTGCTCGAGGTCCTCTCGCGCGTGCTCGATCTGGCCGATGCGCGGGTCACCGCCTCCGAGGTGCTCGACCTGGCGACGGTCGGACCGGTCCGACGGCGGTTCCGGTTCGACGACGACGAGCTCGAACGCCTCGCCGACTGGGTCGGCCGGGCGGGGGTGCGGTGGGGGCTCGACGCGGCCGCGCGGGCGCCGTACCAGCTGGACGGCGTCTCGCAGAACACCTGGCAGGCGGGCCTGGACCGGTTGCTCCTCGGCGTCGCGATGGACGAGGAGGACCAGCGCACCTTCGGCGGAGTCCTGCCTCTTGACGACGTCGACTCGGGCGACATCGACCTGGCCGGACGTCTCGCCGAGCTCGTCGACCGGTTGGCGTGCATCGTCGACGAGCTACGAGCCGAGCGCCCGCTCAGGAACTGGGTCGACGCGCTGACCGACGCGCTCGACGGACTGGTCGACGTCCCCCACCGTGACGGGTGGCAGCTCACCCAGGCCCGGTCGCAGCTGCACGAGGCGGTGGAGGCAGCGGGGGACAGGGGCGACACGGTCCCGCTGCTGCTCAGCGACGTCCGGACGCTGCTCGCCGACCTGCTCCGGGGCCGGCCGACCAGGTCGGGCTTCCGCACCGGTCACCTCACGATGTGCTCCATGGTGCCGATGCGCGCCGTGCCGCACCGCGTGGTCATCGTTCTCGGGCTGGACGACTCCTCGTTCCCGCGGCAGCCCGCGAGCGACGGCGATGACCTGCTGGCTCGCAGCCCGCTCGTCGGTGAGCACGACGCTCGTTCCGAGGACCGCCAGCTCTTTCTGGATGCCATCCTCGCTGCCGAGGACCGGCTCGTCGTGCTCTATACCGGGCACGACGAGCGCACCGGTGCGCCGCGTCCACCGTCGGTCCCTCTGGGTGAGCTGCTCGACGTTCTCGAGCTGACCGCTCCGGGGGCCAGGAACAGGATCGTGGTCCACCACCCCTTGCAGACCTTCGACCCGCGCAACTTCGAGAGCGGACGGCTGATGCCCGGCGACCCGTTCAGCTTCGACCCCGCGGCGCTCGCCGGAGGGAGGGCGCTGACCTCGCCGCGGCAGGCCCGGGCGCCCTTCGTGCCCCAGCGCCTCACGCCGACCGAGCCTGGCCCGATCGCCCTCACCGAGCTCACCACCTTTCTCGCGTCGCCGGCGAAGGCCTTCCTGCAGCATCGCCTCGGCCTCGCGCTCGGCAGCGACGACGAGGGTGCCGCCGACGCGATGACCGTCGACCTTCGCGGGCTGCAGGAGTGGCAGGTCGGCGACCGGATGCTGACCGCGGCGCTCCGCGACGCGGACTTCGACGCGACGGTCGCCGCCGAGCTCGCTCGCGGCTCGCTGCCGCCTGGCCCGCTGGGACGCGCTGCCCTCGATCGCATCCTGGCGGGCGTCAACGCCCTGGTGCGCGGGAGCAGGGGGCTGCGCAGTGGTGCGCCGCAGCGGGTCGACGTCGACGTCGACCTGGGCGGTGGCGTGCGCCTGCAGGGGGCGGTGCCGGCCGTGTACGGCGACCGCATCGCCCGCATCGAGTACTCCAAGCTCGGCCCACGACACCGGCTGACGAGCTGGCTGCACCTGCTCGCCCTGACCGTGCACGATCCCACCACGCCCTGGCAGGCGCTCGTCGCCGGCCGGGGGGACCGTGGCGAGATCGCCTATGCCTTCGTCGGGAAGCTCGAGGCCGACGTCGCGCACGCAGAGCTGGAGCGCATCGTGCAGCTGTACCACGACGGCCTGTGCGCTCCGCTGCCGATCGGCCTGCTCTCCTCCGCCTGCTATGCCGAGAGACGTCACCGTGGCACGGGGGTCGAGCCCGCCCGGCTCGCGGCCCGGGAGCTGTGGGACAAGCGGTTCGGCGGCGACCGGGCCCAGCCCGAGAACCGCATGGTGTGGGGCGATGTCGAGTTCGACGTGCTGCTGGCCGAGCCCGACGACGGTGACGAGGGCACCCGGTTCGGTGCGCTGGCACGCCGACTCTGGCAGCCACTGCTCGAGGTCGAGGGGATGGGGTCGGAGTGACGGTCGAGAACGACGCCCAGGTGTTGTTCGACCTGGCCGGCCCGCTTCCGCCTGACCGGGCCACCACGGTCCTGGAGGCGAGCGCCGGCACCGGGAAGACCCACGCGATCGCGACCCTCGCCACGAGGTACGTCGCCGAGGGGCTTCCACTCGAGGAGCTGATGCTGGTGACCTTCGGCCGGGCGGCCACCTCCGAGCTGCGGGAGCGGGTGCGCTCGCGGATGGTGGAGACTGCCGCAGCCCTGGCCACTCCGGCAGCGACACTGCAGGACGACGACCCGGTCCTGCGCCTGCTCGCGTCCGGCAGCGAGCTCGACGTGGCGACCCGCCGCACGCGGCTGCTGGCAGCCCTCGCACGCTTCGACGCCGCGACCATCGCCACCACGCACCAGTTCTGCGGACAGATGCTCCGCGCACTCGGCATCGCTGCCGACGTCGACCCGGACACCCGGTTCGTGGACACCGCCAGCGAGGTCGTCGACGAGGCCGTGACCGACCTCTACGTCCGTGCCTTCGGCCAGCCGGGCAGTGGTCCCGCGCCGTTCGGCTTCGACCTCGCGAGCAAGATCGCCCACACGGCGTCCGGTGACCCCTCGGCGACGCTGGCCCCGGCGGACGCGGAGCCGGGCTCGGAGGCCCACCGACGCTTCAAGCTGGCCGAGGCGGTCCGCGCCGAGGTCGCCCGCCGCAAGCGCGTGGGCCGGATCCAGGACTACGACGACCTGCTCGTCCAGCTGCTGGAGGCACTGGTCGACCCCGCGTGCGGCGCGGCTGCGCGCGAGATGATCCGTCGCCGCTACTCGGTGGTGATGGTCGACGAGTTCCAGGACACCGACCCGGTCCAGTGGCAGATCCTGTCGCAGACCTTCGACGGCGAGACGACTCTCGTGCTGATCGGCGACCCGAAGCAGGCGATCTACGCTTTCCGCGGGGCCGACGTGCAGACCTACTTGGGTGCTGCGGCGTCGGCCGGTTCGCTGCGGACGCTCGGCGTCAACTGGCGCGCCGACTCGACGCTGCTGGCCGCCCTCGAGCCGTTGCTCGGTGGCGTCACCCTCGGCGACG
Organism: Nocardioidaceae bacterium; assembly: GCA_035699605.1. Classification (GTDB taxonomy): domain Bacteria; phylum Actinomycetota; class Actinomycetes; order Propionibacteriales; family Nocardioidaceae; genus SSC3. The sequence continues at coordinate 25,069 of DASSPN010000028.1, read as the reverse complement.
ACCGCATCACGGTCGGACCTGTCACGGCGCACCACGCCGGAAGCCGGGTGCAGGGCCTGCCGGGCGGTGCCCCGCTACGGATCCGCGTGGTCGACCGTGACCACGTCCGGCCGGTCGCGGGGAAGAAGGCGCCGAGCGCGGGCATGGTCCAGCCCTACGTCGCCCGCGACGCCGCTGCCGACATCGTGCGGCTGCTCGAGTCCGGCGCGACCTGCGCGGGTGACCCGATCGTCCCTGGCGACATCGCGGTCCTCGTGCAAACGGGGTACCAGGGCCAGCTGGTCCGCGACGCGCTGTCGGCGGCCGGCGTTCCCGTCGTGCTGACCGGGACCTCCAGCGTGTTCGCCGGCCAGGCCGCCCAGGACTGGCTCACGCTGCTCAGCGCGATCGAGCAGCCGCACCGCCCCGGGTTGGTCCGAGCCGCAGCCCTCACCCCGTTCGTCGGCTGGACGGCGACGGAGCTGGCCGAGGCTTCGGAGGAGAAGCTCGACCGGCACGCTGCCCGGCTGCGCGGCTGGGCCGACGTCCTCCGCGACCAGGGAGTCGCTGCCCTGCTCGAAGCGGCCGCCAGGACCGGGGGGGTCGCGGGCCGGATCCTCGCCGAGGAGGGTGGCGAGCGGCTGCTGACCGACCTGCGGCACATCGGTCAGATGCTCCACGCGGAGGTCACCAGGAAGGGCCTGCGGGCCGCCGCCCTGGTCGGGTGGCTCCGGGAGCGGATCGCGGACGCCGCGGTCGATCTCGACCAGGAGCGAAGCCGCCGGCTGGACTCCGACGCCAAGGCGGTCCAGGTCACCACCGTCCACACCGCGAAGGGGCTCGAGTTCCCCGTGGTGTACGCGCCCTTCCTGTGGTGGCGCATGGAGCCCTGGGGGGCCGAAGAGGTCCTGCTCCTCCACGACTCCGTCGGTCGACGGGTGCGGGACGTCGGCGGGCCGAGCGGCCCGGGCTACGCCTCGCGACGGAGCCGGCACGACCAGGAGGCGATCGACGAGAGCCTGCGGCTGGCCTACGTCGCGCTCACGCGCGCCAGCTCTGCGCTGGTGACCTGGTGGGCGCCGACCTGGCACACCCGCCGGGCACCGCTGCACCGGCTGCTCTTCCGCCCGGAGGGCCACGTCGGTCCGCTGCCGCTCGAGGTCTTCGTGCCGACAGACGACGCGGTGATCCGTGAGCGCCTCGACGCCTTCGCGGCCGGTCACCCCGGCTCGATCTCCGTCGAGACCGCCGCGTTCGAGCCGGGGGTCCGCTGGACGCCGCCGGTGACGTCGCCCTCGGGGCTCGACGTACGCCGGCTGACGCGCTCGCTCGACCTCGACTGGACCCGCACGTCGTACTCCGGTCTGACGGCGGGCCTGCACGAGCTGCCCGGTCCGCACGGCCTGCCCGGGGTCGCTAGCGAGCCCGAGGCCCCGGGCACTGTCGACGAGCCCGAGCTGGAGGTCGTCGGTCACGCGGCACCGGACGGGGCGATGCTGTCGCCGATGGCCGACCTCCCGGTGGGTGCGGCGTTCGGGACGCTGGTGCACTCCGTCCTCGAGACCGTCGACTTCGCCGCTTCCGATCTCCGTGCGGCCCTCGTCGAGCGCTGCGTCGCCGAAGGCTCCGAGCGGTTCGCCGGCGTGCCGGCGGAGGAGCTGGCCGATGCCCTGCTTCCCGCCCTTCTCACACCCCTGGGGCCGCTCGCGGACGGACGGCGGCTGGCCGACTTCCGGGCCGTCGACGTGCTCGCGGAGATGGAGTACGAATACCCGCTCGCCGGAGGAGACCACCCGCGCCCCCATGCCACCGTCGACCAGATCGGGGACCTGCTCGAGCGGCACCTTCCGGAAGGCGACCCGATGCGCTCCTACGCTGCTGCCCTCGCGGTGGACGCACTGCGCGGCACCCCGCTGAAGGGCTTCATCGGCGGCTTCCTGGACGTGATCCTGCGGGTCCGCGACGCCGACGGCACGCCGCGGTACCTCGTCGTGGACTACAAGACCAACTGGCTCGGCGCGACAGCAGCCCCGCGCGAGCAGCTGAGCTCGTGGGACTACCGTCCCGAAGCGCTGGCCCGCGCCATGCAGGCGGCGCACTACCCGCTCCAGGCCTTGCTGTACGCCGTCGCCGTGCACCGTTTCCTGCGCTGGCGACAGCCCGGCTACGACCCGGAGACCCATCTCGGCGGGGTGCTCTACCTGTTCCTTCGCGGGATGTGTGGTCCGGACACTCCCGTCTCCGACGGCGTCCCGGCCGGCGTCTTCTCGTGGCGACCGCCGGCACAGCTGGTCGTCGAGCTCTCGGAGCTGCTGGACGGAGCTCGCGGATGACGACCACCCTCGGCCACGAAGCGGCTGTCGCTCGGAACGCCACCGGCGTGCTGCGCACCTTCTGCGAGGCCGGCGTCCTGCAGAGCGCCGACGTCCACGTCGCGACCCGGCTGGGCCGCCTCGGCGCTGAGTCGTCCGAGGAGGTCCTCCTCGCCGTCGCGCTCGCGGTCCGCGCCGTCCGTCACGGGTCGGTGTGCCTCGACCTGGCCCAGGTCCGCGCCACGATCGGCATCGAGGACGCAGATGAGGAGGCGCTCGCGAAGCTGGCCGCTCTCGAGTGGCCGGAGCTCTCGACCTGGCGGGACGCGCTCGCGGCGAGCCCTTTGGTGGGCGCCGGTTCCGACCCGGCCGTGCGACCGCTGAGGCTGTCGGACGACCTGCTCTACCTCGACCGCTACTGGCGTCAGGAGCTGGTGGTCGCCGAGGGCATCGACGAGCGACGGGGCCGACCACCCGTCGCCCTCGACGCGGCTCGGCTGGCCGCGGCCGTGGGCCGGCTCTTCCCCGACCAGGGCGTCGACCGGCAGCGGCTCGCGACCGTCGTGGCTGCGCACCGCTGGATGAGCGTGCTCGCCGGAGGGCCGGGCACCGGCAAGACGACGACGGTCGCGAAGCTCCTCGCCGTCCTCCGTGACCAGCCGGACGGCGACACCCTCCGCATCGCACTGGCGGCGCCGACCGGCAAGGCGGCGGCGAGGCTCGAGGAGGCGGTGACCCGAGCTGTCGCGGGGTTCACCGATCCCGCGGACAGGGAGCGGCTGGGCGCGCTGCAGGCGATGACCCTGCACCGTCTGCTCGGCTGGAAGCCCGGTGCCCGCACCCGCTTCAAGCACGACCGCGAGCACCGGCTCCCCTACGACGTCGTGGTGGTGGACGAGGCGTCCATGGTGTCGCTGACGCTGATGGCCAGGCTGGTGGAGGCGCTGCGCGACGACGCCCGCCTCGTCCTGGTGGGTGACCCCGACCAGCTCGCCTCGGTGGAGGCGGGAGCCGTGCTCGGGGATCTGGTACGACGGCCCGCTCCCGCGGCGACCGAGCCGCTGGACGTCGCGGGACTCCTCCCTGCGGAGGCAGCAGAGCTCGGCGCGGCGGTCCAGCGGACCTCTGTCGTGACCCTGACCCGGGTGCACCGCGTGGACGAGGCGACCTCGGACATCACTGCCCTCGCGCGGGCGATCAATGCGGGCGACGCCGACGCCGTGCTCGAGCTGCTCACCACAGGCACCGGTGTCGAGCTGGTGCCGACGGACGGTCTCGACGCGATCCGCGCCGACGTCGTGGACGCGGGCGTCCGGATGACGGCAGCCGCCCGTGCGGGCGACGGCCGGTCGGCGCTCGAGGCGCTCGACCGCCATCGTGTGCTGTGTGCCCACCGGCTGGGTCCGTTCGGCGTCGCGCAGTGGAGCCACCAGGTCGAGGAGTGGCTGAGGGAAGCCGTCCCCGACTTCGGCTCCCGCGACCTCGGGCCGGCGGGCGGCCTCTGGTACGTCGGGCGACCGCTGCTCGTGATGAGCAACGACCCGGTGCTCCAGCTCTACAACGGCGACACGGGCGTCGTCGTCGACGTGGGAGGGCAGCCGCGCGCCGTCTTCGCGCGCGGCGCCGGCCTGCAGACGATCGCGACCAACCGGCTGGCGGAGGTCACCACGCTGCACGCGATGTCGGTGCACAAGAGCCAGGGCAGCGAGTTCGAGCGTGTCACGGTGGTGCTGCCCGAGGCGACGTCACCGTTGCTGACCAAGGAGCTCTTCTACACCGCCGTCACCCGCGCGAAGCAGCACGTCCGGGTCCTCGGGGGAGAGGACTCGGTGCGGGCCGCGGTCGGCCGCCGGATCCAGCGAGCCAGCGGCCTCGCGCGCGGTGTCCCCAGTGGCGGCTAGCTCCGGTCGGCCAGCGCCACGCTGTGGACCAGGCAGACCTTCCACTCGTCGCCGAGACGGCGCAGGACCACGGTGGTCGGCGCGGAGATGTGCTGCGCCTGACCGTTCATGACGTAGTCCTGCTCCAGCGAGCAGGTCAGTGTCCCGATCTCACCTGTGATCGACTCGCGGACGTCGCTGATCGTCGAGCGGATGTCGGAGACGGAGCCCTGGAGCTGGGCGAAGTACTCGTTCATCGCGTCGCGTCCGCGCACCCACCCCCGAGCGATCTCGTCCACGCCCTGGGCGTCGTCGGTGCAGAGCGCGTTGATGGCGTCCGCGTCGAGTGCATCGAACGCGGTCATCATCCGACGGACCGTCGGCTCGAGGGAGTCGGCGACGGCCGACGGCGGAGACATCAGGCCGAGCTGGGCGAGCAGCGTGAGCTGGTCGTAGTAGATCTCGCCGGAGAGCACGCGCCCGTCGGAGCCGTAGTGCAGGACCTCGCAGAACGGGACGTCGGCACTCTTGCCTGTCGCGGCGAAGGCGCCGATGGGTCCGTCGTTGGTGCCGCGACCGTGGTACATCGCGACCGAGTGGTCGGCACCCTCGACGTACTGGGCGCTGGAGATCTGCCCGTCGCTGAACGACGTGGCCCACCCCCTGAGCCAGTCCGAGAACTCGCCCGCGGTCTTGATGGTGAGGGCGCGCGGCAGGTCCTCGTAGAGGTAGCCGGGTGCCAGGTGCGGCTCGATCTCCTCGAACCGGCGGTTGTTGAAGTGGTCGTGCAGGGTGCGGTGAGTGTCGCTGTGGCCCATGAAAACCTCCCAGGTCGTCTCGGTGGGGATTCCTCAGCCTTCCGACTCAACGCCTGCCAAAGGTCCTTCGGCAATGACACGTACGGGGTGGCACGTCCGGGGGGTGCAGTCGGGTCAGACCCACAACCACGCGGCACTGTTGCCCGCGAGCTTGCCGTCGCTCACCTGTGCGGTCACCAGCGCGCTGTCGTGCGCGGGCAGGGCCACCGGGTCGTCGCCGAAGTTCGCGAAACACAGGAAGTCGCGCCCGCGGCGGTAGGCGAGCACCTGGTCGCCGAGCGAGAGCCAGGTGAGGTCTCCCGTGATGCGACGGCGCTGGGACAGCGCCTCCCGGTAGAGCGTGTACGTCGAGGCCGGGTCGGCGCGCTGCGCGTCGAAGGTGAGGTGGCCCCAGTCCGGTGGCTGCGGAAGCCAGGTGCGGTCGCTGGTGGAGAAGCTGTACGGCGGCTGTGTTCCCGACCACGGCAGCGGCACCCGGCAGCCGTCCCGACCGATCGACTCGCCCTGCGTCCGGAAGAACACCGGGTCCTGCCGGTCCGCGGCGGGGATCTCGACGTACTCGGGGAGCCCGAGCTCGTCGCCCTGGAACACGTAGGACGAGCCGGGCAGCCCGAGCACCACGAGCGCGGCCGCCCGCGCGCGAGCAGTGCCGCGGACCAGGTCGACCTCGGGGTCGCCGGCGAGCAGCATCTCCCTCACCTGGTCGAGGTGGTGCACCTGGTCGATCCCCAGCCGGGTCACGAGCCGTGGCACGTCGTGGTTCCCGATGGCCCAGGGGGCAGCTCCGGCCGGGACGCCGTCGGAGTATGCAGACGCGATGGTCGCCTGCCAGAGCTCGGCGTCCCACGTCTTCCCGATCAGCCGGAAGTCGAAGGACTGGTGCATCCCGATCTTGATCCAGCGCGCGGTCACCGAGGGGTCGTCGGCCCACGTCTCGCCGACCATGATCCGCTGGCCCGGAAAGCCGTCGAGCGGGTAGGAGTCGAGGATCGCCCGCCAGGACCGGTAGTGGTCGTCGAGCTCAGGCTGGTCCTGGTACGGCGTACCGCGGCGGCCCTGCTCGATGGGCACCGCGAGCACGTCCTCCGGCAGGTCCGGCAGCCCCTCGGCCTTGTAGAGCGCGTTGCCCACGTCCACGCGGAACCCGGCGGCACCGCGGTCGAGCCAGAACCGTAGGACGTCCTCGAACATCGCGGGGACGGCCGGGTTGCGCCAGTTCCAGTCCGGCTGCGTGGAGTCGAAGAGGTGGAGGTAGTACTGGCCGTCGGGGACCTGGGTCCACGCCGGGCCCCCGAAGAACGACGGCCAGTTGTTCGGCTCGTCACGAAAGATGAACAGGTCGCGCTCGGGGCTGCCGGGTCCTGCGGCCAGGGCCGCCTGGAACAGCGGGTGCTCGCTCGAGCAGTGGTTCGGGACGATGTCGACGATCACGCGGAGCTGGTGGGACGTGGCAGCCGCGACCAGGGCGTCGAAGTCCGCCAGGGTGCCGAACCGTGGGTCGATGCCGCAGTAGTCCGCCACGTCGTACCCGCTGTCGTGCATCGGCGAGGGGTAGAACGGGCTCAGCCAGATCGCGTCGAAGCCCTGGTCGGCGATCTGTCCGAGCCGTGCAGTGATCCCCCCGAGATCCCCCTCGCCGTCACCGTCGGAGTCCGCATAGCTGCGCGGATAGACCTGGTAGACGACCGCGTCCTGCCACCACGACTGAGCCGACACCATGGTCAGAGTCTGGCCTATGTGTCCGGCAGAACGGCGGGGAGTGGCCCCTGACTGGGCTGGACGCGGTAGAAATTACCCATGGCGATTCGCGTGTTCCTCCTCGACGACCACGAAGTGGTGCGCCGGGGGCTGCGCGCCCTGCTCGAGGCCGGCGAGGACATCGACGTCGTCGGTGAGTCGGCCTCGGCGGTGGAGGCGACCGAGCGCATCAAGGCGCTCAAGCCCGACGTGGCGGTCCTCGACGGTCGGCTGCCCGACGGCTCCGGCATCGACGTGTGCCGCGACGTGCGCTCGGCCGACGACAGCATCAAGGTCCTGATCCTCACGTCGTTCGACGACGACGAGGCGCTCTTCGGGGCGATCCTGGCCGGCGCCTCGGGCTACGTGCTCAAGGAGATCATGGGCCTCGACCTGGTCAACGCGGTGCGTCAGGTGGCCCGCGGAGGCTCGTTGATCGCACCCGAGCTCACCGCCCGCGTGCTCGAGCGGGTCCGCAACGGCTCGGCGGCCGTGCCGGAGCTCTCGAACCTCACGCCGCAGGAGCTGAAGCTGCTCGGCTACATCGCCGAGGGCATGACCAACCGTCAGATCGGCGAGCAGATGTTCCTCGCCGAGAAGACCGTCAAGAACTACGTGTCGAGCATCCTGGCCAAGCTGGGACTGGAGCGCCGTACCCAGGCCGCGGTGCTCGCATCGAAGCTGCTGGGTCCCGGCCCCCATGCCTGACGTGGTCCGCCTTGCCTGAGGAGGAGCAGAGACGAACCCTGCGTGCGGTCTCCGAGGACCGCGAGCGGATCGCCGCCGACCTCCACGACAGAGTCATCCAGAAGGTCTTCGCGGCCGGTCTGCAGCTGCAGGGCATGGTGCCGGAGCTCTCCGAGGACCAACGCCGGCAGGTCGCCGAGGTGATGACCGAGCTCGACGGCGCGATCATCGCGCTCCGGGGTGCCATCTTCCAGCTCACCCAGCCGTCGATGCCGGTGGAGACCGAGCGCGGGCTCCGCGACCTCGCGGAGCGCTCGCGCCGGATGCTGCGCTTCACCCCGGTCGTCGAGGTGCGCGGCGACCTCGAGACGATCAGCCGTTCCCTCCACGACGACCTGCTGGCCGTCACGCAGGAGGCCCTGGCCAACATCGCCCGCCACGCCAACGCCACCGAGGCGACGGTGACGCTCGCCGTCGAGGCCGACCGCGTCCTGCTCGAGGTGGTCGACAACGGGGACGGGATGCCCACCGAGCTGTCGCGAACCAGCGGCACGGAGAACATCCTGCGGCGGGCCCGGGACCTCGGCGGTGACGCCGCCTGGCATCCGGGCGAGCCTCGGGGGACGCGCTTGGTGTGGTCGGCCCCGCTCGGCTGACCTCTCGGCCCGTCACCCACAGAGACGCGGGATGCCGCGCAGACCGCACGGCATCCCGGTGCCGGTAGCGCCCGTGGGGGGATTGGCGCTCTTGTCCGGCGTTGCGGGACATGCGCAGGTTCGGCTGGGGTCAGGAGAACCTGCTACGGGGGTGGTCCCGCACCCTTCACGGTACGAAGGGTCAAGCGGCTTTACCAGAGGTCCAAGGTCACGAAAACCCCCGGCCCGCACGGGGCAGGCCGGGGGTTCCGCAGGGATCAGGCAGCCTTGATCGCCGAGATGTCGAACTCCAGCGTGACCTTCTCCGAGACCAGGACGCCGCCGGCCTCGAGGGCCGCGTTCCAGTTGACGCCCCAGTCCTTGCGGTTCACGACCACGGAGCCCTCGAAGCCCACGCGCTGGTTGCCGAACGGGTCGGTGGCCGAGCCGGTGAACTCGAAGTCGATCGTGACGGGCTTCGTCGTGCCCTTGATCGTCAGGTCTCCGGTGACGGAGAGGCCGTTGTCCAGGGGAGCCACAGAGGTCGAGACGAAGCTGATCTCGGGGTGGTTCTCGATGTCGAAGAAGTCGTTGCTGCGCAGGTGACCGTCCCGCTGCTCGTTGCGGGTGTTGATCGAGTCGACCTTGATGGTGATCGACGCGCTGGACTGCGCGAGATCCTCGGCGACGACGGCGTTCCCCTCGAACTCGGTGAACGAGCCGCGCACCTTCGTCACCATCGCGTGCCGGGCAACGAAGCCGACGGTGCTGTGGGCGGTGTCGATGGTGTACGTGCCGGTGGGCAGCTGGGTGGCGACGGTGGTGCTCATGGTGTTCCTCCTGAGAACTGTTGAAGCTTGAAGTGATTACTACTGTGCCACAACACCAATGAAGCGTCAACTATTTCCAGGACAACATTTAACTCTGGAGTCAGACCGTGAGGGGCTCGGCTTGCCGCTCGACGTGGCCTGGCTCGATGTCCCCTGGCTCCATCGCCCGGTGCCGCGTCTCCGGGAGGGCGAGCGAGCAGACCAGGCTCAGCAACCCGAAACCGGCCAGCATGAGGCCGACCGCCCCGCTTCCCTCACTGGCCGTCAGCTTCGTGGCCAGGATCGGCGCCGTGCCGCCACCGATGACACCGGCCAGGTTGTAGGCCATCCCGGCGCCGGTGTAGCGGTACCGGGTGGCGAACATCTCCGGCAGCAGGGCGCCGGCAGGGCCGTACGCGATGCCGAAGATCGCCAGGGTCCCGAACAGGCCGAGCGCGAACGCCGCCGTCGACCCGGTGTCAAGGAGAGGGAACAGGACCAGGCTCCAGGGGATGGAGACGGCTGACGCGGCCAGCAGCACCCGCTTGCGACCGACCCGGTCGGAGTAGATCCCCGAGACGACGATGGCCGCCCCGAAGACGACCGCCGCGAGCAGGCCCACGGTCAGCACCGTCGCACGCTCGAGCCCGAGGTCCTTCGCGCCGTACGCCGTGAGGTAGGCGGTGCCGGTGTAGAAGAAGGCGAAGAGCATGGCCAGCGCGCCCGCGGCCACGAGGATCTCCCTGGGCTGGCTCGTGATCGCGCCGAGCAGCGGGCTCTTCTCCTGGCTCCGGTCGGAGCGGGTCCGATCGGCCTGGAACATCGGGGTCTCCTCGACCGCGAGGCGCACGTAGAGTCCCACGCCGACCAGCAGCGCACTGAGCAGGAACGGCACGCGCCAGCCCCAGTCGAGGAACGCGGGCGAGGCCTCGCCGACGAACAGGTTCACGCCGAGGAAGGTCGCGCTCGACAGGGCGAACGCGAGGGCCGGGCCTGTCTGGGGGAAGACCCCGTAGAGGCCACGCTTGTGGGCGGGTGCGTACTCCGCGGCCAGCAGGGTCGCGCCCGCCCACTCACCACCGACGGCGAGACCCTGCGCGAAGCGGAGCGCGACGAGAGCGATCGGCGCAGCGACGCCGATCGTGGCGGCCCCCGGGAGAAGGCCGATGAGGACCGTTGCCACACCCATGAGAAGCAGGGTGGAGATCAGGGTCCGCTTGCGACCGAGTCGGTCACCGAAGTGGCCGAAGAGGATCGCGCCGAGCGGCCTCGCCCCGAACGCGACCGCGAACGTCGCGAACGACGCCACGCTGGCGGCGTTGTCACCCAGCGCAGGGAAGAAGACCGTCGGGAAGACCAGCGCTGCCGCTGTGCCGTAGATGAAGAAGTCGTAGAACTCGATAGTGGTTCCGGCGCAGCTCGCGAGGGCTACCCGACGCATCGGCGTGTGTTGGCTCATGGGCGAGGAGTGTTGGGCCGGTCCGGCCCGTCGTGGCACCTACCGAAGTGGGTCACCGTCCGGCGTACCCCCGAAGGGGGGTGGTCCTTCCCGCGTGTGACGCCGGTCACCTACCCTCGAGAACGTGACCGTGCTTCCCGCCGACGATCCCGCGAGCCCCCATCTGGGGCGCACGCTCGCGGCGTTCCGCGCCCAGGGCCGCATGGACATGGCGTTCGGCGGCCGGGTCAGCGCGGGCGGCACCGCACTGGCGATCACCGAGCTGTGCGGCGCCCGGACGGCATCGCTCGCGAACCTCGTCGTCCGTGCGGGCGCCGGGCTCGGGGGCAAGTCGCTGCTGCTCGGACGGCCTGTCTCGGTCACCAGCTACCACGCCGCCCAGGGCATCACGCACGTCTACGACCACGCCGTGCGCCAGGAGAGCCTCGAGACGGTGGTGGCCCTGCCGGTCGTCGTCGACGAGGTCCCCCGGATGGTGGTCTACCTCGGCAACCGCGCCCAGGTCGGACTCGGCGACCGGTGGTTCGACTCGTTCGCGCCACTCATTCGCCGGCTCGAGCGCGACATCGCGGTGGAGGACGAGGTACGTCGGCGCCTGGGCATGTTCCGCCCCTCACCCGAGACGGCCCTCAGCGCAGCGGACTTGAAGGACATCGCCCGCGAGCTCGCCGAGGTGGCCGGGCTCATCCAGGACGACGCGCTGCGCGCCAAGCTCGACGCGGTCCGCGGTCGCTTCGCCGAGACCCCCGCCCCGAGGGAGCCCGGGGTGCAGCTCGCGCCGCGGGAGATCGACGTGCTCCAGCAGGTGGCACGAGGGCACAGCAACCAGGAGGTCGCCGACAACCTGGGCCTGCTGCCGAACACCGTGAAGTCGTACCTCAAGACGGCGATGCGCAAGCTGCACGTCTCCAACCGCGTCCAGGCGATCACGGCGGCGCGCGAGCACGGGTATCTCCGATAGGTCCCCTCGAAGGGGGGTGGTCGACCCCTCCATCGGGGGTGATGATCGAGCCATGACGACCCTGCGTGAAGCCCGTGACCACCTGCTCGCCCTCCAGGGACACCACGACAAGGCCATCGACGAGTTCGAGTGGCCAGAGGTGGGGGAGCGTTTCAACTGGGCCCACGACTGGTTCGACGGCTTCGCCCGCGGCAACGACAGCCCGGGGCTGGTGGTCGTCGAGGAGGACGGGACCGCTGCGTCGTACACCTTCGCCGAGCTGGTGGTCGCGTCGGACCAGGTCGCGGCCTGGCTGGCCGGCAAGGGGGTCGGCCGCGGCGATGCGGTCGTGGTCATGCTCGGCAACCAGCTCGAGCTCTGGCAGACGATGCTCGCGGTGATGAAGCTCGGTGCGGTGATCATGCCGACGACCACGGCGGTTGGTCCGGCGGAGCTCGTCGACCGGATCGAGCGCGGCCGTGCGCGGTTCGTGGTGTGCAACCCCGCCGACGAGGAGAAGTTCACCGAGGTTCCCGGCGACTACGCGGTGCTCACCACGGCATCCTTCGGCGAGGCGTACGCGCTCCCGGCCGTGCCGGTCGAGCACCCGGGCACCGGACCGGACGACCGGCTGCTGCTCTACTTCACCAGCGGTACGACGAGCCGGCCCAAGCTGGTGGAGCACACCCAGGTCTCCTACCCGGTCGGCCACCTGTCCACGATGTTCTGGATCGGGCTGCAGCCCGGAGACGTCCACCTGAACATCTCGTCGCCGGGCTGGGCCAAGCACGCCTGGTCCTGCTTCTTCGCACCCTGGCTGGCCGAGGCGACCGTCATGGTCTACAACTACGCGCGCTTCAACCCCGACACCCTGCTCTCCGTCCTGCGCGAGCAGGACGTCACCACGTTCTGCGCTCCGCCGACCGTGTGGCGGATGCTCATCAACGCGGACCTTTCCGGGGGCTGCGGCAGCTTGCGCGAGCTCATCGGAGCGGGTGAGCCGCTGAACCCCGAGGTCATCGACCAGGTCCGCAAGGCCTGGGGCCTCACGATCCGCGACGGCTTCGGACAGACCGAGACGACCGCGCAGATCGGCAACACCCCCGGTTCGCTGGTGAAACCGGGCTCGATGGGCCGGCCCCTGCCCGGCGTACCTGTGGTGCTGGTCGACCCCGTCACCGGGGAGGTCTCCGGAGAGGAGGGCGAGATCTGCTTGGACCTCTCCGGCAATCACGGGTCGCGACCGCTCAACCTGATGACCGGCTACCAGGGGGACGAGGAGCGCAATGCCGAGGCCATGGCCGGCGGCTACTACCACACCGGCGACGTCGCCTCGGTGGACGAGGACGGGTACATCACCTTCATCGGCCGCACCGACGACGTCTTCAAGGCCAGCGACTACAAGATCTCGCCGTTCGAGCTCGAGTCGGTGCTGATCGAGCACCCGGCGGTCGCCGAGGCTGCCGTCGTCCCGGCGCCCGACCCCGTCCGGCTCGCCGTCCCGAAGGCCTACGTTGCTCTCGCGCCCGGCTACGAGCCCACCCGCGAGACGGCCTTCGAGATCCTCAAGTACGCGCGTGAGCACCTCGCGCCCTTCCTGCGGGTGCGCCGCCTCGAGTTCTTCGAGCTGCCGAAGACGATCAGCGGCAAGATCCGCCGTGTCGAGCTGCGGTCGCGCGAGGAGGACGGCGCCGGGGCAGATACTGAGTTCCGTGACGACCAGTTCCCCGAGCTCAAGAGTTAGTCCGGCAGGCGCCGAGCAGGACGTCCTCGTCATCGGCGAGGCGCTCGTCGACATCGTGGACGGCGACCCCCGGCCCGGCGGCTCGCCCGCCAACGTCGCGGTCGCCCTGGGCCGCCAGGGCTTCGCCGTGACGCTCGCGACCCAGCTCGGCGACGACGAGTACGGCGCCCTGGTGCGCGCGCACCTCGAGGCGTCTCACGTGGCTGTGGTCGCGGCGCCGGTCGGGCGCACCTCGAGCGCTGCGGCGACCCTCGACTCGAGCGGCGCAGCGACGTACGACTTCGACATCACCTGGGATCCGAGCTTCGACGAGCTGCCTCAGGCGCGCCTGGTCCACGTCGGCTCGTTCTCCGCCCTGGCTGTCGACATCCCCGAGGGGACGCTGAGCTACGACGTCAACGTGCGGGCGGACCTGATGCCACCGGAACCCGTGCCCAGGGTCGAGGCGATCGTGGCCCGCAGCACGATCGTGAAGGCCTCGGACGAAGACCTCGAATGGCTCTACCCGAACCGCTCGCCCGAGGCCTCGGCGATCGCCCTGCAGACACTCGGCCCGACGGTCGTGTGGGTGACCAGGGGAGGGCAGGGCGCGACCGCGTTCACCGAGTCCGGACGCGTGGAGGTCGAGGCCCCGACGGTCGCGGTGGTGGACACGATTGGAGCCGGTGACACGTTCGCGGCCGGCCTGATCGTCGGCTGGCTGCGCTGGGGCGACGACTGGCAGAGGGTCGGGTCGTTCGCCGCCCAGCTGGCGGCGGGAACGACGACGCGACGCGGTGCGGACCCGCCGTGGGCGGAGGGGGTCTCGCCCGCGTCCGCGTAGCGGCGGACCGGTCGATCAGTCCAGTCCGCGCCGGACCGCGCGGTAGAAGCGGTTCACGTGGTTGGACAGCGCCGCCACGGACTCGTCGTCGTTCGGGTCACCGTCGATCAGCCAGAACGAGATGATGTCGAACATGCCGCCGATCAGCCCGATGGCGATCGCGTGGTTGCTGCCGGTGACGCCGAAGCGCTGCCAGATGCCGTCGACGAAGGTGGCCGCCCACTCACGGTTCTCCCGCCGCTCCACCTCGATCTCGGGCGTGATCGCGCGGTTGGGGCCGAGCAGGACCAGCGCACGCGATGGGTTGCTGACCAGGCTCTGGACCCAGCCGGCGAGCAGGAGGTCGACGGCCGTTTCCTCGTCGTCCGGGATGGTCTCGAGGTGCTGGAGCATCTCGGTCTCCAGCTCCTGCGTGAGTCGTCGGAACAGCTCGAGATGGCACTGCTCGCGGCCGCCGAACAGCTCGTAGAAGCTGCGCGTGCTGACGAATGCCTCCTGGCAGAGCTGCTCGATGCTCGTGTGGAGGTAGCCCTGCTCGGCGTACAGCCGAAGCGCGGCGTCGAGCACGGACTGTCGGCGTTGCTCGCGGCGCTGCTCGGGATCCAAGCCGCGGATGCGTCGCGCGGGGTTGGCGCGCTGGTCGTCGACGGCCTCGGTCACGGGGATCAGCCTAACCGGCTGCAAAGTAAAGGAAAAGATGTCTTGCCGAAAACAAGGAGCCGTGTTTGACTTCTGCCACCACGCCGACGCACCCGGCACCCCGATCGAACGAGGGAGATCCCTGTGCGTGTGACCGTGCGTCTGCGTCTTGCCCTGACAGCTGCGGCGACCGCCCTCGCGGTGGCGCCCGTCGTCCCTGCCGAGGCCGCGTCCTCGGGCGTGAACGACTTCTCGTGCCAGCCGTCAGCTGCCCACCCCGAGCCGGTGGTCCTGCTTCACGGCCTCAGCTCGAACAAGGACCAGAACTGGTCCTTCCACGGACCGAGGATCGCTGCGGCCGGCTACTGCGTCTTCTCGGTGACGTACGGCGAGCAGTACCCCGGATCGGGGGGCTGGGTGCCCATCGCGGAGTCCGCGCAGGAGATCGGCGCGTTCATCGACCAGGTCCTGGCCGCAACGGGCGCGAACAAGGTCAACCTGGTCGGGCACTCGGAGGGCGCCTTCCAGTCGCTGTACGTGCCGAAGGTGGCCGGGTACGCACCCAAGGTCTCGCGGGTCGTCGCGCTGGCGCCGCCCACCCATGGCACGACCGCCGGCGGGCTCGTCACGCTCGGACAGACCCTGGGCGGGCAGGAGCTGGTCACCCTGTTCACCGACGGGTTCTCGTGCCGTGCCTGCACCGACCTGGTCGACGGCGGTCCGGCGGTGACGGCGCTCACCGACGGCCCGATCGCCCAGCCGGGCGTGACCTACACCGTCATCTCGTCGAAGTACGACGCGGTCGTCACACCGGTGTCGACGGGCTTCGTCAACGAGCCCGGGGTGACCAACTACTACGTCCAGGACAAGTGCCTCTTCGACCCGGTCGGCCACATCGGCATCGCGGTCGACCCCGGCGTCACCTCCATGATCCTCAACGGTCTCGACCCGGCCGTCCGGATCTCGTGCGGGTTCGGCCCGCCTTTCTGACCGGGTCTTCCGGGAGGTGGCTACCGTCTCCCCATGAAGCGTGAGCTCACGGTCTCCGGGTCGATCCACATCGGTGTCGACCCGGAGACCGTCTACGAGGCCGTCAGCGACGTCCGTCAGATGGGTCGGTGGAGCCCTGAGAACAAGGGCGCCGAGGTGCGCGGGGGGTTCGAGTCCGCGTACGTGGGGATGACGTTCGTCGGTGACAACAAGCGCGGGCCGGTCCGCTGGCAGACGAGGTGCACGGTCACCGCTGCCGATCCGGGGCGGTCCTTCTCCTTCGACGTCGACCGGTACGGCGTGGCTCCGCTGCTCGTCCCCGTCCACGTCGCCTCGTGGGAGTACACCTTCGACCCGGCTGAGGGCGGCACGTTCGTCACCGAGACCTGGCGGGACGGTCGGACGTGGTGGCCCGACGCCGCCGTACGCGTCTTCGACCCGCTCGCCACGAGGCACCGCTCCTTCGCCGACTTCCAGCGCGGCAACATCCGCCGCACCCTCGCTCGGCTGAAGGAGGAACTGGAGCGCGACACGTCGGGCTGAATGTTTGACGCCCGTCCAAAAAAGGCAGATGCTGGCGTCCGCGGGAGGGAGCCCGACGAAGCAGGCGTTGCCTGCAGGAGGTCCCCCATGGCCGAGTCCAACGAAGGGCACGCCGAAGGTCTCGCGCTCGACCGCCGGCGGTTCGTCGGCTACGTCGTAGCCGCACCCACCCTGGCCGTCGCGGCGCGCGTGGTGGTAGCAGACCCAGCATCGGCCGCGCCGATCGCCACCCCTGACGGCTTCGCCGAGTTCATGGACCTGGGGGAGCTCCAGAACCTCGCGGCCGCTCCGACGGCCAACAAGATCACCATCCGCGTCAACCGCGACGGCACCGTGTCGTTCGCGCTGCCCCGGTCGGAGAACGGACAGGGCATCGTCACCTCGACGGCAATGATCATCGCCGAGGAGATGGACATCCCCGTCAAGCGCGTGAAGGTCACCCTGGCCGACGCGCGCCCTGAGCTGATCTGGAACCAGCTCACCGGCGGGTCGAACACGACCCGGTCGACGTACACCCCGATCCGTACGGCGGCCGCAGTCGCCAAGAAGCGGCTGCGGGAGGCAGCCGCCCGGGAGCTCGGGGTCGACGAGGCAAGCCTGCGCACGGTCGACGGCGCGGTCGTGTCCGACGACGGTCGCAGCCTCGACTACGGGGCGCTCACGGAGGCGGCTGCGGCCCGCGAGACGACCGCGGTCGAGGTCGAGCTCAAGCCGCGCGCCGCCTTCCAGGTGATCGGCAAGGGTCACAAGCGCACGGACGCCAAGGCCGCTGTCACGGGCAAGAAGAAGTACGCCATGGACCTCAAGGTCAAGGGCGCGAAGCCGACGATGGTGTGCCGGCCCCCGACGATCAACGGCAAGGTCAGGAAGGTCCTCAACCGCGCGCAGGTCCTCGAGATGCCGGGCGTCACGCACGTGGTGACGATCTCCACCGGCGTCGCGGTCCGGGCTCGCACCTTCGGCCAGTGCATCGACGCCGTGCGCGCGCTCAAGGTCGACTGGGGACCAGGACCGCTCGACGGCCTCTCCGACGGTGACATCCTCGCCGAGCTCAAGGCAGCCGAGGTCCCTCTGGCGGTGCCGCCCCTGCTCGGCAAGGCCGTCGACGGCCAGTTCACCTTCTGGTTCGCGGGAAACAGCGCGCTGGAGACGAACTGTGCGATCGCCGACGTACGCGCGGACCGGGCGGAGATCTGGGGTCCGCTGAAGGTTCCGATCGCTGCCAAGACCCTGATCGCGCAGAAGCTCAAGCTGCCGGAGAAGGCCGTCAAGGTGCACGTGATCCCCGGAGGCGGCTCCTTCGGCCGCAAGCTCTTCCACGACGCGGCGATGGAAGCGGCTGAGGCGTCGCAGAAGATGGGCAAGCCCGTGAAGCTCATGTGGCACCGGGCCGACGACGTCCGCCAGGGCCGGGTGCACCCCATGTCGACGGGCCGGGTGCGAGCGATCGTGCTCGGCAACCAGGTGACCAGCTTCGAGCAGCGGCACACCAGCGTCGCCACCGACTTCTCCCACGGCTTCGGCGAGATCATCACCGCGTTCGCCGGCAGTCTCCCCGTGGGCGACCTGGGGTTCTCCCAGACGATCTTCGCCCTGAGCCAGAGCGTCCACTACAACTTCGGCGTCACGACCCAATTGCTCAACGAGGTCGACGGGCGCTTCAACACCGGCGCGATGCGCAACATCTACTCGCCGAACACCGCCCAGGCGCGCGAGGTGATGGTCGACAAGATCGCCGCCACGATGAAGAAGGACCCGTACGCCTTCCGTCGCGAGTTCGTCCGAACTCCGCAGTCGCGGGCCGTCCTCGACAAGGTGGCGACTGTCGGCAAGTGGGGCCGCGCGATGCCGGCCGGGATGGGGCAGGGCCTGGCCATCCACAACGAGTACGGCGCGTTCACCGCCTGCCTGGTGGAGATCGACTGCCGCCCCAAGACGGTGGGCCGCAAGGTCCGCGACGCCGTCACCGGCCCGCGCGTCACCAAGGTCGTCATCGCGGTCGACATCGGACTGCCGATCAACCCGGCGGGGCTCAGAGCGCAGATGCTGAGCGGCGCCATGGACGGCATCGCGATGACGCTCACCTCGAGCCTGCACCTGCGCAACGGCTACTTCCTCGAGGCCAGCTGGGACAACTACGCCTACACGCGGCAGTGGAACACTCCACCGACCTTCCAGGCGATCATCATGCCGGCCACCTCCGACGTACCGGGCGGCGCGGGCGAGCTGGCGGTCGCACCCGTCGCGGCCGCCGTCGCGACCGCGTACGCCCGAGCGACGGGGACCATGCCCACACACTTCCCGATCAACCACAAGAACCCGCTGCACTTCAAGCCGAAGCCGACCGTCCCACCCGTCCCGCAGTCGCCGGTCAACGGCCTGGACCTGGCCCGCTGAGCACAGGAGCAACGAGATGCCCAAGCACACGTTCACGGTCAACGGCGAGAAGGTCACGGTCAAGGCGGAGGACAGCGTCCGCCTGCTCTGGGTCCTGCGCGACATCCTGGGGATCACCGGGCCGAAGTACGGCTGCGGGATCAACGTCTGCAAGGCCTGCACGAGCCACATCAACGGCAAGGCGTTCAACCCGTGCGCCGTGCCGGTCGGCCAGATCAAGCCCGGCGACGAGATCACCACGATCGAGGGGCTGGCGAAGAACGGCCGGCTGCACCCGATGCAGCAGGCCTGGATCGACCACGACGTCGCTCAGTGCGGCTACTGCCAGCCGGGCCAGATCATGGCGGCGGTCGCGCTGGTCAAGCGGGTCCGCAAGGAAGGCCGGCCGATCCGCAACGCCGACCTCGACGCCATCCGCAACATCTGCCGCTGCGGCACCTACGACCGGATCCGCGACGCCATCAAGGACGGCGCCAAGCGGATGAGCTGAGGGTCACCAGCTCAACGCGCGCGCTTCGAGCAGGCTCGGGCCGTACCACGTGAGGAGGCGGCCCGAGACGAGCTCGGTGCGTGCGTGCGCGAAGACCTCCGGCCCGTCGTCCGTCGTGAAGACGTAGGGCTCGTCGGGAAGAAGCACGAGTACGTCGTCCCGGTCGAACTCGGTGGGGTCGACCTTCGGGTAGCGCTCGCCGGCGCCGGCGTACACGTTCTCGTAGCCGAGCCGCCGTACCAGGTCCCCGATGAACGTGTCGCGCCCGACGACCATCCACGGGTCCCGCCAGATCGGGACCACGACCTTCCCGCGCGGCTCGGCCGGCGTCGCCCACACCGACTCGGCTTCGGCGAGCCAGCTCGGCTCCGGCCACTGCAGCGCCTCGGCGAACAGCCGCCGCATGCTCGTGATCGCCTCCGGAACGGTTTCAATCCGCGTCACCCACACGTCGACGCCGCGCTCCCGCAGTCGCCGTACGTCGAGCTCGCGGTTCTCCTCCTGGTTGACGATCACCAGGTCCGGCTCGAGCGCCGCGATCGCGGCGAGGTCGGGGTTCTTCGTGCCGCGCACGCGCGTGACGTCGAGGTCGGCGGGGTGCGTGCACCAGTCCGTCGCGCCGACCAGCGCCTCTCGGTTCGTCGACGCGATCGCCTCGGTGAGCGACGGGACGAGGCTGACGACGCGGCGTCGCTCGCGCGGGGACAGCTCGAAACCGAGATCGTCGACGGCCATTTCGCCAACCTATCGAGCGGGGGCGCATGGGTGTGTGTCGAGTCCAGACGGGGCACGCCGTCAGCATGACCGTGTACGTCGTGTGGACGTCGGCCGACCTCGACGAGGTCCGCTCCTCCCAAGACCTGGCTGGCCCATGGCGCGAGATCGTGGTCACCGCCCCTGGCCTGGGATTCGTGGACAGCGACGACACGCTGTCGCAGGTCTACCACGCAATGAAGTGGTCACTTCCCGGAGGCGCCGCCCTCTGCGTGGCGCCGGTCGCCGACGTGCCGAAGGCCAAGGGCTTGGTCCCAGGGACGAACCGCTGGCTTCGCGCCCGGTTCAGGTGAGCGTCGCCGTGGAACGTGTGCTCGTGTGAGAGCAGAAGGTTCGAGCCGGAGTGGCCGGCTACTGAAAACTTGGAGCAGGATCGACGTAGGTTGACCGGGCTGAGGCATGAGCGGGCACGACGACGAACAGGCAGAAGTCTGGTTTTCAGCGTCCCGAGTCGCCTATTGACGCACTTCTGCCTGTTCTTCCACGACGCGAACCAAGGGGATGGCCCGAACCTCGGCAGGTTCGTTCGGATTCGTCGTCCCGGCGTTCAGAAACGACGAGTTGGAACGGAATCAGCTCGCGCAACTCGGCGTGACAGTGCGGGCCCGTGAACTTCGCGTCGGATCGGGGCCACCTGGTAGCCCGGATCCGACGCAGTCTCAGTCTGAGTGCCCTGTCATCGGCATGATCGCGCGCACCCGCGCACCGCGTGAAGAGTCGACGAACTCAGCGAATCAGGGTCCGGCTCTGTCGGGCGGCCCATCACGGCTGACGTCGCGGGTGCCGTTGTTGTCGCGGAGGAACTGATAGCCGTGCGGTGATTGCCAGAGGAAGGTGCCGGGTTCGAGGACGGTCACGATCCAGTTGCCGTGGTGGGTCTTCAACCGGTGATGTCGCCGGCAGGCCGGGACGACGTTGCGCGAGCAGGTGGTGCCGCCCTGGGCGAAGGGGATCACGTGGTCGTGGTCGCAGCGGCGGGCGGGGCGCTGGCACCACGGGAACGCGCAGGTCTGGTCGCGGGAGTCGACCTGGAACGCGAGTCGATCCGGGACTTCGTACTGGGCGACGTGAATGTGCTCGGCCAGGTCGACCACTGGCTTCACCACGACGTTCATGAACGGGTTGTCCAGCCCTTCCCGCAGCGACTCGATACTGATGGGCGCACCAGTCTTCTGCTCCCGAGCAACCTTCGAGCCGGGGGCGACGTGGACGACGAGCTCAGTGCGTTGTGCCGCGGTCTCGGGGTTGTTGATGCCGAGGTCGCGACGGGCGATGTTGCCGACCGCCTTGGCCCGGCAGCTGCGCGACCTGCTCCTCATGCTCCCCACGACGCGACAACCGAACAGCCGACAGCACCCCAGCGGCGGTGTCGATCGTCAACGTCATGGATCAACCCAACCAGAGCCCTCCGACAACTTTGCTCGTGTACACAGGGATGTGGGGACGTCTACGAAGGGGTCTCCTGGCCACCCCCGAGGCCGATCTCGTTGCCGTCGGGGTCCCGGTACAGCACCTTCCGGACACCATTCTCGTAAGTCTCTTGATGGACCGGCTCGATGCCCCGGGCCGAGATCCCCGCGACCCGCTCGGCGAGGTCGCTGACGAACAGCGTGACCATCGCCTTCCCTGCACGCTCGGGGAGGTGCTCGACGTACAGGTAGCCGTGGTCGGTCACCTCCCAGACAGCCTCGACGTCGTTGGGGTGAAAGCTGGGGGGTGCGCCCAGCAGCCGCTCGTACCAGTCGAGGGCCAGTGCGTACTCCGACACGGCGATGCCTGCGAAGAGATCGACGCCGTCCACGGGGTCAGCCTGCCATCAGGTCGCCCAGCAGCTCGAGTGTCTGCTCGCGACCCGGGCTGCGGTCCAAGGGTGTCCCCTCGTGCGCACCGGCAACCGGGTGGAGCATCACCTCGTCGACGGCGAAGTGGGAGGCGAGACTCGACAGCTCGGCGCGGGCCGAGTCCGGGGTACCGATCACCCAGCGCCGCCGCATCGCGTCGAACAGGCCGCGGTGCTCGGAGGGCAACTCGTAGGCAGCGGCCTCCTCGACGCTGCGCTGGGGCGTGAGCTCCTGCCCGGTCCGCAGCGCGACCATGGCGAGCAGCTGGGGCCGAGCCAGCGCCTCCGCCTCCGAAGCTGTTGGCGCGACACAGGCGTTCACGGTGAGGAACGTCGTGGGGGAGGAGGCGAACTCGCTCGGCTGGAAGCTGCCGCGGTACGACGCCAGCGCCTGCTCGGTCCCGCCTCCCGAGAAGTGGTGCGCGAAGACGTAGGGGAGGCCCAGCTTCGCGGCGAGTGCCGCCGAGTAGTCCGACGAGCCGAGCAGCCAGACCGGCGGCCGGGAGGCGGCCGCAGGCGTGGCGCGGAGAGGGTACGTGCGGCCACGCAGAGGGATGCCGACCCCGGTCGGCTCCATCATCGCGATCACGTTCTCGACGTACTCCGGGAAGTGCTCGACGGCGTCGTCGGTGACCCCGCCGCCCCCGAGCCGCAGTGCCCAGCTGGTGACGGGGTCGCTCCCCGGTGCGCGGCCGATGCCGAGGTCGATGCGACCGGGGAAGGCGGCCTCCAGGAGTGAGAACTGCTCGGCGACCACGAGAGGGGCGTGGTTCGGCAGCATCACGCCACCCGAGCCCACCCTGATCCGCGACGTGGCCGACGCGATGAGCGGGATGAGGACCGCAGGATTGGTGGCCGCCACGGCAGGCATGTTGTGGTGCTCGGCGACCCAGTAGCGGTGGTACCCGGCGTCATCGGCCACCCGCGCGAGCGCGAGCGACGCCTGGAGCGCCGAGGAGGTGGTCTGGTCGGCGCGGACGGGCACGAGGTCGAGGACGGAGAGCTTGAGGGGCACGTCAGTGGCAACCGGCGGGTGGCCCGGGGCATTCCGTGTGGGCGGCGCCGGATCGGGGAACAACGCGTGACATGAGCCTCAGTGACCGCCCAGAGCCCCGGGTCGACGGCGACCCAGTTCGCGCCCCCGGTGGCGCGGACGCCGACATCAGCGAGAGCGACGTGGGTGCAGCCAGCGAAGGTCGGCCGGTGACCCCTGATCCGCCGCTGTCGGCGCAGCAGGACGACGCCTCCGTGCTCGATGAGCTCGCCCAGCCGGAGGAGTCCGACCCCGACGTCAGCGAGGCGGAGGCGCCCGAGGAGGGTGGCTCCGAGCCGACTGCCTGAGTCGCCGGAATAGGGACCTTGGACCCGGCCCACGGAGGGCCGTAGCCCTCTTCGCCTCGCGCCAGCGAAGTGCCATCGTTGTGGAGTGGCCAAGGTTCTCGTAGTCGACGATGACGATGACATCCGCTTTCTCATCGCCTACAAGCTGACGAGTGCGGGCTATGACGTGACCCTTGCCGCGGATGGCACACGGGGCCTCGATGCGGCACGCCGGGAGAACCCCGATCTGATCCTGCTCGACTGGATGATGCCGGAGATGAGCGGCGTCGAGGTCTGTACGGCGCTCCGCGCGGAGCCGGCCTACCACGACACCCCGGTCATCCTGATCACCGCGCGCAGCCAGCAGGCCGACATCGAACGCGGCTTCGCTGCGGGGGCGTCCGACTACGTGATGAAGCCGTTCAGTCCCAGTGAGCTGCTCTCCAGGGTGACCGAGCTCCTCGGCGGTACGGGCCAGCTCGCGCGCGCCTGACACCGCAGCGACGGGGTACTCCCGAAGCATGAGCACGACGTCGAACCCAGAGCCCAGCCACGACGAGCCGCAGAACGAGCCGCAGGACGAGCCCCAGGACGAGCCCCAGCGTCCCGAGGAGATGCCGGGCGTGGACCCGGACTGGCCGCAGGTGCCGGGGCCCAAGCCCCACCCCGGCCCCGGCCGCTGACGCAGCCTGGTCAGTCCCGCTCGAGCAGGCGCTTCAGGTTCTCCAGCATCGTGCGCCAGGTCTCGGCCGAGTGCCGGGCCTCGTCCTCGCTGGCGTTGTTGTCCTGGGACAGCGTGAGGTGCACCTTGTCGCCGTGGTCGGTGATCTCGTAGGCCACGCGGTGGTAGTTCTCCGGTGCGTCGGGCTGTCCGCTCAGCGGGCTGAAGTGGGTGACCTCCAGGCGGTGCTCCGGCTCGACGACGAGCACCTCGCCCTTGTCCTCGTACGACCGTCCGTCGTACTCACCCTTCCAGGTGATCGGCGTGCCGGGTTCCCAGGAGGACTCGACCCGTGCGCCCACCAGGTACTTCTCGATCAGGTCGGGTTCGGTCAACGCCTTCCACACGTCCGCGGCGGAGGCACTGATGTCGATGTCGGCTGTGGCTACGTGTCCGGTCATAGGAGACCCCTACCCGGACCCCGTGACCTGACACCCAGGCCGCTCACACGTTGCGGCGGTACTGCCCACCCACCTCGAAGAACGCCTCGGTGACCTGCCCGAGCGAGCACACCCGAGCCGCGTCCATGAGTACGGCGAAGACGTTCTCTCCCGACGTGGCCGCGTCCTTGAGCCGCTGCAGCTGCACCTCGGCCTCGTCGCGGTGCGCCTCCTGGAAGCTGCGCACGCGGTCGAGCTGCGAGGACTTCTCCTCCTCGGTCGCCCGAGCGAGCTCCACCTCCTGCGGCGCCCCCGTTCCGGCCCTCGGGTTGCGGAAGGTGTTCACGCCGATGATCGGCAGGGTGCCGTCGTGCTTGCGCTGCTCGTAGAGCATCGACTCGTCCTGGATCTTGCCCCGCTGGTAGCCGAGCTCCATGGCGCCGAGGACACCGCCCCGCTCGGAGATGCTCTCGAACTCGGAGAGCACCGCCTCCTCGACCAGGTCGGTCAGCTCGTCGATGATGAACGAGCCCTGCAGGGGGTTCTCGTTCATGGCCAGGCCCCACTCCCGGTTGATGATCAGCTGGATGGCCATGGCCCGGCGCACCGATTCCTGCGAGGGCGTGGTGACGGCCTCGTCATAGGCGTTGGTGTGCAGCGAATTGCAGTTGTCGTAGATGGCGATGAGGGCCTGCAACGTCGTGCGGATGTCGTTGAAGTCCATCTCCTGCGCGTGCAGCGACCGGCCCGACGTCTGCACGTGGTACTTGAGCTTCTGCGACCGCTCGTTGGCGCCGTACCGCTCCTTCATGGCGATGGCCCAGATCCGGCGGGCCACCCGGCCGATGACGGAGTACTCCGGGTCCATCCCGTTGGAGAAGAAGAACGACAGGTTGGGGGCGAAGTCGTCGATGTCCATCCCCCGGGCCAGGTACGACTCCACGTAGGTGAACCCGTTGGCCAGCGTGAAGGCGAGCTGGCTGATCGGGTTCGCGCCCGCTTCGGCGATGTGGTACCCGCTGATCGAGACGCTGTAGTAGTTGCGCACCTTCTGGCGGATGAAGTACGACTGGACGTCGCCCATCAGCCGCATCGCGAAGGGGATGCTGAAGATGCACGTGTTCTGGGCCTGGTCCTCCTTCAGGATGTCGG